>JAEZUC010000175.1 GCA_023443515.1 Bacillota bacterium
AGCAACCACACCAGCTGGTAGTTATGCTTCAGGATATGTTCTTATGAGATACTTTGTATAAATTTATTTCAATTAATTTAATTGTAAAAAGGACATTAATTTTGAAATTTTTCTTCAAAATAGTGTCCATTTTTTTACTTCTAAAACGCTGAAAAGCCTGATAAATCAGGCTTTTCAGACAAATTGTGGCGGAGAGAGTGGGATTCGAACCCACGGTGAGTTTTACCCCACACACGATTTCCAGAGTTACGCTTTATTTATTATTTAAGATTATTTGACTATATCTTTCATTATTCAAACCCTTTATTTAAGCCTTCTACGAGGCTTTTATTTCTGTACTTCTTTTCAAACACTTATGCCTTAGCGGTTAGAAAATTTCAAAAAGTGTTAGAAGATTTGTTAGAAGGAATGAGTGATTTAGAATGGTAGCATGCTTTCTATTCTGACGCTTTCTTTTTCACTTGGGGTTAAATCCCTCATTACATACTGAGCTGTGGCTAAAACAATTTCTTTGTATGATTCAAAAGCTGTTTTTGAAATTTCAACGCCGTCATGCATATTATTCATAATAGCCATAATGTGTTTAAGGAACAAAAATGGGTTGGTAAATTCCGACAGTTCTTTCCATCCGTCTGAGCCGTTGCCAGCTACTCTATTTTCCTGAAGAATGTCATCACATTTACCTTTACAGCAAGTATATATATCAGTTATTTTATTATTTTTTATATCTTCTACAAGCACAACAATACTCATGCCAATATCTTCAAAAAGGTTTTTTCCACAATGGGCACATTTCAAAACCATATCTTCGCTATATAACTTTGTTGCCATACAATCACTTACCCTTCTTAATAGTTTAAGTATTCTTCTGCTCCACACACTTTACATTTCCTTCTGGCTTTACTCGACCATTTTTCTTTCACAAATTTAACCATGTTTTCATTACATTTTGAACATGTGCCATACTTATTCTGACCGATACAGTAAACCATGTATGTATCTTGTGGAAACTCGTAATCATGGGTGGATTTTTTATAAGTATCTATTAATTGACACAAACCACTCTCTAATAATTGATTTGCTTCATTATCATCTGCCTCAATTACTCTAAATACTGGATATTCCATATTGTTGTCCATTAAAGCTGACACCTCCTCTCATATTTAGTAATATTATCCATTACAGTTCAAAAACCTTTTTTAGTAGATAGATGTAACTCCTCTTTTCGTATTAAGTTTTATCATTGGAATAAGTTTGTATTGATTACTAAGGATAGATAGATTATGTAGAACACTAAAAAATCACATCTAGACACATATCAATGTTATTGAACGATTCGAGTTACTTGTTTTTAACTGTCTATAGTTATTGGTCTTTCTGCTTTGTAGAAGGAGCTTAACATATAAATATTACACATATTCTTCTAAACCATTGATATTAATGCATTTGTTCGATGTAGTTAACGAGGCACTATTTATGTAATAAATTAAAAACCATCCGACAATCTAAAAATCCTTGATTATAAAAGAAGTTTTGATAATCAACTGAGAGCTTCTCATATAAACTGTCAAGCTGTAAGATTAAAGCATAAGTTTCTCTTGGTAATAATTGTTCCAGCTTCTTTAGAATAGTAGTGTATTGACTGTAAAAGTCGGAATATTGAGAGGACTTGATAAATTCATTACTCAGGTCATTAATCCTATCCTCTATACATGATAAAATAAAGCTCTCTATATTCTTATCGTCATCATAGCCAAAAAACATATATATTTCCCTCCAAAAGAAAAATTGGAGGGAAAATTAAAAAGTGCGGATAGGTATAACCCTACACGCACTAGTAATTGCAAAAAGAAATAAAACCAAGTATAATAAAAACTGGTTGCTGTGGTGGATGAAAATCCATACGTGTGGGTGGTAATGCACCTGCATGAGTTTCTAAGTGCTACCAACACTTAGAAATCACGGCAACTATTTAATTTTCCCTAAAAAGATTATATCCATTATAGGAGAATTTTGCAAGATGTTTATATTGCGTGTTCATTTAAACCTTTATTGTTTAACTTGTATAGAATTCTTAAATAAAAATGTTATCATACTTACTTATAATAACATATTTTCCGTTTTAAGTTGTATTCTAATCTACTAAATTACCATATTATTGAACGAGGAAATACTGGCCAGTAAGTTCCAATAAATACAAGCGAAAGAAAGGTGTCTATAATGAGTTTAGGTTTAGATTGTTTTTCAAACTGTACGAATATGGCGAGCACACTTAAAAGTAAAGGTTATGACTTCATATGTCGCTATTACAATGTTAATAATGCATCAAAAAACTTGACACAGTCAGAAGCAAAAGCACTTTCAAATGCGGGTCTTTATATTGTTGCTATATGGGAGAACGGATACCCAACTAGTGACTCTTATTTTTCAAAAAGTCAAGGCAAAACTGATGGGGCTAAAGCCTACAGTTATGCAAAAAATACAATAGGTCAACCAAGTGGCACTCCTATATATTTTGCTGTTGACTATGATGCTTCAACATCTGCAATACAAGGTGCTATAAAAAATTATTTCGATGGAGTAAGCGAAGCCTTTGAAGAAGCAGGAAGTAATTACGTAATTGGAGTGTATGGCTCTGGAGCTGTTTGTGAGTATATATTTGGACATGTTGCTGCTGTACTTTACACCTGGCTGGCAAATGCTACTGGTTGGTCTGGCTATAGCGATTACACATCATGGCACATAAAACAAGGAAGTTTAATTACAATTAACAATGTACAATTCGATAAAGATACTGGTAGTGGTGATGCAGGAGGATTTAAAATTTAATAAATGAAATAAAAAATCGCCTTTTGGCAAAAGGTAGCATTACTACTTGTAGGAAATAGTTTAAATAATAAACTGTATATTACGAGGAGAAGCCTATTAAAAGCCAAAAGGGGATTTTCATATTTATATTAAAATCATTTTTTATGATAAATGTTATTAATATCCTTTGGGATATCCTTTTTATTTACTTTAACTATATTTACATAAACGTTGAGTATATTATCAATATTCTGTGCATAAATACCATTTGAAATTCCAATATTAGTTTTAATATATTCTGGTATCAAATTTTTTTTATCATCTTCTAAAAAAGTTTTTATATCTGCTGCGATAGAATACATCTCTTGTGGTGGAAATAGTGGACTAAATACAAGACAATCTTTTGTATAATCTACATTTATATAGTACTGTATTCCTGGTACATATTTATCCATAAAATCATGCCAGTCCTTATCTGTTTCTATTACATATGATTTATGTGGATAAGTATCAATTTTATCGAAATTCAGAGCTACAAAACCTCTAAAAAAGTATTCAAATTTTATGTTTGATGAACTCGACGAAGATACAGTAGCGGTGCTTTCTGATATCTCTTTGCTATTCAAACTTTTTTTATTATTTGCTCCTTGATAAGTACATGAAACAGATATTACTGTGAATATAATTGCCACAACCAATGAAATAGCTTTTTTCATTTAATCAGCTCCTTTATGCAAAAAATATATTATTTACATATTATACCATAAAATAAAAACAGAAAGAGTGTCAAATTGGTAACAATTTCAATAAGCTAACACTACAGAATAAGTTTGGGGTGTAAAAGAAAACAATTCTTTTCGTTTACAAATTATTAATACTCTCATATACCCACTTTTAGCAGAAAATTAGCAGAAAAACATGGGTTTGAGGGTATTTTTATTGGATAGAATGTAAAGGAAATTATTCATACCTTTTTGTTTACAATTAGCTTTATTTATGATAATATATAGGTGAAGTTAATAATAAATGGAATGGTGAAGAAAATATGATTTATGGATACGCGAGATGCTCAACTAATGAAACTAAGCAGGATATTACAAGGCAGACAAGAGAATTGAAGTCACAGGGAGTGACCGAGAACAATATATATCTTGAATATGAATCTGGAACTAAGGCAGATAGAGAACAATTGAAGAGGCTTATGGATAAGGTTCAAACAGGAGATACTATTGTAGCCACTGAGGTATCCAGAATCACACGTTCAACTAAGCAACTATGTGAGATTATAGAGTTTGCAAAGGAAAGAAAAATCAAATTAATTCTAGGTAACTTTATTGTTGATTGTAGTAAGGAACTTGACCCAATGACAGAAGGTATGCTGAAAATGATGGGAGTTTTCAGTGAACTGGAACGAAATATCATAAGCCAAAGAGTTAAAAGCGGTATGGCTAATGCAAAAGCAAAAGGTTCTATTGTTGGCAGACCTACAACTACAATTGAAGATATACCTGCAAGCGTTATTAAAGCATACGACCTACTAAGGAACGGTAAAATTAATAAATCTGAATGTGCTAGAATGTGCGATATATCAAGACCATCATTAGATAAGTATATTAAGATACTTGGAAAGGCTAACCAATAGAACGGTTAGCTTTTTTCATTACTCCATTTTTCAAAATGAAAATATAGCAAATATCAAAAATTCCCACAGATAAAAATTGACATTATATTATTGCATATTCAGAGTAATGAAGATACAATTGAGGTAAAAAATGCCAATGGAGGTTTGCAATGAAGATAATACAAGAATTCAAAGATTCTGTTGTAGTAGAATGTGATATATGTAAACATAAAATAACAATAAACAGAGATTCAATGTTCCTAGAATTAGGTAAGTATAAGGGGAATTTTAAATGTGAATGTGGTAACCAATGCTACTGCTTAGATATAACCTCCCCTTATTTTAAAAGTGTTCAAACAATTAATGATTCTAAAGACCCAAAAGGAACAATTGGTTGTTTGACTGCAATTGGTGGATTTGTTTTAGCTCTTATTACTGCTTTAGTTTTTGATAATTTGGGTGTTGGTATAGTCATTCTTATTGTTATGGGGATAATTGGGTGGGTATTGGTAAAGACAGGTGATGAAGAAAAACGCCTAAGAAAGCAAAATCTTGAAAAAGAAAATTCAAGAAGAGTCGAGGACAAATATAAGGAAATCAAAAAAAATATGGATATTCCTTCTGATTCAAAAAAGGTTAAGTATAAGAATGGTTATGCAGACATTACCAGAGCAGAAAACTTTATGTGGATTGATAATGAAACTCTATGTTTTTTCCCTGCTGATTGTATCGCATCAGAAATCGATAAAGCTAAGGTTTACAAAATTTCACTTGATAGAATTGAGTATTATGCAACAAGAGGTGAAATTGTTCATGAAAATAAAATCACTGGTGGCGGAGGTGGTGGAAGTTCGGTAAAAGGTGCTGTAGTTGGTGGAGTAATTGCAGGTGGAGCAGGGGCAGTAATCGGTAGTAGAAAGAAAACAGACCCTATTAAGTCAGAATTAATTACTCATGATAATAGGGAAACGTTCCTTAATTTTTTTGATGACAATAAAGTAAAGCACTCAATGTTCTTTGAATTTAAGGATTATGATATTTTTAAACAGTTAATTCCTGAAAAAGATTATAACATTGTGAGCACTATACAAACAAATTCAATTATAAGCAAGGTTATCAATGAAAGTAAATCCGCTAATGTAACAGACCAAATACGAGAACTAGCAAAATTAAAGGATGAAGGAATATTAACTGAGGAAGAATTTGCTGAGAAGAAGAAAGCTTTACTTGATAAAATTGGTTAAATATATGGAGGAATCAAATTGAAGGTAATATCAGATAATGACTATTTTGTTTACGAAAATCAAAAAATAAATGTACTTCTCCAAAGATATATCTATGACAAAGGAGAATATGGAGACAAATTTGAATTTGACTATAAAAATAATACAGTGTTTATGTTCTATGAAGAAGATAAATCATGGTATCAATTGGCTCAAACTATATGCAAATTGATTGATATGCAAGGATATGAAGGGTATAAAACATTTTATGAGTACTATCAAGAAAAGAAGCGAATAGAGAAAAAATATATTGTTGTAGATGGAAAAGTGTACAAACCATATATTAATGATGATGTTAGGTCTGGAAGCTTGATTTACTATTTTATAAATATGAAAATGTATGATGGTGAATCTTTAGATGGTAGAATAAGTGGGGATGTAGGAAACCCATTTTATAATGATGTTTATGATAAAGGAAAGTTAATGAATACTTTAAGGCGACGTGTACAAGCTTATTATCAAAAAAATAAAATTCTACCTTCGGATGAACATTATATGAAAGATACCACTGAAAAGTATGAAGAAATAACAAAGTGGTATACTGAACACAATATTGAATTGGAGTAAAGAATATGTTAAATGAAGATAAATATATCCTTGCAACCGCTGATATAGATGGCGAAGAAATTACTTTTTATAGAAATGGTAAAATAGAAGATTTTTATACATATAAAACTTATACAAAATCAGATGTTTCTAGCTTAATAAAGTGGATTGAAGCTAATATGCACTTAATAAGACATAAATTTGATTTGGGTGGTTATTTCTTTAGCGACGATAAATTACCATTTTGTCAGTTATATTATCCAGAGATTATCTCTGAAATTCTTAAAAGAAAATTTAACTATAATACTAACTACGGTTGGGAAAAGTCAGATTTTATAATTTTTACCGATAAAATAGATGGCTATAAAGCAAAGCAATTATTTAAAAAACATTTTTATAAATAGAGTTATTATTAAGTGCCTGACCACAAACGGTGAGGTGCTTTTTTATGCCCGTTTTTGAGCCAACAATAACATAAAGGAGGTTCACACAATGACAGTAAAAGAGCGTTTAAAACTATAACATCCTGCTTTTTATTTCTATTTAAATAATAGGGCGATATTTTACAAAATTTAAGTTCTTATAAATTTAACATAAATTTCATAGCACATATAGGCTCATATCCATGTAGAGGCACAAGCGAGAAACGATATTTACCGTGTGTAATATTTTTGAAATTAAACTGTAAAATGGATGTAATTGTATATATCTTTAGGAAATGTTATACTTAAATTTGTAGCTATAAGTATGCCTATTTTTAGTTTGTGTTTTTTAAATGGCAGTTAATAGCTTTAAAGGAGTGATAAACAATTAATACTAGCTAAAACTACATAAATTATTCATTATTTGTGAATTGCAATTTTAAATGTTGCTTTTTTATTTTAATGTGTTTTTATGGATACTAGCAATATCCATGTCATTGAGAAACCTTTAACATCTTACATTATAACACATCTAAATATTAATTCAATACCAAAATTCAATTTCATCAAAAATCATTTGAAACAGGTTCATAAAAAAGAGATAGAAAACACCTGTATTTTCTGCTATCTAAAAATAATTTCTGAATAGATGGGTGGGGTATCTATTGCCTTTTTTATGTTGTCGTTTCAGTACTCTAGGAAGTAAGGTAATGACGGTTGAGGTAGAAATATTTATCTCAAACCCACTACTTAAAGGAGGTTTTTTATTGAATAAGATGTGTTTCAGGTCAAATAATAATCTGTTTTTAATGAGAGGGCAACCAATGAAAGATACTTTTCTATAAAAATATCATAATTGTGTAGGGATAAATATGCCTCAATACGTTGATTTAACAATGGAAATTAACACTTTTGTAAATCAATATAAGGAGGCTAAAACATGATACATACAATTGAATATAAATATTTAATTAATTTTAATAATTCATTTGCAAGGTATATTAAGAGTAAGAGAACTTCAGACAATAATGAAAAAGTTACATTTCATAAGAAAACATATTTCAGTAAGAAGTATAATCGGCACATGATTAGGTGTCATGAATGTACAATGGAGCATGGTAAGTTTATTATAAAGATTTCTCATAACATAATGAGAGTACAAGTAAATTTATCAAAATTAATCTATGATGATGATTATCATATTATCACAGCTGATGATTTGGCGAAAATAATTAGTTTATATTATGGGTTTATCAAACATCTTTTATCTGATACAGAGCTACAAACGGAACAGCTTATAAGAGTTGATTATAAAAGAGATTATAGGCTTTCAAAAAAGTTAAGAGAATTTATATTTATGGTTGCAGGTAGGAATGTGAAATCAGTAAGAAAGCACTTTGATAAACAAACGGGAGAACTTCAAAGCATATGTATTAGGAGTAGTTATACTCGCTGGAATATGTATGATAGGTTTGCTTATACAAATATTGATTTTTGGAAGGACACTACGAGGATAGAACTTCAAGTATATACGAGAAAGTATTTAAAGAATTGGGGCATGGCTCAGGTACTTGAAAACTATTTAGATGATAATACATATAATCAAATATTTGTAGAGGCATTAGAAAAGCTTTTAGGAACGGGTAACTGGTATAGAAACAATATTATTTCTAAGTTATTAAACGGAAAGAAAAATAAGACTTCTCTTATTTCCAAGTTTAATTCACTGAAATTGAATATTGCTTTGAAACCAAAAAAAGTATTTACAAGAGGGCAGTTAAAACAATTGAAAGAACTGAATGTTAATCCGCTACAGGGAGATATAAATTTAAAGTTGAGTGACGTACAAATAAATGAACCAATAATGCCTGATGATACAGATTTATTGGGGATTTTAAGCAATGAATATTGTGTTAGAAAAGTACTCAAAAGAACTTTAAACGAAATTATATTTACAGGATACATTTGGAGACAAATAAATACATTTGACATTTATTGTTTTAACGTAAATGAACTGATTGTAAGAAAAGCAAGCTAAAAATTAAATGATTACGGAAGAGGGCAATCCCCTCTTCCTCACTAAATAAAAATCAAAGGAGAACATTTAAAAATGTTTAATGAATATAAAGATATATTATCAGTAAAAGAACTATGTGAGGCTTTACATATATGTCAAACGACAGCTTATAAATTACTTAGGGAGAAGAAAATAAAAAATATACAAATAGGGAAAATTTATAAAATACCAAAGAATCACTTAATTGAGTATATAGAAGCTTTGACAAGCTTTAACAGTTGCGGTACATTAAATATGAATAATGAAAGATATAGCATTTCAGAAAGAGGTGCTATAGAATGACAGGAAGTTTGCAAAAGAAAGGCAAGGTTTGGTATGCAGTAATAAACACAGTTGATGAAAAAGGTAAAAGAAAATTAAAGTGGATTTCTACAGGTAAGAACAAAAAGCCGGATGCTCAGAAGGTATTAACTGAAATATTAAGTAAAATGGATAAGAATACTTATATAGACCCTGTAAAAACTTTATTTTCAGATTTTATGATTGATTGGCTTGATAATATCATTAAAAGCCATATAGAGCAGACAACATGGGAAGGGTATAACACTAATATAAGAGTTCACATAGAACCGTATTTCAAGATAAAAAGGCTCAAATTAAGTGAAATAACTGCAATGGATTTACAACAATATTTCAACAAAAAGCTTAATGAGGGGTTTTCAGCGTGTTATTTAAAAAAACATCATGCCAATATTAAGAAAGCTCTTGACTATGCAACAAAACTTGGCTTGATAAATAATAATCCAATACAACATGTTACAATGCCAAAGATAAAAAAGCATAAGGCAAATTATTACACAGTTGAACAATTGGAGCAATTATTAAAAGTAACTAAAGGTTCTAACATCGAATCTGCTGTATTTCTTACAGCACACTATGGGTTTAGACGTGGAGAGGTTTTAGGTCTGAGGTGGAGCAATATTAATTTCAATGAAGGTACACTGGAGGTATGCAATACTAGGACAAGGGTTGCAAAGGATATTGAAAAGAAACCTAAGTCTGAGAGCAGTATTAGAACATTACCGTTGATTTCAAGAGTAACTGAATACTTAAAGGCATTGAAAGAACAACAGCAAGAAGATAAGAATACTTTTGGAAATTGCTACAATGATAATGACTATGTATGCAGATATGCAGACGGTACACCAGTAAATGTAAACACTATTAACCATGTATTTAAACGTACTTTAGAAGAAAATAAAATGCCCCATATTAGATTTCATGATTTGAGACATAGTACTGCAAGCTTTTTAATTAAAAACGGTTTAAGCCTTAAAGAAATTCAAATATGGTTAGGTCATAGTGACATTTCAATTACTGCAAATATTTATACTCATGTTGATTCAGAAATGAAAAAGAATACGGCAAGTAAAATCAATGAAATATTTTCAACTGCATCATAGGATTTGTTAGAAATAAACCTAGTGTTAGAAGAATGTTAGAAAATTGTAAGAAAAAGGGAATTACCATCAATTTGGTAATTCCCGAATCCCTTAAATATGGCGGAGAGAGAGGGATTCGAACCCTCGGTGAGTGTTACCCCACACACGATTTCCAGTCGTGCGCCTTAGACCAGCTCAGCCATCTCTCCATGAATATATTAGTTCCGCTTTTAAACTGCCTTTTTATTTTACATTAGGTCATGCTGAATGTCAACAAAAAAGTACACCGTAGTCTATGTAATATGTTAACAATATTTTTATAAAAAAAGTGGACTTGTTTTAACAAGTCCAAAGGAGTATGTATAGATATTTTTAATTATCTACTAAATTAAAATTACAAGGCATGAAGATTAAGTTCTTCATCAAACTCCGGAAAGATTTCATTACAGCTATGAAAAACAATCTCCTGAGAGGTACGTCTTATCTCGTTTATTTCCTCAATATTTTGGTTGAGACAATATTTTACATCATAATCAAGATTACTTACTTCATTAATAAGCTTTATCGTGTCTTTAAGAGACAGGGCACGTCTGTAAGGTCTTTCTTCCGTTAGAGCTGTAAACATGTCGCTAACAGCCAGTATTCTGGAACCCAGGTCAAGGCTACTTGAGTCAAGACCAAAGGGATAACCCGTACCATCAAGCTTTTCATGGTGGAATGCAGCCCAATCCCGTACTTTTCCCAAACCGGGAATGGAATTCAATATCCGGTAGGTATGATATGTATGTGCTTTCATAAGATTGAATTCATAGTGGTCAAGTGGCCCGGATTTTTCTAAAATACTCTCCGGGATACACAGTTTTCCCAAATCATGCATTAGTCCCGCGGAGTGCATCAACCTGCTGTCGCAAGCAGAAAACCCCAGTTTAGAGGCCAAAGCACTTGCACTTGTAGCGACACCTATTGAGTGGGTGGCTGTAAATTTACTTCTGAAATCTATAATTCTGTGTGCAACATTTGCGTATTGGATTAAAAGCTCACTATTAATATAAACTTTGTATGGTGACATTATTTTGCGTATAAGATCCTCAAGATAAGTTCCGGTAATATCGAACCAAAAGTAAGGTTTTGTGGCAAGGTTCTCAAACGCATTAACAGCAGCAGGCATAAACATTGTATCTTTGCCGTTGCGGATCATTTTACTTATATATTTTTTCTGCTGCAAGATTTCCTGGTTAGGATTTATCAGGATATCAATTCTGTCTGCCAAATGAAGAATATGACTGAATTTTGGTATCTTGCAGGATTGATACCGCTTGTGAGATATTTCTTTCCAAAATACATGATGATATTTAATAATATTGGCAGCAGAACGTAATTCCGATGCGTCCCGAAGGATAAACCATCCCTTGTACCCATGAGAATGCCTGTCGGAATAGGAATTACCAAATTCAAACTCGAATATGGAACTCCTTTCAAACAAATTAACCGCGCCACAATCATGAAGCAAGCCGGCCAGTACTAAATCCTTTATCTCATTTTCCGAATAACCCATTTCTTTAGCTATACAATAAGAGATATATGCAACTCTCTTGTGATGATTTGAAATATTAGGGTTAATTAAATCTATAGCACTCGAAAGGGCTATAACAATATCTATAATCGGTATGTATTGATCCATTTTATACCTCAAAATATGTAGAAAATTGTAACAATTTGCCGTTATAAGTATATATTACTACAAAATATTACAAAAGAAAACAAAAAAATCTACTGTTTTGAAAATATTTCTTCAAGCAGCAATTATTAAACAACAAACAGTTAATAATTAGAGTAAAATATAGTATAATTCTAGTAATATTAAAAACTTATAGGAAAGGTGCTATTATGCTTACAATAAGTAATTTATCGAAAACTTATAAGGGCGGAAAAAAGGCAGTAGACAATTTGACGTTAGAAATTCAAAAAGGTGATATATATGGATTTATCGGACACAATGGTGCTGGAAAAACGACTACCATAAAGTGCGTTACCGGCATTCTTGAATTTTCAGAGGGAGATATTCGTATAGGTGGTAAATCAATAAAAGCAGATCCCCTTGAATGTAAAAGAATGATTGCGTATATACCTGATAATCCTGATCTTTATGAAAATATGACAGGAATTCAATATCTCAATTTTATTGCCGATGTTTTTTTAATTTCAGCTAAAGAAAGAGAAAAGTCTATCAAAGAGTATGCAGACATGATGGAACTTACTGGAAGCCTGGGAGATTTGATTTCATCTTATTCCCATGGTATGAAGCAAAAGCTTGCAATTATTTCGGCACTGGTGCATAATCCTAGCCTGTATATAATGGATGAACCTTTTGTTGGGCTTGACCCAAAGGCAGCACACACTCTTAAAGAGATAATGAAAGAAAAGTGCAGGCAGGGAAGTGCAATATTCTTTTCAACTCATGTTTTAGAGGTTGCTGAGAAGCTCTGCAACAAGATAGCCATTATAAAGGACGGTAAGCTTATTACCAGCGGTGAAACCGACACTGTAAGAGGAAATAGCTCACTTGAGCAATTATTTTTGGAGTTGATAGATAATGAATAGTATATTTCTTTTAATTAAAGCAAACATAATTAATTCCTGGGGAATAAACAAGGCACTAAAATCAAAATCCCGCTCAGAAAAGGTAAAGACTGCACTGTTGGGTTTACTTATTGTATACGCTTTTTGTATGCTGGTTTTTACTATGTTTATGTTATACCTACCCCTTGGTAAGGTCCTTGCACAGTTGAATTCATTGGAGCTGTTAATAGGTAGCTCTGTTTTGTCAACTACTATGTTCTCGCTTTTTATGAGTATTTACAAAATACCGGGATATTTGTTTTCTTTCAGAGATTTTGATTTACTAATGTCTCTGCCTGTAAAACCATCGGCAGTACTGGCAAGTAAGATGATTTTTGTTTATCTTTCGAACCTTGCCATAAGTGTACTTGTTGGGGCTCCTTCTTTGGTCATTTACGGAATAAATACTCACGGTGGGCCGATATACTATGTTTTTGCAGCCATAGCAACCTTGTTTGTACCCCTTATTCCAATATCCATAGGTGCTGTTCTAGCTTATATACTGGGCCGTATATCTTCGAAATTCAGATCCACTAACGTTTTAATGTTGATAGGCACCTTTGCAATTATCATTGCATTTATGGTTCTGCCCAACATGATTACCGGAATTAATCAAGAGCAGGTTCAGAATGCTATTCCTGCAATATCGGGTGTGACAAAGGTTCTTTTCTGGACAAATCTGTATATTAAGGCTTTAAGCAACACAAATATTCTGTATCTTGCAGCCTTTTTAGTGGTTAGTGTGGCGGTTTTTGGAGCGTTTGTTTTTATATTCTCCAAAGGCTTTAAAACTATTAATTCCAGAATGTCCGAAAAATACAAGGCATCTAACTACAAGATTACGAGGCTAAAGGCTTCGGGGGTCATGAAAGCGTTGTATATCAAGGAGTTAAGATTCTATCTCTCTTCGTATATATATGTAACCAATACCGCAGTGGGTGTAATAATGATGCTGGTCTTTTCGCTGGCAGTTGCTATTTTTGGAAAGGATAAGGTTGCGGTGATGCTGGAACTCCCAATGGCAGGTTCGTATGTAGCACCAGTGGTTGCGCTGGTTTTTGCATTCTGTATCAGTTTCACCTTTGTAACCGCAGCATCGATATCTCTTGAGGGAAAAAATCTTTGGATTATCAAATCCCTTCCTATAAAAATAGAAAATATACTTTGGAGTAAAATACTCCTCAATATGACGCTTACTATCCCGGCACTTATTGTAAATATAGTTATTGTGGCATTTGCCTTTAATATGAGTGCTGAAACGATTATTGCTCTGTTTTTGTTCTCGTTGCTATTGTGTATAGTTTCTCCTGTTATTGGTATTCTGGTAAATCTGTACTTCCCAAAACTTGAGTGGACTTCACAGGTTGCAGTAGTAAAACAAAGCGCAAGTATTTTTGTAACCATGATTATTAACGTTATAATCATGGGAGTCCCTGCTCTACTATTTGTTCTTATACAGCCTTCCAACACTAATTTGTTTTTGGAACTGGTTTGTGTTGCTTTGGCTATATTGGCATTTGTACTTATAAAAGCATTAAGTACAGTGGGCGTTAAGAAGTTCAAGGAATTATAGGAAACAGTTTACTCACTGAGAGTATAATAATGAGTAAGAGGATTTATAGAAATATGTCCTGTAATACGAATTGGGGGAGTCAGGATGAGTAGTTTTTATGAATTCATTATTTATCTTACCATATATAGCTTTATAGGTTGGGTTTGCGAGGTAGTGTACTGCTCCATATTATCTAAAAGGGTAGTAAACAGAGGCTTTCTTGCAGGCCCTGTTTGTCCTGTATACGGTTTTGGTGCAATACTGGTAATATACTTGCTGGAACCTGCTCAATCCAGTATACCGGTAATTTTTCTGGCAGGACTTGCACTTACCAGTATACTTGAGTACATAACAGGCTGGCTGCTGGAAGTGTTCTTCAGTACAAAATGGTGGGATTACTCAAACAAAAGGTTTAATATTAACGGCCGGGTATGTCTGAAAAATTCAGTTTTATTCGGATTATTGTGCGTTGTTCTGGTCAAGGTTCTGCACCCTGCAATAACCCATGCTGTTTTACTAATGCCTGAAATCTGGATAAGGGTATCCGCGATAGCACTTATTGCAACTTTTGCAATTGACATGTTATTTACTGTTAACACTTTGGTAAATCTTAATGAACGGCTTAAAAAGCTGCATGAATTTACTGAGGACTTGAAAAAGCATGGAGAACTACAGGAATGGTTCAATGAGAGTGAGCTGTTTAAAAGCTTTGAAAAACTCAGGCTTTTAGCTGAGGAAGGCAGAAATGAGCTGAATATGAAGTTCAGAGAGAAGTTTGAGGCTCTTAGTCAGAAAAGAGGCAGTGGACATCGTTTGATTAAAGCCTTTCCAAATATGAAAAGTATAAAGTATGAAGAACAGCTTAACCATCTCAAGGACATGCTAAAGCAACTAAGGGAAAAGGCCAAGGGAAAGCAATAAGCAATATGCCTTAAATTATTACATTCCAATAAATAACCATATTAACTATTCCATATATTCCATAAAAAAGAACAAATACCTCTATAATAAGCATTATGTTTGTTATAGAGGTATTTAAAGTCATGCCTTTTAATGTTTCCATAAAATGCTTGAAAGATTTCATATATAACTCCGTAAAAATGCAAATAATAGTTTTAAATGAGCGTATCAGGTTATTAATACAATACGTAAATTAGAGATTAACATAACGTTATTATGTGTATTGTGCAAGGTTTAAATAATGCACAATTATAGGTAACCATTTTACGTTTGCTTTATACGATATTACCTATAGTATTACCATATCACATTATTTCAAGGAGGAATAAGGATGAACAAAATGTCAGTGGCAAAAAGAGGAACAGCATTTATACTGGCGGGAGCATTAACAGTGGGAATGGTGGCATGTGGCAAGAATACAACAGGTAACAATGCTACAGGAACAACTAATAATGCAGGTGGAAATAATGCTAAAAATGTGGAATTAAAATTCAGCCATATTTGGGGATCGGCAGCTGACCCATTTACACCGGCAGCTAAGAAAGTTATCGAAGACTATGAGAAGGCAAATACAAATGTAAAAATTAAGGTTGATACTAACGAAAATGAAGCATATAAAACAAAGATTAAAGCGATGGCAGCAGCAAATGAGCTTCCTGATATTTTTTCTACATGGGGTGGTGGTTTTTCTGAACCATTCGTTAAGTCGAATTCAGTAGTAGCCCTTGACGTGACCGAAGATATGAAAAATAAGATGGTTAACGGTGCGTTAACCAATGTGACTTATGATGGAAAGGTTTACGGATTACCATTTTTTCTATCATGTGGAGCATTGTTTATAAATACAGAACTTTTTGAGAAGAACGGAGTCAAGGTTCCTACTACCTGGGAAGAACTTCTTACAGCTGTAAACACCTTCAAGTCCAAAGGAATAACTCCTATGGCTGTTTCAGGTAAGGACAAGTGGACAATAGCAATGTACTTTGATGTAATGGCATTGAGAGCAGCAGGACCTGAGAAGGTTACAAAAACTCTTACAAAGCAAGGTTCATTCAAAGATCCTGAATTCTTGAATGCTGCTAACAGATTTAAAGAGTTAATTGATGCAGGTGCATTCTCAAAGGGTGCTGCAGGTGTTTCCAATGACGAAGCTGAAGTACCATTCTTTGACGGAAAAATTCCAATGATGTTCAAAGGTAGCTGGACTGCAGGAAAAGCAGGCTCAAAGGATTCAAAGGTTGCAGGAAAAATCAAGGCAATATCCTTCCCGTCAATACCGGGTGGTCTTGGAAATCCAAAGCAGTTTACAGGAGGTGCTGTTGACGCTGTAATGGTAAGTGCAAATTCAAAGAACAAAGAAGAAGCACTTAAATTCCAGAAGTACTTTGCTGAAAATATGTCCAAGGAATCATACCTTACAGGTGCATCAATGCCTGCGTGGAAAACAGATGTCGACACAAGCAAGCTGAACCCTTCACTTGTTGATGTTGTTAATCTGACTAAGGATGCTGAATCATTTACAATCTGGTGGGATACACTCCTTGCCGGTAAAGACACAGAGACTTATCTGAATTCTTTGCAGGAATTGTTTATGGGTTCAAAAACTCCTCAACAGTTTATTGACAGCTTGCAAAAAATTTACAATAAATAATCAAAGATAAAATAAGGCGTCCATTTGTTTGCTTTAGTCAATAACATCTGGCAAAGAATGGACGCCAAATCATATGAACAAACTTTATAGAAGGAAGTGAGTTTAGTGGATAGAGTTTTAGGCAATAAGAAAGCAATAGTATTTTTCCTGTTTCCGGCTTTAGTTATATTTATTGGATTAATAATAATACCTATCGTAATGTCAACGTACTACAGCATGCAGGAATGGTCGGGATTTGGCAAAGGTACTTTTATAGGTCTGCAAAACTATAAAGGACTTCTTTCTGATCCGATATTTATAAAAGCAGCAGTAAATTCACTAATTTTAGCAATTGCATCGGTGTTTATACAGCTTCCGATTTCGTTGCTTTTGGCCCTTACACTTGCAAAAGGTGTTAAATTTGAAAAGAGTCTTGTAACTATCTACTTTATACCCGTTATTATTTCTACAGTTGTTATAGGACAACTCTGGATGAAAATATATAATCCCGATTATGGAATTTTAAATTTATTGTTAAGGAGTATTGGATTGGGCTCTCTTGCATCAGAGTGGCTGGGTGACCCTAAACGAGCACTGACTGCTACATTTATACCTATAATATGGCAGTACATCGGATATCATATGCTTTTGATGTATGCAGGTATAAAATCAATTTCCACTGATGTTTTTGAAGCTGCAGTAATTGACGGATCTTCTTGGTGGAATACATCTATGAAAATAACAATACCGATGTTGAAGCCTGTATTAAACGTGTCAGTTATATTTGCTGTTACAGGCGCACTGAAAGTATTTGATCTTGTATATGTTTTGACAGGCGGAGGTCCTGCACACGCAAGTGAAGTAATAGGCACATATATGGTAAGCACAATATTTAAAGGAAACCAGTACGGATATGGTAGTGCTATGGCTGTATTTGTAATCCTTGAATGTTTTGCCTTATCAATTCTTGTAGGTTTATTATTCAGGGAAAAGGAGGAAGCAAAATGAGTGACATAGTTCAGGATGAAGCATCCAGATATCCTGTATCAAAAATTTTAATGTATATAGCACTTTTTATAGTGGCGGTCATTCAGCTGTTTCCCCTTTATTGGATGTTTTCTTTCTCTCTTAAGGACAATTCCGAAATTTTCGGTGGAAATCCTATAGGGCTTCCCGGAAAATGGTTGTGGTCAAACTACAGCAACGCATTAATGCAGGGAAACGTGGGAAGGTATTTTTTTAACAGTGTGATTGTAACAGGAGCTACAATTATATTTACAAGTATAATATCAGTTATGGCTTCATATGCATTGACCAGAATGGTGTTTAAACTTAGAAAGCCGTTGAATTCACTTTTTGTACTCGGACTCACGGTTCCTCTTCATTCAGCACTGCTTCCTATATTCATAATGCTTAGAAATCTTAAAATGGTTAATTCCTATTGGGCTTTGATAGCCCCGTATACAGCATTTGCAATACCAATGGCATTACTTATTTTTTCAGGATTTATGGGTTCCATTCCTAGAGAAATGGAGGAGGCTGCAGGTATAGACGGTTGTAGCATCTATAAAATATTTTTTACCATCATACTTCCACTCATGAGACCGGCGATTGCAACAGTTACAATCTTTACATTCCTTCAGGCGTGGAATGAGCTGATGTATGCTGTTGTATTCATAAGTGATGCAAAATATAAGACGCTGACAGTTGGTATTCAATCTCTGGCAGGACAATATACTACTGAATGGGGGCCTATAGGTGCCGGCCTGATGGTTGCTACAATCCCAACTCTTATCATTTATGCCATAATGAGTAAAAAAGTTCAAGACAGCCTTGTTGTTGGAGCAGTAAAAGGCTAAAGGTACTTTAAAATGTTACTAGGTATGCTGTATAATAGGATACCAAGTGGTGCTATATTATTAAACGCTTTATGCGGAATTGTGGAGGTTTAGAATGGAAAAACCGAAATATTTGGACAAAAGCCTTTCTTTTAAAGAAAGAGCTGCCGACCTTGTATCAAAAATGACTTTGGAAGAAAAAGCTTCACAACTTAGGTACGACGCACAACCTGTAGAAAGGCTGGGAATTCCCAGATATAACTGGTGGAACGAAGCCCTGCACGGAGTTGCAAGAGCAGGTGTTGCAACAGTGTTTCCACAAGCAATAGGAATGGCTTCAATATTTGATGATGAATTTCTTGAGAAAGTAGCAGATGTAATTGCGACAGAAGGTAGAGCTAAATACAACGAGAGCACAAAGAAAGGCGACAGGGATATATACAAAGGGATAACCTTCTGGTCACCTAATGTTAATATATTCAGGGACCCAAGGTGGGGTCGGGGGCACGAAACCTATGGAGAAGATCCCTATCTGACTTCCAGACTCGGAGTTGCATTTGTAAAAGGCTTGCAGGGTGATGGAAAATATCTAAAAACTGCCGCCTGTGCAAAACACTATGCAGTTCACAGCGGGCCGGAGGATGACAGACATCACTTTAATGCGGTTGTTTCACAAAAGGATCTGTATGAAACATACCTGCCTGCTTTTGAAACTCTTGTTAAGGAAGCAAAGGTCGAATCAGTTATGGGTGCCTACAACAGAACAAACGGAGAACCCTGCAACGGGAGCAAAACCCTTTTGAAGGATATTTTAAGAGATGGATGGGGTTTTGATGGTCACGTGGTTTCGGATTGCTGGGCAATTAAGGATTTTCATGAAGGACACGGAGTTACCAAGACACCTACCGAATCTGTGGCACTGGCATTAAAGAATGGCTGCGACCTGAACTGCGGAAACATGTATCTTCTAATTCTTCTTGCACTAAAAGAAGGAAAAATAACAGAGGAGGATATTGACCGTGCAGCTATCAGACTTATGACAACCAGAATGAAGCTGGGTATGTTTGATGATGACTGTGAATTTGATAAAATTCCTTATGAACTAAACGATTCAATTGAGCATAACAAACTTTCACAAGAAGCTGCAAAAAAATCAATGGTATTGCTTAAAAATGACGGATTATTGCCATTGGACAGCGGGAAGATTAAAAATATAGCTGTTATCGGGCCGAATGCAGACAGTAGCTTGGCACTAAGGGCCAATTACAGCGGGACGCCATCTCAAAATATTACTATTCTTGAGGGTATCCGTAAAAGGGTTTCCGAGGATACAAGAGTATGGTATGCAATGGGCAGTCATCTTTTCATGAACCGAGATGAGGATCTTGCACAGCCTGATGACAGACTGCAAGAAGCTGTTTCTGCGGCGGAGAGAAGTGATGTAGTTGTTCTGTGCCTCGGACTTGATGCTTCGGTAGAAGGGGAACAGAATGATCAGGGTACCGTTATACTTGATGCAGGAGGCGACAAGGCAGATTTAAATCTGCCTGAATCCCAGAAAAATCTGCTTAATGCAGTTCTTGCAACAGGAAAGCCTACAATAGTAGCATTGCTCTCTGGAAGTGCATTGACAATTGGGGAAGCAGCTGACAAGGTAGCAGCCATAGTACAGTGCTGGTATCCGGGTTCAAGGGGTGGCCTTGCATTTGCAGAAATGATATTTGGAGATTACTCTCCTGCAGGAAGACTTCCCGTTACCTTCTACAAATCTACTGAAGAGCTGCCTCCATTTGAAGATTACTCAATGGAAAACAGAACCTACAAGTTTATGAAAGGTGAAGCCTTGTATCCTTTCGGGTTCGGCTTATCCTATACAAACTTTGAATACTCTAATATAGTGTGTTCTCAAACTGTAAATAATGGAGAGAACCTGTCTGTATCAGTAGATGTTCAGAATACGGGAAGTGTTGATTCTGATGAAGTTGTGCAGGTGTATATAAAGGATAATGAAGCTTCGGTAAGAGTCCCTAAACATAGCCTCTGTGGCTTTAAGAGAATTCATTTAAGGAGCGGTGAAAAGAAGACCGTGACTTTTGAAATAGATAAAAAGGCAATGACTATAGTTGATGAAGCAGGAAAACGTTATATTGAAAATGGCGAATTCACGCTATATGTTGGCGGGTCACAACCTGATAAGGTAAGTGAAAAGCTATCAGGCAAGAAGCCGTTGGAAGTATCTTTTAATGTAAAGTAAAAAAACAAAAATAACAGCCGGGGGAATCGGTTTTCCTCGACTGTTATTTTTTTATCCGAAAGCAATTTACAGGAAATATATATATATACATAAATAGAAATACAAGGGTGGGTTTTTATAAAATTATTGGTATAATTTCTTTAATTTTGCCAATTTATCTTAATGGGTAAAAAGTATATAATTAGTTTTAATAATCCAAAAGTAGTTAATTAATGCAAAATTATCATGTGTTTAATCGTTGCAAGGGTCACGAAAATACTAGTTGGGCAGTATAATCTAATTATAATGTAGCTTTCCGCAAGTCAAGTGACAGGGTGAAGCTGTGGAAAAGGACGGTAATTTAAGATGTACTGGTATATACTTTTTGTTAAAACCGGGAGAGAACACCGAGTAGAGAAATATTTTAAAAAAATAGCTGAAATTGATGTGGCTAAGCCATTTATTCCAATGCATGAATTTCTTTTTAAATTTTCGGGAACGGTCAAGAGAGAAGTAAGGCCTTTATTTCCGGGGTATGTGTTTATCGAGTCGGTAATGCGAGGGGATGAATTCCTAAAAAAGGTGAATAATCAAATGCGTTCAATAAGTGACATAGTTAAAATATTAAAATATTCTGATACTGAATTAGAGGTCAGGGAATCGGAAAAGCAAATGCTGCTCGACTTGTGCAATACCAGACATTGCATAGAATCTTCAAGAGGTATTATCAAAGGCGACAGAATACACGTACTAAACGGGCCTCTAAAGGGTCGGGAGAGCATGATTAAAAAAATTAACAGACATAAAAGGCAAGCCTTAATAGGAATGGAATTCATGGGAGATCAAAAACTGATAAACGTAGCACTCGAAATAGTAGAAAAAAAAGTAAATGAATGAAAGGTGTGTGTGTTATATGATATCAGAATTTAGATCAAATAACTGCATTGAATATTTTGTAACAGTTGAATTACCGCCTGCAGGACACTCTTTTTCCAAAATTGCAGACTCAATATTTAATCATTTTGATAACATGTGTCAAGAACGTAGATTGGACAATAAGTCCCTAATTTATATCAAAATTTATCTTAGCGATATATCAAATCAAGCAGATTATATATGTAAATATTTAGAAGAAAAATATCAGGATGTTTTTTATATTCTGATAGGACAAGCACCGGCTTCAGGTGCAAAAATAGCTATAGAAGCGTATTTCTGTAAGGCTGAGAATAATTACAAAATCAAAAAAGACAATTCATTAAATAAAGTAGCCTTAAGCCATGGACAGTATTTAACGGTATTTGGAAATATGACAACTGATTTAGAGAAAGATTCATACGAACAAACAGAAGAGTTGATGAATAATCTCTCATGTCAATTATCAGAACTAGGCGGGAACATTAAACAAAATACTTTGCGTACTTGGTTCTACATAAGGGATATAGATAACAATTATCAAGGAATGGTTAGAAGTAGAAGAGAGTTGTTTGAGAAAGAAAATATGACAAAGGACACACACTTTATTTCTTCTACAGGAATAGGCGGATGCAGCCCCTTACCGTTTAGTCTGGTTCAGCTGAGTTATATTTTAACGTTTGGTTTAGAAAAAGAACAGGTAGAATTTATGTCTGCACCGGAGAACATGAACCCTACACATGAATATGGTGTTACCTTTGAACGGGGAACGAAAGTAACTTATGGTGACAGATCTCACTATTATATATCAGGAACAGCAAGCATAGATAACAAGGGAAACATAGTATTCCTAAATGATGTCATAAGGCAGACGGAAAGAGCCTTAACAAATATTGAAGCGTTGCTGGGTGGATATAATGCAGGTATTGATGATTTAAAAATAATGATAGTTTACCTGAGGGACTTTTCGGATTATCATGTGGTAAATGAGTATCTTAATGAGCGTTTTAGGGACAGGATTCCATATATAATAGTAAATGCACCTGTTTGCAGACCCGGCTGGTTGGTTGAAATAGAGGGTATTGCGGTCAATGATCACAAGAATTGCATGTTTAAAGATTTTATATAGATATTATGCATAATGAATATCCCTTTATATAATAGGTATCATAATACGTGACGGATTTATGGAAATAATAAGCTATTATTGTGTTGGGAACTCCAACATGCCTGTAACCATTAGTATTAACGACATTATTAGTTTACATGGCAGATAAATAGTGATACAATTAACAAAAAATAAACAGATAAATGTAATCTGTCACAAATTATGGTATTAAGGAGATTTCTATTGTATGAATGATCAGAAAGGAAAAAGTACTAATTCAATAGATGGATTTGATATATCAGATTCAAGACCTAACTTCCCTAAACGTGCTATCGTAACCGCTGGTATGCCATATGGAAACAAAGAACTTCACCTGGGACATATTGGTGGAGTTTTTGTACATGCAGATACCTATGCCCGTTTTCTTAAAGACCGCATCGGAAAAGAAAATGTAATCTTTGTATCTGGTACTGACTGCTATGGCTCTCCTATATTGGAATATTATCGAAAATTGGTTGACAGCGGGTCTTTTGAAGGTACTATAGATGAATTTGTAACCTATAATCATAAAAAGCAAAAAGAGGTACTTGATTCATATAAAATCGATATAAGTATTTTTGCAGCTTCGGCCTTGGGTCGTGCGGCTGAGATTCATCAAAAAGTTTCTTCTGATTTTATAAATAAGCTGTATTCAAACGGACATCTTAAAAAGATTACTACATCACAGTTCTATGATACAGAATTGGATGTTTTTCTTAACGGGCGTCAGGTTGTAGGACAATGTCCAATTGCCGGATGTTCTTCGGAAAGAGGCTATGCAGATGAATGTTCACTGGGACATCAGTATATGCCCATAGATTTAATTAACCCTAAGAGTACTCTGTCAGGTAAAAAACCTGAAATGAGGGATGTAACTAACTGGTACTTTGAGCTGGACGAATTCCATGATTTTCTGACCCAGTGGGTAAGCCAGTTGGAACAGGACAAAAGCTCCAGAAAATTTGTAATTAAAAGCATTGGAGAATTTTTAGAGCCACCTGCCATTTATGTTAAGAGAGACCAAATGGATATAGTGGATTCTATCAAGGAAAAACTTCCCGAATACCATTTGAATGATGAAAAAAACAAGTCATCAGTACTTATGGTTTTTAATAACCTTGGAGACAGAGAAGCGGCGTGCATTGTGCTTGCTGAAAACGGTATCCGTTTCCGTACGGGAAAAACCCTTGTACCTTTCAGACTGACAGGTAATGTTTCATGGGGAGTTCCTTCGCCTGTATTAGAGGATATGGAGGACTTAACCATATGGGTATGGCCTGAATCCCTTTGGGCTCCAATATCCTTTACAATGACATATCTGGAGCAACAGAAGGCAGACGCAAATGCATGGAAGGATTGGTGGTGCTCTAAAGAAGCACAGGTATATCAGTTTATAGGAGAAGATAATATCTATTTCTACGGGCCTGTAGAAATGGCTATGTTTATGGGATGTCAGGGCAAAGAAGTGTCGGCTAATCCTCCGGAAGGTGATTTGCAGCTACCAAAGCTCATTTGTAATAACCATGTATTATTTTTAAATAAAAAAGCAAGCAGCAGTAGTGAGATAAAACCGCCAAAAGCTGAAGAACTACTTAATCACTATACATTTGAGCAATTAAGGGCTCATTTCCTTAGTCTTGGATTAGGAATAAAAAGTGTAGGTTTCCAGCCTAAACCGTTCAATCCTAATGCCAGTGAAAAGGACAGCGACCCTGTACTCAAAGAAGGAAACCTTTTGGCAAATGTATTTAACAGGGCGGTAAGATCATGTTTCTATACTGCACAGAAGTATTATGAAGGTAAAGTGCCTGTTGCCGACGTAAGCAGTGAGATTCTGGAAGAGTCAAAAAAGACCATACTTGAATTTGAAAGATTAATGTACAAAACAGATTTTCACTTGGTTATGAGCCTTATGGACAGCTATATCAGAAATATTAACAAATACTGGTCCAAGTATATTAAGCAGGCAGAGCAGGACAACGATGAAGAACTCAGAACAAAGGTATTGGTTGATGCTTTGCATATGGTGAGAACTGCCACTGTTCTTATGCATCCTATTGCACCTAAGGGGACAGAAATGATACTAGAGTATCTCAACCTTGGCGAAGAATTCTGGAATTGGGATCGTATATTTGATACCATTTATGATTTTATGGAGGAACCCGAAAATCATAAGCTAAAGTTCCTGGAACCAAGAGTTGACTTTTTTGAAAAGCATCCAAGTCAGTTACAAGAAAATAATTAACTTTGCGCATAAAAATTTGTGGAACCTGTAAAAATAAAAATTGAAGTTATTTTAACCCTTTGGAGGCAGAAGATAATGTCAAAAAAACAACAGCCTGATCAAAGAAAGGCAAGAGTTAAAACAAGTGCCGGACAGGTTCCAAATCCCGGACAAAAGACAAATACAGAAGTTACTACTCCAAAATAAAAGTTAGATGTAAAAAAAGGCAAAACCAGCTAATCGCTGGTTTTGCCTTTTTTTACATCTAACTTTTTTATGTTTTTAATCCATATTGAAACATAAAAAAGTTTATTTTAAAGAATACTGTAAATAAGCTTGATAATAGTAATATTTATGATACAATATTCCTGTATTTTTTGACATTATTAATCAAAATCTGTCATAAAACCACATAGTTCTTGAAGACTTTGGCAATAAAATTTATGACGGTATGATTCAGGAGGGGAAATAATGAGTTTTTTTGAAAGGCAATTCAAACTAAAGGAGAGTGGGACAAGTGTTGCAACTGAAGCAATGGCTGGGTTCACTACCTTTTTTACAATGGCCTATGTCATTTTTGTAAACCCTACTATTTTAGGGCAGACCGGTATTCCTAAAGGTGGAGTTTATGTTGCAACAATACTTGCTGCAGTAGTAGGAACACTTATTATGGGGTTATTCGCCAATGTCCCATATGCACAGGCTCCGGGTATGGGATTGAACGCATTTTTTACTTTTACGGTTGTATTCGGATTGGGGTACACTTGGCAGCAAGCCATGGCAATGGTGTTTATCTGCGGTATCATAAATATAATTATTACGGTAACTCAGATAAGAAAATTAATTATTAAGGCGATTCCTGAATCACTTCAGTTAGCCATTGGTGGTGGTATTGGATTATTTATTGCATATATAGGTTTCAAAAGTGCAGGATTTTTAAAATTTACATCTGAAGGCAAGGATTGGGACCCTTTGAAAATTATAGGAACTGATCCTAAATCCGCTACTGTTATAGCAGACGGAGCAAATGTAGTTCCGGCTTTTGTAAATTTTACAAATCCTGTTGCACAGGTAGCACTTATTGGTCTTGTAATAACAGCTGTTTTAATGATTCTAAAATTAAAAAGTGCAATACTTATAGGAATAATTGCATCTACTGTAATTGGTATTCCGCTAAATGTAACTGATATTTCCATGTCTTCGTCATATAATGTAGCTGACGTTGCTCAAACAGCATTTAAGATGGACTTTGCAGGTCTGTTCAGCGACCCGGGGAAATTGGCGCTTGTATTGGTTACAATACTTGCATTTAGTTTATCTGATACCTTTGATACAATAGGAACCTTCATCGGGACAGGCCGTAAAAGCGGTATATTCGATGACAAGGATGAAGCTGAGTTGTTTGCAGGAAAAGGTTTTAAGTCTAAAATGGACAAGGCGCTTTTTGCAGATGCTATCGCTACATCTATTGGTGCATTATTCGGTACATCAAATACAACAACATACGTTGAAAGTGCGGCGGGTATAGGTGTCGGAGGAAGAACCGGTCTTACATCAATATTTACCGCCATAATGTTTGCTTTGTGTCTGCTGTTTGCACCTATTGCAGGAGTAATTCCGGCAGCTGCTACGGCACCGGCATTAATTATTGTAGGTGTGCTGATGATGGGTAGTTTTGCAAAGATAAAATGGGACGATTTCGATGAGGCGTTGCCTGCATTCTTTACGGCGGCATTAATGCCATTTGCATACAGTATAACAAGCGGTATAGCTTCAGGATTTATCATGTATGTGATTGTAAAGATATTCAAAGGAAAAGCAAAGTCCGTACACCCTGTCATGTATATTGTAACCGGACTCTTCTTAATAAACTATCTGATAACTGCATTGCTTAAACTTTAATTATATATATTCCCCCACTTTTACTCCCTTTGTATGAACGGTCATTAATGAGACTATTTATACAAAGGGTAGTTTTTTTGTAAGGTCTATTATAAAATAAAAAAGTTGAATACATATATAGATATAGAAAGGAAGCTTGCATATGCCGTTAATTGATATGCCATTGGCAGAATTGAAAAAGTATAATGGAATTAATCCATGCCCGCCGGATTTTGACGAATACTGGGCTAAGGCAAAAGAAGAAATGGAATCCGTAAATCCACAGGTTGAACTTGTTCCGTCCGTCTTTCAGGTGCCTTTTGCAGAATGTTATGACCTTTATTTTACAGGGGTAAGGGGAGCAAGGGTACATGCGAAATATTTACGTCCAAAAGGTGGGACGGAGCCTCACCCTGCCGTACTGCAATTCCATGGTTATACAGGAAACAGCGGTGACTGGAATGACAAACTGAATTTTGTAGCTATGGGGTACTCTGTTGCAGTGCTTGATGTCCGTGGCCAGGGAGGCTATTCCGAGGATTCGGGAAGCGTGAAGGGTGACACTGTCCATGGTCATATAATGAGAGGACTTGATGATAAGCCTCAAAATATGTTTTTCAGACATGTTTTTCTGGATACTGCGCTGCTTGCAAAAATCATAATGGCAATGCCGGAGGTTGATGAGAACAGAGTAGGGGCTATGGGGTTTTCTCAGGGAGGAGCTTTGACTCTTGCATGTGCATCATTGGAACCTCGTATCAAGAAGCTTGCTCCGGTTTATCCGTTCCTGTGCGACTACAAAAGAGTTTGGGAAATGGATCTGGCAAAGGATGCATATAATGATATTAAGGATTATTTCAGATTCTTTGATCCTCTTCACGAGAGGGAAGACGAAGTGTTCGAGAAGCTGGGGTATATAGATTTACAATACCTTGTCAAACACATTAAGGGGGAGGTATTGATGAGTGTAGGCCTGATGGATACTATATGTCCGCCTTCAACACAGTTTTCCGCTTATAACAAAATTACTTCCAAAAAACAAATGCTGATTTATCCTGATTACGGACATGAAAATATTCCTACAGTTTTGGATAAAATCTATCAGTTTATGCTGGAACTTTAAAAATTTAGGCACCCGGCCTGCTTAAGTGTGAACTATCGTCCGGGTGCCTTATCTATTAACTTATGACATACTGAAAAAATAATCGTCTATTTTTAACCTTAAATCATGATTGATTTTGTCAACTATGTCATAATCAATCGCATCTATATAAATGTTCTCCAGGTCGTCATTAAGGTCCTTTGCTTTGGAAAGATAGTGTATACCTTCATTTATTATACTTTTATAGCGAACGGTAATATCCTCAAGCTGGGACTTGAACTCCTCATCAGTACCCGGCTTTATAGCATATGAGTAAACATCTATAATGCTGTCGGTATCCTTGGAGGGGAAATACTCATGAGGCGCGGTACTGTCAAATACAGCTGCGGACAATTCTCGGATAATAACCATATCTATACTATCAGTATCAAAGCCACAGTGATACATCTCCACATCAAATCCTCTGTCCTGAGCAGATTGTGCAATCTTTTTCAACATGGTGGACTTCCCTGAACCCGGTCTGCCTTTAATAAAATACCTGTTTGACAAATCAGAAGTAAGCTCCATAACAAAATCTACGGACCCTTTAGGGGTAGCACCCCCGAAGAATCTGTTCTTAACACCGGGCTGTTTGTCTTGAAAACTATTCCCCATTATTGTATTGATAGTCTCTTGAGTTAGTTCGTTCAATTTGTTAAAGTCAATATTTGAAATGTATATCTTTTCCCATTCGTCATGGACTTTGAGCGCCTGCGAGAAAAGCTTATAAGCATTGTCGTAACACGTAGCAATTTGTTTATTAATTGCAAGAATTTCGTCTTTTAGAGGAATGAGCTTCTTACTGTCCCATGCGGTTCCAAGGTTTATGTACTCTTCGATTGCCCCCGGGGCTCTGGGCTCTACCACGTGAGGGTAGGTTCCGTCTACAACGCCTATTCCCAAAGCAGGAAGAATAATCCCATCCACAGAGCTGTTGTCACAAGGGGAATGAATGTACTCTATATCAAAACCTCTGTTGTACCATTCCTTGCCGAGTCTTTTCATTAGAGTTGATTTCCCGGTAGCAGGGCCCCCTTTAAGAATAAAAAGTCTGTCCAGATAGTTAATGTTGTCATCCAAGTAATTTACAAATCCCTTTGATGAGTTTGCACAGGCATAATAGTTAATAATCTTTGCACACAAAAGACACTCCACCTTTCAAACAACTTGGGTATTATATTTTTAGAATATGCGAATACTAGTAAT
This sequence comes from Bacillota bacterium, assembly GCA_023443515.1. Taxonomy (GTDB): domain Bacteria; phylum Bacillota; class Clostridia; order Acetivibrionales; family DSM-1351; genus Ruminiclostridium. The sequence goes on from JAEZUC010000175.1 coordinate 29,483, forward strand.
ATTGCTAAACCCATCGACTAAAAATAACCACATTAGCCAGGTGTGTCATGCAATATGGACATGCAAATTACTTCGTTTTATATACCATATATTTACATTGTATGTAATTAAAAACATATTAAAACTTGCTAAGTACCTTGGTATAACTGAATTAAAAACTTTAAATTTTTAAATAAATTATTGTATAAATATACATACATGAAATATTGGAGGTTTAAAGTTGCATATTTCATTTAAAAAATAAAAATGTGACAAAAACATATGTTGAAATTTATACTACTGTATGTTAAGATTGTTAGTGAAAAAATTATCAAATAATTTGATTACCAGAAATACTGAATAGTACCGTGTTAATCACAAATACTACTCATTGATAGCAGTATATTTTTATAAATTGAAGGGAGAATTATAATGACTACAAACAAGAAATTAGAAGCTTGGGTTAAAGAAGTTGCCGACATGTGTCAACCAGATCAAATTTACTGGTGTGACGGTTCTCAGGAAGAAAACGATCGTCTTTTAAAAGAGATGGTGGATTCTGGATTGGCTAAACCTTTGAATCCTGAAAAACGTCCTGGATGCTACTCTTTCAACAGTGATCCATCTGACGTTGCTCGTGTTGAAAACAGAACATATATCGCTTCAAAGTCAAAGGAAGATGCAGGACCAACTAACAACTGGATTAACCCTGATGAATTGAAGGAAACAATGAAAGGTTTGTACAAAGGTTGCATGAAGGGAAGAACAATGTATGTAATTCCTTTCTCAATGGGACCTATTGGTTCACCAATATCAAAAATTGGTGTTGAACTTACTGACAGTCCATACGTTGTTGTTAACATGAGAATAATGACTCGTATCGGAACAAAAGTATTGGAAACTCTCGGTGACGGAGAATATGTACCATGCTTGCACTCAGTAGGAGCTCCTTTAGCTGAAGGCGAAAAAGATACAAAATGGCCTTGTGCTCCAATCGAAAAGAAATACATCAGCCATTTCCCGGAAGAAAAGACTATCTGGTCTTTCGGTTCAGGATACGGCGGAAACGCTTTGCTTGGTAAGAAGTGTTTCGCTCTTCGTATAGCATCAGTTATTGCCCGTGAAGAAGGCTGGTTGGCTGAACATATGC
>JAEZUC010000166.1 GCA_023443515.1 Bacillota bacterium
TTCATGACAAATCCTCCTATCAAAAAATGATAATTAAAAGACAGTCATTTGTACTTTAAAACTCTTTTGTACTTTATTTTGTTTCTTTTGTAGGTACGTAAATTTATTAGTATTATCTCCCAAATAAGTGATATCTATGCAAATAATTTAAGAAGTTAAATTTCTAAAAAAATAAAGTTAAAACCCTTAGATTAACTTTGGGCTTTAACTTTATACAATACCTGCTTTTTTTGTTAAATCAGTATATCGCCTCGCTCAACCAATAGTTTAATTATTTTTAATATACTCTTTTGAGCGTTAATAACCTCTTGCATAATAATCTTATCCATATTTGATATCTCTTCAATAATCGCACAAGCTTGTCTTTCAGACATATTCATTAAAACTTTTTCCTGTATTGCTCCACTACTACCAGATATGGCATCAGCAAGGGTCATTAGATCTATTTCTCTGAGCAGACGTTGAATAGATCTGCTATCCATCTTAATTAACGGATCTTCAAGTAACGAACACTCCTTAGAAAGTATCTTTTTGTCTATAACTGAAAAAATAAAATTATCTCTAATTTTCTTCTTCGAAGTGGGGTCTATTCCAAAGTATTTATCAGATTCTTCAATATAATCATCTCCCAGGTATGTAACTAGCATGTCACGAATCATAAAGGTCGGCATACCTTTTTGTATTGCAAGAATACCCTCTAATATGATTATCCGAACCAATAATTCATACCCCTTATTATCCCCGCAAAGTGCATAGTTTAGTAACCGTTCTTTTAGTATGTCTGGTTCCGTACCATCAATGAGCATCTCTAAGGCTTTCTGGAAAAATAGATTGTCAAGGGATTCTATTTTATTTTCAAGTGAAAAAAGTCCTTCTTTCCGTGCGTCCATCGATAAATCAAGAATCTTTTGAATTACTGACAGTAGCTTTTCTTTTTCATGGTTACTGCACCTAGCATCCTTATAAATCTGACTATTTAACATGGTATAATTCAACTCCCCATAATCAATTTTTGATTTATTAGTCAACTCAACATGACATCTTTTATAGTTTCCAGGTGTCATGCCATAATACCGCTTAAAAGCTCGGCAAAAACCGTCTTGTGATTCAAAGCAATATTTTATAGCAATTTTACAAACATTACTACTTCCGTTCATTAATTCTGATAGTGCAGCACGAAGTCGTTGGCGCCTCACATATTCCATTATTGTTTCCCCGGTCATTTTTCTGAAATAACGGCTAAAATAATATGGTGAATAACTCATGTGGGCTGCTATATATTCAAGAGAAATTTGCTCTGTCAGGTTTTCACTAATGTAGTTTTTTACATCCTGTATGTTCATGAACACCCTCCCAAAACATTTTCTATATTTTGATTATAAGTCAGACAAATCAAAGTTTCTCGATATTTCTTGCTTTTTGATATTATTTTCATTGTTTATCAACGACTATTACACTAATTCCCAAATCTTCAATTTTAGATAATTCATCCTCTACCGCATCCCAATCTGTTATTAAGGTATCAAATTTAGATGCATCAACATCCTTTAAGAATGAATTATGGCCTATCTTTTGATTAGGGAATAAAGCAATGTTTTTCCTCGAATTTTCTGCAATTGCTCTTTGAAAAGCTGAAGTTTCTGGAGTTCCATTTGAAATTCCAAAATTTGCAGAAAATCCAGCACCTGTTAAAAAACTGACATCAAATCTCATATTCCTAACAAACTCTTGAGCAAATGAATCTACAATCCTCCCATTTTGCCTCATTTTACCCCCGACAACATAAACTTGTATATTATCGTAGTTTCGTAAAAATGAAGCATTATCAATTGAATTAGTTACAACAGTATACTCTATATTTGTAGGTAGGTACTTTAACATCAAATATCCAACAGTTCCTGAAGTGATATAGACTGCATCGTTAGGTTTAATAAACTCTACAGCTTTTTTAGCAATTGCGTCATAGTTTTCTTCAACTGTTTTTATTTGTGCTACACTCCATTTTTTGGGGTAATGCAAACCAACTTGCGTTATTGATATAGCCCCTCCATGTGTTCTTTTTAGCAGACCTTTTTCTTCAAGTATTCTTAAATCTCTTCTTGCAGAATCAACAGAAACATCAAACTTATCTTGAATTTCGCCTATTGAAATCCTTCCATTCTCGTTGATGATATTTAGAATTTCCTGATGTCTTTCTTCAATGAACATAATATCAACTCCTTTATAGTATTTATTACCATTAAATTAATGTTTATTAAAATATTATCATGATTGTTAATGATTGTAAATGGATTTATTTCATTATTCGTTAATATCATTAATATTCATTAATGAGTGCATTCTTTTTCTGTAATAAAAAGTAGTAAAGAGTGTTAAATATTTTTACAATATACTTCTATACTTTCCAAATGTATGATATTATGAAGGGGCATATAGATAGGTGGTGAAATATAAAATGAAGCGAATAAATATTATAGTCTTAATAGTCAGTCTCCATCTCTCATTGCTATTAGTTTCATGCACTCAATCCGGATATACCACTTCCGTAAGTACTACAAGCACTATTAAAGCCACAGATAACCCTGATTTGCTTGAAGAAAATAATAAGTTAAAGAGTCAAAATAAAGAACTGACTTCTGAGAATGGTACTTTAAAAGGTAGGATTGAATATCTTGAGAAAAACTCAGAGGAATCAAAGGTTTCGCCATTTGAAAGTAATTATACGATTGATGTACTTCTTCAAAAAATATTCACTGAGAAAAGTAAGGTTGATATATTCCCTGGTAAATTACACAGCACAAGTACAAAAGGTATTGGGGACGAAACTTATTTTATATTCTCTATAGACAGAATGGCTATCAATCCAAAATGGAATGGCCCAGGATCTGATGAAGGAAAAGGATACTATATAAATTCTGATGAGAATTCAAAAGAGTACAAGGGTAGGATTGGTACGGTTTTCCTAAACCAGGGATATGAGAATACCCAAGAAAAAATGGAAGCTATTACTTCTGACCCTAAATATAACAGTGGTCAAATATTTAATTTTTACATGCTCGGCAATGAGATTGTTTATATTGCTCAAGACCCGGGGCCTTAAATATCAAATCCCCAACATTCTACACCAAATATTCTAGCCATGTTATCTATTTTTGACGGTTTGGTAATATAAATACGATAATACCTATATTTTTGTTTCTCCATATAATTTATAGTCTGCTCTTTATTATTTCCTTCTATTTCCCTTAGGTTTACCCAATCAATCATATTATTACTGCCTTGAATACTATAGTCAATCAAGTATAAATCAGGTGAACGAAAATCATGTATAATTACAATCTTAGAAATAGGTATTCTTTCTTTAAGTCTAGCATTAACCAGTAAGGATTTGCGGTATCCTCTGAAATCCACATATCAGTATCAAATCCATTATATTTACCGTTTATCACTCTTTCTGCTTTAAAGGATATGCCATATGCATCTAACTCACTGCTTGCAGTTATTAATGCATCAGCAGCATAGTTTATAAGCTCTTTCTCATGATTACACTGCATAAAAATATTATTGGAAATTTTTATAAACCATATTGTGTACAATTCATTAATTAACATAGCAAAATCCTTATTGAGCCCTTGTATTTCTTTGGTATATTTAGTTATAGCATTTTCATCAACATTTCTGTTAATAGCTTTCTGAGGAAACTTGAAAATACTATTGACCTTTTATTTTAATACTTTGCCTAAATTACCAGTAATGCCAAATTATAGTAAAAATCTATTGTTTAACCATTTACATGTCAAAATTGGATATCTAGTAATATAAAAAACCGCAGGAGAGTCTAATTCCAACCTCCTACGGTCAAATATTGTTTCAATTATTTTCTTGGTTCTACTCAACTAAATTGAGATCATTAAAACGAGGTAATTTTCCCTAATAAATAACTTTTTAATACTGCCAAGTCAATAGCATTTACTGAACCATCACGATTAACATCAGCAGCAATCAATTGTTTATCAGTAAGTGTGGTTAA
>JAEZUC010000026.1 GCA_023443515.1 Bacillota bacterium
GACACTATTTTGAAGAAAAATTTCAAAATTAATGTCCTTTTTACAATTAAATTAATTGAAATAAATTTATACAAAGTATCTCATAAGAACATATCCTGAAGCATAACTACCAGCTGGTGTGGTTGCTACGTATCTATATCTAATATAAGGATTAAGTATATCTCCAGATTTTGATACATATGTTAAGGTATATCTAGTAGTTCCAACATTTTCAGCATAAAAACTAGTTAAACCATATGTATCTAAATTGAAAGTTGCATAACTAGTCAGTGGATATGGGGAAAAACCTGTATCACCTGCTACAGGTGTGTACTGGTCTATTTGGTAATCCACTGTTGCTCCTTTTAATGTTGCATAATTTGCAGCTTGGGCGGTGGCTGTACAAAGACACGTTAGCAACACAAACGCCATTACTAATGAAATGACTTTTCTTCTCATATTATTCCCTCCTTTCGAGCAATGTTTTACTACATATGTCATTATACCAATATTTTACATATAAGTAAATGTTTATATGAATGATAGTATTAAATGTAAGAATAGCTTCAATTCTAATTTATCAGCAAATGATACATAGTAGTTAAATTTTACTCCCAGTATTTGAGGAACTGCCCCATTTAACTTGTATTTATTTTAAGAAAAGTATAGATTTTTTACTTTAATGCTTTAAGTTCTTCTTTACTAATTTCCAAGGTGCTTTTTGCAAAAGTTCGTACACCTGTCGATGAAGGACTATTACGAGAATAAGTATCTTTACTTGACGGATATAATTTACCATCATATGCCCCAATAATATCAAACAAAGGTTCATTAAAGTCTTTCAAAAATCCACTGCTATCTCCGACAAAAAGAAGAACTTCATCATCTTTTTCTAAAGGGAAAAATCCATCAGTGCCCACAACAACATTATAATCATCAGGGATACTATCATCACCTACTTCAAAAGACTTCGGAGTAATATTACATTCTTTTTTATATTCTCCATAAGTAGTTCTACCTCCAATTTCAACAACTGAAACCGCATCACCTACCCTTAAATTACCTTTAAACACCTCTGTTAATTTAAGTTTTGATAATGTGTAAAGCGTATTATTTTGAAAAACTGGTTGTGATGAAATACATACACCAGTAAACACATAAGGTGCTATTTTTAAAGATTTGAAATCAGAGTACTCTTTATTTCGATCTAAAGAAGTTGAAATGTATCGAGTTTTCTTCTCATCAGCATTTGTATTTTTTGATACTTCGTTTACTTTGTCTTTTGAAGCTACCTTAGTTGTTTTTCCACTTGGATATATCTCGGATGTTCTTATATTAGAAGAACAACCTACTACAAGAGAAATGCCTACTGCAACCACTAAAGAAACACATATTAACCCAATTCTATTCATTTTATTTCCTCAATTATGCTCCATAGATTGCTTTTAAAAAGTGACCATACTCGTGACATGCAGTGCCTATCCTATCGAAATAGGACAAACCAGTCTGTGTTTTATCTTATACTTGAATCCCCCTTTATTCCAATAGTGTATACATGGGGATGTTCAAGTAAAATTCTATTATAATTCAGTTGATAAAATATTTCTATCAAAGAAAGAGAATAAGTCCTCATATAGTGTACTTTCCAACTTATGTAGTTCTCTAAGCATGGGGCCAAATTTTTTCTTTTTATTAATTTTCTTTAAAGTGTTCTTAATAGCCAGGTTTTGTATAACTATCCATACGTTAAGAATTTCATCGAGTAGGTAGCTGTTATTATACTCATTGCCTAAAATGTTTTTTATTTTATATAGATTTGACGCAGAAGCTACTTTATTATTGAAGGCAGTTGTCTCATCAATATCAAATTGTTCTATATTTTCCAAAATTGTAGATATATTTTTCAATCCTTCTAAAATCTCAGTTTTATTCAATTGCATATTTTTAATTAACATATTTTTATAAAAGCAAGGGTCATCTGTTTTTATTTTACCGGGATTGGGTTTTGATAGTTTCCATATAGCTGCCGTATTAGTTTTAAAGTTAGCTGCCCCTTTATGACACTCAATTAGATTTGAAAAACCAATTGAGTGTGTATAACAAAAATTATTCTGATCCCATGCAAATCCGTTAACATCAATTATATTAAAAACTTTCTTTTCACAATCATAACCATACACCAAAATAACTTGATTATGATGCTCTTTTAAGTAAAACAAATCGTGATATGGATGATTATAAAAGAAACCATCAATAGGAATAATTGCTATACCCCCATTGTTTAATGTATTAATGATAATATCAACAATTTCATTTCCATAATCATATTCATTTTCAATATTAATATCGTTGTTGATAAATATTTCGTTGGATGTTTTTACCCCTAGCTTATTTAAACTCAAGGTTAACCCCTTAGCTGTTTGGGAGATTTTATAAACAAAATTATCATTTACAATATAATCAAAAACACTTCCATTAAAATATCTCAATGCAGTTAATATTGATATATCCACGCAGTTAACATAATAAACATCGTTAAATGGAATAATATTCCGTATTTCATACTTGATCATACGTGCTTACTCCCTCACTTTCTTTTACGAACACATAGTATAAAGAACCGACAGAAAATCTCTCTAATATACATTTAATGTATATATTTCTTAAATTGTATATTGCATCCAACTAAATGATATACACTAGAAAACTAAAAGTCAACATTAATACTCTAGGCTATTAGTTTTTGATGAGTTTGATAGTATCAGTGTAAACGTTACAGGCATACTCCATTCTTTACTCCTTAATGATAGGGTTAACATAAATATCGAATAGCTAAAATAATAATCTATGCAGAAAAAACTATGTTTCATACAGTAGGCGATTTTTTTAGAATAATTACGGTACATTAACTAATGAGAGCAAGGACATTATTTACTGCACCATTTCGTGGAAGTGGTGATTTCCAGCGATACCCCGTAGAAACATTAATTTATAGCACTACTCTAAAAAAGTCAGTACATTGCCTTAGGCAACGTACTGACTTTTTTATTTTTACAAACAAAACATCATTTATTTTAATAGTAATAAATCTGGGCTGAATATATTGTTCTTTTATAATCCTATAATATTTTGTATGGTTAACATAATATTGTTATCTGCCGATAATTACTTTGAAGCATATCTTCGCAGAAAAAAATATTATGCATTATGGAGGAACACCAATGTCGGTAGCAAGAAAACTCATCACAAGTTATGTATTAGTATTGGTATTAATGGCAGCAATCGTTGGAACAAGTATTTATGCAACTCAATCCTTGAAAACGCAGGCCGAAAACCTTATAACAGATGCTATTCCAATAGGATATGCGGCAGATGGATTATTAACGGCGTTAGTTAATGAGGAAACCGGAGTACGTGGGTACCTTGTATCAGGAGATGAAAAATTTCTTGATCCATACAACTCCGGCAGAAATGATATCCGAATAGACTTAAAAGAAATTGAGTCCAGACTGGACAATCACCCCATTATGGCACAGCTTATAGCAGAAGCTAAACCACAAATTGACGCTATCGAGAAATATTTTGAATCACAAATTTCTCTTGTCAAGCAGGGAAAATTAGAAGAGGCACGTGCAAAAGCCGGAGATGGCAAAAAGCTGTTTGATAGCTATCGTGTGTCACATGATAAAATCAGAGCGGATATAGACAAGTTAACAAATGATGCTTGGAACGATGTTATAAATGTGCAAAACAATAGTAATACTCTTATTACAGTAATTAGCATAATAGCAGTGCTTTTTACTATAGTAATATCTTACCTGTTAATCAGGAGCATATCAACACCTGTAAAGAAAGTTACAGACACGCTGCACAGAATATCCGACGGAGACTTGACGGTTGAAACTTTGAAGATTAAAAGTAAGGATGAAATCGGTATACTGGTAACTTCTTTAAATATTATGGTTGCAAATGTACGAGATATACTATTAAAAGTAAGTGACGTATCTGCACAAGTTGCTGCTTCTTCAGAAGAATTAACCGCCAGTGCCGAACAATGTACAAAAGCAAATGAGCAGATTGCCGAAGCTACTCAAAAAAGTGCTTCAGGGGCAGAGGAACAGTTAGGAAGCATCCAGAATTCAACCAATACAATAAAGGAGATGTCAACTAACATACAGCACATAACTGTAAACAGTAAAGAGATGTACACCTTGTCGGATAAAGCTTTTTCAGCTTCCGAGCATGGAATTATTACAGTAAATGACGTTGTGGCACAAATGCATGATATAACTTCAACTGTTAATGATTCTGAGAATGTAATCAGAAAGTTGGGCGAACACTCAAAAGAAATAGGAAACATTGTTGAAATTATTACAGGCATTACTGAACAGACAAATCTTCTGGCGCTAAATGCGGCTATTGAAGCAGCACGTGCAGGAGAGCAAGGGAGTGGTTTTGCTGTAGTTGCAGAGGAGATTCGCAAGCTTGCTGAACAGTCTAAAATATCAGCCACTCAAATATCCGTATTTGTCAAGGAGATACAAAACGAAACAGAAAATGCTGTCATATCAATTAACAAAGGGAATGAGAAGGTTAAAGATGGTTTTGTAAAAACGCAGCACGTTGCTGAAACATTCCAAGCTATAAAAGCTGATGTAACAAATGTGAATAGAAAAGTAAAGGATGTAATGGCATCTATAGAACGTGTTTCATCCCAGAGCCAAGCAATTGTCTCAATTTCTGAAATAATAAAAAAGGCAGCAGAAGAAGGTGCAATATTAAGTCAGGAAAACTCTGCCGCAAACCAGGAACAGGTGGCAACAATGGAAGAGATAACATCTTCAGCGCAGTCTTTAGCAGAACTTGCTGATGAGTTGCAGTCCTCAATAGCAATTTTTAAAATTTGACGTGGTATACATAATCAAGAGAGTCACTGGATTAAGTTTTATTCAGTGACTCTTTTACTAATTTGTATTTGAATCAATATAAATATAATATCCTTTTGGATTACTAGTTCTTTCAATGGATACTGTAAAAGGTATCTTTTTGTAATTAAACTTAATCTTTTCTTTTTCATCTGTAATAAATATATCCTTTACAAAAGTACCCTTATCACTTATTCTCTTAAAATAATTAGTAATCTGTTCTTTGTCTAATGTTGTGCAATAGGTTGCTCCCCCATCTGAATACCTGTAAGAAAAAACAGTACTACTCGGTAAAGGAAGAGGAGGAATATTTTTATCTGATAAATGTTCATGTTGAGTTGAATGCCTGAATTTTAAATCAATGGCTAATCTAAATTGATGGTTGGTAAAATAATTAAATCCGGCAACCCCCAGTACTCCCCAAAACAACACCAATACCACTATTATATATATTAAATATTTCTTTTTAACTGCTAAAAATGCTATAACAAAGCTAAAAAACATAATTGAAATCATTACTATAAGTAAGTTCATTATTTTCTCCTTGCAATATTTTTATATATGAGCTGAAAAAGGACGCCGTTTTGAATTAAAGTTTTCAAAACAAGCGTCCTTCATTATTAATCGTCTTCTTTAATGTAAAATTATTCCATTATCTTTTTTAGTGATATATGCACTAAAATGCCATTTAGTGTCAGCGGAATAGAATTTGAAATAGTTACCCTCTGCCAAACTTAGTCCATAAACCTGACCCTTGATGTTGGATGCAACCAATACCCCATTTTTGATAATATTGAAAGTGCCCTCAATAAAATCCGGAGAACAACTATCAGTTGTAACCAGGGTAAATTGGTATGTACCGTCATCAACCTGTAAATCAGCAGTCATGGATTTTGCCATGGACACGTAATTTGACCACTTAATATCAACGGTTCCTTTAACATTGTCATACCATTTATCGGTATCTGCGTCATGGATATAGAGCGGTTTATCAGAAAAAATCTGATGATACCAATAAGACGGTAAAATAGCCGAATTCCCTGCATCCTTAGTTTGGGAACCTGCATTCACGCCAACGGCAAACGCCATAGAAGAGAATGCCATTGTGAACACTAATGCTAGAATAGTAACAAATACCAAACGTTTTGACATAAACATACTTATCCTCCTTTAAATAGTAATTACCTATATTATAACATTATCTTGTAAAATTTGTCATCATATTTATAATCATACATAATAGAGGATTAAGGTATCAGCCCCGGCGAATCCTTAAACATACAGAAGGCAGTAGTGTTTCGTTCATTTAACTGTGGAGTACTTAAAATCATGTTATTATTCAAGTAGCTCATTACATGAGAAACAATATACATTAGTGACAAAAAGGCATGACATTCTATCTGTTCACTTAAATGTTTCGGCACTTCTCTTTCTAGTATTCCAACAATAGTATTTAGTAAATGTTTTAATTCATCGTAGACAAATGTCCGTTCTTGATTTTCTAAATATATTAGTTTAGGAAAACTGACATTGTCCAGTCCTATAAACTCAGGAGATACAACTTTGTTCTCATTTCTTATGTAGCCCTGTGCTATCAACGTGGAGAGAGTCTCCACTTCATTATCGTTGTATTCAGATATTTTGCGTTCTCCATCATATAATGTATTTAATAACTTTAGTTCAGTTTCACTGGGCCCGAATATATGTGTAGTATTTTTAGGAATTATATTAAAGTTACAGCTCCAATATCCCAGTTTGCTATCCGGATTACTATGATTATAAGCACCAAAATCCCAATCCTGTGGCTTTCTTTCTCTTGCGTTAGGCCATCCGCGGATACCTGTTTTGAGTAAAGGTGGTTCATTAAAAATTTCAGATTGAATTTTGTTTAGGGCTAAAAATAACGACATTGGGATAAATGTCCACAAAAGTTTTTCCCACTTCAGATTCGCCCCGACAAATCCAATATCACGGATTTCCTTTTCATTTTTATTGAAACTCTCAAAAAGTTTAACTGCTAAACCTTCACATTTTTCAACAAAAACCCTGTCAATCCTATCCTGTAATTCTTTTAAAATAATAATAAAGTTAGTTTGATACATGCCATCCTTATTCTGCGAAATTACATCTCCATCAAGAAGAATTTTCAGTTCGTCTTCCAGGTATGGTCTTGAGATTCCTATATCAACACTCATTTCTTCAATTGTTATGGGTTTAAGGTATGCAGACATAACAATATTCTTAGGAATTTTACGCTCAAACATCTTAAAATACATAGTGCCCAATTCACCCCAAAAGCCAAATACAAAGTCTTTAGGATTATAACTCTTTTCTCCATATTCTCTTACCATATTCATACCATCCTTTAATAATTTTCTTACCTTAAATAAATGCTGTTTGACCATACCTTTAGATATGTTCAAAATATCCGAAATCTCTTCACAATTTTTCTCTTCAACGTAATACATAACAGTAACGCATCTTTGAATTTGTGATAGAAGAGCGATTTCTCTCCTCAAAGCATTTATGTCTTCTCTTACTATTACTGTATCCTCAAGGCTTTCGTTATCATCAAACAGAATCATATTTATGCCATCTATGGATTCAATTGGCTGTTTATTTTTTTTGTATAACCATCTTTTCCAAGTGTTTTTTGCTATAGACCATATCCAGCCATGAAAAGCTTTTACGTCTTTCAATGAAGAGGCTGAACGAAGTATCTCGACCACAATGTCTTGGGCTAAATCTTCAGCATCTACCCTATTCATCGTTCTTTTTAAGGCAAAAGCGAATATTTTATCAATATAATCCTGCAGTATTCTGTTTACTAGTTCTTTAGAGTACCCATTTTGTTGGTGCACCAGTTATATCACCTCGTTCCTTTCATACATATAGTAATAAAAATTATGGATTGGTTAATAGAAATAATAAATATTTATACTTTGTAATTTTATTTTCTGATTTTATGCAGGCAGAACAAGCCTGCAATTGAGCGACAAGAAATTATGCAGGATAAAGTGATATCCGAATTGGGCAAGGTTAAGATAAATCTTTTAGTCATGGTAGGATAAAATGTATGAAAATATAAAAAAATCAAGACCTCACAGGTTTTTTCTTGATTTTCATAAGTTCCTTAATATCATTGATTTCTTCCGAATTGAGAACCCGATAATAGAGCCAGCCTCCGTCACCGCACGGATAGCGGCTTTCCCATATTTCTTTTGTTCTTGGCAGGAATCCGTCTAATTTATCAAGCATTTTTGCCAGTTCGTTCTTGCCAATCTGAAAGAACACTGTAAATGCCCCTTTTTCGGGAAACATGTAGCACAACATTTTATTTCTATGCTTAAATCGGACACCCCAGCCATAATTGTTTCCAAATGGGAAACGAATTTCCGAATCAATATCATAGGAGTTGTTGAAAAATTCCTCTATCAATCTCCAATGTTTTGTTCCTTCATCTCCAATAGTACTAAATATATCTTCCATGGTGGGCTTAACATTCTTATTTAGCATTCGTTCATACAATATTTATTCACCTCTTCTTAACTTCAGAACTTCCCACGCCCTGAAAAAAGTACTTTCTATAATGTATGATATTAGATATTATTAAAATCGAAATTATCATACCCGAAGTAATAGGTACTTTTCCACTTTGTAAACACCAAACAACATTTACAGACATAAAGAAAATATTATAAATAATCATTAGCCAAAAGCCCCATTTTTTAAGGAACAAAAGGCCGACCGCAGCAGTTATAAGAACTAATGAAAGCAATATATTCATAACACTGCTTGAATAAATCGGCATAGAATTCACATGGAATCCGAGTTTCCCAAAATATCCCGGAAAAATAGTTGCTCCTATTGAAAGCATTGCAGCTAAAATAAATAAATCACCAATTATTGTTACTGTAATTGGTCTCTTTTCATTCATCTATTTCCCCCCTGAACGTAAATCGTCAAATCTCCTTTGAGCATCAGTATAAAGGATATTTATGGAAATTTCAAACAGTTTCCCCCCGTGAGGTGCAATGGTAACCTCCAACTTCTCAGCATCACTTATGGTATCCTTACACCACAATTCTTCAAAAACACACCCGTTAAAGCAGTCAAACCCTAGCTCCTCAGGAGTTATTTTAATATTCCTTACTTGGTCACTGAGATTGAATACGGCAAGATAGTAACCCTCCTTTTCCGTATCCCTGGAAAACCATACTGCCTGCTTGTCATCCCTTGAAATCTGCTTTGCACCTGTTGAGTGAGTTAGAAGACGTAATACTTTACTATTAGTCATAAGCTCCAAAGTCCACTTATCCAGCTTGGTTAATTCAGCCCCAACCATAAGGGGAGAACGGAAGATACACCAAAGGGTCATCATAGTGATCTGTTCTTCCCTAGTGAAATTTGTTAATCGTTCTTCCCCGAAGCCTTTACCAATATACCCCAAAGGAAGCATATCACAATCAGGGTAGCAACCTTCTAAAACGTGATTTTGCCAAATCTCACATCTCTCAAACATATTCTTTAACAGCGGCCAGCTATCCCAGAAATCGTCTGTAATTCTCCACATGTTCGCGTGTTTTTCATAATGCCATGCCTTATTTATAAGGGCTGGCCCCGGCGACAAGCTTAAAACCATTGGTCGTCCGCAATTTTGTATAGCATTATACAGCATCTCAATGTCTTTTTCGGCAGATTTCATGTCAAGTCTGCATATATCGTCACACTTTATAAAATCCACTCCCCATTGTGCATATAAATCGAAAATAGAATTGTAATACTCCTGAGCTCCTTGTTTATTTATCTCTAATCCATACATATCAGGATTCCACATACAGATAGAATATGGGTCGGCAATCTCATTGGCTGTTCTATCAGTTCCATAAACCTTCATGTGATTATGAGCTGCAATTCTGGGAATACCTCTCATAATGTGAATCCCAAACTTTAGCCCAAGGCTATGAACATAATCAGCTAAAGGCTTAAAACCCTTACCGTTTGCAGAGGACGGAAAACGCTCCGGACATGGAAGAAGTCTGGAATATTCATCAATCTCCACTTTCCCGAAGGGTACATATTGAAATTCGTCTCTTTTATTGCCTGCTTCATGACTATACCAGGATATATCAACAACTATATATTCCCAACCGTATTCCTTTAGGTTTGCAGCCATAAAATCCGCATTTTGCTTAACCTGATTCTCGTTGACTGTCGTATCATAGTAATCATAGCTGTTCCAGCCCATTGGTGGCGTAATAGCAAACTTATTTTTATTCATACTTCATTCTCCCTAAGTAAATGTTTTATGTCATAAACACCTGTGTATACCCAAATAAGCAGAAGCTTATCGGGATATAAATTTCTTGCAAAAATTCCCCATTATGGATATAATCTTTTTAGGGAAAATTAAATAGTTGCCGTGATTACTAAGTGTTTGCACCACTTAGTAACTCATGCAGGTGTCATTACCACCCACACGTATGGACGAAAGTCCACCACAGCAACCAGTTTTTATTATACTTGGTTTTGTTTCTTTTTGCAATAAAGCAAGTGCGTGTAGGGTCACACCTATCCGCACTTTTTAATTTTCCCTCCATTTTTCTTTGGAGGGAAATATATGTTTTCTAACGATGATTATAAAGAAATAGAGAGTTTTCTATTATCATGTATGATGTGCAGAATCGATGATTTGAGCAATGAATATGCCAAGTCAAAGGAATATTTAGAATTTTATAACAAGTATTCGGAGATTTTAAGGAAGCTGGCAAGTTTACTGCCCTCTGAAACCTTTGCTCTGGTTTTGGAGCTTGACAGCATAAGCAACAAACTATCAGCCGACAATCAAAATTTCTTTTACAAGAAAGGATTTTTTGATTGCCGGACGGTTTTTAAGTTTTTAAATAAATAACAAGCATTGTAACACCATAACACCACTCCCTTATGTTTTTTGCTTTACCGGCATATGCAAAACTACCTCTGTATCCATGTCAAGTTCAGGTTTATTAAGCTTATATTCTTCAAAAAACCAATAGTTTCCCAGGTCAAATTCCGTACTTTTAGATAACCATTTAAGAAGCTCGCCCCACGCCCAGCCATTATAACTGTATTTTGCTTTCATTATGGCATAGTAACCGCCTTTAAACTCTTCCAGCTTAATATCCTGGTTATCAGTCCTAAATTCTTTATCCACTGTAACATGGATTTTATAGAAAAAATCTTTATACCCTATTCTCTCATGGTCATAGTAAGCAAAAAATCTGTGTGGCTTGCCGTCATTAAAGAAGCCTTGGGAATCTGCCCATTTGAAAAAGAAAGCACGTGCTTTTTCTGCTGCATCTTTTCCGGTTGCAGTATATGTCGCAGTCCACATAGGTTCAACGTGATCAAATGTTTTGGTTATGTCATACTCGCTGGATTTTACGGCTATAGGCATATATAAGTCTATTCCCCCGATATGGTTTGCATTGTTATCAAAGCCCAGGTGTTCTTCCAACCATTGGTGTCCGCCATATACGTACTTGCTATCCGAAAGCCACTTATTAAAACGGTTCCACGCCTTGACAATTTCATCACCTATATCACCATCTTGCCCGCGCTTAACATTTGTAACAGCGTAAAGTCCTCCATCTAGAACTTTTTCCTTCACAAGGTCATCATTTACAACTATATTATCAGCAATAGTGACGCTAACTTCGTACCCGTATTCTTCTTCCTCAGGAGATGACGGGCTGGGGTTATTGTATCCGAAAATACGTAAATTCTGTTCATTTACATTGAGACCATTTTTATTGAGCCATTCTGCCAGCACATTAAAAGCATGGTGCTCAGGTTCTTTACCATAATAGCAAAAATATGCTACACGAGTTGGCTCAAGCTCCTTTAAAACCTTTATGTCAGGATATTTCTCAATAAGCTTATTGTCCTGAATATCAAAATATTTTTCCATAATATCAATCCTCTCAAAGCTGTACAAGTTTTTCTGTTTCCTATAATCACTTGGCAGAAATCCTGTTACACGTCTAAAAGCCCTTGAAAAGCTGTCTCCGCTCTCAAAATCAAACTTTATTGCAATATCTATTAAACAAGTATTGCTCTTTTGCAGTTCAAAAGCCGCCAGGCTAATCCTGCGAAGCCTGATGTATTCTTTTACTGAGTAGCCGGTTAGTGCAAAAAACATTCTATAAAAGTTTGACAAAGACATATATGCGGTTTGTGCTGCAAAATCTATGCTAACCTTGTCTTCAAGATTATCTTCAATGTAATCAATGGATTTCTGAATTCTTTCATAATAATTCATTAAAGAAGCGCTCCTTTAGTCTCTTAAGATGAGAATATAATATCACACCACAAATTTATCTGTCCGACTTTTTTTCCAAAAGCACTACATATCATATCCACTAATTTGAAAATTTGGTACAATGAACAGAGGAGGATGTTACAATGAAAAAGCTACTAATTACCATATTGCTTCTCTCACTCACTGCATGTTCAAATACTAATCCTGCTCAAAGCACTAAAAGCACTGTAGCAGAAATAACACAGGCATCCATCACACCTTCTGATACGATCGAAGAAACTCAAAATCTTATTAATGCCAATGGGCAAACGGTGCAAGAAAGAATCATGGTTCCTAAAGGCTTTGAAAGAATTCGCGTAGAAAATAACTCCTTTGGGCAATACCTAAGAGATTTACCCGTCAAGCCCGATGGTACAAAGATACAGCTTTACAATGGTGAGGTAACTCAAAAGAATGTTCATGTTGCGGTTCTTGATATTGACGTAGGCAATAGAGATTTGCAACAATGTGCTGATGCAGTTATCAGATTAAGAGCCGAATATCTGTACAGTAATGGACTTTACAAAAGAATACACTTCAATTTTACAAACGGTTTTAACGCTGATTACTGGAAATGGATGAATGGTAACAGTATTGTAGTCAAGGGTAATGATACCTACTGGGTTAAGAATACAAAGTCTTCAAAAGAGTATAGCAGTTTCCGAAAGTATCTGGATGTTGTTTTCGCATACGCAGGAACTCTGTCTCTTTCAGAAGAAATGAAAAATAAACCAATAGAAAACATGCAAATAGGAGATGTATTTCTAAAGGGTGCTACTCCCGGTCACGCTGTTATTGTACTGGACATGGCTCAAAACAAAAATACAGGAGAAAAGATATTTTTGACGGCACAAAGCTACATGCCCGCACAAAGCATTCATATTCTTAAAAACCCAGAAAATGAAGTTCTAAGTCCTTGGTACTCTGTAAATTTTGGTAATACTTTAAATACCCCCGAATGGGATTTTGACAAAAGCCAGCTAATGAGGTTTGAAAATTAATATTGCCAATTCTAATCAGACCTTTTAAGAGCCTGAAAAAAATTGGCAATAACTTTGAATATCTTATTCTTCCTCGTCTTCCTCTTCCTGTTCCCAACTGTGGTAAACATTTGATACATCGTCAAGGTCTTCCAAGGCATCTATCAACTTGTCCATAAACTTTATCTGTTCAGGGTCTGTAAGCTTTGTAGTAGTAGTCGGTATCATTGAAACCTCTGCTTCAATAAATTCGTAGCCCTTTGCTTCAAGTGCTTCACGAACAGCTGAAAAATCAGCAGGATCAGTTACTATTTCGTAGCAGTTATCGTCTGAATCAAAATCTTCTGCCCCGGCATCCAATGCTTCCATCATCAAGGTTTCTTCGTTAACCTTGTCATTCTTTTCAATAACTATAACACCTTTTTTGTTAAACATGAAGGAAACACAACCGCTTTGTCCAAGGTTTCCGCCGAATTTATCAAAATAATGTCTCAGGTCGCCGGCTGTTCTGTTCCTGTTATCTGTTGTACACTCGCATATAACAGCAACCCCGCCCGGGCCGTAGCCTTCGTAGGTTATTTCTTCATAGTTGGAACCATCAGCTTCACCCGAAGCTTTTTTAATACTTCTTTGAATATTATCATTTGGCATGTTATTTGCCTTACACTTAGCTATAACATCCTTTAATTTTGAATTTGCATTTGGGTCAGCTCCTCCCATTCTTACAGCTATCTGGATTTCTCTTCCCAGCTTAGTAAAAATCTTGGCTCTGACAGCATCTGCTGCACCTTTTTGGCGTTTAATATTCGCCCATTTTGAATGGCCTGACATGTTTACCTCCTAATAAAAAACCTATTTATATTCTTGTAAAAGCTAAAGCTTTATTTACAAATAAAATCCATTATAAATTATAATAGTTATTTATTAAATAATCAACCTTCCATCACTGCCTAATGTAATGTAAGTTTTTTCACCAAGGTCTTGGATAGCTCTTCCATTTGAAACCTCTACGATATCCTTCATGAGTTTTTCCTCATTTCCAACCTCTATAAGAACGCAAAGTTCAACATCCTGCTCATATCTGATGTCCTTTATTATATTATTGTTTGAAATAAGCATATTCTGAAGACGCCCAAAAATCGTATATTCTATTATAATGTTCAGGTTATAGCACAGCTTACGGGTCACTATTTCAGCGGCCTCAAGCCCAAGTGAGGCACTCTTGCTATACGCACGTATAAGTCCTGAAGCTCCCAGCAATGTTCCCCCAAAATATCGGGTTACTACCACCACTGCGTCCTGCAAACCCATACGTTTTATTACTTCCAGTGTGGGCATTCCGGCTGTCCCCGACGGCTCACCGTCATCGCTGAATCTTTGAACCAAGGTTTCATTGTTTATACTGTAGGCATATACATTATGGGTTGCATTCCAATACTTTGCCCTCATTGTATCAATAAACTCCAATGCCTCTTCCTCACATGTTACCGGACGAACATTTGCAATAAATCTGGACTTTTTTTCTTCGAACTCCGCTTCTGCAGTATTTAGTATTGTTTTGTATTCAGGTAACAAATTAACCCCCCAATTAGCCTTTAACATCTTAAATTATGTAAACTTTTTCTTCTATATTCTATCCCACAACTAAAAACAGCACCCCCAAAACAACCGGGAGTGCTGATACTTACTATTTTTCCATCACTAGCTCATTATATTTCGCAAAAGACAAATTTATAAGCGCTCTGTCCTGACTGTAAGTAATCTTCTCCAAAGCCTCGTCAATGGAAAAGTACCCGCCTTCACTAAAATTCTCTTCTCTATTCAATTCAAAATCATCATTAAGGGATTTCATTAAATACCAGGTAATCTTGTTACAAACCGGACGCTGACGTGTTACAGAGAAAAATTCATAGTTGGTATTGCCTGCTGCTAAAATAATTTCGGCATCAATTCCCGTTTCTTCCTTTACTCTCTTTATGGCTACCTCATCGGGATAATCTCCGTTTCTGATGACTCCCTTTGGAAGTACCCATTCATCCTTTTCGTTTTTTAAAAGAAACACTTTATCTCCAGAAAAGACCACTCCACCTGCACAGTTCCTAACAAGCATAATCAAAACCCCTTCCTGATAGAATTTAGTTTTATTTAGTTGTCTGTTAATATTATAATACTCTAACTGGTGGATTTATACAACCACAAAATCAGTCAGTCTCCCAACTTTCTCCACCTTAACCAGTGCTTTTACCTTTATCCCGCCTTCCTCATACTCCTGGTCAATTATCTGCCCGTTTTTGTATATATAGGGCATAACCCATCCGTCATTATAAGGCACAAGAAGGTTTACCTCCCTCAGTTGGTGCATAAACCCTTCTGTTATCTTTTCCAGCAACCGTTCTATTCCATAACCTGTAGCAGCCGATATCTCACAAACTGCAGAATAACCCAAAGTGCTTATACGCCTGCCATCTTTAATCAAGTCCTGCTTGTTAAGCACCAGAATAGTGTTTTTGGTTGAAGCTCCTAATCCCTCCAATAATTTTTCAACCACAGATATCTGCATGGCAGCATTCTCATTTGAAGCATCTACCACGTGCAAAAGCATATCTGCATGAACTGCCTCTTCCAGTGTTGATTTAAAGGCCTCAATCAAGTCATGGGGTAATTTCCTTATAAACCCAACTGTGTCTATGAGAACAGCTTCCCTTCCGTCAGATAAAGTAAGCTGTCTGGCAGACGGGTCCAGGGTTGCGAATAGTTTATCTTCAACAAACACAGAGGAACCGCACATCTTGTTCATTAATGTTGACTTTCCTGCATTTGTATAACCCACAATAGCTATTACAGGAGTATTATTGCTGGTTCTGTTGCTCCGTAAAAACTCTCTTCTTTTTTCCAGTTGTTTCAACTCCTGCTCAAGTCCTGTAATTCTCCTGCGTATATGCCTCCTGTCTACCTCCAGCTTTTTTTCACCGGGGCCTCGAGTTCCTATACCTCCTCCAAGTCTTGAAAGCTGGGTTCCCATCCCCATAAGCCTTGGAAGCTTGTATTTAAGCTGTGCAAGCTCTACCTGCAGCTTACCTTCCTTTGAAACCGCACGTTGTGCGAATATATCAAGTATAAGGGTTGTTCTGTCAATTACCCTCACCTTTGCCATTTCCTCAATATTCCTTATTTGAGCTCCTGAAAGTTCATCATCAAAAATAAGAAGCTGAACATCTCTTGCCTGGCACAATAAACAAAGCTCCTCTATTTTTCCCTTTCCGATGTAATATGCAGAATCCTCGGTTTGTTTTTTCTGCAATACTTTGTCTACAACTACAGCCCCTGCTGTCTTTGCCAGTTCCTCAAGCTCCTCCAGGGATTCCTGGGCATCTCCTGATGTTATGTTTTCCAGTCTGCTTTGAGAAGTCTCCAAGCCTACAAGTATTGCTGTCTCTGTCTGTTCCTCGTTTTCATAAATTTCACTCTTTGAAGAGGCATCCAGCTCTTCTATAATTCTGTAAATATAGTTGAGACGGTTATCGCCGATGTTAAAAGGGCCGTAAATGTCAACACCATCCTCATGATTAAGGCAGCCTGTATAAATCTCCGAAGGCTGTCCGTCTACAACACCTATGGCTATCATAGTGTCCAGTCTAAGCTTCTGGAGTGTGCTTACGTCTACCTGCGACAACATTCCTCCTCCGCTGGGATGGGTATGAATACACCTTATTGCAGACAGTCTTGCTGTTCCTCGCCTGCCGTCTACCTGTGGCAAAGTAACGGTTCCGCTGTCACCGATGCTTATGTCTGCTACAACACCCCTTCTGTTAATAAGCACGGATATTTCCCGGTTTATTTCTGCCGATATTCTTGTAATAGTTACAGCGAGTTCCTCAGGAACCAAATCCCGTGAACCGTATTTTTTATCGTATAAGTCCTCCAATTCACGCAGAACTTTGTCCTTTATTGATTGTATATTACCATTAACTTTAATAAAATCAGCCTCCTTTATAAAAATATAAAAGCCTACTTTGTAATTCCTGTAGAGCCGAAGCCTCCGCCTCTGTTACTACCTATTTCCCTGACAGAATCCACAATGGTAAATTCCATCTTTGGTACCACCTGTAAAACTATCTGGGCTACCCTATCCCCCTTTTTAATAATATACGTTCCCTTACGGTTTTCTTTTTCATCCAGGGTATAGGGAGTCTCCCTGTTATCAGGAACATCCAGATCCGAAGTGTTGGAAATTATTATGCCCAGTTCATCCCTGTATCCGCTATCTATAGTACCCGGTGAATTGGGAACTCTCAAGGGTGTTTTAAAGGAAATTCCACTGCGGGGTCTTACCTGAATTTCATACCCTTCGGGTATTGCCAGTTTTAATCCTGTGGGTACAATAACTGTTTCACCGGGTGCAATTATGATACTTTCCGCTGCGTAAACGTCCATTCCGGCATCACCCGGATTAGCGTACTTTGGTAAAACTGCATCTTCCCTGCACAATTCTATATATATCTCAACAGACATTCTATTTCCTCCCTTGTTGTTTTTTTGAATAGTTTTATGTAAACCGAATTTTTAGTAACTTATACTCCCTTTTGTAGATGCCCTCTTGTGAAACCTGATGTTTTAATCCTCTCCATGAGCCTTTCCATATCTGGTGTAATTTTTTTCTGTTCAAATAAACTTCTATATAAAGAACATATATTGTGTATGTCCTTTTTGGTTTCATTTACAAAGCTAAGCCTTATATGGTTAACCCCAGTTCTTCTTATCTGTTCTGAAAGCTCGGGTGCAAAAAGCACATTTGAATTGAATATTGTACTTCGGCAGTCCACGCAGTCGCTTTTAACAAGAAATTCTGTAGCTTTTCTGTCACTAAGCCTGTAAACACCTTTTTTACACAGCATACCACACTTTCCGGGTGCAGCCTTTCCGACACTGCCACCCACGGGACAATATTCGCTGGTCATAACAGGAATTTTTCCATAAACCACAAGTTCGGTATCAAAAGCCTTAGGATATATCATTTCCGTTATCTGAGGCAGATTCAGTTCACAGGAAAGAGTGCCTCCGTCAAAGCCCAGCTCTTTTAACTTATTCAATGAATAACTGTTTATTATATTCATTGTAAAGTCACCGGAAACCGGCACATTATTACCCAGCTTTTCCCGTATTATATCATAAGCAGCAGGACTTCCTGCCAAAAATCCGTCCACGCCAGAAGAAACCTTTCGCAAGCTTTTTTTCAGTAAATCCGTATAATTCCCTCTTATTACCGCAGGGATATAAGCATATATTTCCTTCCCTGTCTCATGGATTTTTTTTGCACGCCACAGACCCTCATTTCCCATTATTTCCGTAAAGGGCAGATACACTCTGTCAACGTCCAAGCCCTCAAAGTCCATTCCTTCGGGGTAATCATAAAACATTGCAGATATTTTTTTATCGTTATTTATCCTTTGAACATTTCCCGGGAAATATGAAATGGAGTTTAATGTACTTATATCAAAGTTAGCTGTTTCCTTCTTAAAGGATAAAACTCTTTTTTGCTCCAGTTGTTCACCTGCGCTTCTTCTTATGTTGTTAAGCTCACTTATGGGAATTACTGCATCCTCATCAATATCAAGATTAATGTCCACTATATCAAAAGGTGTTGAACCCATCTTTTTCAATTGTTCAATGATTCGTTCCCTAGTCAGAGGCTTGTTTACAGCTTTTTGAGGTAATTGCTCTCCTTCTGCCGAAACACTGTTTCCATAAGCATCCTGCAAAGTTAGTACAGGTGCTTGTCCGTATTTCATGGTAAATAATGCAGTTATACCGGACTTTCTGCTTCCCTTTGAGTAGGTTGCAGAGGCCTGCTCCAGCATTTCCTTGCTAGATGTCTTATAAACCCTGCTTCCTTTCTGCACATTTCCTTTTATGACTGAAACCCACACAGTATCGCCCTGGTGAGCCTTCCTTACCAATCTCTTGTCCTTTACTATTTTTGTTATTATACCTCCCGGACTTTCCTGAAACTTGCTACCCGACCATATCTCAATCCCGTCACCCATTCCCAGAGTATTCTCAAGCTTTATCAAAACGGAATTTGTGCTTCTGTCCTGTGAAATCACACTCCCTAATGGTGTTCCCCAGTTTTTAGGTTTTTCATATGCCATCATTTCAGGGCCTGTTTTACCTAAAAGGTAACCTTTAGAGAACCCTCCTCTATTAAAGCTTTGAAGTAGTTTGTGCCTATCCTCCGACGACACTTTATGTCTACTTCCCTTACTGCCGGACATACCTTTTTCTTCACAAAGCAAGTCAATGTATTTCCTGTAGGTACTAACTACAGAGGCTACATATTCAGGGCTTTTCATTCGACCCTCTATCTTTAGTGAGGTTACCCCCGCATCAATAATTTCAGACAAATGGTCTATATAGCATATATCTTTGGGACTGATAAGGTATCCGCTGTCAATTTCGGTACTTTCCCTTTTTATGGAGTATGGCAGCCTGCATGGCTGAGCACATTTTCCACGATTTCCGCTTCTTCCGCCTATCATACTGCTCATATAGCATTGACCTGAAACACATATGCATAAAGCACCGTGTACAAAAACCTCTATTTCAAGAGGAGTTTTTCCGCATATTCTTTTTATTTCCTCCAGATTCAGCTCCCTGGCCAGCACTATCCTTCCAAACCCTAGTGATTCTAGGGCATTTATGCCTTCAGCACTATATACTGTCATTTGTGTACTGGCATGAAGCGTAATCCCCGGTATCAGTTTTCTTAAATTGCCAGCCAGACCCAAATCCTGTACTATAAATGCATCTACTCCCATTTCATAAGCCTTTGAGGCATACTCCACAGCCTCCTGCATTTCCGAATCTAAAACCAAAGTATTCATTGTAAGAAACACGCTGGCATCCCTGGTATGAGCATAGTCTAATGCCCTTTCCAGTTGCTCTTCATCAAAATTTCCCGCAAACTGTCTGGCATTAAGCAGTTTTCCTCCAAGGTACACTGCGTCCGCCCCATTTTCTATTGCAGCCAAAAAGGCATCATATGTCCCTGCCGGTGCCAATAATTCTATTTTTTTAGCCAAACTGCTACCTCCAAATATCCGTATAAATCACTGCATTACTGTAAATTTTTTTTAGAACAATTCAAGCACAAAGGGCATTACGTCTGTCAATGAATGAACCTTCGTCTTTACGTTTTCCGCTTTTTTACCCAATACTATCACAGGAACTTTGTTCATTGTATGAGTACGCACACTCATGTCCTCAATATTCCCATGGTCGCTTGTAATAATAAGCACATCTTCCTCAAAGTCTATCTGCTTTATCAGTTCTTCAAAAAAACTGTCCAATCTGTCTATTAATTTTACCGCTTCATCAAAATCCCCTTTATGGCCTAGTATATCAGTCATAAAATGCTCGTACAATGTAAAATCATAATTACGGCTAAGACTGTAAAGGGTTTTTGCTGCCTTCTGCGGAGAAATGGGTTCAACTCTGTATCCTGACTCCTTTAGTATTTCTCCTGTAATATCATGGTATACTCCGTTTTCATTTATAAGTTCATTCACTGTCCTGAAATCAATCCCGGCTGCCATACCCATGACTGATGTTACCGAAGGCCTGTTTTTCCTGTCCTTTACATTCAGCATGTTTTCCAGGTACTCATCCTTGTAAACATTTGAACTGGTAACTCTATAGCCTCTTTTTATAAGTTCGCTGAACATATTTGATTTATATATAACCTTTTTAAGAGAAATAGTGGGCTGTCCGCTCAAATGCCTGTTGAGTACCTCCGGGGCATTTACTCCTGTAAATATTGTTGTCTGACCCGTGGCGCTTTGTGGAAGACCTTCCACCCCCATTGAAGCATCAGCTTGAAATCTGGCATTATCAATAAGTCGGGCAAGTACCTGTTTTTCACTGGCATACACAGGATTTACCGTCCTATCTTTTTCACCGATTCCCACTCCGTCTATAAATGTAAAAATTACTTTCATGTCTTTCTCCTTAAAGAATTCTTCTCAAATATATTATATAATTCTTTAATCCAAATTACCCTTCCTGCAAAAAAAGGATTTTAACATTAAAAAAGCCAGAGAAATTAATATTTCCTCCGGCTTGCATTTAGTCAAAATATTTTTACATGTCATATCCTGCAAGGCTTTTCTGAGCAATTACCCGGTTATCCCTGCTTATAGAGTTTCTTACCTCTCCAAGTTCAGCCTCTCTCTTTGCCAATTCAACCTGCAAAGACGTGTTTTTGGCAGCCAACTCTTCATTTTGCTCTCTCAGCTGTTCAACTTCACTCTTTAGTTTTTCCATTTCAACTACAAGCTCGTCTTTTTCTTTTTGGAGAGAAAGTTCCTTGGACTTTGCTTTGAAATAATCGTCCCCTACGTTGATTGCCGTAAGTACGGCGGTCAACGACGTGCTAAAGCTACTGTTTCGCAGCATTATCTCGTTCATCTTCTTATCAATGTAAAGGCCAACCTTGTGTATGTATTCGTCAGGCTCACTTCCAACCAGAGTATAATCCTTGCCGGCTATACGTATAACAACCTTGTTTTTTGCAGTCAAGGCATATCAGCTCCTTCAAATTGCTTACCACATGCTTAATTATACTATATAGCACCATAATTCGGCAAATAAATTCTTATGGAAAGTTGAAACATTGTTGAATTTTTGTATTAATTTAACACTATTACTGTATTTAACCATTAACATAAGCTGCAAAAGCCTTATCTGCTTTACCAATATGCTGTATGAGCCAATCGACAACCTGCTTGTTTATTGTTGAAATAAAAAGCGGACCGGCGCCTTCCTGCTCAAACTGCTCCTTGAGCTTCTCAAAATTTTTTAGAAAATTATCATGTATTTTTCTATGGGCATCTCTTTCAGGATAATTGTACTTTTTATGCATTTGCTGTTCATCCGTGAAATGCACAATAGTATAATCCTCCAAAAACCTTATGGTGTTGACAACTTCTTCTTTTCCCTTCCCCTGTGTACATGCAGTAAAAAGCTTATCAATAGCTTCAAAAAGTTTTTTGTGCTGGTCATCGATTTCAGTTATACCTATAGCAAGGCTGTCTCTCCATTTTATAGCCATTTTTCTGCCCCCATTATTATCAAAATTTGTATGTTTAAATATATACCCTGCTAAAATGGGTTAAAACACCGATTATTATTTCATTTTTGATATTTTACCGGTTCTTGGGTCAAGCATTACAACCCAATATCCAAAAGCTCCATATTTGGGTCTGTAACCTTCCATTTGCACCCAGCTGCCTACACTTGCAAAAGGATTATCATCTATATTGTAAACACCCGGAATTCCGCATATGAGTTTTTCCCTGCCGGGCTGTCTGTTATTCTTGATACCAAGGATAATATATCTATACTTATAGTGTGCAAGCATAACCTTGGGATTAAACAAAAGATATGTCTTAATGTTATTCCTGAAAAGAATGTTGTTAAGAAAGCCCGGACTGTTTATCTTCCACCACCGAAAGCTCCTGTTCCTCGTTTTGAAAGGGTTATATTCCTCAA
This sequence comes from Bacillota bacterium, assembly GCA_023443515.1. GTDB lineage: Bacteria > Bacillota > Clostridia > Acetivibrionales > DSM-1351 > Ruminiclostridium. The sequence continues at coordinate 22,770 of JAEZUC010000026.1, forward strand.
AGCTGTTGTCAAGCTCCTGTTTTAAAAGCTGGATATTAAAAGGCTGTTCTCTGTCCTCATTTTCATCTATTTTTATAGAAGAAATATCGTTAAAATCGTCCTGAATTCTTTTCCATACATTCTGAGTTTCCTCTATTTCCTCTGATTTCTCTGATTCCGGTTCCTCTGTTTCCTCTGTCTCCCTCATTTCTTCTTCGTAAGAACTTTGATATACACTTGACAAGCTCCCCTGAAATTTACTTGACAGATCAGTAATAGGAGCATCCTTTGAAGACTCAAAATCCTCCCGTTCCTGTTCTGCGTTTTCCGTGTCAGGCATTTCAACAGGGTACTCTTTATCTTCTTTTTCTGCTTCCTCTATCACAGTCCATGGCTGTATATTGATTACCTCTGTTTTATCGATTACCTCTTCCTGTTCTGTCAGGGTAATCTCCGTTTCAGGTTCTTCGGGTATTGACTGATACATAGCTGTTTCCTCAGCCTTTGGTTCAGGTGCTTTATCCGGTTTTGTCTCAAAAGGCTGTTTCAGCAATCTTTCAAATTGCTCCTTCCATACCTGCTCCCCTTTTGTATATGCCACCAAAGGACATTTTACCTCTCCTGAGGCTTTATTATCAGCACTACTGCATATTACTGCATAAATATTTATATCCTGTACATTAAGCTTATTTGAACCTATCTCTTCAGTCGGGAAATTTGATTTGATATCAATTCTCCCGTTAATTGGCCGAAGACTGCATATATCAGTATATGCCAACATGTCATTGCCTTTATGTATACCGTATAAATTATATAGTGAATCTTTTTTGTCGGATAAATTATTCAGAGAAAGTTGAAAACGGGTATTATCGCCGTTGATTTCCACTTTTATAAATCCGCCGGGGTTTTCCCAATTATTATCCATTGTCTTAAATATATGAAACTGTCTTTCATATGCATTTCCCATTGCAGATTTCTCCTTTTATACGCAGATTACTCCTAACAGTAAAAATATATGATATAAATAAAAAAATAAGACTATCTTTTTTGATAGCCTTATTAATCCGTTTTTTATTATTTTATAATCAGGTTTGAAAGCTGTGCAAATTGGGCAACAGTCAGGACTTCTCCCCTAATATTTTCATTAAGTCCCATTTCTTCAAGTATCTGTTTAATCTGTTCTTTATTTTTATTAAAAAACCCCGAATTGGATAATGCATTTACAAGGGTCTTTCGTCTTTGTCCAAAGGAGGCCTTTACTATTTTAAAATAAACGTTACGGTCAATAACTTCCACCGGTGGCTCACTCAGAATATCCAGCCTTATTATTGTGGAATGTACCTCCGGCTGTGGAATAAAGCAGTGGGGAGGTACGTCAAATACTATTTTGGGGCTTGAATAAAACTGAACTGCCACCGAAAGGGCTCCATAGTCTTTGGTACCGGGGCCTGAAACCATTCTTTCGGCAACTTCCTTTTGTACCATGAAAACCATCTTGTCAACGCCCTTGACTTCCTCCAAAAAACGCATAATTATTGGTGTAGTAATGTAATATGGCAGGTTTGCAACAACCTTTACGCTTTTTGCATTGTAAAATTCCTTGTATTTTTTTATAATTTCATCAATATCTGCTTTCATAATATCTTCGTTGATTATGCTGACATTTGAATAATCGCTCAGGTTTTCGCTTAAAGCAGGAATGAGTCTTTTGTCTATTTCTATAGCAACTACCCCGGCAGACCTTTCTGCAAGTTCTCTGGTCATACTTCCTACGCCCGGCCCAATTTCTATTGCAAGTGTGTCTTTGTCCATATCCGACGCATCAACTATTCTTTGCACCACACTGAAGTCAGTTAGAAAGTTTTGCCCCAAGGCCTTTGTAAGCTTTAACCCGTGTTTTTTTATTATCTCAGACGTATTGTTTTTAATCATAGGTACTCCTTAACCTTTTAAATTAACACATTGTCAAATATTATAACACAATAGCTTCAAATAATATATTCGACTTTTCAAAGAGAAATTATTTACGTAATTATAGAAAAAGAGCCCATCCAATATACTTGGATCAGCTCTAACAGTCCCTTTAATACTTTTTTATTTTGTTTACATACCTTGAAGCAAATGCCTATTTGAGTATATAAACTTTTACTCTCTTTACTCCCCAGGCAGAAACCTGACTGCCTGATTCAAGGTAAACATCAATTTTGTTGCCTTTTATTGCTCCTCCTGTATCTGCCGCAACCGCATATCCATAATCGGCTGCCTTCCCGGGAACCTCTATATATACTCTTGTTCCCAAGGGTATTACTCTAGGGTCTACTGCTATTATACCCCTTTTTACTCTCGCTCCGGTTGCTGTAATACCAAACCCAGGCTCTCCCGGCCTCTTACCTGTGTCTGCAAAAGAAGCGGTATACGAGGTGGCCCTCATATCCATCACCTTTGAAAATCTTAATGTTTCGCCTCTCGATGTCTTGTAGTTTAAAACCGTACCGACTTCAACAATGCAATTTAAAGGATTTGTAGATATAACATCCTTTATAAGCTGTTTAGCGGTCTGCTTTCCATCCTCATAAACTACCTTATATAATTTTTCTCTGACGCCTTCTTTTCCTTGTCTGACTGTATTTCGTACTCCCTTATCTAGTCGGTTGCTTTCTTTTGTAATGGTTTTAAATGGGATAGACGATGTCTCCGTGACGGTTTTCTCCTCTACACGGACTATAGAAATATTCATATTTGATACGATTTTGTCTCCTAATTGAGACCCTACAAACTTGTCATCCGAATCCACGGTAATATTATTATCATTTAGAACTTCCTTAACCGTATCCTTATATGTTTTTACGTCCAACACTTTCCCATCAACCGTAATTGAAACAGGTACCGCTCTTTTTATACTTATGACATTCTCATGAATCTTTGTGAGCTTCGCGTCAAACGGCATACTAACGTAGTCTGTTTTGTCAACTTTGATGCCTGTCTGCTCCAATACCTCTTTCACTGTTGCTTTCATTGTCTTTACTGCAATTGTATGCCCATTATCGTTGATTACAACGTGCCTCTTGAGTCCGTTAAAAACCACGAACCCCGCTGTAACGGATATAACAACGACAATACAAATTATTGCAACATCCAATGATCTGATTTTTAGTTTAGAAAAATACCTTTTAATATTCTTCGCAATCGGTATCATAAATCCAACCTCCTGTTAGAAATATTCAAAGGGACTGTGAATATTTTATGCCATACCCATTTTTTTGTCAAATATATTGCCTTTTTATGGAAATACACCTGAACAAATTCATCCCTTGTAATAAATTATTAACTAGATGTTAGTATACTATTCAATAAGGAGATTTATGTTCTCTTTTAACAACCATATTGTCGAAGCCCGCTTATAGGCAGGGTTTAAATTAGGAAATTTTTATAGGACTATGGTTTATCTGATACCTCCAGTATAAGCCACACTTTAGATTGGGTATTGTATTCTACCGTTATATACTTTTCATTTTCACCGCTCTTGTATAGCTTTTCACCCTGTGGTTGTTCCGGCTTTTCAACCTCTGCAATTATCCTGAACTGAATTTTTCCAAGATGCTCCTGGTCCGTCAGCCCAGTGAAAATCTGTGACGATTTAAGGTGGATAGACTTAATTTCCCCCATATATGTTTTGCTGAAATTGGCAGGGTTCTTTATAAGCTCATCCTGTGAATTCTTGCTTATCATTGCGCTTGCCGCTTTATAGTTCTTTGTGTTAATTGCCTCAAACCAATTTTTAATTAGTTCATTAACAGGTGCGGTATTCATGTTTTTCTTGGACTGAATAATCAGGTTGGCATAATTTGTTACTTGGGTCTCCAGATCCGTATTTTCAACTGAAAGACGGTCGATTTCAACCCTCAAATCTGAAATGACCGAATTCATAGCTTCAATCTTTTCGGCCAATTCCCTATTCTTTTTATCAAGAGTATTGTTTTTTTCTCCTAATGTATCTATTGTAAAGTCTTTAGACTCTCGTAAATCCTGAAAGTTTTCAAGTTGCTTTTCTCTATCCCAAAGCAGATAATTAAACGATATCAGTAATGCTATGAGAAATAAGAATACTATAATAATAATAAATCTTTTCATAATCTTTCTCCTTAAATATTATGTTAACATTTAGGGCTTATTTTTTTATTATTCTATATTAATTTGAAAACCTTTTTAGCATTAATTAGTGTAGTTTTTGCAACTTCCTCTTGGCTTACACCTTTTATTTCAGCGATTTTTTCTATTATATGCACCAAATATCCTGAATTATTGCGTTTGCCCCTGTAGGGTTCAGGTGTAAGGTATGGACAGTCTGTTTCAATGACCAGCTTGTCCAGTGGAACAACGTCAACAACCTCTTTTATTCTTCTGGAGTTCTTAAAGGTTACCGCTCCACCAACTGCAATATATAAATTGTGTTTTAGCATATCTAACGCCATTTCCCTGCTTCCGGAAAAGCAATGGAAAATGCCCCCTACCTGTTGTGCATTAGTTTTTCTGATTATATTAACGGTATCCTCATGTGCATCTCTGTCATGGATTATTATAGGTAGTTCAAGCTCCTTTGCCAGCTCAATCTGCCTTTCAAACCAATATCTCTGGATATCTCTTGGGGAATTGTCATAATAATAATCAAGTCCTATCTCACCTATTGCGACAACTTTACTGTTTTGGGATAACTCTTTTATCTTTTTAATTACTTCTTCATTCATCTCTTCCGCGTAATGAGGATGTATACCCAAAGCAGCGTACATAAAATCATATTTACCCGCAAGCGCTATAGAGGCATCCAAAGAGTTTAAATCTGCAGCGGCATTTAATATATACCCTATGCCGTTAAGGTGGAGTTCCTGCAGAAGTGTGTCCCTGTCGTCATCAAATTTCTCATCATCATAATGCGCGTGTGTATCAAAAATCAATTTATCACCTGCTCTATTTATGTTAAGTTTACTGTCAATTTGAAACTATTATATCTAACATGGTATAATTTACACAGTGTTTGTCCTTTAAGTACAAAAAATGTATATGTCTACTGATACTACTATACATATTTGTATAAAATTTTTCAAGCACATTGATTAGAATACAACTGTTTAAATTGTAAGACATATGGAAAAAATTTAGTAAAAACAGCTATATAACACTGGAATATTTTATTTAGGGGATATATTATGAAAAACTTCATAGGCTGTATGCGTTTCATAAACAGATACGCTAAAAAAATACACCCCATTGTTCACAAGAGGTCTGAGGAATATTACAATTACACAGGACGTATAGTAAAATACAATCTTAAAAAAAATGCTACAGACGCCTTAAAACAAAGCCGTTTCGATATGGCTGTTGCATCGGTATGCACATTTTGGCCGGGAGTTGACGTCAAACTTGCCTCTGAGGTTATTTTTTCCTTTATGACTATAGTCCGCTATATTAATAAAATATGTGAAAATTCAACTGTTGTCACAGAAGCTTTTATCAGAGTAATTTTCTCTGCACTAAAAGATGCCGCAAACATACGTAGTGATTCCTTTGAAAAATACTTTACCTTTTATCCTTCAAAGGATGACAATGGTTATCTTAGTATTCTGGTTGAAAAGTGTCGTCAGAAAATTCAGCTTCTCCCTTCTTATGACATTGTAAGGGATTCTATATCCGCATTTCTTGCGTTGTACATAGATTTACAGGTGACAAAATACTCCTCCAATGACAATGAGAAAGAACTAAACCTGATAAGATGGAGCACGGCACACGGTCAGAAATACCCTGATTTGTCCAACTGGGAGTTTTGTATGTGTATAGATTCCGGCCTTGATATACTGCTTCTTCTGTCCCTTGCAACAAATCCCAATTTGACCGAGGAGGATGCCGAAAATATTAACACAGCTTTTTTTCCATGGGTAAGCTGCGTACATAAAATATTGGAATGTTACCTTAAATACAATGACGATCTTTCTTCCGGCAGCCTTAACTATGTTTTTTATTACAGCAGTCTAAAGGATTACGAGGATAGAATAGATTTCTTTACCCAAAAAGCCTTGTGTGTCAGAACCGGGTATAAAAGTAATATAAAATCGGTGCTTAAAGTCCTGTTGAGCTTATTTACTACTGACCCCAAAGCCAATGAAGGTATGAACAACATTACAAGTAAAAGTTTGTATAAGTCGGGCGGAACAGGCATGTGGCTATATTCCCTATCCGCAAAAATACTCAGATCCTTTAATAAATTCTAACCGAATATAAACTGACAGGCCCAAACGGATGCAATAACACTTATAATATCAGCCATAATCGCTGCTATGAGTGTATACCTTATATTTTTTATACCTACCGAACCGTAATAAACCGCCAAAGTGTAAAAAATGGTTTCGGTGGAACCCATCATTGTAGCTGCAACCCTTCCGGCATATGAATCCGGCCCGAAGGATTTGATAATCTCCGTTACAAAAGCAAAGGATGCACTTCCCGATATAGGACGTAGTAATGCCAGCGGTGCAACTTGTGAAGGCATTCCAAGCAAATCTGTTATAGGCCTTAAAAGAAGTATCAGGCTGTCCATGGCGCCGGAAGCCTTAAAAACTCCTACGGCAACCAGAAGCCCTACCAGTGAAGGAATTATTTTTATTATTGTGTCTATCCCGTCTTTTGCACCTTCTATAAATACATCATAAGCCTTTACTTTTTTTAATACAGCTACCCCTAATATCACAACAAATATTGCCGGAACAGCGAAGTCAGACAAATGCCTAATAAAACTCATATCCCACCACTTTCGTTAATTGTCTTTTTTCCATACCGAAGACAGAAGCTTTGCAGCTATAATACCCATGACAGTTGCACATACTGATGCTATCCATATGCATACGATTATCTCAGCAGGCTTTTTAGAACCCTCGGAGGTTCTAAGTGCAATAATATTGGCAGGTACAAGTTGAATTGCTGCTGTATTTAACACCAGAAACATGCACATGGCATTGGTAGCAGTTTTTTTGTCCTTATTGATACTTTGCAATTCTTTCATTGCTTTCAATCCCAACGGGGTAGCGGCATTACCCAAACCAAGAAAATTTGCTACAAGATTCATGACTATAGCACCAAGAGCGGGATGATCTTTGGGTATTTCAGGGAACAAGAACCTTAAAATCGGCCTTACGGCACGTCCTATTATTCTGATAAGGCCACTTTTCTCAGCTATTTTCATTAATCCCGTCCATAGACACATTACCCCCAACAAGCCTATACAAACGGTTACAGCTGTCTGGGCGGAATCCATTGCAGCCTTTGTTACATCATCAAGTCTGCCGTTTACTATCCCGAAGGCAAACCCTATCATCAACAGCCCAATCCAAATATAGTTAAGCATAAATACCCCTTTTCTGGCCGCTAAATGGGAAAGTTACTCTAGTTATATATGCCTGGACACTTTTTTTTATGAAACAAAATTATAGTTTTTTTTGTCGAATATCTTCTTGACCACTAATAAATTTTCCAGTATTATTTAACAATCTCTGTAAAAATTAATTCAAACTAAAATTTTAACAATTTCTTAACATTTTAAGAAATTAAAGCATTTTTATTTAAAGCCTTGAATTAAGTGGCATACAAAGGATTTTAATAACAAATTTATCAAAATTATTGAAAATTTATGAGTTGACGTTTATTGGAATTTATGGTATTATAAATTCGAAGTTTGTCGAAATATGTAGTGCATATGAGGAGGTCAGTTTTGATGAAATCTACGGGTATTGTAAGAAAGGTTGATGAGCTGGGAAGAGTTGTTCTTCCAATCGAGCTTCGCAGAACATTGGACATCGCAGAAAAGGATGCTTTAGAAATCTATGTTGATGAGGCAACCATTATATTGAAGAAATATGAGCCTGCATGTATCTTCTGTGGTAATGCCAAGGATGTAATCGTATACAAGGGTAAGAATATCTGCCCTGAGTGTATGAAAGAACTAAAGAAGTAATAAAATATTATTACAAAAAAACAAAAGTAGAAAGGACCCGTGAAGATAATTCACAGGTTCTTTTTATTTTTTCATTACCGCATTGTATACGTCCCTTTTGTTTAAGCCCCTATCCTCAGCAGCTTTTTTTATTGCTTCCTTTTTGGTAAAGCCTTCTTCAACGTATCTGTTAACATGGTCTTCCATACTTATTTCAGAGTATTTGTCCCGTTCCTGCTCTACAAGCAGCTCCTCATTCTGTCCCTCAATGATTACAACAAACTCACCCTTCGGAGCTTCGACCTGAAAACGTTCCATTGCTTCTTGCAGGTTGCACCTTATAACCTCTTCAAACCTTTTGGTAAGTTCTCTTGCAAGAGCTATTCTTCTGTCACCCCATGCGTTGTACATATCCTTTAAAGTATAGGGAAGCTTATGTGGAGCCTCATAAAATATAATTGTTCTGGTTTCGTTTTTCAGTTGCTGAAGCCTTTCCTGCCGAGACCTCTTGTTCATGGGAAGAAAGCCTTCAAATACAAATCTTCCGGCAGGTAGCCCGGATATAACCAGCCCTGTGACCGCTGCAACAGGCCCGGGAATCATTGTAACTTCAACCCTGTTCTCTATAGCAAGCTTAACTAAATCCTCTCCTGGGTCTGATATTCCCGGGCTTCCTGCATCAGATACCAGAGCAATGTTTTTGCCAAGAAGCAACTGTTCTATCAGATAGTTTCCCTTTACTACCTTGTTATGCTCATAATAGCTTACTAGTGGTTTTTTTATCTCAAAGTGGTTTAAAAGCTTGATTGTCTGTCTGGTATCCTCTGCCGCTATAAAGTCAACTTCTTTCAGGGTGTTTATTGCTCTGAAAGTTATATCCTGAAGGTTACCAATAGGTGTTGCTACCAAGTATAGTTTACCCTTATCGCTATCGCTCAATTTATGCTCCCTCTTCTCTTCCATATATTTTATTTATCTCATCAGAGTATGTTCCGTCCGAGTTATATACATATAAAGGTTCCATTACCTTTAGTTCAGGATTTCCCCCTCTGTTCCCCTTAATAAGCAACATATTTGGTTTCTTGCCGGGTTTTGGGTGTACCAGCCTTAAATATTTTGGCTCAATTCCATTGTTTCTCATACTGCATATGATATCAGCCAGTCTCTCGGGTCTGTGTACCATTGCAAGTTGTCCGCCCGGCGCCAGTAATGTCGCAGCGGCACTTACAACATCCTCCAGACTGCATAAAATCTCATGCCGGGAAATTGCCTTGCTGTCCAAGGGGTTTACCAGCCCGCAGCCTTTATTTGTATAAGGAGGATTGGAAACTACCACATCAAAACTTGATTTACCAAAATATTGAGAATACGATTTGATATCCCCATGAATTATTTGAAGCCTGTCCGCAAGTTGGTTCATGAGTACACTTCTGGACGCCATCTCAGCCATTTCTTCCTGAATTTCCAAGCCTACAATCTTAGCAGCCTTCGTTTTTCCTGCCAGGAGAATCGGTATAATCCCTGTTCCCGTTCCTATATCAAGAACTTTGCTGTTTCTCTTAACATCAGCAAAATCAGACAGTAGCACTGCGTCCACTCCGAAACAGAATTTTTCTATATTTTGTATCAGCTTTAAACCATGGAGCTGCAAATCGTCTATACGTTCTTTATCTTTGATAGTAACCAAAAGCACACCTCTTATAATAATTTATCCCTGAAAAAAGGGCCAAATAAAGGATGATGACCCTTTATCTGACCCTTATTACCTCAAACTTACTTCTGTTGAGGAGCATCAACAGGACATACGTTTGCACATGCACCACATTCTATACAAGTATCCTCATCGATTACATAAATACTATCTCCAGCAGTTATGCATGATACTGGACACTCTGACTCACATGCCCCACAGCTAATACAAGCATCGTTTATTAAATATGACATTTTTAAACACCTCCTAAATATTTAAGGAAAACAAATATATTTCTATTTGCTTTTCGCTACTATTTTACCACCTATTATACTGAATGACAAACTATTTTACCATCTCTTTTAATCTTCCAGTTGTTTAAGGGCTTCGAGGTCTATATCGTTGTCGTAGCTAGTCGTCGCATCCTTTATTACTTTTATTTCCCCGTCCTTAAAGTTATACACTCTCAGGTCAGATTCGTTTCCAATGTCCAGCTTGACTTTAAGAATTTCCTTTAGTAATATTACCTCCACAACAGTTCCCTGTCCTTCAGGAGTTTCAACTATTGCACCTACCTTCGGAACTCTGGCAAGAAGATCCTCATAAGCTTCCTGTTCATATTTAAGACAGCACATAAGTCTTCCGCAAGTACCTGATATCTTGGTTGGATTCAGGGATAAGGACTGTTCCTTTGCCATTTTAATTGAAACCGGCTGGAATTCTCCTAAAAATGAATTACAGCAAAGCACTCTGCCGCAAATTCCTATTCCGCCCATCATCTTCGACTCATCTCTAACACCAATCTGCCGAAGCTCTATCCTGGTCTTAAAAACTGATGCCAGATCCTTTACCAGTTCTCTGAAATCAACTCTTCCATCCGCTGTAAAATAAAATAAAACCTTGTTGTTATCAAATGTATACTCTACGTCTATGAGTTTCATTTCCAATTTGTGGTCGCTTATTTTTTGCAGACATATGTTAAATGCATCTTTTTCTTTTTTGTCATTTTCCTGTGCGTGGGCAACATCTTCTTCAGTTGCTATTCTGATAACCTTTTTGAGGGGAGCAACTATTTCGGACTCATCCACCTCTCTGTTGGGAACAACAACCAATCCGAATTCTATTCCCCTGGCAGTTTCAACTATAACATGCTGGTTCAGATCTATCACTAGTTCGCCGGGATCAAAGTAGTATATCTTGCCTGCTTTTTTAAACCTAACTCCTACAACCTTTACCATCTATAAAGTTCCTTTCTCTATAATACATAAAAGGTTTACGTATTATTTGCCTGTTTAATTTTCATAAGCATAACTTCTATGGCAAGCTGGTAATTTGCATTGCTGTCCAAACCCCTGCGCGCATCCCAGACTGCCTGTATGCATTTTAAAACATGTGAAAAGGATAGTCCCACATTCTTAATAATCATATCTTTTTTATCTGAATTTATCAATAGACTTGTATCACCAGTCTCCTTGTAAATTAGCAAATCCCTGAAATATAATAATATTACATGCAGTACATAGTCTACCCGGTCATTATTTCTTTCAAACGTTTCATAAAATTTAAACAAATCGGTATCTGTCGCTGATACAAGCTTAGATGTAAACTCCAGTACTTCTTCCCTTAACTCAAGATAATGTGGGGACTCTGCAAGTTCCAGTGCCGTACCTGCCACACCGTCAGCATAGGAAACGATAAATTCCCAGTCGGGCTTTCTGAGCCCATAGTTTGACTCAAGAACCTCCATAATGTCTTCAGGGGACAATCTGTTGAAAAGTATTCTCTGGCATCTGGAACGTATAGTTTGAGCAACTGCCGCTGAGGACTGGACTGTAAGTATAAATACTACATATGGGGGTGGCTCTTCCAATGATTTAAGTAATGCGTTTTGTGCCTGAATAGTCATAGCATCAGCATCATTTATTACAATTACCTTGTATTGGGAGTAAAGAGGCCTAATAACAAGCCCCTTTAATATATTTCTTATCTCTTCTACGCTTATACTTTTATCTTTTTTAATTATTTCCTGAAAATCCGGATTTGAGGCTTCCTTGTATAACTGACAGGATTTACATACCCCGCAAGGAAATTGTTCCTCACTGCACATAAGCATTGAGGCAAATTTCAGTGCAGTATCCCTTTTTCCGACTCCATCCGGCCCTTCAAATATATATGCATGACTTACATTTCCTTTTTGTACTGCAGTTCTTAATGCGGATAGTATTCTTTGGTGCCCTAACATTTTGCCTCCATAATGTCATAAAAACAAGTCAAGTATCAATCCCCTGATATCATCAAGTTTTTTAAGTATGCTAATGTTGTCCTTTTGTGCTTTAAGTACTTCATTTGTCAGCTCAATAAGTTCTTCATTAATTTTTTTAATAATTGCATAAACCCTGTGTCTTCCTCTTCTATCCAGGAAGTTTTTTTTCATAAAACTATGTGAATGAGAAACCGCCTCATCTAGAAATTCGGATATCAACTGTTTGTAAACCTTCAATTCCCTGATGTCAGCCTTTTTGCCCAGTTTTTTACCCTGACTCTCTATCTTATCGGCAAGTACTTTGACTCTCTCTTCATAATTTTTGGTTTCAAGTTTTTTCATCTGATATGAAAAGGATGCATCTTTCTCATTTCTTATTGTTCTTTCGTCTCTGCCGGACAAAGCAGAAATACTTGCACGGTTGTCGGACGAATCCTGTATCTTGATGGGAATTGGAATCACCTTCTTATAGCATATTTTAAACCTTGTGGAATTTCTCTACGTCAACTACAAAGATTGTAGCTCCGCCAACAGTAACTTCAACAGGGTATGGCATAAACATTCCATTTATACCTCCGGATGAGGCCGGCGTATTTATAACCTGTCTCCTGCTCTTAGATTTCTTTTCAATAATAGCTATCACTTCATCCAGCTTATCTTCATCTACACCCACAAGCAGAGTGGTATTTCCAGCCCTCAGAAAACCTCCGGATGAGCACATTTTAGTAACACTAAATCCGTGTTTATTAAGTTCTTCCATTACCCTGTGACCGTCTTCATCATGTACGATAGCAAACACCAGTTTCATCATGATCCCTCCTTAAATAAAGTAATAGTTTTTAAAGTAGTTCCTTCAGGTATAAATTTATTTGTGAAGATATTTCTTCTATTGATTTTGATGCATCTATTGTCTTAATTCTATCGGGATATAGCAAGGACATTTTTTTGTATCCTTCGTATACCCTCATATGAAAATCCATTTTTTCCTGTTCTATCCTGTCTGCACCGGTTGACTTTATCCTTCTTTCTATTGCCAACCGCGGGTCTAGATCCAGGAAAAATGTAATATCGGGTACTACACCATCAACCGCTGCCCTGTTTACATCAGCTACAGTTTTCAGGTCAACACCTCTCCCACATCCCTGGTATGCATAGCTTGAATCTACAAACCTATCACATATGACATACTTACCGTTTTCTAAAGCGGGTCTTATTACCTGGGAAACATGCTGGGCTCTGGCTGCAGCGTAAAGCATCATTTCTGTTAGGGGTGAAATATCACTGTTTCTGGGATCAAGAATCAAGTCCCTGATCATTTCGCTAATTTCGGTGCCTCCGGGTTCTCTGGACAGTACAACATCAATTCCCGTGTCATTTAAAAATTGTTCCATCAGCTTAATCTGAGTTGTCTTTCCGGACCCATCAGTTCCTTCAACAGTTATAAATAAACCTTTACGCATTATATAACCTCCAACTGTTTTATCTTTTGTTGATACATGAATTATAACACATTATTTTACAACTTGGACACTATTATTATTGCCAACGCCGTTAACCTTTCCGCCCAATTTGATAATGGATTCTATGTAGCTTATCTTTGAACCGTCAATTATTTCTCCCGGGTACAAAACCGGAATCCCGGGAGGATACGGAGTAACTACTCCTGCACATATCCTTCCTAAACAAGCTTTTAATTCCTTCTGCTCCTTTTGTGCAGCATAGGCTTCATATGGACTTAATGCCGGTAATACACCAATCGTTTTCTGTACACCCGCCAAACTGCGTATTTTTTCAGCTTGCCTTCCCCATCCGCTATCAAAAGGTATTTGAGCCAGCTTCCACAAACTTTCATAGAGTCTTTCAAAAGTACTTCTGTCATCAGCTGTTGTTGTAATTAATACAAGGTTTTCGTAATCAGCCATTTCTACCTGAATAGACAACTCTGTTCTCAGCACTGCTTCTGCGTCATATCCGCCGATACCGAGTCCTGATATATTTAATACCAACCTTGTGGCATCCTGTATTGTATTAATACCCAGATACTTGCCTTCTAAAACCTTATAACCATGTATTTGAGCAATCCTGTTTTTAAAAGTATTGATTTCATCAATCAAATGCGAAAGTTTTTCTTTACCTTCCGTTTGCATAAGCTCTCTTGCAATATCCAGATACGTCATTATAATATATGATGGACTTGAAGTTTGGAGCATGGCTAAATTAAATCTGATTTTTTCTATGTCAATAAGGGAGCCATTTATATGCATATACGCACCCTGTGTAACTGCCGGAAGCGTTTTATGAGCACTTTGTATAACAATGTCTGCTTTGTATCTGTTGGCTGAAGGAGGCAGTATTGGACTGAATGCCAGATGCGCACCATGAGCCTCATCTACAATCAAGGGCTTTCCATGGGAATGAACTACTTTGACTATAGCCTCAATATCACTGCATATACCGTAATAATTTGGCCTTGTTATAAGTACGGCTGCTGCATCAGGGTGTATACAAAGAGCCTTTTCAATACTTTGTGCTGTTATTCCTTCATTTATTCCAAACTTTCTGTTGTATTCGGGATATATAAATACCGGTTCTGCCCCGGACATGATCAGCCCTGATACTACAGATTTGTGTGAATCTCTTCCAATTATTATTTTTTGCCCCCGTGTGCAAACACTCATAAGAGAAGCTTGAATCCCGCAGGTTGAGCCATTTACAAGAAAAAAGGTACTATCTGCTCCAAAGGCCGTTGCTGCCAGCTCCTGAGCTTCTTTTATTATTCCCTCGGGATAATGAAGGTAGTCCGTACCCCCAATCTCTGTTACGTCAAGTTTGAGAATATCTGTAGCTAGTGACTGTGGAATCCCTCTTGACAGCTTGTGACCAGGCATATGAAATATATTGATATTTTCTTTTGCATATTTTCTTAAATAATTATATATTGGCAAGTTATACACTTTTTAAGCCTTCACCCTTTTCTAATTTCCCTTATAAAACCATAGTTTATGCATTTCAAGCCGGGTATGGCTTTGCTTTCTGCCAACACCCGGCCTGCATGACCCGGTTCATATATCTATTTTACTTATTAAAGACATTCTTTACAACCTGCAGTCATAAGACCTATTTTGTAAAGGGCTTTATGAACATAGTATAGTGAAATCTCTGTGCATTAAAACGATACTTCTCCATAAGCTCAGGCCCACAGCTGTTGGAACCTACTCCACTTTGGGCATAATCAACACAAAGAACGGTGCTTCCGCACTTTTCCAATTCAAAATTGTGTTGCTTACTTGTCAGCTCCTCCTGAGTATAGTAGGATGCATTAAAGCTAAAAGGCTCATCTCCGGTTATCAATAGTCCCAGCCCGCAATTTGATGCCACCTTTACATAGTGACATCCCCAATGGCTACCGTTTTCCTGAGGTTTCAAGTAATCTTCATGCATTCTCCCTACATTGGATTTGAAGCGTCCCATATAGGATGATCTTCTCTTATCTGCATAGCTTTCATAGGGGCCATAGCCAAAGTATTCAACATTACTGATATAATCAGGAAGAAACAGTCTTAGGCCGAAACGGGGTAAAAACGGCATTTCCATATTTCTTTCCACCTGCATGTTAACTGATATAAGTCCATTCTCCGCTATATTCCATTCGGTACTGATGCTCAGTATCCTCTGTATATGAACCGCTAGAAGGGAAAGTTCCGTAATTATTCTCACATTACCGCTTTCCTTGAATACATGTGTATTATATGACCGGGACAGTGTCCTGTCATAACCCGCCTCTTCCCATTTATGCCTCACATTTCTGTCATTGTCGGTAGGTGCTCTCCATATATTGTAGTTCATTGGCTTTTCAAGAACCACATTGTTTTGATACACCATTTTGTCAAATACGCCTGTCATTTTATTAAATGTATACCTAAAGTTATTCCCTATTATTACAACACTTCTGTCTGATTCCACCAAGGATACTTCTTTGTCCCCTGAATGCGATTCTCCCAGTATACAGGTTATCTTATCCTCCTGAAGTCCAACCTTGTCAACAGCCAGCCTAACTTGGTCAAATCCAAGCGAATAATCCCTTTTGATAAACGGTGTATCCGCCTTTTGTATATAATCAAATTTAATATAACAATCCCCTTTTTCTATACCATCAAGTTTCACGCATATTTCTTTTTTCCCATGGGGGAGTATGTCCAGTAGTTCAGGGTCATCAATAATACCTACGTAAATAACCTCCCCGTTTTTGGTAACTTGGTAGGAAATGTACAAGCAGTCCTTTGTATTTATAAAATCCAGCATATTTTTGAAGGTAAATATACCCTCTTTAGAATTCTCACTTACCAGCCTAAGTGGCCTCAGTACATTTTTATATTCCAACAACCCCGTATGAACTCTTCTGTCAGGATACACCAACCCATCCATACAAAAATTGCCGTCATGAGGAAACTCTCCGAAATCTCCCCCATAAAAATATTTTTTCTTTCCATCTACAGTTCTTCCCATGTAAACAGCGTGGTCGCACCACTCCCATACAAATCCTCCGCATAAGCCGTCGTATCTTTCTATCTGTTCATGGTATTCCTCAAGATCACCCGGGCCGTTACCCATCGCATGTGAATACTCACATAGAATAAGGGGTTTTGTAACTGTGTCTCGTTGGAAATATTCTATTATGTCCTCACAGGAGGCATACATACGACTGTACAGATCAAGGCCACTGAAATCAGCATCATAGCCTTCCGGCGGATACAAAGCACTTTCATAATGAGTAAGTCTGCTGTTATCGTAGTTTTTAAGCCAGTTCAGGGCATTTTCAAAATTTCTGCCATAACCGGATTCATTTCCGATTGACCATATAACAACACAAGGGTGATTCTTGTCCCTTATAACACAACTTTTTACCCGGTCAGTAATAGCCTCTTGGAATTCAGGGTCATGTGCCAGCATAGGAAATGCTTTTCCATCCTGCCATCCTCCGAAAAGTACAGTTGTACCATGAGTTTCAATATCCGCTTCGGCTATTATATAGAATCCGTATTTATCACATAGTTCGGTAAATACTGGGGAGTTTGGATAATGGCTTGTTCGAATCGCATTTATATTATTCTGCTTCATCAGCTTCAAATCTCGTAGCATATCTTCTATATCCACTGCGGGGCCTTTTACAGGGTCAGAGTCATGTCGGTTTACACCTTTAAATTTTATTTTTTGGCCATTAAGGTAAACAATACCTTTCTCAACTTTTATTTCACGAATTCCTATTGCCACTGAAATAGTCTCATACTCTGACTCCAGTATTAAGTTATAAAGATTTGGGATTTCCGCACTCCACAATTTCGGATTATCTATTTTAATACTCAGACTATTCCCCTGTGACTTTCCTTGTGCTTCAATAATACCCGTGCTATTATCTGTCAGTTTATATTCTATCTCAGGCATATTACCTGAGATATCCATATCTACTTTTATCTCAGCTTTTTTATAGTTCTCATTCAGTAAAGTCTTTACAAAAAAATCCCTTATATGATTCATCGGACGAAGAAGAATATATACATCTCTGAATATGCCTGATGTCCTGAACTTGTCTTGATCTTCCAGATAGCTCCCGTCACACCATTTAAGTACAAGGACTGCTATAGTGTTTGTTCCTTCATGCACATGGTCAGTTATATCAAATTCACTTGTAGAATGAGAAACCTGACTATAGCCTATAAATTCACCATTAATCCATAGATAGAAGCAGGAATCGACTCCTTCGAAATTGATATATTTCTTCATTCCTTCCCAACTACTGTCAGCGTTAAACTCCCTGACATAAGCACCACACGGGTTGTCTACCGGAACATATGGAGGGTCATATGGAAAAGGATACTTTATATTTGTATATTGATGCCTGTCATAACCATGGTTTTGCCATACTGAAGGAACAGGAATCTTATCAAATCCTGAACGATCATATCCGGGCAAGTAGAATTCATCCTTTATATTGTAAACACTATTAAAATAAAGAAAATCCCATTCCCCATTTAACAAATGAAGTCTCTGTGATTTTGTCCTGTCACTGCTTTTATTAACATCCCCGGATGGGTAAGGTATATAATAGGCCCTTTTATCCATAGTCCCTACATGCAGTGTTTTAGGGTCTTCAAAGTATCTTTTTATTATCATTCTTTTCACAATCCTTTGCAGTTTGATTTACAGCCGAGTATTGAGTATCTGATATAAATTATAACTCGAATTTATTGTAACCATTTTAATAAATCTCACAAAATTAGTATGTGCAAAGATTCAGTTATTGAATCCTAAAGGAAAAAAGAATAAAAAAATATTACCGGACAAATTTGAAGTTTGAGAAGGTCAATCGTCCGGTAATATTCTATAACACTACACTACTATTAAATTTTTAGTTTGACAGTCTCATTTGAGCTATCAAGCGTAAAACCAAGTCTTTTTCCCTGGCAAGAAACCTCATAATCACCAAAGAATCCGGAAACAGTAAGTTCTCCGTTTTCATCAGTCATATACTTAGTCGGCTTCATCCACCATTCGTCTTTTACAAGTTTGTGTATTTCATCATACACAGGCTTAACCCTGTTATCAACAGTGATAAATCCTGATGGTGCACCCAACCAAGCTCCATCCGCAAAATCCCACCATGTAACGGATTCAACTTTCGGATGAGCAAAAAGTGTTTTATAATGCAATACAGCTTCTCTTGCTTGTCTGTCCTCACCTTCTGTAGTTGAAGGCCATTCTTTTACTTGAAAATCATTGAGGTCTTCAATTTCAGGAGGTATCAACTGTCCCGAAACCAAAGTATTCTCTGTAAAGTGAAGTGGAAGATTAAACCTGGAGAACCTTTCAAGTACCTCTAAAGTCTTTTCAACGCCCCAGTATCCCTGATGCATATGAGATTGTATTCCTATTGCATCAATAGGTACCCCCGCCTCAATAAGTCCTTCCAACAAAATCGCATAGGATTCTGAAGTGTTGAAGTCATTAATCAACAGTGTAGCACCCGGATTTGCTTTTTTGGCTTCATTGAACACCTTGCTAACCAGTTTTATACGTCCAAGTTCCTTGCAAATCCTTGTGATTCCGTTATCATATTTATCAAAAACAGGCATAATTACAACTTCATTTATTGCGTCCCAAATATCTATCAGGCCTTTGAACTCTGAAACATCACGGTCAATGCGATTCATCTGGGCCGTAAGTATTTCTTCATTTGTCATATCTAGCAACCAAGGTGCTGTAACTGAGTGCCAGCACAACGGATGCCCCTTTAACAAAAGTCCCTTTGAAGCCAGCCATTGAGCTGCTTTCTTTGCCTCATTTATCATGGGCTGACCCTTTATGCGTTCATATAGACCCCAGTAAAAAGGTACAGTCGTGTAGTTAAACAAACTAAAGAACTTCTCAAATCGTTGTTCTGCACGTTCTTTTTCTTCATCCTTAAATATGTTATTAACATATGGAATCGCATCAAATTGTGCACAACCAAACAGGAATTTATGCTTTGTCTGCTCAACAACTACCTCTGTATTTCTTAAAGCACTGCCGTCCGGTCCCGAAAGTTTAATGGTCTTTGTTGCTGTTCTATGGCTATACTTGCTGTTATTAACAATACTCATTATTCCTTCTCCTTCACGGAAATGGGATTATTCTTTAACTCCACCAACATTCAAACCTACTACGAAGTATCTTTGCAGGAATGGGTATACAACAATTATCGGAACAGCTGCTACTATTGTGATAGCTGCCCTTATTGACAAGGACGTAACCATAGTATCTGCAGTTTGCGAATTGGCTCCCACACCCGCTGCCAAGGCTGGATTTGCATTAAAGTTCTGTGTCGAACTCAGCAGCTTCATCAACTCATATTGCAACGTACTAAGGTTCTGCTTCGATGAACAATACAGGAAGGTATCAAACCATGTATTCCACGCACCAACTGCAACAAATAGTGCAATTGTAGCCAGTACCGGTTTACAAAGTGGAAAGATTACCTGCATAAATATTCTGAAATCACCAGCTCCGTCTATTCTTGCAGATTCAACAAAGCTTTCAGGTATACCTATAATAAAGGTTCTAATTACGATCATGTTAAACGCTGCTATCATTGATGGCAGTACATATACCCAGAAGCTGTTCAACAAATGCAAGTTCTTTATTAAGAAGTAGTTAGGTATTATACCTGCATTAAAATACATTGTTAAAACAAATATTACTGTTATAGGCTTTCTGAATACATATTCCTTTCTACTTAGCGTAAAGGATAGCATTGTAGTTAAGAATAAGTTCAGCACTGTAGAAAGTACTGTTCTTTCTACTGATACCAAAAATGCATGAAATACATTACCGCCTATGAATATAGCTTTGTAATTCTGCAATGAAAATTCTCTGGGCCAAAGGTATATTCCACCTCTTAAAGTATCAACTCCATTGTTAAAAGATATTGCAAGTGTATTTAAAAATGGATAGAGAGTGACTATAATGAGTGTAGCCATGAAGACAAAATTAAAAGTATTAAAAACTGCGTCTCCTATCCTTACGGGTTTTCGTCGATTAATCATAGTACCTCCTTAGATAAGCCTTTCTTCGCCTAATCTCTTAGCAACATTATTGGCAATGAATAGCATAATAATTGCAATTACACTCTTAAATATACCGGCTGCTGTTGCAAGCGAATAGTTGAACTGGTTAATACCATACTTGATAACATAGATATCTATAGTTTCAGACCAATCTAAAACAGGTCCTTTTCCTAACAGGTACTGAATTTCAAAACCTGCTTCCATAACATGACCTATAGACATTATCAGAAGTACTACAAATGTAGCTTTAATTCCCGGAAGTGTAACATGCCACATTTTCCTAAATCTTCCCGCTCCATCCAGGCCTGCAGCCTCATATAAAGCAGGGTCAATGGCTGTTATCGCGCCCAGGTAAATTATTGTGTTCCACCCAAGTTCTTTCCATACGTTGGTGGCACCTACAATCCCCCAGAAGTATTTTCCTTCACTTAGCCAATTAATTGGAGAATTTATTATACCTAATTTCACCAGTACTATGTTTACAATACCTCCCTCAGTAGAAAGGCAAGTAGCCACAATACCTGTTACAATTACCCAAGATAAAAAGTGTGGTAAATAAGATATAGTCTGAACAGTTCTTTTGAAGAAAATGTTCTTAATTTCGTTTAAAAGTAGTGCAAGTATTATTGCTGTAACATAACTTAATATCAGGTTTATGAAACTCATACTAATTGTATTTCTAAAATCTCTTATAAAATTTTCGTCTTTAAAAAGATATTTAAAGTTATCGAGACCAACCCACTTCTGTTCAAAAAAACTCTTTGCTGGTTTATAATTCTGGAAAGCCATTAGCCAGCCCCAAATCGGTACATACGAAAATATTAAAATATAAATAAGCATAGGTACGGACATAAATATAAGTTGCTTTTGCCTTACAAGCGTATCCCAGGTTATTTTTTGTCCCATACTTTTTTTGCTTTGTAATTTATTATCAGCTAAAGCTGTTACATTATTAGCCATACTGCCCCCCAGTAAATCAAGTCATTAGATTTTTTAAATACCCATTGGAGCATAATACATATGCTCCAATGGACTTTAACTATCTTACTTCCAGTTTTCAGCTCTCCACTTGAGTTGATCATTTACTCTATCAAGATATGCTTGAATATCTTCTTTGTGGAGTTGATTTACATAGTCATCCCATACACTGTCAAACTTATCAGGTTTAGCAAGTATTGCTTTTGGTAAGAACTTAGTTCCTATATCACCAATTTTTGTATTTGCCATGCTTGCAGGTGAACCGTCAACAAGATCTATCTGCCATGCTGGGTATGAAATTCTGTTTTCAGGAGCAGGGCTGAAGAAATCAGACTGCTGATCATATCCATATGCCTTTAAGAAATCTTTATCGTACTGATCAAGTGCATCATAGTATTCTTTTGGCTGTCCACCAGGGCCGGTAGCATTTCCATCGTCAAATGTACCTTCCATCTTAGGGCCATAGTACCAGAGGGTATGAGCCATGTTTCCAAGTCTCCATGTCTGGTCATTGTAGTTTACACGTTGCTGAGGAGTCATGTAGAACATACCCGCATCATCAACCATGTAGTCTTCCCCTTCGATTCCCCAGCCGAGAATCTTCTGCCATTTTTCTGTAAGTAATGCATCGAAGAATTTAATAATTCTTTCAGGATTCTTTGCACTCTTTGTGATAGCAAAACCTGTGTTAACATTAAGAACAGGTCTGTCCATGTAGTAATCCTGAGTTCCTTCATCGAATACTAAAGGCAATGGAGCATATGTTCTTTCGAACTTCTTCTGTGTCTTCAATGTTAATTCTGCATTATTGAAATTCCAGTGCTGATCAAACATACCAAGAACTCTACCACTTGAAAGCTTAGCTATATATTGGTCATAGTTCATAGTAAATGTTTCAGGATCAAGTAATCCCTTAGCATTTATTTCATTAAGTTTCTTATAGTATCTCTTTGCATAATCCTTATCCCAGAAGAATTCTGCTGTATTAGTCTCACTATTAACTACAACACCGCCATCGTTTGGATGACCAATCAAATGTTGAGGTGGGTTCTTTAGGCAGAAATCTCTCCAGCCTTCTGAAAGTACTTCAAATCCGATTGTTGGTTGTCCGTCTATTGTAGGATACTTTGCCTTGTACTTTTCTATAAGATCAAAGTACTGGTCAAGAGTTTTAACCTTTGGATAACCAGCATCCTTCAATACTGCTTTTTGTAAGAAGAAAGCAGGTCCTTCATTAACGTTTACACTAAAATCATTGTAAAATACACCGTAGTCAGGCATTACATAGAAATGTCCGTCTGTAACATCCTTAACCTTGTTCTTAAATGGTTCATAGTGTTTTTTGAGGTTTGGAGCACTCTTATCGATTATGTCCTCTAAAGGAACTAAAGCACCTGCTCCTACAAACTTACTAACTATATCTGAGCTCATGGTTACAACGTCTGGATATTCTCCACCGGCAATCATAACGCCTATCTTCTGATTCTTGTCACCTACTAAATACTCAAAAGTACAAGTAACTCCAAGTTCTTCTTTAATTTTCTTGTAAATCTTGTTGTCAGGTGTTGGTGCCTGACCTGGGTCAGAGACAAAGAAACTTATCTCTATAGGATCCAGCTTATCAGCTGATGCTGAACCTGTCGCTGTTGCTGATCCAGAAGTTGAAGTAGAAGAGCTGCTATCGGAACCGCCACAACCTGTTAATACAAAGCTAACTGACAATAAACCTGTTAATAGTGCTACTAGCCAATTTCTCTTTTTTAACATCATTTTTTCTCCTCCTTATTTATTTTTATAAGCAGAATCACATGAAAAGTAGTGATACTACACATTTATTATCAGTTTTTAAGCGGTATATTTCAATTTGCAAAAATAAAGATTTACTACCTAAAAATTTTAGTTCTTGTTATTTAACATAATTTTATAATCACTGGGCTTTATGGAAAACTTTTTTACAAATTGGTCAAGAAAATTGCTATATGAACTATATCCTACTCTCTCAGCAATTTCATGAACTTTTAGATTGGTATTCTCTATCAGGCTTTTGGCTTTTTCCATTCTGAGACCATGTAGATATTCATTGAAGCTGCATCCAAACCACTTGTTTATCTGGTGTCCCAGGTAGTTGGGGTGTATATAAAGTTTCTTGGAAATCTCCCTGATTGTCAGGTTTCTTGTGTAATTATTCCTTATATACTCCTCTACAAGCTTCATATCTGAATTTTTATTATTATTTTTTAAACTTTTTGCATACATGCTGAATTTGGTACAATACTCGTTTGCCATGTTTTCCATTTCATCTATTATAAGGCTTTTTGCGAGTATTGCCGTTATTGAATCAAGCAGCGGTATCTGATCTGTATTGCCGCTCAAGCTGGTTACTATTGATATACTTTTGTATATGATATTAACCACATACATTTTGATAATTTCGGGAGCCGTAAATTCTCTGCGGAAATCCGAAAATACTTCTTCAATCGCTTTTCTAATTTTCTCTTCATCCAGGCTGTCAAGGGCATTATACATATCCTCGATTTTATAAATTCCCTCAAAGCTGTAGTTAAGTGAAAAATCCTTTATGTTCTGATAGTAAATAATACTGCCGGTCGGACTGAAAAATCTATAGTCTATGGCTTTATGAGCCTGAGATGCAGACTCGGCAAGTCGTGAAAGTTCATTCACCGTGTTTCCCACACCTAAGTAGAATCCTTCCCCATAGAGTGTAGATACACTTGATTTTAGCGTTTCTATTACCTTATCTGTTTGCATTCCACTTATTGTGCAGATTACTATACCTTCCAACCCGGTATTTGTTAATATTGGATAAATATATATTCCCTCAAGATCTGTATTCATCATCTCTTTTAACATACCCAGGCTGTCCTCGCTGATATCATCGTTTTTTATGTCCACTGTTTCCCATACCTGAGGAGTACCCAAGCATACATAAAACCAGCATGGCTTACTTTTCCATATGTCTGCCGGTATTCTGGGCCTAAGTTCATCTTCACTCAATTTTCCTAAAAGGAATTTTCCAAGTAGATTCCCTATATCAGCACTTTTGTTATCAAGAGTTATTTTGCCAAGTTGGTATTTTTTTTCGAGTTTATCAGCTATTTCTATAAGTACTTCGGAAAACTCATCCTTAAATACAGGCTTTAAAACATAATAGCGGATTCCATACTGCATAGCTTTTTTGGCATAGTCAAATTCATCATAGCCACTTACAATTATAAAAATAGTTTCCGGATTTACATTTTCAATAACGTTCCTTACCAGTTCCAGCCCATCCATTCCGGGCATCTTTATGTCTGTTACAACTAAGTCAGGCTTTATATCTTTTATTTTCTTTAATGCTTCATCTCCATTCCCGCATTCACAACAAATAGTAAAACCAAGCTCTTCCCAATCTGCAACAATCTTCAATGCTTCAAGTGCCATAGGCTCATCATCTACAAGTAAAACCTTAAACATTAAAAAGCCTCCCCCATAAAACTTGCATTATGCTTTCTATAAATATATACCAAATATTGTATTATCCGATCTACAGCTTTTCAAAAGGTATTGTAAAATAAATTGTTGTCCCTCTATTAACGCGACTTTCAATTACGAAAGAAATATCTTCTCCGTAGTATAGTCTTAACCGTCTGTACACATTTCTGATACCTATACTGGTGCTGAGTTCAACTTCGCTTTTAATATTTTCAGTTAACTCATTCAAGGTGTATTGGTTCATTCCCGAACCATTATCTTTGACGCTTACCCTAAGGCCCGACTCACACATATCAATATTGATATCTATAATCCCTACCTCTTTTATCGCCTGTATACCATGCTTGCAGGCATTCTCAACCAAAGGCTGGAGACTCATTTTTGGTATTTTGTAATCCATCAGAGTTTCATTTACATTTATTTTATAATGAAATTTGTCACAGAAACGGAATTTTTCTATTTTCAGATACATTTCGGTAAATGACAGTTCTTCTTCAATTGTTACCAGGTCGTCTTTCCAGCTCAATAGACGGCGCAATGTCTTTGACAGGTATTTGATGACATCCACTATTTCTGTGTAATTATTTTTGATGCTGACTACCAATATAGCATTTAACGTATTAAATAAAAAATGAGGATTCATCTGGCTCTGGAGAAAGTTTATTTCTGCCCTGACCCGTTCCAGTTCAAGATTTTTTTTCTGAAGTTCCAGCTTATAGACATCATTTATGAGTGTGTTTATTCTGGCTGCCATGAGGTTAAAGTTTCGGATAACACCGCCGATTTCATCTTCACCTTCGTTTATATTTATCAGGTCAAACTTTCCATCCTTGAATTTAAGCATATGCTTGGATAACTTTCTCAGCCTGTAATTATATGACCTTACAATAATGTACATAAGCAGGGATGATATAAGAACACTTATAAAAGCAAAAATTAATACAAAGCTAAGGGTATCCCCTACAGAATCATTTATACGCTCTCTGTTTGTAACTCCTATAAGCTTCCAGCCTTTAAAATATGATGAATTCCCAAGGTGTGCTTCGAGAAGCATATTTTCCTGTCCAAGAGAGCGATTGTTGAGTTTTTCCAGTACATCAATATTACTCTGACCGTATCTTCCTGTAGTTGAGCACACTATAGTATTTTGGGGATCCACCAGATATAGACTGAGATAATCCCTTTCACGGTTAAAAACAGTAAACACCTTATCAAGACTTATGTCAACCTTAAGTACCTTTTCACGACTGCCTAAGGAGGAGTTGTTTTTGGAGCTTCTTAGTATGCTTAAATACTGTATTTGCCTGACAGGAGAACTGTTTGTACTTCCTATATATGTTCTGATTAGAACCTGTTCGTTGGATTCCGACAGGTCCTTGTACCATGGAGTTTTTTTTATGCTACTGTCTATATGGAAGTATGTACCTCCCGTTCTAATGCTGGGGTTGTCTACATATAAGCCTATATTGGTGATATAGTTATATGCTACCGTATAAATTGACAGTCTGTTTCTCAGGGTACTGTTATAAACATCATAATATTCACTGGCGTCTCCATAACTGGAGTCCAATAAATCATATATGATCGCATCTGTAGATATGGAGTGGCTGACGGCAATACCCCCTTCAATCAAGGTATTAATATCGCTTTTTGCCCTTTCCATGGAGATTTTATAATTATTTTCTTCTCTCTGAGTGACCACCGTGTAGAACTTATCGAGAAATGCAGCATTAATTATTATTATCGGTGTTAATATACATAATACGTATATTATAAGAAATTTGATATTTAGCGGAATATCATTAACCCTGCTTAAAATTCTCGGCCTAAGTTTCATGGTATATTCATCTCCGAATTAAGTAGTTTTTCCTGTTTTAAAAGCTGATGGAGGCAGATTGGTAATAGCTTTAAATTTACTTAAAAAATATTTTGGATCATTATAACCCACAGCACTTGAAATCTCGGACACCTTCATATCCGTTCTCTGAAGAAGCTTTTTAGCTTCTTCTATACGTACAGTATTCAGGTAGTCGTTGAACTGCATACCGGAAAACTTTTTAAACAGTTGCCCAAGGTACACGGAGTTCATGTAAAAATGCCTTGCTACCTCTTTCAGCTTAACATCCTTGCAATAGTTTTGCTTAATATAATTTTTGACCTCTAATACAATATACTGAGGGTTCCCTTGTTTAAAATCATTTATATGGGAAGCTGCACTCAGGCACTGCTTCAAAAATTCACCCTGGAGCTCCGACATATTCATATGTTCCGCGGTTTTCTGAAAATCCAATGCAAGGGTTAAAAACTCCTTCAGGTCTCCGCTTATCTCCATTATAAGCTTTACTAACTCCATCTGAAAACTCATAAGATAAGAAATAATCATCTGAGGCGTGCTGTAGTTTTCTGAAAAATCCTCAAATAGTCTGGATACAACGGGTTCAATTTCTTCAGCACGGCTTGACCTTATGAGTTCTAACAGCTTATTATAATTTTCAGTACACAATTCAAAATTAATATTTAATCCCTTAACGTTCTCATAGGGTATGAGACTTTTTTCAGGAGAATAAAATTTAAAGCCAATGGCAAAAAGAGCCTGTCTATATGCTTTGCTTATCGATGCTAGGCCCTTTTCAGAATCACTTATTGAAGCGTAAACCGCGTCCCCAAAAATTTGATTTAATTGTAATAGCAGACTCTGTGCCAGCTCTTCAAGTGAATTATAGAACGGCATTTTCTCACTGGCAATTATGCCGATTCTTCCTTTCCCATCTTCAAATATACGAAACTGAAAAGCCGGATCAAGAGCATCTTCTATAACCCTTCCGGCTTTTGTTTTATTCATATTCAATCCTGTTTTTTCTTCTGCCTGAGTCCAGCTGTCAGCTGAATCAATCTCAAAAAGTATGCACCGGACTTCCTCCTCCTCTGCAATATCAAGAAGCATACCTACCCTACCTATGAGGGACGGTTTATTATCTCCGTTTATCAATCTCATAATGCTCTGATTTGCTATGAAGGAAAGCTGTTTATTTACATTTTCTGTTTTTTTTCGTTCCTGTCTGATCTGTTCTGCCAGTTTTGTAACAACACTATTCAATTCAGCATCATCCAAGGGTTTTAGCAAATAGTTACTGGCATTGTACAGCATAGCACGTTTGGCATAGGAAAAATCGTCATAGCCGCTGAGTATAACATATTTTGCAGTAGATTTTAGTTTTTCGTTTGACAGCCTGATTAATTCCAGTCCATCTATTCCGGGCATGCTTATGTCTGTTATTATAAGATCAGGGTTGCATACTCTCACAATTTCCAGTGCATCCTCACCATTTGATGCTTCGCCGCAAATTCTAAAGCCATGTGCTTCCCAGTCCATCATAACCTTCAGCCCCTCAAGAACATATGGTTCATCATCTACAAGAAGAACTTTCAACATTTTATGCAACCTTCCTTATAAAATTATTTATGCAAGTTAGTTGACAAATTCACTATCCTCTTAAATATTTTAGCGGAATACAAGGCTTTGTCCTGCTTTTAATTCAACCGCACTCCCGCCGTCTCTTGAAAGCCATACCGAAACAGCACTCGGATTGTATACTATTGTTTGATCAACGCTGAGTATCAATCCCTTAATTGAACATATATAATCTTTTATTTCTATATTGGTAGCATACCATACTGTCGGGTCATCAGCAGCCTCCTTACAAAAATCTTCAATAACCTCCCAGTTATTTTCCCTGTAAAATTCAAAGCTGTGACCCCAAATATAAAACAATGGCAGTTTTAGCCATGGTGGCGGATTTTTAAAATCTTTAAGCTTATCCTTTATATTACTATTATGATGACAAGTAGGGTGCCATTCCAAAAAATCTGAAGGCATAAAAAATCCGCCTGTTGCATTAACTGTACGTGAATACTCTATACCTAATACATCCAGTGCATTTACTATGCGGGAATCATATTCACCAAAAGGATATGACATTCCTCTTATAGGATAGCCGACTATATTTTCCAGCGCTCTTCTATCTTCTCTTATCTCCTCTATAATCTGTTCTTTTGACAGTTTTGTTAAATACGGATGAGTCACACTGTGGCAGGAGACTTCATGTCCTTTATATAACGTTTCTACCTCTTCCTTTGTTATAAATCCATCAGTACTCAGAGTTCCTGAGTTTATATGAAAGGTTCCCTTCATATTGTACTTGTTAAATATCTCCACAAGTCTCCGATCATGTACCTGACCATCATCATAACTAAATGTTAAGGCCTTTTTTTTGCCTTGAGGGTAATAGAATTCGTATCTCATGTCATTAATCGTCCTTTTATTTCATTTTACAACACAATAAGTAAAAAGCCAAATGGTTTTATTCGACAAAGTAATTTTCACAAATTAACCCTTAACAGCGCCCGCTACAAGACTTTTTTGAACTTGTTTGTTTAAAAACAGATATATCAGCAGTGTCGGAATAGTTGCAACTACCAGCGCCGCGCCTATAGGGCCCCAAGATGTCTGATACTGTCCTGACATGGATTGGATTCCGACTGTCAGAGTTTTTGCCGTATCTTTACTTATAAATACTACCGCAAACATCAATTCATTCCATGCCTGCAGAAATGTAAATATAGCCACTGTTGCAATTGCAGGACGCAGGAGTGGAAGAATTATGCTTATAAATGTTCTGTATATGTTACAGCCATCAATACATGCGGCTTCTTCCAAATCTCTGGGTATTGAGTCAAGAAACCCTGATATAATCATGATTGCCATAGGTATTGCAAATGCAGTGTATGGAATTATCAAAGACCAAATAGTATTAATTATGTGGAAAGTTTTCATCATATAGAAAACAGGGAGCAAAGCAGCGTGTATTGGTATCATCAGACCCAAAAGCATAAGTGACATAGATACCTTCTGAAACTTCCATTTCATTCTTATCATAGCATATGTCGACATTGTTGCAACAACTATAGTTAAAAGGATTGTTAAACCTGTTACAAATGTACTGTTAAAAAGGTATGTTCCCACTTTTCCACCGGAAAAGGCCTGAGAATAGTTTTTCCAAATGAAATGTTTCGGAAGTCCTGCTATATTTCCTCCGAATATTTCGGAATTATTCTTTAGTGAAAAGCTTATAAGCCAGTAAATAGGGAAAAGAGAAGTTATTGTCCATATTCCGAGTATTACATATATTATTTTATTTATTATGTAACTTAAGGGAGAAGATTTTACTTTTGATATTTTCATTGCTAATTCCTCCAATCAATCAATAGAGACTTTTTTAAATAGTCTGTTAATTAGGGCTGTAAACAGGAAACATTCCATAATAATGAATACTGCCATCGCACTTCCATATCCGTATTTATAACTCATGAATATGGTTTTTACCATCAATGTACTCGGAACCTCCGTTGCACCAGCCGGCCCTCCGTTTGTCAGAACATATATCAAATCAAATATTTTTAAAGACCCTATTGCCGAGAAGGTTATACTTACTTTAAGCATTGGTGTTATTAAAGGAATAGTTATTCTGAAAGCTGTTGATATTCCTGTTGAACCGTCTATTAAAGCCGCTTCAAATATATCCGGTGAAATTGACTTGATTGCTGCATACATAAGTAACATATGATATCCTACGTACTGCCACAATATAGGAACAAATGTAGCTCCCAGAGCAGTTTTAGAATCTCCTAGCCAATTCTGAGCCCAACTGTCCAGCCCGATATTCCTAAAAAATACATTCAACAGACCGTAATCGGGATTGTAAATTTTCATCCATAGCTGCCCTATTACTACTGTAGATATTATAACCGGAACAAAATAAGCTCCTCTGAAAAAGCCCTCGCCCTTTATCCCTCTTGCAAGGATTAGCGCAAGGATAAGTGATACAGGAAGCTGTATAAATACTGATACCAGAAGAAATATAAAAGAGTTCTTAACGGATAAAGGAAATCCGTCTACATTGTCTACAAAGAGCTTCTTAAAGTTATCTATCCCTATAAAGGTGGACTTTCCAATTCCATCCCAATCCAGTGTACTGTAATACGCTGACATTATTACAGGCGCTGCAATTATTGCAACAAAAAATAGAATGGCCGGAAACATAAATATAAGAATAGCTTTTTTATCTGAGAATACTTTATCCATAATATAATCTCCATTTCTTATAAAAAGGAGTTGGAATACGTATCCCAACTCCTTTTTATTGTTATCATTTTATAATGAATAACTTTTACTATTTATTCATTGTCTGAAGGTCTTTACAGAATTGTTCAGGAGTTATCTTTTTAGCAAACAATTCAGAAGACTTGTTCATGTACAGTTGAGAATCATCACCCTCTAAAAATGTATTCCACCAAAGGGTATATGTCTTTGCGTCCTTTGTAAGATTAACCAGTTTAAGAGTTAAAGGATCAATTTTTGATTCATCAACTGAAATGTTCCAGGTCGGTAAACCTGCACCTGAGAGATATATTTCTTTTGAAAAACTCTGAGCAACAGTTTTCAAAGTCTTAACTGCTTCTTCTTTATGTTCTGTGTTTGCATTAACAACAAATATTTCTGAAACTCCACCTGTAAAGTCATTGATATCGCTCTTATCGCTAATTGAAGGGAACTTGATAATATCAATCTTGTCTTTGATCTTACTGTCAGGTTTCATAATATTACCGATTGTCCAGCTTCCGTTAAAGTACATCGGAATTTTTCCTTCATAGAAAGGTACTTCTGATTCGTCTCTTGTTACACCCATTGCACCGTCAGTAAACGCCTTTAGATCAATAAGTTCTTGGAACTTTTTAGCTCCTTCTATAAGTGCCGGGTCTTCAAATGAACCCTGCTTGCTTAATGCTTTGTAACAGGTATCGTATCCGGCTTGTCTTGTTTGCAGGATATCCAGGTACATACCAATAGTCCATGTATCCTTTGCGCCCACTGCCATTGGAGTAATTCCTTTTGCACGGAATGCCTTAACTGCTGCAACAAGGTCATCCCACGTTTCGGGAACCTTTACACCGTTCTGTTGGAATAATTCTTTGTTGATAAAAAATGTACCTATTGACATTGAGTGAGGCAAGCCGTAAAACTTATCGTTAAAGGTCATATTATCCAATGTTCCCGGTAGAATTTTGCTCTTTGTCTCATCGTCGATGTATTCGTTCAATGGTAAAAGTTTTCCTGCATCAACAAAGGACTTCATGTATCCGCCGCCCCAGTAAAAGAATATATCAGGTGCTTCATTTGCTGCAACTGCTGCTCTGATTTTTGTCTTGTAGGTTTCGTTTTCCGTAGCGTCTACTTTAAGAGTGATATCAGGATTTGATTTTTGGAAATCTGCCAATACTTTTTCAAAAGGAGCTTTGCTGGATTCTGAATCCGCTGCCCAAATATGCCACAGTGACAATGAGACCGGTTTCTTGCTTTCAGCGGAACTGTTACCCGCACTTGAGCTATCGTCCGTTGTGGTGGAATTTCCACATGCCGCTGAGGTTGCTAAAATAGCTGTTGCCATTAATGCAGCACATAACTTCTTTGTTAACTTATGCATTTATGTTTCCTCCCTTTCCCTATCCAGACCCTTGGGTCATTTATAGGTAAATTATAGTTTTTATATAGTAAGGAGTGAATGTAATATTTTTACGAATACAAGTAAATTTTTTACTTCTGCTTTTTATAGTCATTTATGGAATACCCTGTGTATTTCTTAAAACATTTCCCGAAATAGTTTGGGTCCGGTATCCCCACTTTTTCAGCCACCTCATATGCCACGGCATCGCAAGTGTCAAATAACTCAATTGCTTTCTGTATCCTGAGGTGGGTTAAATATTCTACAAAAGTATAGCCGGTGTGTTGCTTAAAGGTCCTACTCAGATAACTTGGGTTAATAAAAAAATGCGATGCCAGTGCTGTTAATGTGAGCTCGGAATTTGATAAATTGTCTTTTAGGTAGGAAATTATATTATCCATGATACTTTTTTTCTTTTTTTCACGCAAGAGGTTTATAGCTTTTGTGAGTTTTTCCACAACCGCTGTTATGTAAGCCTCTATTTCTGATAGGGTATTAAATTCAAGCACATCCGCGTATAACGATGATACCGAACCAAAAATTTCATTCAGATTAAGATCCATTTCGCTTATGGAGTTCAGTATTTCCGTTATCATACTTATACCCATAATCCTAAGTTCGTTACTGCTTGTTAGGCTATTACTGTTTATTCTGAAAAATCTTTTATGCAGCAGTTCATTCGCCTTGTCTTCGATTCCGGCTCTTATATAAAAAGTAATCTCTTCCATACCAATATTAACCTTGTGTATATAAGACGACTTCTCCCTGTCTATACATATATCCCTGTATTGAATTACTATGTTGTTGCCGTAAATGGCCTTGTAGTTCAGTGCTTCAAGAGCCTCTTTGTATCCCTGGTGTAGCTTATCCAGCTCTGTATAACTATTACTAAGTCCAATACTAATATCGCATTTTAATTTATTTATTATCATTGTCTTGATTTGCTCACAGCACTCCGGCAAATTTACTTGTTTGTCTGAATTAATAATTACAGTTTTTCCGCTGTTATTGTCAAACACTATAACATTTTTATCCGCCTTGAAGTATTGCTTTATTATATCAATATACAGAATCTGATGGACAATCGTGTTTTCCTGATCCTTTATACTAGGTGCATCTCCCACGGAAACTACAGCTATCTGAAAATACTCCCTAAGCATAGTCAGATTATAATACTCAATTTTTTCGTTAATATCCTGCGGTAAATTGTTTGATACAACCAGGTCATTAAGAAACTTTTCAATTAGTATAGGAAGGCTCTTCTTGAGTTTCTCCCTAACCTTGTTATATTCATCTCTGTCAATTCTTTCATTCAATATTTTCTTTTGTATATTTTCAATTGATTCCTTTATTTCACTTCTTTTTATCGGTTTTAGCAAAAAATCGGAAATTCCCATCTTTATTCCCTGCTTTGCATACTCAAACTCTTCATATGCAGTCAACACAATAACTTTTATTGTAGGGTAGTTTTCCGCAATCAGCCGTGCAAATTCCAAGCCATCCATGAAAGGCATCTTTATATCTGTTATAATCAGGTCCGGCAGCAATTCGTCCACAAGATTAAGTCCCTCCTGACCACTGGAGGCTTCACCTGCTATTTCAAAACCCATAGCATCCCAATCCAGTATTAAGCGAAGAAGGTTCCTTGTATTTTCTTCATCATCAACAAACATAACCTTTAATTTATCTTGTTTCATCTAATGCCTCCTGATGTATAGGTATTTTCAAAGTAATTCTCGTACCCTTTTTATAAGTACTTTCAATACTATACAAATCTTCTCGTTCATAATATATTTTAATTCTTTGTATGGTTCCCCTCAAACCAAAACTATGTAGATTGCTATTAAGCTGATTGTCCTGCAAAAGCTTCAGATCCTCTTCTTTCATTCCCAGTCCATTATCCTCAACAACAAAAACAACATGTTCATTCTCTATTCTTGAAGATATGTATATCTCTCCGTGTTCACCTTTAGGCTTTATTCCGTGGTAAATTGAATTTTCAACAAGTGGCTGCAGAATAAGCTTTACAGTTTCAAACTTAAAAGTGTCTTCGTTCAAATCATAGTGTACTGTGAAAATGTCACCATACCGTAGAAGTTGCAAATATACGTAATCCTTTACAATCTCTATTTCATCTGCAACAGATATGATTTCGCTTCCCTTACTTAAGCTTTTTCTATAGTAGCCTCCCATTGCTTCTATTGCCTCATATAATTCTTCATTTCTGCCTGCCAGTGCAAGATACCCCATTGCATCTAACGTATTATACAAAAAGTGGGGCTTTATCTGCTCCTGAAGTATATTAAGCTCAGCTTTACGCTTAGTTCTTTGTTCATTTACAATTTTCTTTATAAGATTTTGTATCTCGACTACCATTAGGTTGTATCCGTTTTTAAGCTTACCTATTTCATCATTGACAGTTTCCATCTCTACAATTTTAAATTCCCCTTGTTCAACTGCTTTCATTGAATTTAACAACTTATGTATAGGTGATGTTATGAGCCTTGAAACAAATACTATTCCAATGCAAAGCAATATACCGTTTAGTATAATTATTAATAAACTTACCATCTTATACAAAGAACCTTCAGCTTCCAGCTGCTCTAAGGGTATACCTATTATCATTTTCCATCCGTACTTCTCTAAAAACATTGTTGAGTACAGATATGGCTTATCATTATGGTCGAAAACGGAGGATTTGTAGGGCATGTTTGCCTGTTCTACTAAAAGATTCTGATACTCTTCTTGTTCCAGGTCATCGTTGGTAGAAATAATCTGATTGTTTTCATCAAGTATGATTATTCGTGTCCCGTATTTCTGCACTATTTCACTATAGCAATTCCTAAATCCATCCTCAGATATATTTACCATTAATAAGCCAATGGGATTTTGAGTAGTCGTGTTGTTTATTATTCGAAGCAGAGACATGGTCTTTTCACCTGTTGTTATATTAAAAATCCGGTCTGCATTCAGCCTTACTATATAATATCCCTTCTGTTTAGCAACATCATCATACCACCATGCATCTTTTATATTTTTTATATTTAGTTTTTTAAGAGATTTTTTATCAGAACCATATCGATTACCATAATTGTCAAAAATATAAACAGACTTTATGTGTGGCGTTGAATCCATAAGTGTTACAAGATAGCCTGAAATCTTTCGCTGGGTTTCCAGGGTGTTAGACATGTTCTGATCTGTTAATAAGTCCTGTATATCAAGATTCGCCATAATTGTACGGGAATTGAAGCTCATATTGTCAAGCATACTGTATATGTTTGACTTCAGCGGATACAACGTTTGCATGGATAAATCCCTGTTCTTTTGAAGCGCCAAATGGTAATTTAATCTGTAGTAAACAACGGAGGTCAATATTACCGATAGGATGAGAAATGCAAGGTATAATATAGTCATCTTTGCAGATATGTTTAAATTGGAATAAATAAGCTTGCATAAACTTTTTAACTTTTTCATTCTTATGCAAGTACCCCCTTTGAATATTGGACCACACATTTGAAATTATAGCATATTTTACATCCGGGTTGTATGAAGTTCTGGCATTGTAGAAACCAAAAACCCACCCGGAGCAAGTCCAAGTGGGTTTTTGGTTATACGCATTTAATTTTTA
Source organism: Bacillota bacterium (assembly GCA_023443515.1). GTDB lineage: Bacteria > Bacillota > Clostridia > Acetivibrionales > DSM-1351 > Ruminiclostridium. The sequence goes on from JAEZUC010000026.1 coordinate 58,937, forward strand.
TTTTTTTAATGCAGCTAATTTCTCATCAACTATTTCCTGACCGCCTGACTTCATGTACTCATCAACCAGTTTGTCATAGGTCTTGTCGAAATCAGCAGGTTTGCATGTAATGCTCTTTACAAATATTTCTGATTCCTTATCGGAAAGGGCTTTCTGATATTTAGCCTGAGATTCTATAACAGTATCGAAATGTGGCATATAACCTGCATCTGTAAGTGAGATTTCATATGCCTTCTTAAATGCATCTTCAAATCCGGGGTATCCGAATGAGGCAGCCTGAATGTTCTTAGTAGGATCTCCGAATTCTTTACCGTTAACTATTAATGCCAGGTCAGTGTAGTTAGCTTTCTTGGCATCAGGAAGCTGGTCATTCTGTATAAAGTTTGACGGAATACCATCAACTTCATCTGTGTATTGTTCACCCTTTATACCGTTTTGAAGGAATTTCATTACCTCAGGTTTTGACTGCCATTCAAGATACTTAACTGCTTCTTCTGCATGTTCACTAGCTTTAGGAACTATTATATACAAGCCGTTAGGATTATATTTCATTTTTGGGTGCTTGCCTTCTGAGTTTGTGAATGGGTCACAGGGGATCATATCTGCACCCGGAACCTGGTTTTTTAACTCAGATAATAATCCGGGTGTTACTCTAATCGGGAAGTCATAATTATGTATCATAAAGCCTATTCTTCCTTGGGATACATCTTTTTCATACTGCTTGCCGTCTTTATCAAGTGCAAACTGGGGATTCAATATTCCTTCGTTGTATAACTTGTTCAAGAACTTCATACCATCCTTGAATCCCGGAATTACCCAGTTTGGTAAGGTCATTCTTTGTTCCTCTGAAATTGGTTTTTTGAAGGACTCTAACAACATTGATGTAGTCCAGTTAATATTGTTTGGATCAACAAATGTACTGAAAGGATAGTTTTTGTCGCCAAGTTTTCCAGGATCTTTTTCTTTAAATGCCTTCATTACCTGATACCACTCATCTGTAGTAGTAGGAACAGACATTCCGACTGCATCCAGCCAGTCCTTACGGATGTATGCTGAGAAACAACCTTCTATAACTCTCTTTGCAGGAACTGCAAGCTGCTTTCCATCGAATTTACCATAGTTAAGCAGAGTTTCGCCAAGGTATGTGGTAAGATTTGGAGCATTTTTCTTTAACAGATCCCCTAAATCAGTAAGTCCGCCACTCTTAACATAATTATATATAATACCGTCATTGTAAGTAAAGCTGATGTCAGGTGCTTGATTTGATGCCATAAGAACATTTAGCTTTTCAACTTCCTGTTGTCTTAAGACAGGTACGAACTTTACATTAATGTTATTGGGCTTACCGAAGTTTTCTTGTATCCATTTTGTCTGGAAATTATCATCTGCTTTGTACCCAGGTGTAGCTCTGTCAAAAACCTCTACGGTTAATTCTACTGCCGGCCCTGATTTTGCCGAATTTGTTGATGATGCAGTTTTCGAACTATCCGCGTCTGCTCCGCCGTTTGAACCACAGCCAGCAAACAGAGTAATGCTCATAGATGTCAAAAGTGCCAAGCTTGCAATTCTGGTACTCAGTTTTTTCATTAATATCTCCTCCATTATATTATTTTTATATAAATCTTCAGATTATCCGAAGACCTTATATCAACCTTTAACAGCACCTATCATTATACCGCTGACAAAGTGTTTCTGAAGCTTTGGATATACAAGTACTATTGGTAACGTCGCAAACACTATACAAGCTGCCTTAAGACTTTCAGGCAGGAGGTTCTGTGACATATTCCCATCTCCTATAGATGCATCTACAGTCTGGCTGTTAACAATTATCTGGTACAGTTTTAACTGCAATGGATATAGTTTTGAATCGGTAATATAAAAGAGAGCATCCATGAAGCTGTTCCATTTTCCAACTGCATAGAACAAACTCAATGTAGCTAGTACAGGCTTTGACAACGGAAGTACTATCTTGAAAAGAACACCTATGTCGTTGCAACCGTCAAGGATTGCTGATTCCTCAAGACTCTCAGGCAAGGATGTAAAAAATGTTTTTAAAACTATAAGGTTAAATGCACTTAATACTCCCGGCAATATTAAGCTCCATGAGTTGTCAAGCATGTGCAGATTTTTTACCAACATATAGTCAGGTATAAGTCCACCGCTGAAATACATCGTAAATATAATCATCAGCATTATTGCATTTCTTCCCTTTAACCTCTGCTTGGTAAGGGGATAGGCTGCACAAATTGTCAGGAACATACCTATTACAGTGTACGCAACAGTAATAATTATCGTATAAACAAGTGACCAAATCATTGTTGAATCTTTCACAATAGCCTTATAGGATTCGAAATTTAAATTAACAGGCCATACATAAACCTTTGAAGCAAGTATTGCGGAGTTGGAACTCAATGAAACGGCTACTACATTTAATACAGGGAATAAACACAGTATTACGCAAACTAAAGTTATTATATTTATAAAAGCATTAAAAACCTTATCACTGGTTTTATAAACCATTTCCTATACCACCTTTCTTCTACCAAATACCTTGCTCGCCACTCTTATTTGCTATCCAGTTAGTTACTGACAGGAATACCAGCCCCACAATCGACTGGAATAATCCTACTGCTGTTGCTATGTTATATCTGGAGGATTGTAAGCCGACCCTGTATACGTAAGTACTGATAACATCTGAAAAATCTTTAACCAGTTGGTTTCCGAGAATATATGGGCGGTCGAACCCTATCATTGAAATCTTACCGATATTCAATATAAACAGGATAATTATTGTAGGCTTAATTGCCGGCAAGGTTATGCTCCATATTTTTCTGAGTCTTCCTGCACCGTCTACATCAGCAGCTTCATACAATTCCGAGGGTATCCCGATTATAGCTGCGAGATATATGATCATACCCCAACCTGCACTCTGCCATATGCCGATACCCGTATACGTTGCCAACCAATGCCACTTTTCAGTTAAGAAAGGTATTGTTTCAAATCCCATTGATTTGATAATTGTATCAATCATACCAAAATTCGGCGCAAATATCTGAAGTGCTATACCTCCGATGATAACCCATGACAAGAAGTGCGGAAGATAAAGCATTGTCTGTGAAATTCTCTTATATTTTACGGATTTTATTTCATTAATAATTATTGCGAGGATGATTGGAGCCGGAAATCCGAATATCATATCAAACCCGTTAAGCAGGAAAGTATTTTTAAGTGCTCTGTAAAAATCATCGGATTTAAAAACTTCCCTGAAAGCATCCCACCCTATCCAAGGACTGGCAAATACACCCTGAAATATGTTGTATTCTTTGAATGCGATAACGATACCGTACATTGGTACATATTTAAACAGTATAAAGTATGAAACCGGCAGTACCAACAATAAATATAGATATATATCTCTTTTTAAGTAATGGCCAAAGCCCTTTTTAGGAAGATTATTCGGTAAAGTTTTTGAAACAGCAGTACTAGTTTTCCCCATGCAAATAGCTACCCCCCACGGTTTATTTTTTTGGAATTTAATGTAAATAGATAGAAGATTTGGTTCGATCTGCTGATGGCATTATTTTATCACTAGAAAAATTCAGTTCAAGAATGAGAATTTTTCACGTATTTCAGTTTTAATCATTTTTGCTGTGTTTAGAGACAAAAGGAATTGAAAGCACAGATTTAGGTTGTACAATAATCAATATTGAATCATATAATTAATATTAAATATTTAACCTGTACCGAATTGATTGCAAAGGATTACATTTAATTTTTTCCGTGAAATATAACTATTATGACTTGATTTTTCAGGAAAATTTTATATTAATTATGAAGAAATGGATTAAATATTAATATATAATATTTATTATGATATTTTTGACACAATACACTGTGGGGTGCAGGAAAGATGAAAAATTATTCGATAATAGTTAAAATAATGCTGGTTCTTTCTCTATTTATAATAATACCTATTATTACCATTACATTTATTTTTAATTATGGGATAATGAAGTATTCGGAAGATGAAATAGGCCGTTCCGGTCTTGGTAAGCTTGATTCTGCCAGAAGCGTTACTGATCTGCTTGCCCAAACCATAAGTAATGAGAGCCTTCACCTGTCTTTGGATGAAACCCTTAACAGATTGTATGGAATGGATGATATACATCAAGCCATTAAGGACAGCGACAACAACTTAATGCTGTATCAGTTTGTATCCAAGCTATCTGACATAGTTAAAACTAACAATGCCTATTCCTCAGTATACTTGTACTTAGATAATTCAAATTATATTGCAACAAGCAACGGAGTGTATCCCAAGGAAAACTTTCCCGACGAAACCTGGCTTAAGTCCTATATTAAAAGCAAAGAACTCGGGGAACCTTTATCATGGACAAATCCAAGACCAAACGATACCAATGGAAACAGTTCAGTAGTCTCATACATATTCCCTTTAGCGTATACTACAAATCTCAAAGGTTCTATTACCATAAATGTATACGAAAGCAGGTTAAGCAATCTTATTAACAGCAACAATTACGATATTGGGGACTTTATAAGTGTTATAAATTCTAAAGGTGAGGTCATATCTTCAGTTGATAAAACTATGCTTAACAAGAATTTGTCCAACGTTTCCTATATAACCAGGATTTTGAACAGTGAAATCGACAGAGGACATTTTATTGAAAGTATTAACGGTAAGAGGTTTCTTATTACATATCTGAAAACAGGAGCAGACAGCTGGACCTTTGTAGGTGTCTTTTCTCTGAATGCTCTGACTACCAAAGTAAATTCACTTAAAATGTCTATAATTTATATTTCAATTTTCTTATTAGTTATTTTTGTACTTTTGTCATATGTAATTTCACGTAGGCTGTTCAACCCTGTAAAAAAACTGGTACAGGAAATCAAAGCAAGAAAAGGTATTGACATTATAGGAAACGGAAACGAGTTCACACTTCTTTCTAAAACTTTTGATGCCATGATAAAGCAAGAAGATCAGCTGTTCCGTACCATTGAAAAGGATCATAAAAATCTCCGCGAAAACTATATGCTAAGCCTTTTAAGGGGAAAACCTTCTATCGCTGAGGATGAAATGCATCTTTTCCCTTTGAAAAATACTCTGTGTTGCGTAATATACGTAGATAAGTACAATGATTTTATTTCAAACTTCACATATGAGCATCAGTACTACCTTAAATCAGTAATATTAAACCTATCTGAAGAAAAGGTAGGTGAATCTTATAAATGTTCAGGTGTGGTTCTGGATGGAGATAAGGTGGTTCTTATAGTAAATATCTCTGATGAGGAGATTACAAATGTAACAGCCGTACTGAAAAATGCTTTCTCAATTGTTCAACAAGAAGTGGCAAAAGTAATAGAAACAACCATATCCGTGTGTCTCGGGGGCATTTACCATGACATCCTGAATATAAGGAATTCGTACAATGAGGCCCAAAATCTCATAAAGCAAAGATTTATGATGGGGCACGAGGCTTTCATAATTCAAAAGGAAGAGTCATCTGACAACAATAAGTATTTCTACCCGTTTAGTATAGAAAAACAGATATTCAACAATATTGATATCGGTTCAAAAGACGCCCTCTTGATTTCACTAAGCTGTTTTTTTGATGAAATTAAGCAAAATAAGAATCTCAGCTATGACAATGTTATGCTCATACTGAACCAATTGTTGGGGAACACCATAAAGTATTTGCTTGACTTAAACATCAGCGTCAGCAAGGTTTTCGGGAATGACTTCAACATATACAGTAAGCTTGCGGAGATTGATACGCTGGACGAAGCAGGCCTGTTCCTGTCAAATATATATTTGCAGATTATTGAGTACAATGAAAAATTCAAAGTGGAAGGAAAGTCCCATATAGGTAAAATTTTAGATTACATTCATAAAAACTACAAAAAGGATATTGCAATTAATACTCTTGCTGAACACGTGGGGCTTAGCTATTCCCACGTAAGAAAAATATTTAATGACGAGACAGGCGAGAATATTGTTAACTATATAAACAACATGAGAATTGAAGAAGCACAGCGTCTGCTGCGACAAACAAACATGAATATTAATGATATTGCCCTTAGTCTCGGATATAACAATAAACAGAGCTTCAACAGATTCTTTAAGAAATATGTGGGTATTAACCCCGGAGAATACAGAAGTATAAAGATAAATTGACCTTGCTCCCTTTGATTTAGATATTATAGTGCAAAAATGCTAAAACAGCAAGTAAGCGGTACTTACTTGCTGTTTTTGTCAGCTGAAACCTATATTTTACTGACCTTCATATCCAGAATCATTGATTTAATTCCTCCCAATGGCCAAACAACGTTTTTGGATACACCTCTATAATTGTTTCCATACATTTCAAACACATTAGAAGACAGTTGTAGCTCTGGAAGCCTTCCGATCAATTTTTCCCCATCGAAAAAATATGCCAGCTGAACAGGTGTTGCAAAATCGCCTTGGGGTGTGAAATCACCACCCGAGGCCATCAGTACCAAAATACCTTTATCTCCGCCGAGCAACTCTCTTGCCGTTTTATCACTTTCTTTTACCTTTGGGTTTTGGAAGCCTGGCTGAGGAGTACCATCAAATGCACTTTCGGCACTTCCCGTATATGGCAGTTTGTACAATGTGGCATTTTTCTTGTCTGTATTGCCAGCCTTAAGAAAACCATCTTCTATTAATGCATACCTATAGCTTTCATTAATTGTCCCTTCTGCATCAAAAAAAGGCACTAAACAAGCATCATCAGGATTCAAAGAATTATATAATGTAAATTCTTTATTAAATAACTTTTTCTCCAAATTTCCCGAAAAGAGTGAGGTATCCGTCCCAAAAGATCTTCCGTTTAAATCGGTTATAAACTTCAAAAGAGGTGTTCCATCTATAGTTAGAAATACAACGGGGTAACTTCCTTCTGTGAAATCAACCTTGTTTTTATATGCACTGAGTATCTCATCAGACATACTCAAAAAGTCATTTCTATGATACCGCCTGTCCTGGAAGCAGATGAAGCCATCCATTATGCTGGCAGAGGATTTGTCTTTAAATACGAGTTCCACATTAATTGCCCTGTCCTTGAATCTTAAATCCAAACCCTTGTCATTGCAAAGGGAAACAGACATATTATCCATATTTATTTTATTTGAAAAGACGAAGTCGTCATGTTTTTTCCCCAGTTGCGCAATTGCCTCCTCTATTTCATAAACAAATTCTTCATCTTTAATAATTTCCTTAGCGACATCAATTTCCATTATTTTATCAGGGCTTAATTCGTACGGGTACTCAATTTTTGCTTTCAGTGCAGACCGGGCATTCTTTTCAAGATCCTCGAGTTTATAGTTGCCAATGGCACCGGATACTCCGATAAAGCCTCCCTCATATATGCGGAGCCCTGTTTTTGTTATATCCTTTCCTCTGACGGATTCGATTCTGCTCCCCGAAACATTTATTGACGTTTGTGTGGTTCGAATTGAATATAATTCTTTCATAAAAACCTCCCCTTACTGCACGTTAATATTGTTAACCCTGACATATGGCCCGCCAAATCCCACGGGAAGAGGATATTGCTCCATTTTTCCACATCCCCCCGTAACAAATGATAAAAGCTCTACTTCATTTGAAACACCATCTACTTCTGATAATGTTTTAAATACGTTCCCGGTAATAACAGAAATATTTACAGGTTCAGAAACTTTCCCATCTCTGATCATATAAGCAAGGGTTGGAGCTATGGTAAAAGTTGACATGCCGGAACCATGCTTTATATTCTCTATATAAATGCCGTTTTTTACTTTGCTGAACAACTCTTCTTTTGATTCGCGTCCACCGTCAATATATGTAGTAGTCATTCTTACAATCGGCTCATACTCAAAATTGATTGACCGGGCATTTCCCGTAAGGTTCTCCTCCAGGATAGCTGCAGTTGAACAGTTGTGAAGTCTTCCTGCCAGGATACCATCCTTTATGAGATACGTTTTCCTGGCCCTTGTACCTTCATCGTCAAAAGCACAAAAACCACTGCCAGGCACATTCCCGTCATCAACAATTGTCAATATGTCAGAGCCCACTTTAGTTCCTAATGTCCACTCTTTCTTCATGGTCTCATCAGCAACCATAAAGTCTGACTCGCTTTTATGACCGAAGCTTTCATGTGCAAATACACCCGCTGCAAGTGGTGACAATACCACCGTATAAATTCCCTTTTCTACCGGCTTTGCGTTAAGCAGGAAATTTTCACATTTGTCTATAAATCCTTTAAGATGCTGCTCCTGACTCAATAACTCATCAAATTTATCCGAGCCCTTTTGAAAGGCTTCACTAAACTTCCTCTCGCCCTCTGACATAGCAAAACCTATCTTAAAGCCACACCTTTGGGTATCAAATTTAATCTCCGCCCCTTTACTGGAATAAAACTCCTTGACTTTTTTGCAATCTATGTAACTGGCAGCCCAGTTTTTAATATATTTGTTTTCCTCAACAGTAAGGAACATACTCTTTAGAAGATTTAATTTTTCATCCTCAGAGACTTTTAAAACATCATTCTGAGTAAAATTTAAAAATTCGCCTTTATTAACCTCAAAAATTTTAACAATTGGATTATCATGTATGCATGGATCAGGCTTTGCCATTACACTGAGCTTATCGATTTCATCCTGAACCCTCTCCGGCTGAGAATTGGACGAATAATACCATCTTCTCCCGTCATAAATTCTCACAAATGCTGCCTTATATTTCCTGACTTTGTATTCTGTCATTTCACCAATCGTAAAGGTTATAATTGTTTCAAAAACGTCCTCAATTCTGACATCAGTATATAAACCCTCGTGAAATTTATACATTCAAATCACCTCCGCATGTATTATTCTATTTTATTCCATATTTTGTTACTTACTAAGTGTACTATATTGTTTAGATTATATTCAACCATATAATCATTTTTACCGGTTCAAATTTAAGCTCCTCAATATTTCGCTTAATATATCCTTCTTCCTAATTCATCAGGTATTCCTGTCTTGCGGTAGAAATATGTGTTTATTACATCTCTCCACTCTTTGGAATGTTCCAACTGTCCTTCAAGCCTTTCTGATACATGGCGGAATATTTCATCACTAACCAACCCTTTAAGGCTGTTCCATTTATTTACCAGTTCTTCTACCTCTTCTACACCTTTAAAATGGGTGTTGTAGATATATTGAATTAATGTTTCTCCGGATTTTAGTCTATAATCATAGGGTACATGGTGGAAAAACAAAAGTAGCTCTTCAGGACACTTTTCCATATTCTCATAAACCCGGGCAACATCATTATGATACTGTCCTGCATATCCCGTTCCGCTCCTGACTGTTCTGTCAACGCCTATACCCTTATTGTTTGCCCTGTGATATGTCCCCCACTTGTCGTATTCATACCCGTCTACGTTAGGCCCATAATGATGGTTAGGATTAACCATCCATCCAATTCCCAGAGGCGAAGTATAATTTTCATAGGTTCTCCATGAACCCATCAGCATTTCTTTTACGGTATTTACAACCTTTTCGTTGTTTGAATAAGTCATTCGAACCCATTCATCAGTAATCTGTTCTGATGACAAATCCGGATTCCAGCACAGTCGTGCATACCCGTAAGTATTTGATTGTGCCATCTGATGTCCTGTCCAGTTCAGGTCATTCCCTATGTTTGTAACCGCAGCCATTCCGCCTGATTTGTTATTAAACACTGACCCTGAGATAATTTTTTTAACACTTGTGTCCTTACCTTGTGCCATAGTATCAAAATCCAATATCTCCTTCCACATTGGAACCAGATAGCACAAATGCTTTTGCTGTCCTGTGTATTCCTGAGTTATCTGAAGCTCTAGTAGCTGGTTTGTTTTTCGTAATCCTCCGAATAAAGGAGATACAGGCTCACGAACCTGAAAATCCATAGGCCCGTTTTTTATCTGGAGTAATACATTTTCCTTAAACAAGCCATCCAGAGGCATAAAGTTGTCATAGGCAGCCCTCGCCCTGTCTGTTATGCGGTCACGCCAGTCCTGCATACAATTGTAAACAAAGCATCTCCATATAACCAAACCCCCATGTGGTTCCAAGGCTTCAGCAAGCATGTTGGCACCGTCTGCATGAGTACGTCCGTAGGTAAAAGGCCCGGGCCTGAATTCGGAATCAGCTTTTATCAGAAAGCCTCCAAAGTCAGGTATTAGAGAGTATATCTCATCAGCCTTTTCCTTCCACCACATTCTTACCTGTGGGTCTAAAGGATCGGCAGTGGCAAGTCCCCCTATTTCAATAGTACTTGCAAAATTTGCACTAAGGTACACCTTTATACCATAGTCACGGAATATCTGAGCAAGGGTTGCAACATCATTAAGATATCTGTCTGTAATAAGCATAGTTTCAAATTTGTGGACATTAACATTATTTATAACGATACTGTTTATTCCCACAGAGCATAGAAGCCTTGCATAATCAATAATTCTATCAAGGTCTTCTGTTATTTTATTATCTGTAAAGAAAATGGATTTACCTGCATAACCTCTTTCAATACTTCCATCTATATTGTCCCAATGGTTTATAATACGGAGTTGGTTTGAAGGGTTTTCAATCTTTAAAATTCCTTCGATTACTGTCTCAGTCTGCAACATTCTCAATAGACCAAAAACTCCATAGAGCAAGCCTTTTATAGTAGTACCTGCAACAACAATTGCTTCACCGTCGCCGACTTTCACAGCTTTGATTATAAAGCCTTCACTACCGATTTGAATTACCTCATCATATTTTACATATGAGTCTATGCTGTTTCCCCTGCCAAGTACCCCCATATAAATAAAAGAGCTTTGTTCCGGTTCACTTGATACAGAAGCATCTAATCCCAATATTCCTTTTAGTCCGCTTCTTAACTCATTTAAAGCAATATTAGTGTCATCCGATGCTTTTGAAACAACTATATTTGAAGCCCACTTGGAATAAGCCTCTCTTAACTGTCTGTTTTCTAGTATATGATAGCTCAACCAGCAGTTATATCCTTTTGCATCCTTTATTTCAGCGGTAGCGGTTATGTTTATTTTAGACACTCTTATTTACCCCCGGTAGTCATTTTATCTACAGCTTCCCATAAACCGTTCAGGTAAGCTATACCTAATGCCCTGTCATATAGTCCATAGCCCGGCCTTGCCTTTTCTCCCCATATCATTCTGCCGTGATCCGGACGTATGTAGCCTGTGAAACCTATATCGTAGTAAGCCTTCATGATTTCAAACATGTCAAAGGAACCGTCTGATGAAAGGTGGGACGACTCATGGAATTTTCTTTCTCCGAAGAATTTGAGATTTCTGACATGTCCAAAGTGTATTCTTCCCATTTTCCCAAACTGCCTTATCAATTCCGGTATGTTGTTCTCCGGATTTGCACCTAAAGAACCGCTGCAAAGAGTTAATCCGTTATACGGACTGTCAACCAGCTTTACAAGCCTTTCAAGATTCTCTTTGCAGGTAACAATCCTTGGCAAGCCAAAAAGAGGCCAGGGTGGATCATCCGGATGTATGGCCATTTTTATGTCGGCCTCCTCACATGAGGACATGATATTTTCAAGAAAATATTTAAGGTTTTGAAATAATTTTTCCTCGTCTACGTTCTTGTATTTTTCAAAGGTATCCTTCAGTTCGCTTAATCTTTCAGGTTCCCAACCCGGCAGAGTAAACCCGTTTGAGCTTTTCGCAGTATCTTCCACCAGTTTTACAGGGTCTATATCCTTTACTATATCGTGGTCATAGCAAAGTGCGTTTGAGCCATCTGCTAATTGATATGCAAGGTCATTTCTCAGCCAGTCAAAGATAGGCATAAAGTTATAGCATATAACCTTTACCCCGGCTTTTCCCAAGTTGATTATAGACTGTCTGTAGTTTTCAATGTATTTATCCCTGCTTGGCAGTCCCAGTTTGATATCTTCATGTACATTTACACTCTCGATTACTTCAAGCTTCAAGCCTGCCTTTTCAACAGAGTCCTTGAGTGCAATGATTTTATCCATTGGCCAAACCTCTCCAACAGGTACATCATACAAAGCTCCTACAACTCCCGTAACACCGGGTATTTGTCTTATTTGCTCCAAACTGATGCTGTCATCCTTTTCACCAAACCATCTAAAGGTCATCTTCATAAGTCTCATCTCCTTAATACTTCGTTTTATTTAACATACTTTTCTAATACATTTTTAACTGCATTTTTTCCTGAAATAAGTTCCTTGAAGTATCCTTCAATTCTTTCCCCCAGGCCTACATCATACAAATTGACGCCAAAAATTTTTTCATTTGACAACAATGGTTTCAAATGCTCCCCAACTGTCTCCGCCTTTCCCAGCTCAATGCCTTCAAGATATGTTTTCAACTGGTCTAACATCGGGTCAGGACTTAGCTCCATGGCATTGCCGTCGTCGTCTATACCCATAAGATATCTGCACCAACCGGCAATTACAAGGGGGATATATGTTAAACTTTTTACATCATAAGTCTTATGACTGACATATGTCTTTATTGTTTCACCAAAACGAACGGATATTTTTTGTGATGTATCACAAGCGATTCTTTGTGGTGTGTCCGGGATATATGGGTTTGGAAAACGCTGATTTATTACTTCGTCTATAAATGCCTGAGGCTCAATAATTCCGGGGTTAATAACTACAGGCATCCCTTCTTTATAGCCTATATTTTCAACCAGCTTTCTAAGTTGCGGGTTCTTCATTTCATCTGCTATGAGAGTATACCCCAGAAGGCATCCAAACACTGCAAGCGCAGTGTGTAGAGGATTCAAACATGTTGTAACCTTCATCCTCTCAACATTTTCCACTGTACTTTTGTCTGTAAAATATACACCGGCATCCTCAAGAGGCATTCTGCCATTTGGAAATTGGTCTTCAATTACCAGGTACTGTGGTTTCTCTGCGTTTACAAATTGTGAGATATATGTATTCTTGCTTGTACGAATAATTTCAGTGTCCTCAAGTCCCATTTCCACCAACGCCTTTTTTACTGTTTCAGAAGGCCTTGGCGTAATTTTATCTATCATGGTACAAGGGAATGACACCTTTGATGGATTATTGATATAATCTAAAAATTCCTTTTCTACTAAGCCGTTATCAACCCATTTTTCAGTTAGTGTCTGAATTGATTTTTTTAGAAGATCTCCGTTATGCGAGCAGTTATCCATGCTGACCATTGCAACCGGAAATGCTCCTGCCAAATATCTTCCGTAAAGTAGTAACGCAATCTTTGCAATCAGGCTCTTCGGTTCCTTCAGTCCATAGCTCATATCATGTATTACGTCAGGCAGATATTCACTTGACATTCCTGTTAGTGAATATCCCTTTTCGGTTACTGTAAAACTGACAATTTGTAAAGAGGGTTTACGAAAAATTACCTTTAATCTCTCCCAATCTCCGGTTCGGGCCGCATCTCCCACCAAGCTTTCCGAAACACTTCCAACAACTTTCTTTTCAAGACTTCCATCCGGGTTAAGGTGAACCAAAATACTTAGGTTATCAAAGGGTTTGTATACTTTATCAACAATTTCGTAATCAAAGGTTTCCGCAACAATTATTCCTGAATCTGATTTCCCGGAATCCAGCAAATTTTGCTGAAGTGCTGCTATAAATCCTCTGAATATATTACCTGCACCGAAATGAAGCCACTTAGGTTCTTTCTTCGTTTTGTTCAACATGTTTTCATAGTCAAATTCAGGTAGTTCTACTTGATTAGTCGACCATGTACTGTCTTCCTTTATCCCACTTCTACTCAATTTCATATGTATTGCCACCCCCGCAAAGTATAAAAGTTATGTAATATCTTCTGTAAATCAATAACATAAAATAAAATATCCCAAAACGAACTTTTCTAAAAATTCGTTAGGGATAAAAATGCTATCAACGTCTTTGTCATTATTATAGGTAATATACCTTTTTGGTTCAATATTCACTTTTAATCAGACCATATACATTTTAATTAAATAAGTAAAACAAATAGCGGGAAGCATTGTATTTCCCTCGTTTCACGCAAAAAAGACTGTTTTCTTTAAGAAAACAGTCTTATCTTCATATACAAAATTACTTTCTGGCTGCACCTGATTTTCTAGCTGCTTCTGCAACTGCTGCTGCAACTGCTTTAGCTACTCTAGGATCAAATGGGGCTGGAATTACGTACTCTGCATTTCTTTCTTCATCGCCAACAAGTCCAGCGATTGCATATGCAGCAGCTATCTTCATTTCATCATTTATTTCACGAGCTCCTACATCAAAAGTACCTCTGAAGATACCAGGGAATGCAAGAACGTTATTAACCTGATTTGGATAATCTGAACGGCCTGTTCCAACAACAGCAGCACCTGCTTCGAGAGCTTCTTCAGGCATAATTTCAGGAGTTGGGTTTGCTTGAGCAAATATAATTGGATCTTTAGCCATAGACTTAACCATATCCTTTGTTACAGTTCCTGCTGCTGAAACTCCGATGAATACGTCTGCTCCAACCATAACGTCCTTCAATGAACCTCTCTTACCTTCGAGGTTAGTAATCTTAGCCATTTCAGCCTTTATTGGGTTAAGGTTATCTCTGCCTTCGTATATAACACCCTTTGTATCGCAGAGAACAACTTTTCTTAAGCCCATTGAGAACAGAAGCTTTGTAATAGCTATAGCAGCTGCTCCAGCACCATTTACAACTATTGAAATGTCTTCCATCTTCTTATTAACAACCTTTAATGCATTGATAAGCCCTGCAGCTGTAACAATAGCTGTTCCGTGCTGGTCATCGTGGAATATAGGAATATCAGTTTCCTTCTTTAATCTTTCTTCTATTTCAAAGCATCTTGGAGCAGCTATATCTTCAAGATTTACGCCGCCGAAGCTTCCTGAAAGCAATTTAATAGTATCAACTATAGTGTCAACGTCCTTTGACTTTATACAAAGAGGGAACGCATCAACATCACCAAAAGTTTTGAACAAACAGCATTTACCTTCCATAACAGGCATACCAGCTTCTGGTCCGATATCTCCCAAACCAAGAACAGCTGTACCGTCGGTGATAACTGCTACAAGATTGTGTCTTCTAGTATATTTGTATGAGTTCTCAACGTCTTTTTGAATTTCGAGACATGGTTGAGCTACTCCCGGTGAATAAGCTAATGAAAGATCTCTTTTATCCTTTAAAGGAGCCTTACATACAACTTCTATTTTTCCCTGCCACTCTTCGTGGGCTTTAAGTGAATCCTCATAAATAGTACCCATTTGATATTCCTCCAAACGTTTAATAGTAAATATATTAGTTTTTCTCAATGCAAGGAACAAATAAACGATACTTCTATCGAAAGAATTAAGTATGTTTATTTGTTCCTTTTAATTTTACACTATTGTGAAATCTTTCACAACTTATTTTTGACTATTTTATTAAAGATAACTTCCGATTACTAACTCTTATAGATCTTTAACTTCGTCAATAACTGCTCTAACCTGCTGAGCTGAATGCTTCAGAAGTTGTAATTCAGCATCTGTAATGTTCAATTCGAGAACTTTTTCAGCTCCATTACCACCAACTATTGTAGGAACATTCACTAAAACATCCTTTAATCCGTATTGTCCGTCAAGAACAGTACCAACAGGCATAATAGTATTGAAGTCCTTCAGGATTGATTCAACTATTCTGTTGATTGAAAGAGCTATACCGTAGTAAGTTGCTCCCTTATTCTTGATAATAGTTGCACCTGCTGCCTTAACTTCACTGAAAAGAGCATCCTTGTCAATGTTTAAGCCATTAATTTTTACATATTCATCAAATGGAATTCCTGCTATATGAGATGCACTCCACAATGGCAACTGAGAATCACCATGTTCACCAATGATATAACCGTGAACGTTAGCTATATCTACATCCAACGCTTGGCTGATATGAGTTCTTAATCTTGCACTGTCAAGAACTGTACCGGATCCGATAACTTTGTTTGCAGGCAATCCTGACCATTTTTGAGTCATATATGCCAATACATCAACAGGATTTGATACACTTACTATTACACCAGTATTGTAGTGCTTCATAAGCTCAGTTACTATGCTCTTCATTATCATAGTGTTCTTCTTAGCAAGATCCAACCGTGTTTCGCCTGGCTTTCTTGCTGCACCTGCAGTTACAACTATAACATCACAATCCTTAACATCTGAATAATCACCAGAGTAAATTGTCATATTTCCTGCAAATGACAGACCATGGCTGATATCAAGCGCTTCGCCATATGCCTTCTCTTTATTTACGTCAATCAATACCAATTCAGAAACCAAGTTGTTTATAGACATCGCATACGCTGCCGATGCTCCAACAAATCCTGCTCCTATGATCGCAACTTTAAAACCCATTAAAATCCCTCCATATTTTTCACAATTGCTAATAGCGTAACACAATATGTTTTAATATACAAACATAATTTTACCTTTTTTTTTAGATTTCATTGCAATTTATCGCGAATTTTTAAGAATACATCAATTATTGTGACCAAATCAAGTATTTTTAATCAGTATTATTCTATATGTATACAAAATAACGATATATATAAAAAAAGACATCCTAAAATGTCTTTAAATTTTTATATGTTTCTTTCGTATATCAACCTGAGGCCCTCCAGGGTGAGAGTCGGATTAACGTCATTTATGGCTATTGACTCCTCGGCTATTAGTCTTGAAAGCCCCCCTGTTGCAATAACCCTTATATTTTTTTCATTCATTTCTTTCTTAATTCTGTTTACAATATAATCAACCTGACCCACATATCCGTAAAAAACTCCTGACTGCATACTTGAAACGGTATTTTTCCCTATAACGCTTTCAGGCTTTACCAGATCAATCCTTGGCAATTTTGCGGCCTTTTGATATAGTGCCTCGGCACTTATCTTTATTCCCGGGCATATAACTCCACCCAGATATTCTCCCCTTTCCGATATCGCACAGAAAGTAGTGGCCGTTCCCATATCTACAATAATCAGGGGCCCGCCATACAGCTCAAACCCGGCCACGGCATTTACTATCCTGTCAGCACCCACTTCTTTCGGATTCTGACACCTGATATTTATTCCAGTTTTTGTACCCGGCCCTATAATCATGGGCTGAGTATTTATATATTTTTTTATGGCATGTTCCAGCGTATACATAATCGGGGGTACAACAGATGCAACAACCACTGCCTCAACCTTATTTATAGACAATTTTTCATGATTGAATAATCCAAGTATCAACATTCCAAGTTCATCGGATGTTCTCTCTTTATTGGTACCAAGCCTCCAGCTTGCAAGTAATTTTTTGTCCTCAAATACACCCAGTACAATATGAGTGTTGCCAACGTCGACTACTAAAACCATATTCCCTCCAGATAACAAGGCTATACTCCAAGCCTCATGCTCCTTATTTCTTTTAACTCAAGATCTATTTCCTTTTGTATCCTTATTATATCATTGGCAATGTCCTCAACAGTTTCCTCGGCCCGGGGTTTAATAGCAGGTCTCTGAAAATGCTGTTTATATGGCTCTCTGTTTTCTCTGCCTTGAAAATTATCCCGGTGGTAGTTTCTCTGATGATTGTTTTCTCTGTGCTGGTTATCTTTAGACCCATATGCTTCCTTGTTTGTATTATCTCTCTGGTTATTTTCTCTGGGAGTAAAATCCCTCTTTTGCGAATTGTTTTCCCTGGGCTGGTAGCCTTCTTTTTGCTGGTCTCTGGGAGATCTGGTGCTTCTAACATGATTTTCTTTGTGATGTGTCTCCCCATCCTTCTGATATACCTTTTGTTGTGGTACAGTCTGGTTTGTCTGCTGTCCTGCCTGTCCGTCATCCCTTACATAATTTTTCCTCGGGTATTCATTCTTCTTAACCAATGATAAAATCCTCCTTGCCATATTTGCTAAGCACTATGTATATCCAAGCAAGCCCCTTACCTGAATCTCGCCTGCTGATATTTCTCTGGTAACTCCATCTTTACATTTTACAATAAGTCTCCCGTCAGCTGCAATGGATTGTGCTGTTCCAATATATTCTACATTCCTGTATGCAACCTTTACTTCCTTGCCTATGGTAACAGAATATTCAGTCCATTTATCTATTATATCCTTGTTTTTACCAAGGAGTACGCTTTTGTATAGCTTTTCAAAGCTAGTCAAAATACTCCCAAGTAATTTAGACCTTTGTACCGCTTTATTATCATACATTTTCAATGAAACTGCCTTTTGCCTTATCTCATAATCAAAATGTTCCAAGTCTTGATTTACATTTATACCTATACCAACTACAACATAGTTTACATGTCCAGGTTCGGCACTTAACTCAGTGAGAATACCTCCAAGTTTTCTGCCATCCAATATTATATCATTAGGCCACTTTATTCCACAAATTATTCCTTGAGTTTCCTTTATCGCCTCAACTACTGCAACCGAAGCAGCGAGAGTTATCACCTGTATATTTTCCGGTTCCAATTCCGGCCTGACAACTATGGAAAACCATAGACCATCTGCAGAATCCGACTGCCATTGTCTTCCTATCCTGCCCCGTCCCATTGTCTGCCTATCCGCTACAACAACAGTTCCATGGGCACATCCTTCACTTGCAATTTTTTTTGCATAATTATTTGTAGAATCTATTTCTGCAAAATGCTGAATGTTACCTCCTATCAACTGTCCCTGGGGAATATTAATTTCCCTCCTGTCCAGTATATCCGGAGCTTGAACAAATCTATATCCTTTTTTAGAGGATGACTCTATGACATAACCGTCTTTTCTTAATTCATTTATATGTTTCCAAACCGCTGTTCTGGAAACATTCAAAGTTTTACTTATATCCTCTCCGGATATATATCGGGCTTGTTCTTTGAGTATTTTCAATATCTGATTTTTCACATGGACCTCTGATTAAAAAATTTTGTTTAATTCAGGCTTCCTTACGCAGTATATCTGGCCCGCCTCGGTTGTAAAAACTGCTTTTTTGCCATCGCTACTATATATAGTATCAACTTTGCCCAATTCTGCAAGCTTGCTAAACAAACTGTACAAAAGATAATCGTCAAACTTATCATATTGTTCTCTGAAATTATTTAAAATATTATTTATGTACAAGTCTTCAGAATTCCCATAAATAACGGGTAAATCCATACAGCTGTCAACTTTGGCAGCTTCTCCTGCCAATATAGTTGATGTAATAAGACATTCCGGCCTGCGATAAGTACCGAAAATATATTTTTCAAGAGCAATAACTGATTTATTGTACAATTCAAGGTTTTTAGGATCTTCTTGTATTGTATCGTAAATGAATCTGTCTGCTACATAACATTTATCACTTCTTACCTTTATTTTTATACAAGTAAGAAGGTCTGAATTATATGAATTCATATCATCCCTTGGGTTTATAAGTCCTGTAAAACACTGTTGAATATCTCCGTCTATCATGACCTCCTTGTCGTAGGCGGCAGACAGCTTCAAACCACAGTCAATTATATCAGATACTTTATCAGAGCTTACATAATAATAAACCTCAGGCATTTTATCCTCCATTATTATTACATTTTTTTAAATTCTACCATATACGTTCTGTTATGGGAAGGATATGTTTAAGAAAATGCCTGCAGAATTGGAAAGGCTACTACAAAATCAATTTGGTTTTGCAATAGCCTCTCCATATATATCAGTATGATTTTGAACTTAATTTCTCTATATTTTCAATAGACTCATTTAGGCTTCCTTCAAGCAGTCTGTTTGCATGTTCCTGCTCTTTTTTAAACCTGTTGATCACTCGAATGGCGGGATCGAATTCTTCATAGAACAAAGCTATCAAATCCCCGGGCTGGGCATCCAGCATGGCTTTTTCCAAGGCCTCGGTCTCGCTGTATATTATTTCCACATTTTCTCTTTTTGCCCCTGCATTAATTATACTCTGTTCGAATATATCAGCTACTTCTCCCCGTCTGCGTCCTCTCAGGTCAATATCTTCTTTTATATAAATCCTGTGGAAGGAGTTTGCACAAAGTTCCCCAACTTCTTTAAAGTTTGAATCCTGTCTGTCTCCCGGCATCCCAATTATTCCAATCAGCCTTTTTGCCTTTATCCTTTGCATGAACTTTACTACCGCAGAATATCCTGCTATGTTGTGGCTGTAATCTATCATAACCTTGAAGGTTCCCATGTCAAAAATATTAAATCTACCGGGGTTAAGTTCAGTATCCGGCTGGAACGTACTCATCCCTTTCACAATTATATCCAATGGGACATTAAGTCCGATGAGTGCCGCTATGGCAGCCAGTGAGTTTTCAATATTACAGTCAACGATTCCTCCGAAAGTAATGGGGATATCATCCAAGCTTATGAGGGGAATTTTTCTATCATTTCTCTGAACCCATATATAGCCGTCTCTTACATACAACGCTATATTTTTAGGATTTTTGCAATGTCTTTTAAATACAGGATTGGATATACCTTTGCTGAACATTATGACATTACTGCGGGTCCTATCCAATACATAGGATGTCATACTGTCATCTGCATTTAATACAGCATAACCATCGTGCTTTACTGCTTCAACCACAAGAGCCTTGGTTTTAGCAAGATCCTCCAGTGTATCTATTCCATCTATCCCCAGGTGGTCATCACTGATATTAATAAGAACGCCTACATCGGCCAGATCATATCCCAATCCTCTGCGTACAATTCCTCCCCTGGCTGTTTCCAGAACGGCAATATCGACTTCCTTATTTGACAATATGACTTCTGCACTGACAGGGCCGGTATTATCACCCTTCTGCACACATTCATCTCCGATATAAATGCCACTTGTGGAGGTCATCCCTACATTATAGCCCATAAGTGAAAGGGTATGCCTTATAAGCCTGGTTGTAGTGGTTTTACCGTTTGTTCCCGTAACCGCTGCAATAGGTATGCTGACCGGCTTATTTGGCGGATACATCATATCAAGTATAGCATCAGCAACATTTACCGGTTCTCCCTCGCTGGGATGAAGGTGCATCCTCAGACCCGGTGCCGCATTTACTTCTATTATTGCACCCCGGTTGTTATCAATTGGAATTGAAATATCCTGTGCGGAAAAATCTATTCCTGCTATATCAAGACCCATTACTTTTGCAGCGGCAATGGCATACTGCGCATTTTTTGGATGTATATCCCTTGTAACGTTTTTGGCTGTTCCCCCGGTACTCAGATTTCCGTTCTGCCTGAGATTAACGGTTTCTCCTGGTTTTAAAATGGTATCAGGTGAATACCCTTGGCTCTTGAGATAATTTATTGATATGTCGTCCAGTTTAATAAACGTCAATGGTTTTTCGTGATCTTCGCCCCTTAGAGGATTGGTGTTTTCATATTCTACAAGCTGCGATATGGTACTGATTCCATCCCCTGTCACTCTGGGAGGTCTCCTTTCAGAAACAGCACAGACTTTCCCCCCCACTATCAGTACACGATAGTCCCTACCACCAACATATTTCTCAACTATAATTTTTTTTGAATATTTGCGTGCTTCTGTAAAAGCTTCCCTGATTTTATCCTCAGAGCATATATTTACCGTCACTCCTTTTCCCTGGTTTGAATCTATCGGTTTTATTACCAGAGGGTACCCTACCTTTGACGCTGCCTCAAGGGCTTCCTGTTCTGTTCTTATAACTACTCCATATGGAACCGGTATGTTGTTATCCATTAATAGTTTTTTGGTCATCTGTTTATCAGACGCAATATCTACCGCTATACAGCTTGATCCATCTGTAAGAGATGCTTGAATTATTCTTGTGCACTTACCGTAACCAAGCCTGAGAATACTCCCGTCTCCTATTCTGGTTACAGGAATTCCTCTTCTTCTTGCTGCCAGGTAAATAGCTTTTGTACTCGGCCCCATGTCTGTATCTGAAGATAAGTATCGTAATTCCTTCATTATTTTTTTTATATCTACAGGATTTCCTTCGGCAAAGGCTTCTACTATTTCTATTGCCCTTCTTCCGCATTCTGTAGCAAAAGCCTCATTACTGTATTCATAAATTATATAATATTTAGACGTATTCCCAATCTGCCTCGTTTTACCATACTTTACAAAGTAACCAAACCTGTTCTGGATTGCTATTATCAAATGTTCAGCCACATGCCCCATGTATGTTCCTTCAGCTAATCTTTCACCGAATCCTCCTGCATACCCCACTCCGCAGGTGTGTTCTGCTATTTCAGGGAAAAATTCGAGAAGTTTTTTATTGAATCCCGATATATCCTTAGTAGGTCCCTCTTCGTATTTTCCAATATCCACTACCATACGGATTACCGGTTGATGACTATATATGTTCCTTCCTTTAAAGCAATAAATGCTTTGAATCTGCACCTTGAAAAACCTCCTGATAAGTTGAATATTACAACATTTAGTTGTGTTTGTTTTCTCTGGGCCTTATTATTTTTCTCTGACTGATATCATATCCGTATCCACCGGGCAATATGTGTATGGTTACATTTGACAAAGCAATTATTTCCTCAGATGCTAATTCTGAAACATTAGATTCCTGTATAGTATTACCATCTATTACTGTAACACAATTTGTTCCTATTACTTCAAAAGAGGCGTTTGAATATACCTTTATTGATGTATCTTCATCTATACCTATTCCAAGTACTGAAGGATTCTGTGCAACTCCTATCAGTAGTCTGCCGAGCCTGCCTCTTTGTTCAAAATGCTGATCAATTATTACCTGATCTATGAACCCAAGTCCGGGTGACATCCCCAGCGTACATTTTCTTGCGGCGGAGTTTCCATTCCCGTCAACTATCATTACACTGCTCATTACTGAAGCCCCCGCACTTGTCCCTATAATCGGTATGCCCTTTTTATACATATCCATAAGTACCTTGGCAGTTTTTGTCCCGCCTAATATGCTGGTAATCCTCAGCTGATCCCCTCCTGTAAAAAAAACCCCTGCAGCACCTGAAATTTTTTGGGCCACAGAGTCGCTGTTTGCATCTGTTCTGCTATCTACATTTAAAACGTCTATGGACTTTACTCCAAGTCTGGAAAAAACATTCCTGTATTCTTTGCCTACTTCCTCGGGTTTTTGTGTGGCTGTCGTCAAAACCATTATTTTTGAGTCAGAGCCCCCGCACATATCAATCGCATGCTTAAGTACCTTACTCTGGCCCCATTTGTCTTCAGCCCCTCCTATTATCAGCAGGTTACCGTTCACCAAGTCATCCATAGTTTTCCTCCAAATATATTAACCAAAATATATAATTAATCTAAAATCCAAAATAACTCATTGTTGTAGCCAACAGCCTATTACTGAAAGCCAGTCCTGCACCCATGAGAACAATTGATGCTACAACAAGCAAGACTCCGACTCTGCTTTTTTCATCTTTAGCAGCCAGAATCCCCGAAATCACTCCCACCATCCCGAAAACAAACGGATATATGAAAAGTGATAATACAGCTGAAATCCAACCCGCTAATAAAATAAGACCTTTCCTAAAACCTACATTATGTTGTGATATTTCATGAACACTCATAATCTTCGCAACCTCCATCAACCGCTTTTACGGCTTACTAAAAATGTGGTATTTTTTTTCATAGGCTAGTATTTGCAGAATGTAACTTTACTATTCATCAACATAAATATGGAAAAATTATTATATAATAATATTTGTTGAAATTAGGAGGTTACCGATGAAAAAGGTTCATATTTTTATTGTAATTGTAGTTGTACTGATTCTTTCTAATTCTATTAACGAATCAGAAACAAAACCCGGTTTGACATCGGAGTCGGCAGAAGTCTCTCAATCCGATTCTAGTCCATTACCCACCGTACTCTATGACTCAGTAGACAATAATCGTATTAAAATAATGGCTTTAGACAATAACATATATGTTACGGATAACGAAAATGATCCAGGTAACAAAAAATACCACGAAGTTTCAGCTGAGCTTTCCAGTTCAAAAATTCTGGTTAATAAGGAGACTCCCTTAGAAAAAGACATAAATGTGGAACTAACAGATATTGATCCCCGTAAAATAATACTTGAACATAAGGGCCTTAAGCTGGATTCCATTGCGGTTAAAGCCCTTTATTCCATGCTTGCTCAAGCCCACAGAGATGGCATTAATGGCTTTGTTTTGAACAGCGCTTACAGGTCAGAGTCTTCTCAACGGGAAATATTCAACTATAATCTCAGTGTTTTTAAAAAGAGCAGTCAAAATTACAGTGAAGCCCTTGAAAAAACCCACTTACTGGTGGCTGCTCCAGGTTTTTCAGAGCACCAAACAGGCCTTGCCGTTGATATATTCAGTGTCAATGGCCGCCACAGAACTGATTTCAAAGGAACCAAGGAGCAAATATGGCTGGATTCCAACGCCTATAAATACGGTTTCATATTAAGATACGGGAGAGATAAAACAGATAAAACAGGAGCAACCTACGAGCCGTGGCATTTTCGCTTTACAGGTATTCAACTTAGTACTTACCTGTTTTCAGAGGGCCTTTGTCTTGAAGAATTTTACCAGAAAATTTTCAGAGGACAGGTTATAAAAGGTAAAGACTGCCTGTTTATGAAGATAGACAAAGGTCAGAAGGTTTATTGTACAGGCAGTACGTTTTCTTCTATTGTACTGGAACCTGTAAAAAAAGACGTACTGCTTTTAACTGTTAAATTTCAGAGTAATTGACGCTTTCCTTCATACAATTCTTCTATAATTTCTTCTAAATTCCCCGGGTTTTAACCCGGTATGTTTTTTAAAAACCTTGTTGAAATAATTGCGGTTATTAAACCCTACCTTAATCATTATTTGATTTATAGGCATATTTGTTTCCTGTAATAACAGAGCTGCTTTAGTAATTCTGACCCTATTCAGGTAATCTATGGGGGTAACCCCGAGTTTTTCTTTAAACTTCTTTGCAAGTGTAGTTCTATTGGTATTAAAGTTCCGTGTTATAGTTGCAATAGTTATATTCTGAGTATAAAAGGAGTGCAGATAGCTGATTATCTCCTCTATTACACTTGAGTTGCAGCTATTTGTCATATTAATATCGTATAATATGACCTTACTTGAATATTGATTAATAATCAGTAAAAGCTCTAAAATTGCTGATCTGTATATAAAGTCCTTATTTGAAATATAACTTTTTTCAGATATGTCCATAATCTGTTTCAAAAGGAAATCAATTTTATCAATTTGCTCCAATCCAACCTCTAATTGCCCAAGGTATTGTCCAATACGATGTATAAATGGCTGAAGACAAAGACAATCAAGCCTGTCTGTCTTTGAAAAATTGCTAGGAATATTATATATATTGTCTACTGTAAATGAGCTATTAATAACATTTGGAGAAAATGAAAGTCTCGTTACCTCTGCATTACATTCATTCTGTATTACAAAATTTTCTTGTCCATTGAAGCAAAAAATAGACACTGCGGTAAGTATAAGCTTCTTATCGTTTATACTTACATATAATACTCCTTTCTTTATAAACAAAAGATGAAGTTCATCCTTGGAAAATGTCATGTCAAATGTAGATACCGTATTATTCATTTCAAGATCAAACCATACTGTACCATCTTGCATTAAGCATCCCTCCTATAGATTCAATACTTTAATAAAATATAAATGTCCCAATTGACAATTTTATCAACATAATACCAGATATTTAAATAGCACCATTGAAACATATACCAATTTTACCTAATTTAGTATATAATTACATTGCGTTAAAATTTCTATGACAAAGGAGTGCATATTTTTATGAAAAGAGCATTACTGGTAATTGATGTGCAAAACGAGTATATAACCGGAAAGTTACCTATTTCATATCCACCAAACAGCTTCAGCAATATTCTCAAGGTAGTCGATGCTGCCAATGAAAAAAATATACCAGTTATTCTGATTCAGCATACCTCACCCGCCGAGAATGCATTGACATTTAAAAGAGGGAGCAACGAGTGGAATATCCATCCTGAGATTTTAAATAAGAAGCATACTCAAGTTGTTGAGAAAAAATTACCCTGTAGCTTCACAAATACTAATTTGGAATCTGTATTGAAGGATTTAAATATTGATACTGTTACCATAGCAGGTTTTATGACCCAGATGTGCTGTGATACAACTGCAAGACAGGCTATGCATATGGGATATTCGGTTGAATTTCTGTCAGACGCTACCGGAACACTCCAATTATCAAACAGTGCAGGTACTATTTCTGCAGAGGATCTTCATAAAGCCATTTTGGTTATACAAGCAGCAAGATTCAGCAAAGTACTTTCCTCGGATGAGTGGTGTAGAAATCTGTGAGTCATGAGATATATTTTAATAGCTCATGCTCACAGATTTTTGATTTATACATTTAAAAAAATATGTATTAGGCCTTCTGACTTAAGGCCTTTTCTTTTTTTTCAATATTTGCATTATATCTTGTATATATATTATTTGCTATCAGTGAGCATATTGTTAGTACTGCACCGCATAACTCAATACCTTTGAAACTGGTGCCCAGGAAAAGGGAAATTATGAACGTTGTTACAGGAACCAGATTCATAAAAAGTATTCCGTTAATAGGTGTTATTATTTTATTGCCGTAGTTCCAGAGGAATACTGCCATTACCCCTGCTATAAGGGCCATATACCCCAGTTGCCAGCTATTTGAAAGTACATCATTCAATGACGGCATTTCAATAAGATTCATAGCAGTTCCTATGACGGTCAGCAAGCATACTGTTATAACTCCCAGCGAGCAGCTTAAGGATGTGTATCTTATAGGTGACCATGAGCTAAAGCTTGTCCCACCAATTGTGTAAATAACCCAGCAGATTGTTCCCATAAATATCAAGATATCTCCTAGCAGGTTGTTTTTCACTGCTAAAAGGTTATTTATGTTACCTTTTGTTATAACCATAATCACACCTGCCAGTGCAAAAATAATTGTAGCCAGCGTAAAGGGTTTAGGCTTTGCTTTTCCCAAAATAGTATTTACGATAACTGTATTTACGGGCATTAGAGCCATCAAAATAGATGCTACAACAGCACCGGAAGTCCCAAGTAATTTTTGACCTCCGAAGGTTAAAAAGCTGTATCCGGCAAACCCCATAGAACCAAAAAAATACAACTTCCAAAATTTGCCGTCAAAACTGAAGGATTTTTTCCCTTCTAAAACAAATAACAGGATCAGAAATATTAAGCCCGCCACTAAATATCTTATAGCCGTAAAGTGAAACGGATTTATAGATTTCATGATTACACTTGCAATTGGAAACATTCCTCCCCATGCAACAACTGCAAGAAAACAGAATATCATTCCTTTTATTAAACTGTCTTTTTTCATATAAGCTTTCTCCTTATTTTATTTCTACATAGTTAATATAAATATGTCAGGTGCTATTGCCCTTATAGTTTCAATCATTTCCCCGTCACTTATAGGTGTAACTCTGCCCGATTGATACTGGACATCAACCCAATCTTTAATTTTTTTAACCCTAGGGTCTTTTTTGTCAAGCTTTGAATTTTCATCAAGCATTAGATTGTTATTAATCCATAATACTATTCCTGCAAGGCCTGATGTCTGTGTTACCGCAACACCTACAGGCCTTTTCAAAAGCTTGCCGGTATTGAATATATTATATATTTCCTCGTTCTTTAAAAGTCCGTCCGCATGAATCCCAGCTTGTGTAACATTAAAGTTCCTGCCCACAAAAGGGGTCATCGCAGGTATCGTATAATTAAGCTCTTTCTCAAAATATTTTGCTATGTCCGTTATTACAGAGACATCCATACCATCCAGAGTACCCCGCAGCTGCGCGTATTCAATAACCATAGCCTCCAGGGGTGTATTCCCTGTCCTTTCACCTATACCTAAAAGGGAGCAGTTCACGCTGGAACATCCGTAAAG
The DNA here is from genome assembly GCA_023443515.1 of Bacillota bacterium. GTDB lineage: Bacteria > Bacillota > Clostridia > Acetivibrionales > DSM-1351 > Ruminiclostridium. Next base: position 86,868 of record JAEZUC010000026.1, read on the forward strand.
CCATGCCGCAGTTGCATTACTTACACTTCTATAAAAATCATTATGACCGTGCCATTCAAGTAACTCACTGTCGAACCCTGCAAGGGTTCTTAAACTATATATAATTTCAGGTACACTTCTTGGTAATGCAGTTCCGGGATAACAAACCCCATATCCCATGGTATCGCACAATCTGATTTTTACAGGTGTTCCACTCTCCACCATAAGCTTTTGAAGTTCATTGGCAAACGGTAATACAAAACCTTCAAAGTCAGAACGTGTTATATCCTCAAAGTGACATCTTGGTTTTATTCCCAGTTCAACAGCTTTCCTTATGATAGCCATATAATCGTCCATTGCTTGTCGCCTAGTCTTGTTCAACTTTTTAAAGATATGGTAATCGGAGCTACTTACAAGGAAACCTACCTCTTTGAGTCCAAATTCTTTGACAAGATCCAAGTCCTTACTCAGAGGGCGTATCCAGCCGGTAACCTCCGGAAACTTATACCCCCTCTCCATACATCCAAGTGCAGCCTCTTTATCCTTATCACTATAAAGGAAAAATTCAGTCTGTCTTATTATCCCCTTCTCCCCCCCGAGTTGGTGAAGGAAGTCATATAGTTTTAATATTTGGTCAACAGTGTATGGTGCTCTTGATTGCTGTCCGTCCCTGAACGTTGTATCAGTTATCCAAAAATTCTTTGCAGGTGATATAGGTATATTTTTGTAGTCGAATACACATTTAGGTATCTCGTCATAATTGAATATATCTTTATAAAGGTTTGGTTCTTCGATATCTTGAAGAGAATACGACTCACACCTTTTTTCAAGAATGCCTGTTTTTTCATTTAAAACAACCAAAGTCATTCCTCCTTTTATAATACATTGCCACTTACTTCCTTTTTATCCCTGGAACAATGTGTTGGTTTTTTATAACCCGTGGTCAGGATAAAGTACTCAGTACAACCCATGCTCAAAATTTAAAAGGGAAAAACTTATTAAAACATAAGAGGTAAGCATTTACGAGCATGGGCTGTACGTCAGAAATACTTTAAACACAGAGGGATAGTTATATTATCTATTTGAAACCCTTATAACCATGTCTTTAAGTTTTTCTAAATTCACTTTTCCGGACATGCTGTAGGGTATAACTGTATTAATTATTTTAAAGTCACTAATGCCGTTTGACTCTAGAATATTCTCGACTTTGATTAAATTACTCTGTAGCTCATGATTGATTGTAACAACGCAATGCAATATACCATCGTCTCCAACAAATATGTAAGAATCCTCTATTCCCTTAATTCTCACTAATTCATTTTCAAGCTTGTAGATATTCACATCAGGAGCTGAACGGCTTGTCAGGAACAAATATCCGTTTTCATCCATCCAACCGTAATCGGGTGTAATTATATATTCTGTGCCTTCAATTTCTACTTTGTTTGATTCGGCATTCAGATACCCGGTCATATTCTGATAGCTGGAAATAGCTACGTGTCCCTTGATACCTCTAGGGAGAGGAATGTTCCTGTCATCAAGGATTAATATACTGCTTCCGTCCATTTCCTTGCCTGAGCTGTCCGCAACTGCTATCAAGTCATGGGGGTCAGCAATAACATTGACTCCTGTTTCCGTAGAACCATAGTATTCATGTACAATTGCCCCGAATACATTAATTGAGCGCCTTTTCAGTTCTGCCGGAAAGTGCTTTCCTCCTACGATAATGAATTTCAGACTTAAATTGCCCTCAACTACTGTTTCTTCAAAGGCTTTTGTCATTTTTTCCAGAATATTCGGTACAATCAGCGAAGCGGTGGCCTTATATTTGACCAGGTCTAACGCCATGCTGACCGGATTATTTATGTCTCCCAATACTATGGTGGCTCCAATGTTAAAAAACAGTCTGCTCCAGCCCATCGCCGAGACATGGTAAAACGGTACTGTCACAAGAAATATATCTATATCTGTGAATCCAAACCTGTCTATCAGATATGGAAACCGCTTTCCATCAAAGGATTTATCCCTATAAACAACCTTGGGAATACCGCTGGTACCTGAGGTAAATGATATTGACTCAAAAGGCCGGCTAATTCCGCTTGCATCAAATTCCTGCTGTGCCTCGCCGGGTTTTCCTACTAATTTCGTAAAATCTTTATCTACACATATTGTCAGAAGATTAAGTCCTTTGTTTATCAGTCTTATTTCATCCTCATACTTCTTTGTATATACAATGCCTTCAGCATCTATACTTTTTATGGAGTCTATTTTTTTTTGAATACTCCCCGTAAAGTCCAATCCCAAAAATGTTACCTTTAGCGTAGAGAATATGGACATAAACACCAGCATTTCATATCTGTTTTCAGATATAAATACCACTCGCTTAAGTTTATGAATATTGTATTTGCTCACAATGTTGCTTACACCATTGTTGGTCAGCGTATATAGTTCGTTATAGGTTACGACTTTATTACCCTCAATAATTGCTGCCTTTTCCGGGTATTTATCTGCCATTTCCTTTAGCTTTGATAATGGAATCATTGTTTAACCTCCTTCATAAATTATTTAACTACGATTAAATCCACTCCGTTTTCCTTAAGAATCTTTAATTTGTCCGCTTCTTTGCGGTTTATTATGTCTCCCTTAAAAAGCAAAGGCACTCCCGGAGGATAAGGGATAACAAAGCATTCGCTAATTGCACCTACCTCGGCCCTATAATCAATCTCTTTCCCCGCCAGCATACTATCCCTATGGAGATTTTCCCTTTTATCCCGGGTCTCCTGTTGAAATTCTGCCATTGCGTTCAGAAGTGTTATAATATCCTGTTTTTTAATTCCTATATGAATGTTTATAAGGATGGACTTGTTGCAGTACCTGTTGATATAAATACCAAATTTATCAAAAACATATTTTATAAATTCTTTTGGCCTTATCTTTAGTTTAGAAAGGTTTACAGAGATTTTCAGGGGATCTACAAATACATTGTCTTCATCGCCCTTGCCGATAAAATCTTTATTATTGATAGTATACAAGGATAATCTTTTATTCTCTTTTACCTGATCACAAAAGAACTTCGAAATCAGGAGAGAGTCCTCTATCATACGGCTACCTTCTTTAACAGCCTGAACCCTTGCCAGCTCCAGTGAAGCAATAATTGGGTAGCTTGGGGAGGTGGTATGTACGGAGAATTTGTTCTCCAGTATTTTCCTGGTAAACTCCTTATCTGCAAAGGCATGTATATATGATCCTTGGCGAAGGGCACTTAACGATTTATGGGCTGACTGAGTGGATACAATACATATTTTCTTATCCGGCATTTCTGCCTGTAAATCTGCTGCTATTTGCATAGCGGTGTATTTTTTATACCGTTCGTGAAAATATCCGTATGCAAACCATGCCTCATCTATTAAAAAGCTAACATCATCGTTGGCTTTTAAACACTCTCTGATTAATGGCTTTAAGTCATAGTAAACACCTTCATACGAATATCCGTTTAAAATAACAAGTTTGTATGGCCTGCCTTCTTTGATTGCCTGCTTGTATTGAGAAACAATCTTCCGGAAGTTAATATAGCATCGCCCTGATGCTTTACAAAAATGCTTATTCTCAGTATATGTAAGATCACACTTCCTATCCCTGACACCAAAATGGATTGAGATATGACAGGACCTGTCAGCTAAAACCCTTGCCCCATAATCAGCCATAGTATTTACCACTATCCTGTTAGCGGTAGTTGTTCCCATTGTTATATAAAAGCTCTTTTTTGCTCCAAAAGCCTTTGCGGTCAAATCCTCCGACTGCTTAACACATCTGGACGGGAGTACCGGTGTATCAAAATTATCTCCTGTTATGGTCATTTCAGACCTATAGTAATCGTCACCAAACAAGTCTTTATATTTGTCATATACAGTGGAGGAGGATATCGACTTCTTCCCCGATATAGGAAGTGCGTGGAAAGATGTTATATCTCTATTTATAAGTTGCCTTAATTTATCTGCAACAGGGGTCAAGAGCAAATCACAGTTTTCCATTACATTAGGCCTCCTTCATAGCCAACATAGCAATCACGCATCGAATACGGGCAATTTAAACCAAGCCCTGTTTCGCTACAAAAGCTGCCAGATCGGCATACCTGTTTGAATAACCCCACTCATTGTCATACCAGGCAACAACCTTGACCATATTATCATTAATAACAATTGTGGACAGAGCATCTACTACAGATGATTCAGGCTGACCTTTAAAGTCTATGGATACCAAAGGTTCTTCTGTGTATCCCAGAATACCCTTCATACTTCCTTCCGCAGCTTCACGCAGGGCAGCATTTACATCATCCTTAACTACAAGCATCTCTGTTTCAATAACAAAGTCAACAACTGAGACAGCAAATGTAGGTACTCTCAAAGCAAATCCGCTCATCTTTCCCGCAAGTTCAGGCAACACCTTTTCAACTGCCTTTGTAGCCCCTGTTTTTGTAGGAATTATTGATACATTTGCAGCCCTTGCTCTTCTTAAATCCTTATGGGGTAAGTCAAGAATTCTCTGATCATTGGTATATGCATGAACCGTTGTCATCAATCCTTTGACTATTCCAAAGTTATCATTTAATACCTTTGCCAAAGGTGATAAGCAGTTGGTAGTACACGATGCGTTGGAAATTATGTTATGCTTTGCTGCATCATACTTATCCTGGTTAACTCCCATTACTACTGTTATATCATCATCAGGTGCAGGTGCGGATATTATTACTTTTTTCGCATTACCTTTTGTTATATGTAACTGGGCTTTTTCTCTCTTGCTGAATAAGCCTGTTGACTCCAACACAATATCAACGCCCATATCTCCCCAATTGATATTTGCCGGATCCTTTTCCGATATAATCCTGACCTGCTTCCCGTTCACTGTTAAAGTATTTCCATTAACTTCAACCTTCCCATCGTATCTTCCAAATACAGAATCATATTTTAACAAATGTGCCAATGTCTCCGGATCTGTCAAATCATTAATTGCAACAACCTCCAGATCTTCTGAATACTTTTCCAATAAAACTTTAAACGAATTTCTTCCTATTCTGCCAAACCCGTTTATTCCAATTTTTACAGCCATCACAAAACCTCCTAACAAATTAATTTCTGTGTGTGAAATACTATTTATTTCTACTTCATGATTAATATTAGACCGATTTTTTGCAAAAAATAATTAACAAAAGTAAACATTTTGGTAACTATTATCAACTTTTGTATTTTAATGCACTATTTGTACATTATATCCATGTATGATATAATAAATTTAGTTTTTTCAAGAGTGAGGGGGCAGTATTCTTGAATTTGGAATTTTATCAGATCAAATTGAATGATATCGGAATTATTAAACCTCTATGGGAAAAATTAAATCGGATTCATCAGTCCAAATCATACAGCTTTGCAACATGGTTCGAAGAACATACCTTTGAAGAAAGACTGGAGCTACTGTATGAAAAGGCGTATCGAGGCCAGTTAAGAATAGAGATTGTTAAAGATTCTGACCTTGATGTTGATGTAGGTTTTTGTATCTCTTCAATTTTTGACGGTAATAGAGGTGAAATTGATTCTTTATTTGTGGAATCACTGTATAGAGGTCACGGGCTCGGTGACAAGCTACTAACGAGTGCCTTGAAATGGATAGAAAGTAATAATATCAGTGATATAGAAATAATGGCATACTATGGAAACGACGTAGTATTGCCCTTCTACGCAAAGTACGGCTTTGAACCAAAAAAATACATACTATATAAGAAAACTAATTGACCTGCGGGTATAAAAGCCTGTAAAACTACAAAAAGAAGCTGTTGTAAACTATATTTTTATAGTCTTCAACAGCTTTAGGAATTAGTATATATGTGTTAAACTACATTTGCTCCCTAATGAGCCTTCCCATCTCTTTTGTACCAACAACCTCAGTACCCGGAGATGAAATGTCTGCAGTTCTGTAACCCGTGTTTAGCACTTTCTCAACGGCTTTTTCAATGGCATCTGCTTCCTCGGTCAGGTCCAGGGAATACCTTAACATCATAGCCACTGAAAGTATAGTTGCAATAGGATTTGCTTTATCCTGTCCTGCTATATCAGGAGCAGACCCGTGTATAGGCTCATAAAGCCCCAGTTTCGTTGAACCAACACTGGCAGATGGCAGCATTCCTATGGAACCTGTTATCATGGAAGCTTCGTCTGATAAGATATCTCCAAATATATTACTTGTAAGTATAACATCAAATTGAGCAGGGTTTCTTACCAGCTGCATGGCAGCATTATCAACATACATATGGCTTAAGGCAACCTCCGGATATTCCTTTGCCACCTCTTCAACCACCTGTCTCCACAGTCTTGAGCTTTCAAGAACATTGGCCTTATCCACGGACATAAGCCTTTTGCCTCTCTTCATCGCTGTTTCAAAGCCAACTTTTGCTATTCTCTTTATTTCAGATACATTATACATTTCGGTATCAAATGCAGCCTCTCCGCCGTCTGTATCAAGTCTGCCTCTTTTGCCGAAATATATCCCTCCTGTCAATTCACGAATAACCATAATGTCAATACCATTACTTATTATTTCTGATTTCAGAGGTGATGCATCCTTTAAAGCGTTATATATGACTGCAGGTCTAAGATTTGCATATAACCCCAGAGCCGCTCTTATTCCAAGCAATCCTGCTTCAGGCCTCTTGTTTCCGGGCAAAGTATCCCATTTAGGGCCTCCTACCGCCCCAAGGAGAACCGCATCACTACTTTTGCATTTATCTACCGTAGCTTGAGGCAGAGGCTCCCCATGCCTGTCTATAGCTATCCCGCCTAAATCGGCTTCTGTAAATAAAAAGCTATGACCAAATTTTTCACCAATCAGTTCTAAAACCTTTAAAGCTTCGGCTACTATATCCGGGCCTATTCCGTCACCGGGAAGCACTGTTATTTTATAATTCATATTTTCATCTCCATTTCAGCAGTACTATTAAAGTGAGTTTTTAATATACTGTATAAGTCCGTCGGAAGAAATAATCTCCTGCATAAATTCAGGAAACGGCTGGCCCTGATAGGTCTTGCCTGTTGTAAGGTTTTTAATCAATCCTTTGTCAAAGTCTATTTCCACCTGATCGTTATCCTTGATATCTTGTGCGGCTTCCGGGCACTCTATAATCGGAAGACCGATATTAATTGAATTTCTGTAGAATATTCTTGCAAAGGTTTCTGCTATGACACAGGATATCCCTGATGCTTTAATGGAAATGGGTGCATGCTCCCTTGAGGAACCGCAGCCAAAATTCTTTCCTGCCACCATTACATCTCCCTTTTGGACTCTCTGGGGAAATGTATCATCCAAATCCTCCATACAATGGCTGGCAAGTTCAGCAGGATCTGATGTATTCAAATACCTGGCAGGTATTATAACGTCTGTATCTACATTGTTCCCGTACTTTATAACCTTACCCTTAACATTCATATCTATCTCCTTTTCCGGCACCGGATAATGTATCGTCACCTATTATCCGCACCTGTTTGTTGTTATGTCAATCTGTTATGTTTTAAATTTCATCAGGGCCCGCTATCCTGCCCGCTACTGCAGACGCCGCGGCTACTGCCGGACTTGCAAGATAAACCTCACTTTCGGGATGTCCCATGCGCCCTACAAAGTTTCTGTTTGTAGTCGCAACTGCTCTCTCTCCCTTTGCAAGTATGCCCATATGACCTCCAAGACATGGGCCGCAGGTAGGTGTGCTTACAGCAGCTCCCGCATCTATAAATATGTCAAACAGACCCTCGTTCATAGCCTGCTTCCATATCTTTTGAGTAGCAGGAATGATAATACATCTTACATTGTCGCTGACCTTTTTTCCTTTTAAAACGTCTGCCGCTATTCTCATATCTTCTATACGTCCATTTGTACATGATCCGATTACAACCTGATCGATTTTAATATCACCAACATTGTCAATGGTACGTGCATTTTCAGGAAGATGAGGGAATGCAACCGTTGGCTTTATTTCAGCAAGATCTATTTCATAAACTTCCGAATATTCAGCCTCCTCGTCAGCCTTGTACACGGTATATGCTCTGATGGAATGTTCCTTCACGTATTCAACTGTTTTTTCATCCACCTCAAATATCCCGTTTTTCGCACCGGCTTCTATAGCCATATTTGCCATTGAGAATCTGTCGTCCATTGAAAGAGCGTTTACTCCATCCCCTGTAAACTCCATTGATTTGTAAAGTGCTCCGTCAACACCTATCATTCCTATAATATGAAGGATAACATCCTTTCCTCCAACCCACTTTTGCGGCTTACCTTTTAGAACGAACTTAATTGCTTCAGGAACCTTGAACCAGGCTTCTCCTGTTGCCATTCCCGCTGCCATATCGGTACTGCCTACACCTGTTGAGAAAGCACCAAGTGCTCCGTAAGTACATGTGTGGGAATCAGCCCCAATAACCACATCCCCCGGTACCACAAGGCCTTTTTCCGGCAGCAGTGCATGTTCAACTCCCATTTGTCCGACTTCAAAGAAGTTTACTATTTCCATTCTTTTTGAAAACTCCCTGCAAAGCTTTACCTGTTCTGCAGATTTGATATCCTTATTGGGAGTAAAGTGGTCAGGCACTATGGCTATCTTATTTTTATCAAATACTTTATCCAGACCGATTTTATCAAACTCCTTGATAGCTACGGGAGATGTTATATCGTTCCCCAGAACCATATCAAGTTTAGCCTTTATCAATTGCCCGG
>JAEZUC010000112.1 GCA_023443515.1 Bacillota bacterium
AATATAAATAGATTAACTAGAATTACGCATGACATAAATTACTAGTATTGATAATTTAGTAAAAAATTGGTATAATTAATGTTATTAATTTGCGTTTACGTAAAAACTCAAATTCGAAAGGGGATTTTAAAATGGCATACATGATTAATATTTCTAAAAAAGCAGTATGTTTTATGGTAATAATTGTACTTATGTTAGTTAGCCTAAGTTTCACTGCTTTTGCAGTTGATGAGACGAAAACAGTAAATTACAACAAGACTTATACCTTTGTTATCAATTCTTCAGAATTTCCAACTTATATGTATTCGCCTTCAACATGTGTACCAGCAACTTATTATTATGATGATGGTACTTATAAGGGAACTCTTAATTTAACAAATGCGTCGTGTTCGTCTCCAACCCCGGTAGGAAATCCCGTAGGAAGTAAGTTAGAGGTAACAATAACTGCAACATATTCAGGTACTGTTCTTGCACATAAGACGAAAACAGTAACTTATGACAAGGATTATACTTTTGTTGTCACTTCTTCAGAATTTCCAACTTATATGTATTCGCCTTCAACATGTGTACCAGCAACTTATTATTATGATGATGGCACTTATAAGGGAACTCTTAATTTAACAAGTGCATACTGTTCGTCTCCAACCCCGGTAGGAAGTATGTTACAAGTAACAATATCTGCAACATATTCCGGCACTGTTTTGGAAAAATAATAAATTATATATTATAAACCTGAATTTATAACAACAAGGGCTGAATCCAATTGAACTTTGATCAGCCCTTTTTTATATTTATTATAATAGTTTCAGTTAGATCATGACACGAGCAGTACTGCATATTCCATATCAACATGCAGTATTGTTTACTCGCAATTTGCTTTTTAATTAGCATAAGCCAGATACCATCATCCATATTCCATTTTATGGGTTTAATGTGTATGATAAAACGTACAGCTTACAAGTTATAGTATACGAACAAAAAAGGAGAATTTATATAATAAACTTGGATTTCAGTGTCTTTTAGCAAAAAATACAGCGAGTAACAGCTCGGGTAACCTCAGTGACATTAGATAAAAGTACTTTGATGCTTAAAATAGGAGACAATGACGTAACACTTGTTCCAACAATAAACCCAGTTAGTGCTACGAACAAAAATGTTACATGGTCAAGCAGTAACCCAAGTATAGCAACAGTGGATGCTAACGGAAAAGTTCATGCCGTAGTAGCAGGAACAGCAACAATAACAGCAACATCAAAGCAGGACAGTACAAAGCTTGCAAAATGTACAGTTAGTGTAACCGCACCATAATATAAAGAGGTAATAATGGTAGCGGTTTGGCCATATGAGAGGGAATACTAAAAGTGTGTATGATATCTATCATAATAGAATTCATGCACACTTTTTTCATTTCTACAGAGCCCTATCAAGCTTACCATATAAAAAAGCCGCTAACTGTGAACAATCTCACATGTTATCGGCTCTGCGTCATTGCGTCTGGCTCTTTGATAATTGATATATTCAGTTGTTTTACATTAATTATGGTTTCATGTTTACATTTGGGGCAAAATAAGGGGAAGTTTTGAAGTACCGTATCATCAAATATCTTTACCCGCGTTTTACTGCCACAGACAGGGCATAATATCCACTCGCTTTTACACACACTATCAGCTCCTTACTTGATGTTTTGTTTACCAATATTATTTTAATGCCTGCAAAAATTAAGCTGCTTTGCTTTTATAAACTCTCATTGCAAATATATATGCTACTACAAGAATACCGAGACACCATGCTAGTGCTATCCAAATGTCATTACCTACAGGCTTTTGAGCCAGCAGAGAACGTATTGCATCTACGATGGAGGTAACCGGCTGGTTTTCAGCAAAAGCACGGAGAGGCCCAGGCATGGAATCGGTTGGTACAAATGCTGAGCTTATAAATGGAAGGAAGATAAGAGGGTAGGAAAAGGCACCTGCACCATCCACGGATTTTGCAGATAGTCCGGCAATCGCCGCAATCCATGTCAAAGCTAGAGTAAAAAGCGCCAGAATACCTGCTACGGCAAGCCAGGACAATATTCCTGCTGAAGAGCGGAAACCCATAATCAGCGCTGCAATTATGATTACAACAACTGAAATCGCATTTGATACTAAAGAGGTCAGTACATGTCCCCACAGTGCGGATGATTTCGCAATCGGCATGGAGTGAAATCTCTCAAAGATACCGCTTTTCATATCCATGAACAGACGGTAAGCCGTATAGGAGATACCGCTTGCAATGGCAATCAGTAGGATGCCAGGTAGTAAATAGTTTACATAATTATTTGTCCCGGTTTCAATTGCCCCGCCCAATACATAAACGAATAGCAGCATCATAGCAATTGGAGTAATAGTTACTGTAATAATGGTATCCATGCTGCGGAAAATATGGCGCATTGAGCGTCCGAGCATCACACCAATATCGCTGAAAGAATGTTTTTTAATTGTTTCCATTTACTTTGCCTCCTTTTTACCAATGATTGCGAGGAAAATTTCCTCCAGTGTCAATTGTTTTTCCACATACTCCACCTTTGCAGGGGGAAACAACTTTTTAAGCTCTTCAAGCGTACCGTTTGCGATAATTTTCCCATCATGCAAAATTGCAATTCTGTCGGCGAGCTGTTCAGCTTCTTCTAAGTACTGAGTAGTTAAGAATACCGTTATGCCACCATTAGCAAGTTCCTTAACAACCTTCCAAACCTCAATGCGTGCCTCAGGGTCAAGTCCGGTAGTCGGCTCGTCGAGAAAGATAATCTGCGGATTTCCTATAAGGCTCATGGCGATGTCCAACTTCCTGCGCATACCTCCCGAATAAGTAGACACTCTGCGGTCGGCGGCTTTGGACAAATCGAAGCGCTTGAGCAAATCGTCAGCAACAAGGCGCGGATTTGTCAGATGCCATAGCTTGGCAATCATAATAAGGTTTTCACGCCCCGTTAATATCTCGTCCACAGAGGCAAATTGCCCGGTCAAGCTAATGGACTGCCGTACATTGTCAGGCTTTGATGCAACGTCAAAGCCGTTGACGACGGCTGTCCCGCCATCCTGTTTCAGCAGTGTTGAAAGGATTTTGACAATTGTCGTTTTGCCAGCACCGTTGGAGCCCAACAGGGCGAAGATACTGCCTTTTTCCACCTGAAAATCCACGTTCTTGAGAACTTGAAGTTTCTTGTAGGACTTTTGCAGTCCTTTTATTTGAATTGATTTTTCCATTCAGATATCCCCCTTTTACTTTGATTTATCTGTATGCTTTTTTATGGCCTTGTAAACTTCCTGGTCAACAGATTCCTGATAAATGTCAGCATAAGTTTTTGAATCTTTGATTAGATCGTCGCAGAAAGCCGCTACATTGCTACCCGTTACTTGGAGCACACCTTTTCCTGAGATCGCGCCTTCTTCAAAAAGCTCGACAATTCCTGATAATAAACCTGTCCCTTCGGTTAGTTCAACAGGGCCCACCTTAAAGAGATACTTTTGAAGCTCTTTATAAACAATTTGATAATCTCTAGGGAGTGCTTTAACACGTGCCATGTGTGCTCGCCACTCTTTTTTACCTTCAATGATATCTTGTATACTCATTTTATCCTCCTATTTACCTAATTTCTTAGCGATATTGTTGTTGAGTTGCTGGCGCCATTTATCACGAAAAGACTTTGCTCCTTCTTCGCCTGCCAGTGCTGAGCAGAAGCCTTTGATATCTTCACCCAGAACTTCTTCAATACTCTGACCTTCCGCTGCTGATTCTTCCAGTAGGCCAAGTACACCATCAAAAATTGGTATAAGGTTGCGACCGGTGAAGTCTGAGTGGGGCCAGAGGTTGACCTTAATTTTTTCCCATGCCTCTTGATAATCTATCGGGAGTTTTTTTGCACGTGATTCAAAGAGTTTCAATTCTTTAGTCATGTCACTTCCTGTAATCATTTCCCAAAAATTCATTATATCCTCTCCTTTAATTCATTAATTTTAGATGAAACAAATTCCCATTTTTCCCAGAAACGGTTCAGTTCTTCTCGTCCTGAGTTATTTAACGTATAAAATTTACGCGGTGGCCCCATATCGGAGGGCTTTTTTTCTATGTTCACAAGTTTATTCTTCTCAAGTCGCACCAAAATAGTGTAAACCGTTCCTTCCACAACATCTGAGAAGCCGAGTGCATTTAACCGCCGTGTTATTTCGTAGCCGTAGGTTTCGCCTCGACTTATAATTTCAAGGACACAGCCCTCAAGTACGCCTTTGAGCATTTCTGTTAGATTATCCAAACAATCACCTCTTTTTACTATTCTGTATTACTGGTATTCAGTAATACTTACTACTGCTATATAGTATCACGTAGTAGTGTGGCTGTCAAGGCAAAAAAAATAAACCTTTTTAAAATAAAAAGGTTTAAATGAGGATATAAATATCTATTAACTTCGGCCTTGAAGGGATTTAAGTTTTTTGTTAATCTCATCGGCATTTTTTTGGTCAAGTTTCCAGCTTATAAAGTTTACTGCGATAAAAACAATACATACTGCAAGTGCGAAGAAGAGGGCATCGGTAGGAACTTGGAGTATTTCTACCTGAAAACCAACTACTATCAGTACTACTTCAAGGACAATGACATGAAGTACTTTTCGTAAAATTGCCTGACGGAAGGATAATTCCTTTTGCGAATAGGTTAAAAACGAAGGTATAAGACTAATAAGTCCAAATAAAAGCGGTGAAAAATAACTCTCATAACCAAACTTTGCAGTAGGGTCAAGGGCCAGTCCAAGTACACCGGTTGCTACCGTTATACAAGTTGTAATAATAAAGTATTCCAATAGGCATCTTTTTAAAAAAGTCTTAAAATTACTCATATGCGTTCACCCAACAATCTTTTTTTTAATTCAGGAACATATTGACGAGAAATGATAACCTCTTCACCATTGAACATGGTTGCACAAAACCGACCATTTAAAATAGGGCGTACATTATCAATTTTCATCAGGTTAATGACAAAGGATTTTGAACATCTAAAAAACCGTTTATCCTCATATTGCGCTGCAAATTCGTACAGTTTGCACTTTATTTCGTAAACCTTTTTTTCTGTGTAGGCATAGGTTTTATTATCAACTGCTTCCACAAATAAAATATCCTGCAAAGGGAGCTGGGTTACTCTTTCATCTATATATCCCGCAAGTGTGACCTCGGTGGATTCAATAAAGCGGATAATACTTTCTATATTGTCATTTACTTCATAGCATTGGATAATTGTCTGTTCTGCAGAATCATAACTTATTTTTTCAACTGAAACTTTCATTAGACACCCTCTAATTAGCTTTATAAGGAGATTACCAGTTAATAACCTAATAATCTCCTACGTAATTATAGCATAATTTTTGGGAGTTACATAAAGTCTAAGTCTAATATTCTGTTTTTAAATGTAGCTCCTTTTTATCCTTGAGAGTATGGTCGAAAAAGTCCAGTACAATTTTATTCATTGTCTCAATACAATAACGGCTGTCTGCCGTGCCAGTACCCAGCATATGAGCCAATGCAGGAGAAAAGAGAGGAAGGTCGGTAAAATTCAGATGACCTGAGCCACGTATAACTACATCATAAGACTTTTTTGCATGAGCGCTTGCGGAAAGGTTATTATATGCTGTTCCCAGCTGTTTTGCATCCTTATAGTGACTATCATTATATAAGTTTAACAAGGCAACAGGATAGGCCTCGGTGTTCAAAACAGCATGTCCGTTCTTAAAATCAGTTTCTTCTCCTATCATAGTTCCGTCGATTACGGCTACTGCATTCACATCAGAAAGTTCCCGTCCCAATTGTGCTGCAGCAGCACCGCCAAGAGAATGACCCATAAGTCCAATTTTTTCTTTATTGATAATAGTGTATACAGCCTCAGGTATCTCTGTATTTTTATTGTTCATGATTTTATCCAATACGAAGTTTATGTCGGCTGTACGCAGGTTCAGCCATTCATGTGTCTTGTCATAGCTGGTTTTCTCGTCATACTTGTTATTTGTAATATTAACAGCGTCATTTAGAAATTCTGTATTAACCAATGTGGTACTACCATCGGTGTGCTTTGCAAAAAATGAATGGTAGCTGTGATCTATGCTACATACCACATATCCATTGCTGGTAAGGTTTTCAAATGTGGAAAGATTGCTGCCACGATAGCCGAATGAACCATGGGAAAATATAGTAAGTGGAAATGTGTTAGAACCTTCCTTAACAGTGGGATACCAAAACTGAACCGTAAGTTTTCTATTTTCACCTGTCTTCGAGAAGGGATCAATACGTGAGGTATCTACAAAGGTAACGCTTGTAGTATTTATAGTATAGTTGCCCGTAGCTTTGACAGGGTTGAACTGTGGAAACAATATTCCGGGAAGTATGCAGATTGTAAGCAAGATGCACCCGCTTATACAGGAGAGCACAGCAGGAAGGGTTTTGTGTTGTTTTTGTGTCTTGGGCTTTCTTATGAAATATATAACACTGAAAATGGAGAGAATGGCAAGAAGGAGGAATAATCCTATCCAGCGGAAGCCCCACCAATAAACACCTGTTGCTAATAACAATGAGAAAATGGCAAAAGCTGCAAGTCGCATTATGTTTTTTACCTTTAATTGGCAGTTTTTAGTTACAAGTCTAAAAATAAGAAATCCTATTTGTGCACTAAGTGC
>JAEZUC010000176.1 GCA_023443515.1 Bacillota bacterium
CTTCTATTCCTTATTACATTGGGACTTAATATTCTTTCTCATTACATGGTTGAAAAATACAGGAAGGAATATTAAAAGCATATATCGGAGGTAATTGTATGAATCAGATTAAGTATAGGAAAATGAAAAATTCTATTTTTCACGGTATAATATTTTGTGTGACACTGATAGGTATAGTAGTGCTCATTATTCTGCTTGCCGACATTTTCATCAGAGGCGTACCATATCTTACAAAACACTTTTTTACCAACTTTCCGTCCCGTTTTCCGCAAAAAGCAGGAATATTGCCGGGTATATACGGAAGTATATACATTATACTTCTGACTATACTTATTGCAGTTCCTATAGGTTTGGGGACAGCAATATATTTGGAAGAATATGCTAAAAACAATCGTTTTACCAAATTTATAAAAATTAACATATCAAATCTGTCGGGGACCCCCTCAATTGTATATGGTTTACTTGGTCTTGCAGTTTTCGTAAGAACACTTGGGCTGGGGAAAAGTGTTTTAGCGGGAGCTTTAACCATGTCCCTTGTTGTCTTACCTATAGTAATAGTTTCATCACAGGAAGCCATAAAAGCTGTACCGCAATATTTAAGGCACGGTTCATATGCCCTTGGCGCTACAAAGTGGCAGACCATCAGAAAAATAGTTATACCTGCGGCACTCCCCGGAATATTTACAGGTGTCATACTATCCGTATCAAGAGCATTAGGAGAGACTGCGCCACTTATTATGGTAGGGGCTGCAACGTTTGTGTCCAAACTGCCTGAAGGACTAAATTCAATATTTACAGCATTACCACTGCAAATATACTATTGGATGGGGCTTCCAAAAGAACAGTTTAAGGATTTGGCTGCTGCCGGTATTATAGTGCTTCTGGCAATTCTCTTGACAACAAATGCAATTGCAATCGTTCTGAGAAATAAATACCAAAAATCAATAGAATAATTGCTTCTAATGAATTATAATATTTAATAAAATATTTGTATTTTAGGAGAACAAATGAGAAGAAAAGACAGACAAGTAACCGAATTAACTGAAATAATCCAAATTATAGAACGATGTGATGTATGCAGAATTGGTTTATCAGATGATAATATACCATATATTGTACCTATGAATTTTGGTTACGAGGTTGTGGATGGCAATATTATTATATATCTGCATTGTGCAAATGAAGGAAGAAAGCTGGACATATTAAAAAAGAACAATAATGTATGTTTTGAAATGGATTGTAAACATAGGCTGGTAACGGGGGCGAACGCATGCGATTATACAATGGATTTCGAAAGTGTCATAGGTGATGCTGTTGCCCATATAATAGTAAATAATGAAGATAAAATTCATGGTTTGAACCTTATAATGAAAAAATATACTCAAAAGGATGATTACACGTATGAAGAAAATCACCTAAAGGGTGTAACGGTTATAAAACTTGTTTCAACCGGATTTACTGCTAAAAGAAAATAGTGTTAACAGACACGTATGTTGCGGGCCTTTATAGGCTCGTTTTTTGTGTTAACATATCTTAATAATGAATTAACCATTAATTAACCAAATCCCAATATGGACTTTAAAATAGCATAATATAATTTAATCATAATAAATTCCAGTTAATTGTGAAAAACTAAGTAGGATATAATTTGGGAGGTATAAAAATGGTTAAATTAGTAAATATGAAAAAAGTGGTTTCGCTATTGTTAGGGGTTGCCCTAACCGTATCATTAACCGCCTGCGGGGGTAACTCTAAAAATAACAAAGATGGAAACACCAATTTAAGCGGGAAGATAGTTATAGACGGATCAAGTACCGTTTATCCGGTAACATCAGCAGTTGCTGAAGAATTTCAAATCGAGCAGCCTGAGGTTGAGGTATCGGTAGCCATGTCAGGAACGGGTGGCGGAATGAAAAAGTTCACAGCAGGTGAAATAGACATATGCAATGCTTCCAGAAAAATAAAGGCGGAGGAGGCAGAGACTGCAAAAGCAAAAGGTATCGAATTTGTAGAGTTTGAAATTGCATATGACGGAGTCTCTGTTGTTGTCAATAAAAATAACACCTGGGCTCATTCAATCACAGTTGATGAACTGAATAAAATCTGGGGTGAGGATAGTAAGGTAAAGACGTGGAAAGAAGTAAATCCTTCATGGCCGGATGAGCCTATAAAGTTATATGGACCGGGTACGGATTCAGGTACATTTGAATTCTTTACAGAAATGATAAATAAAAAGGCAAAAGCATCAAGAACCGACTATACACCAAGTGAGGATGACAATGTTCTGGTTCAGGGGATTGCTGGAGATAAAGATGCAATGGGGTATTTCGGGTTTGCCTACTATGAAGAAAATCAGGATTTGTTAAAAGTACTCAAAATTGATTCGGGAAAGGGACCTGTTGAACCAACGGAAAAAACCATTAAAGATAAGACCTACAGTCCGTTGTCAAGACCAATGTATATGTATGTAAACAAAGCAAAGCTTAAAGAATCTCCGGTTAAGGACTTTATAGAATTTTATCTCGATAATGCTGAATATTTAGCTGAAGAAGTAGGATATATACCTCTCGAAAATTATGATATAGAAAAAGCCAAAATTAAATAAGAATCAATTAATATAAAACGAGGCACTTTCAATTAAGCGCCTCGTTTTATATTAGAATACCCGGCTGACAATGTCAAACCGGGTACTTTTTACTATATTATTTAACTTCAAACAATTTTTCAAGATCAAGAATAAGTACTATACGACCGTCTCTTTCAATAACGCCACTAAAAAATTTGCCGGAAATACCGGATATAAGTTCAGGAGCGGGCTTTACTTCGGAATCTTCTGCACTGAAAATCTCCATTACCTCATCAACCAGAAGTCCAACGTTTGATTGATGATTCAATATGATAATTCTTGTATTGTCATCAGACTCTTTAGGCGAATATCCAAATTTCTTTCTTAAATTAAAAACCGTATGAACCTTTCCTCTTAAATTAATCAATCCATCAATATACTCTGGTGTATCAGGAACTTTGTAAATATCCGTAATTCTTTCAATTATATTTACGTTGTTTATACTAATAGCAAATACTTCATTGTTTATCTTAAATAAAACCAATTGCGTAGACATTTTACAATTACCTCCCCCAAAAAGTTCTTGTACATACATTATATCAGTAATAGCAAAATTCGGCAATCGTTAACTCCTGTAACTTCCGTTTATCTTCACATAATCATATGAAAAATCACAAGTCCATATCCTGTCTGAAACATTTCCTTTTTTAAGATTTATTTTAATAACAATTTCTTTCTTCTTGAGTATTTCTTTTGCAGCAGCTTCATCAAAGTTAGCGGCTGTTCCATTTCTACAAACAAGGATATCTCCTACATATATATCTGTAAGATTAGGGTCAAAAGAAGCACCTGAATATCCTACAGCCGTAAAAATTCTTCCCCAATTGGCATCTTCACCGAATATAGCTGTTTTTACCAAGGGAGATTTAGCGACAGTACTTACAACCTTATACGCATCGCTTTCATCACCGGCACCGTCAACCTGAATTTCAACAAGCTTTGTAGCCCCTTCACCGTCTTTAGCTATTAGCCTTGCAAGATAAGTACAGACAAACATCATTGCATCAACAAATTTTGAATACTCATAGTCTTCCTTTACAATTGCATCATTATCTGCAAAACCATTAGCCAGTACAAAAACAGAATCACAAACACTGGTGTCTCCGTCTACGGAAACTCTGTTAAAAGTCTTTTTTACACATTGTTTAAGGGCTTTATCAAGAAGGCTTCTTGATATATTTGCATCTGTGGTGATTATACCTATCATAGTAGCCATGTTAGGATGAATCATTCCTGAACCCTTTGCAATCCCGCCAATACGAACGGTTTCACCTTGTAACTCAATATCGACGGCAATCTCCTTTGGCATCAGGTCGGTAGTCATTATAGCCTCTTCAGCATCTGATCCGCCCTGTGAGCTAAGAACATTAACGGCTGAACGTATACCCGATCTTACGGAAGGCATATTTAGCTTTGTACCTATTACACCGGTAGAGTTGACAAGAATATCCTGAGCATCGCACTGCAAAAGCTCGGCAGTTAACTCTGTCATTTCCTTTGCATCTTTGTAACCTGTTTCACCGACACAGGCATTAGCATTTCCACTATTAATTACGATTGCCCTCGCAAAACCATTTTTAATATGTTCCATTGAAACCTGCAGAGAGTGCCCTTTAACAACATTGGTTGTAAATACGCCTGATGCAACGGCTGTATCCTCAGAACAAACGATTGCGAGATCCTTCCTGTTGTTTTTCTTTATGCCGCAGGCAACTCCTGCGGCTTTAAAGCCTTTGGGAGCAGTAACACCACCATCAATAATATTCATGTGAACCTCCATATGCCTATTCAGGCTCTATTTAAATTTGAATACAAATAATAACATCTTTATTTTAAGTTGATTATACATAATTATGCAGAATGAATCAATTAAATTTGGCATATATTCAATGTTAATTAAAAATATTATGGTATAATAGTCCTACCTTAAATACATGAAATTTAATCGGAGGAGAAAATGGAATACAAAGCTGTACTATTTGATTTGGACGGGACACTGATAAATTCACTGGAGGATTTTGCTGAGAGTGCAAATGAAGCTTTAATAAACCATGGATTCAAAGCGCATCCTAAGGATGCATATAAAAAGTTTGTAGGAAACGGGGTACGAAACCTTATAAAAAATGCAGCTCCTGACGGAACAGATGACAGCATTATTGATAACATACTCTATGATTACCACATAATATATAATAATAACTATGTAAACAAAACAAGAGTTTATGACGGCATATGTGAAATGCTGGAGAGTTTGAAAAAAGCAGGGATAAAAATGGGGGTTTGTTCAAACAAACCTCACAAACCCACAAATGAGATAGTTGAAAAGTTACTTGGAACCAAGTACTTTGACGTAGTATTCGGCGAGCGGGAGGGAGTACCCCGTAAGCCACATCCGGCTTCATTGATAGAGGCGGCTCAAATACTTGGAGTAGCACCCGAGCAAACCATATATGTAGGAGATATCGGCGGTGATATGGAGTCGGCAAATAGGGCGGGGATGCTGGCTGCCGGTGTTCTATGGGGGTTCCGAGACAAAGATGAATTAATAGAATGTGGTGGAAAGATACTGCTGGCTTCACCGTCTGAATTGGTTGACTTTGTAAATGGAGCTGACAAGGATTAAATTTGATGCAATCCTTGACACTGGAATATAAGATTGTATATAATTTTAACAAGAATGGCAATGAAGGAAAGAAGTAGTTTTATGTGTCTGACTAAAGAGAGAGAACGGTTGGTGTGAGTTCTTGCAGAGCATTTTATGAAGCAGTTTCCGGAGCTTCTGTCCGGTAAAAAGGATGGACGTACCCACGGCGTTATTGTGGAATAACTAAGAGCCCCCGTTTGGGGGAATTAGGGTGGTACCGCGTGAGATATCTCTCGTCCCTTTATTTTTGGGATGGGAGTTTTTTATTTTAAAAAATTTTTAAAAATTGAAGACCAATATATTTGAAAGGACGAATATAAATGCAAAAACTAGGATTGAATGAATTAAGAGAACGTTATCTGAAGTTTTTTGAAAGCAAGGGACATTTAAGACTTGCAAGTGCACCTCTGGTTCCTAAAAATGACCCCAGCCTCTTGCTTATTAACTCTGGAATGGCACCATTAAAGCCTTTTTTTACCGGACAAGAGGAACCGCCCAGACGAAGAGTGACAACTTGCCAAAAGTGTATTAGAACTCCTGATATAGAGAATGTTGGTAAGACTGCTCGCCATGGTACTTATTTTGAAATGCTTGGCAATTTTTCTTTTGGAGATTATTTTAAAAATGAAGCTATTCCATGGGCGTGGGAATTTGTAACAGAGGACCTTAAAATGCCTGTTGACAGGTTATGGGTAACAATTTATGAGGACGATGATGAAGCTTTTGATATATGGCATAAGGTTGTAGGCTTACCTGCCGAAAGAATAGTTCGAATGGGTAAAAAGGACAATTTCTGGGAGCATGGTACAGGCCCTTGCGGTCCCTGTTCTGAAATATACTTTGACAGAGGGCCTGAAAAAGGCTGCGGAAGCCCTGATTGTAAGGTGGGTTGTGAGTGCGACCGTTACGTAGAATTCTGGAATAACGTTTTTACACAGTTCAACAGAGATGAACAGGGCAACTATACAAGACTTGCACACCCCAATATTGATACCGGAATGGGGCTTGAAAGACTTGCTTGTATTTCACAGGATGTTGACAATCTCTTTGAAGTTGACACTGTTTGGAATATCCTTGATTACATCTGTAAAACAGCAGGAGTTGAGTATAAAAAGTCTGAGAAAACAGATGTAT
This sequence comes from Bacillota bacterium, assembly GCA_023443515.1. Taxonomy (GTDB): domain Bacteria; phylum Bacillota; class Clostridia; order Acetivibrionales; family DSM-1351; genus Ruminiclostridium. The sequence goes on from JAEZUC010000176.1 coordinate 6,405, forward strand.
CCATCCGTGTAATCACAGACCACATCAGAAGTACAACAATGATGGTTTGCGATGGAGTTCTGCCCTCAAATGAAGGTAGAGGCTATGTTTTAAGAAGACTATTGAGAAGAGCTGCAAGACACGGCAGGCTTTTGGGTATAAATAAACCCTTCCTGTATGACGTAGCCATGGTTGTAATAAATGAATCGAAGGAAGCTTATCCGGAGCTTGCTGAAAAGGCTGACTACATTAAAAAGGTTATAAAAATAGAGGAAGAGAGATTTGAGGCAACAGTTGACCAGGGAATAGTTATTCTTAATGAATTTATAGATGGAATAAAAGCTGAAAAAAAGGAAGTGATTCCAGGGGAAATGGTTTTCAAACTCCACGATACCTATGGATTCCCACTTGACTTAACCAGGGAAATTGCAGAAGAAAACGGTCTGGGAATAGACGAAGACGGTTTCAAAAAAGAAATGGATGCTCAGAGGAAGAAAGCAAGAGATGCACACAACAGCAAGGATACATCAGCGTGGTCTGACAGTGTTTTTGACAAACTCGACAAGAGTCAAAAAACCGATTTTGTGGGTTACGAAAATACAGTCTGCGAGTCTGTGATATTGTATATAGTTAAGGACGGAGAAATCATTAATGCAGCTCAGGAAGGGGACGAAGTAACAGTTATTCTTGACAAGACTCCATTTTATGCTGAAATGGGTGGTCAGGTAGGAGATTCAGGAGTTCTGACTGCCAAGAATGGATTTATTAAGATTGAAAACTGCACAAAAACCGCGGATGGGAAATTCTTGCATACAGGGTTTGTAGAAACAGGTCTTGTTGAAACAGGCAGTACGGTTGATGCTGCAATAGATCAAAAAAGAAGAATTTCCATAAACAGAAACCATACAGTTACTCACTTATTGCACAAAGCACTGAGAACTGTATTGGGAGACCACGTTCATCAGGCAGGTTCTCTTGTAGAACCAAACAAACTGAGATTTGACTTCAGCCATTTTTCAGCAATGACACCAGAAGAACTTAAAAAGGTTGAAGACATGACAAATGAAGCAATTCTCAACAGCATGGAAGTTGATGTAAGAGAAATGTCTATTGATGAAGCCAAAAAACTTGGAGCGATGGCATTGTTCGGTGAGAAATATGGTAATACCGTGAGAGTCGTAAAGGTAGAGGATTACAGCATCGAATTGTGCGGAGGTACCCACCTTAAAAATACTGCTCAGGCCGGACTTGTTAAAATTCTCGGGGAAAGCGGCGTAGCGGCAGGTGTAAGGAGACTTGAGGCACTAACAGGAGAAGTGGCTATAAGATACTATACAGAGAGAGAAAACCTGCTGAATGAAGTGGCACAGGCTTTAAAGGCAACACCACAGGACAGCATTAAAAAAGTTGAAAGCCTTGGACAGGAACTTAAAAATGCAGAAAAGGAAATAGAACAGCTACGTAACAAACTGGTAAGTGGAGAAGCTGAAAGCGTACTTGCCAATGCTGTTGATATAAAAGGAGTAAAGGTAGTTACAGCACGTTTTGACACCATGGATATGGAGGGACTTAGAAATACCGGAGACATGCTGAAAAACAAGCTTGGTTCGGGTGTAGTAGTCCTTGGTTCAGGTTATGGTGAAAAGGTCAGCTTTGTTGTAACCGCCACAAAGGATGTTGTGGCAAAGGGAATCCATTCAGGGAATATCATAAAGGAAGTCGCAAAAACTGCCGGAGGAGGCGGTGGCGGACGTCCGGATATGGCACAGGCGGGTGGCAAGGATTTGACCAAGATAGATGAAGCTTTAAAGTCTGCTTTTTCTGTTGTAGAGGCGCAAATAAAATAACCAATAATTTAAAATAGTAAAGGAGTGATACTATGAGCGATTGCATATTTTGCAAGATAATAAATGGCGAAATCCCTTCAAAGAAGGTTTATGAAACAGATAAAGTTTACGCTTTTCATGACATAAATCCTGAAGCACCGGTACATGTGCTGATAGTTCCTAAATTGCATATTGCTTCACATAATGAACTTTCTGCAGAAAATGTTGACGTAATGAAGGACATTCATCTGGCTGCCAATGAAATTGCTAAGAGTCTGGGTATTTCCGAGAGTGGATACAGATTGATAAACAATTGCGGAGCAGATGCAGGGCAAACAGTTTTTCATTTGCATTACCATTTAGTAGGAGGAACGGCAATGGGTTCCAAAATACTATAAGAATTATAAATAAGTCATTATTATTTGTATCTTTTATTAAATATATATTGACACATTTTTGAAAATTAATATATAATATAGTGTGTGCTGTATTTAGCTTAATTCCCTACAGTATGTGATAAGGTACTACGGCTTATTTCCCGGCACAATTGTTACCATCGGAGGGAGGGAAGTGTGTGTCTGAAGTAAGAGTTAAAGAGAATGAGTCTTTGGATAGTGCTCTCAAAAGGTTTAAGAGATCTTGTGCTAAATCAGGTGTTTTGGCTGAGGTTAGAAAGAGAGAACATTATGAGAAGCCTAGCGTAAAGAGAAAAAAGAAATCTGAAGCAGCAAGAAAAAGAAAATTTAAATAATTTATCTTGTGACAATAGTAAGACTATAGGAGATATTTATTATGTCACTAAAAGAATTGCTTGTTCAAGACTTGAAAAATGCCATGAAGGATGGCGATAGTGTGTCAAAGACAGCTATTCAGATGGCAAGATCAGCAGTGCTTCAGGTTGAAAAGGACACTAGGGTTACCCTTGACGATGATGGTATAGTTGAGATTATTGCTAAAGAAGTTAAAAAAAGAATGGATACTTTGCCTGACTTTGAAAAAAGTAACAGACAGGATCTTATAGATAATCTTAAGGCAGAAATTGAGGTTTTGAAGAAATATTTACCACAGCAGTTGAGTGAAGGCGAGATAGAGGAAATTGTAAAGGAAGCTATTTCCTCTACCGGAGCTACTTCGGCTAAGGAAATCGGAAAGGTAATGCAGGCAGTAATGCCTAAAACCAGAGGCAAGGCTGACGGTAAATTAGTTAACCTAATAGTAAAAAAGTTATTAGAATAAGAAAGAGTCCGGTATATACCGGACTCTTTCTTGCATATGCCTGCAATATCAAGAAATTTTTAAGTCTATAGTTAAGTATAAGTTAAAAGTACCCAATGACCTATTGAAAAAGTTTGACCTGGTGCTATAATTATTTGTAGCCAAAAGGAGAAGTATTTATATGTCTATCGAAATTGAAAAAAAGTTTCTTGTAAAAAGTGATGCTTATAAGGCCTATGCAAAGTCGGTTTTATTCAGACAGGGGTATTTGAGTACGTCCACCGGAAGAACTGTACGAGTAAGAAGATATGATGATAAAGGGTTTATTACAGTAAAAGGTAAGACAAATAACTGCAGCAGACTGGAATATGAGTACCGTATTCCAAATGAGGATGCTGATAATATGCTTGATAATTTGTGTGTTCAGCCTATAATAGAAAAAGTAAGGCACTTCCTGTCATATAAGGGCTATGAATGGGTTGTAGATGAATTCCTCGGAGGCAATGAAGGCCTTGTGGTAGCGGAGATTGAACTCAGTGACGAAAAGGAGAGTTTCGAAAAACCCGATTGGATTGGGACTGAGATAACAGCTGATACAAGATATTATAACTCAAATCTTGTCAATAATCCTTATAGCACCTGGTAAACATATTAGTGTACTAAGAAAAGAGACTACAAATGGAATGCAGAAAATATTGCGGGGCTTGCTGTATCGCTCCTTCAATATCATCACCTATACCCGGTATGCCAAAAGGTAAGCCTGCCGGAGTAAGATGCGTCCAATTAAATAGTGATAATAGCTGCAGGATTTTCGGGTTGCCCGAGAGGCCTCGGGTATGTTCTAGCCTGAAACCTTCCAGAGAAATGTGCGGAGAATCCAGACAGTTTGCTTTGAAATATCTGTTCAGACTTGAAGAACTAACAAAACAAGGAGGAATAAATATGAACAAAATATTGGTATTTTTGTATGACGATATGGCGGATTTTGAGATATCATACGCTACGCACCTTTTAGGGCATGAATTATCAAAAGAAATAGTTCCATGTGCATATGAAAAAAAGACTATTAAGAGTAAGGGGGGCTTGTTATTCACACCAGAAATAACGGTTGCCCAGGCAAAAGCAGATGATTTCGAGGGTTTTTTAATTCCCGGAGGTTGGAATCCTGTCGTAAAGGCCGAAATGCTTGATCTGATAAAAGCTTTTTATACAAGCGGGAAACTCGTTGCAGCAATTTGTGCAGGCCCCAGATATCTTGCTAAGGCCGGTATATTAGATGATGTTAAATACACGACCTCAATAGTTGAATGGACACAAGCCAGAAGAGAAGCATTTGACAATGAGGATGACCCGTTTCCAAGGAAAAACTTTATTGATACCAGAGTAGTAAGGGATAAAAATGTCATAACATCAAAAGGTATATCATTTGTTGATTTTGCCATTGAAATAGCGGACTATTTCGGCATGTTTAAAAGCCCTAAAGATAAGGAAGCTTTTCTTAAAATAATTAGTGGCAGTTAGTTTACTGCTATTTATAAAAATCTAAATGAATTGAGGCAATTTATATAATGAATAGTAGAAAAACTGTTCTTGTAACGGGTGCTTCCAGAGGGATTGGCTATGCTATTGCAAAAAAGTTTGCTTACAACGGATTCAATATTGCAATAAACTATAACGTTAACAGAACAGCGGCACAAAGCCTGGAAAGGGAGTTAGCCCGGGAACAATGCAGTGTAATGACTGTACAAGCAGATGTAAGCAGTCAGGAACAGGTTCTCAATATGATAGAAAATGTTAATTCACATTTTGGAAACATAGACATATTGGTTAATAATGCTGGTATAGCAGGGCAAAGCCTGTTTACAGACATTTCAACAGAAGAATGGGACAGGATGTTTGATATTAATGTTAAAGGGATGTTCCACTGCTGTAAAGCTGTACTACCTCATATGATTAGAAACAGATGGGGTAAAATAGTTAATATATCCTCAATATGGGGATTAACAGGTGCGTCCTGCGAGGTGCATTATTCTGCTTCAAAAGCAGCTGTTATTGGATTGACACGTGCATTGGCAAAAGAAGTAGGACCGTCTAATATACAGGTCAACTGCGTTGCACCCGGTGTAATCGATACCGATATGAATTCGGGACTTGACAATGAGACTTTGGAAGATTTAAAGGAACAAACACCGTTGGGAGTAATTGGCACAGGTAATGATATTGCGGAAACCGTTTTCTTCCTAACATCAGACAATGCAGGGTTTATAACGGGTCAGGTAATAAGCCCAAACGGTGGTTTTTTAATTTAGCTAAATGTAATTTGGTTTTCTTATTACAAATTACTCTTGAATTTATATTATGCTAAGTATATACTAGCAAGTGTCTGCAATATAACAGGCCGACACAAGATAATTACTAATATAAAATTTATGCTGCCTTGGTGGCTTGGAGGATAATAAATGGAAAATTCTTCAGGAGTCAAAACTTTTTTTGAATATCTTCCGGAGAGTATTAAGTTTCACAAATTAAAAAAAGAAGGGCTGGCGCGGTTAATATTTGTGCTCGTCCTTTTTTGCCAGTTGATAGGTAAATATGCATTATACAAATATGCCCAGTTGTTTCCTGCGGAGGAGATAGAAAAGATTTATGCTAATTTGGCAACATTCCCATCAACATCTTCCGCAGATATTTACCAGCCGTCTATACATATTTTGTATGCTTTTCTGGTGGCACTCGGTATATCTTTGTTGTCAAAGCTGGTTTCAAATCTGTTCTTGTCGGTTTATATGTATTCTTACCTGTCAGAACAAAGAGGCAAAGACAGTGGTTTTAGGGCAAGCTTCTCAGGTGTATTCAAGCACCTGGGCAGGATCATAGCCTATAATGTTATTTTTGGGCTATTAGTTATGCTTGGTTCCATGTTTTTTGTCATTCCCGGGATAATAGCTTATGTTATGTTTGTTTTCGGATTCTGCTATATTCTGGATCTGAAATTGACAATGGCGGATGCAATGACTGCCAGCAGTGAGATTACAAAGGGAAAGAAAGGGCGGATTGCGGGTGTATTAGTAGCTTACTTTGCCATATTTAAATTACCGGTACTCCTCTTGGTAGGGAATTCTATGTCAGGTGTGCTTATCGGAGCCTTCTTGACAACAGTGACCAACCTGATTCTGCAGCGTTTCATTATAAAAATATATATGGATTTGGAATATAAGGTAGAAGCAACCCAGAGGTAACAGAACTTTCACACTTATATATTTACACTCAATATTTACAGCTTAATTCATACTAATGTTCTTTGATGGGGGTTTATTTTCCATGTTTTTCAAATTTAAAAGACCAAGGCTTTACGGTGGTGCTTCGGATGAAAATTATGAGCTGAGCCGAAGGCGTTTTATTCTTGAAGGATGCCTTTCAAATGGTATTTATACACTAACTGCTGGGGCTTTTTTTGCCGGATATGCCAAATTTCTAGGTGCATCAGACCAAATCATAGGTCTTCTTGTTGCAATGCCTTTGCTTGCAAATATTCTTCAGATGTTCAGTCCTATATTTTTAGAAAAGCTTTCCACCAGGAAAAGATTGATAGTTACAACCGGAATGTTGTATAGGGGATTACTTGGGCTAATGATAATTATTCCCCTTTTAACACCGAATCCGACAGCCAGACTTCTTTTGCTGGGAGGTATGTATTTGACAGCCTATCTAATTTTCAGCTTTTCAAACCCCGCAGGTTGCAGCTGGATAATCAGCCTTGTTCCGGAGAGATACAGAGGAAGGTATTTTGGGCTTAGGGACACTTTTATTATTTCATCAGCAGCTGTTCTTTCACTATCAATGGGCAGGGTACTTGATTTATTCAAAGTATCAGGGAGAGAATTTGTCGGATTTATAACAGTTTTTTCTATAGTAATAGTCTTAGTTATATTGGATACTTATTTACTGAATAAAATTAAGGAGCCGGAAATAATACCTATTAAGCAGAATATAAATATCAAGAGTCTGTTTACAATGCCTTTGAAGAATAAGCAGTTCCGCCCGGTTGTTCTATTAAATGCAACATGGAATATTTCAGCACAGATTGCACTGCCTTTCTTTTCCGTTTATATGGTAACAGGTTTGGAACTGTCATATACTTTTATTATGGCAGCCAACATTCTTCTGTCTGTAGTACAAGCTTCCACAGCCAAGTTATGGGGCAGGCTGGCGGACAAATTCAGTTGGGAGGTTACTACAGTTGCTTCCATTGGAATGTTAGGCTTGTGCCACCTGACGTGGGCTCTCGTAACTAAAGAAATCTGCTATGTAATTATACCGTTCATTCAGATAGTAGCCGGAGCCGGATGGGCCGGTGTTAACATTTCATTGTTTAATATTCAGTTCAAGCATGCGCCACAGGAAGGTCGTACAATATTTGTCGGATTTAACGCTGCTATAGCAGGATTGGCTGGATTTACAAGCGCGTTGCTGGGGGCTTTTCTAGTAGGAGCACTGGCAAACGTAAAGATTAATATAGGAATAACTGTACTCAACAATATGCTTATAATATTTGGGTTATCAGGTATACTTGTAATTCTATGTGCGGTGTTTTTTGCCTATAAATTCCGTACAAAAGTAGGAAAGGGACTTGACAGTAAGTAAAAATATATGGATAATAGTAGTACGAATGACGGATTAGCTCAGTTGGCTAGAGTACTACCTTGACATGGTAGGGGTCACTGGTTCGAGCCCAGTATTCGTCACCAAACTGCTTGCTTTATGCAAGCAGTTTTTTTGTAGTTTACAGGAGTTTTTCATAAAGCAGTTGCATTTTCATATACAAAAAAGCAGCATGAACAGAATTGTCCATGCTGCTTTTTAAAAGTAACTACATTATTAATGCTTTACTTACTTTTACTTTGGAAACTTTCTTTTCTTTAACTTCTTCTACTTTAAACACCAACTCTTCATATTCAATTACTGATTTATCACCTTTTTCGGGTATTCTCCCCAATTGACCTGTGATAAATCCGCTAAGAGTTTCATATTCATCAGAAAGATTGACTCCAAGTGTTTCCTGTACTTCGTCCAAACTAACTGAACCTTGAATTACAAAGGTGTTTTCATCTATTTTTTCTATATATTTTTCAACTTCGTCGTCTTCATCGAAAATGTTTCCAACAATTTCTTCCAGCAAGTCTTCTAAAGTAACAAGGCCTGCTGTTCCTCCGTATTCATCAATGATTATTGCCAGATGATTTTTATTGTGTTTCAGTTCTTGGAATAATTCATCGGTTCTTTTGGAAGTCGGAACAAAATAAGGTGCTCTAATAAAATTCCTCAAATTAAATTTTTCTTTACCATCACCCTCAGATAAATATTGTATTAGGTATTTTGAATGCATTACACCGATAATATTATCAATACTATCCTCATATATTGGTATCCTTGAGTACTTCTCACGATTAAAAAACGAAGTAACTTCAGTTATCGTTGAATCAACAGGAAGAGCTGCAATATCGGTTCTGTGTGTCATTATTTCAGAAACAGTTTTATTGTTAAACTCGAAGATATTGTTAATCATCTCTTTCTCAGTTTCTTCGATAGTACCTTTTTCCTCACCTACATCAATCATCATGCGGATTTCTTCTTCGGTAACATTCTGTTCTTCCTTTGCGTGAGGATCAACACCGAAAAGTCTCACAAAAAAATTAGTAGAGATTGTAAGAAGCTTTACAAATGGTGATGTAACCATGGATAGAAGGTTTAACGGTTTAGCCACAAAAAATGAAATCGATTCAGCTTTTTTCATAGCTAATCGTTTAGGGACTAATTCACCCAAAACAAGGGTAAAATAAGATAGTATAATAGTTATAACTATAACTGAAGCTGTTTTTAAAACATTTTCAGGAATAGGAATTTCCAGGTACTTAATTATATTTACCAACCTATCTGCAAAGCTTTCTGAAGCAAATGCACTGGCAAGAAAACCTGCCAAGGTTATACCTATTTGAATAGTTGCAAGAAATCTACTTGGTTCACCAAGGAGTTTTTGCAAAAGTATTGCCTTTTTGTTACCGTTATCTGCCATTATCTTAATTTTATTATCATTCAAAGATATTAAGGCAATTTCTGATGCTGCAAAAAATGCATTCAGTACAATCAGAACCAATAAAAACAAAAGTTCAGTAATCAATTTTTTTTATCCTCCAATATACAAATTAACCCTTAAAAAATCAAAAAAAGTCATAGAACGCATTATAATAATCTAAGCGTCTTATGGCCTTGGATAAAAAAACGGTTTTGAATACACTTTATTGTTTGAAAAAACTAGCAATATTAACGTGTTACTATCCACATCCGTCGGATAGTCGTCCATTACCTTTCACCACCCTCAAAATAAATTATCTATGATGCTTAATCTACTATATAATCATATATTCTGTCAAGATGCAGGTAATAACCCATTCCGCCATTAAAATCAAATTACAGCTGATTATCACTCGTAGTATCAAATTATCTTTAGTTAAAATAAATTTTGTTTTTTATAACATAATACCGGTTAACCACTTGTATTAAATTTAACTTATTCGGCATATGAATTATTGAAGGGCATTGTCCTAAAAAAAACGAAAAGAGAGAAAACTATGCTGGATAACATACTGATTTTATTACTTAGTCTGGGTATAATCCTTACAGGATGCGAGTTATTTACAAATGGAATTGAGTGGTTGGGCAAGAAGTTGAGGCTCGGAGATGGAGTTGTAGGGAGTATTTTTTCTGCTGTAGGAACATGCCTTCCTGAAACGCTGATACCTGTAATTGCCTTGCTTTTTTCAAAAAATCAAAAGGACTCGGTGGATATAGGTATCGGTGCTATTGTCGGGGCACCTTTTATGCTTTCGACTCTTGCATTTTTTATAACTGGATTAAGTGTAATAATATTCGCTGGCAGGCGACAGACGGGAATGGAACTTAATACCAATTTAGATATTTTTGGGCGAGACATTTCGTTTTTCGTAAATGTGTATATATGTGCAATTTCGGTGTCATTTTTAAATGTTGGCTTTATCAAGAATACAACTGCAATCATGCTCATAGCTGCATATATTTATTACGTATTTAAAACAGTAAACAGCGACAAGGCAAGTAATGAAGAAATTGACGAGCTCATATTTGGAAAGACGTTTAAATTAAGAGAAAATACCCCTGTTATTATGGCTCAGATTGTTCTTGCGCTTTTCTCAATTATACTTGGTGCAGAAATGTTTGTGGGGAATATTGAAGTTATATCCGGGGCTTTAGGCATTTCAACCCTTGCCCTGTCGATTATAATTACACCTATTGCAACCGAGCTTCCCGAAAAATTTAACAGCGTTATTTGGATTAGCAAAAACAAGGATACACTTTCCCTGGGAAATATATCGGGTGCTATGGTGTTCCAAAGCTGCATACCGGTTTCAATAGGTATTCTTACAACGGACTGGAAGCTTGATATAATAACATTGGTAAGCTCTCTGCTGGCATTGTCTTCAACTCTTGTTACATACATATGGATAAAAGTTAAAAAGAGTTTAACACCTTTACCGCTTTTGTCCGGTGGAGTATTTTATGCTTTATTTATTGGATTTTTGATACTCAGAGGGTTTAAATAATATTACATAATATTCTCCAGAGAAAAACTCTCTTTTTTAGGAATATGTTTAATGTACTCTTTCAATGCCTCAAGTTCTGCCAAAGCAGAAGGATAGTCCTTGCTCTCAACATATTTTTTAGTTTTTGTATATGAGTTATCAATATTGTCAATCTCAAAGTGGTCTAAAAGTATGGCCCAACCGAACTTTGTTCTATCCCAATCAGATGCAAAGTCATTCAGGAGTTTTTCAGCAGAGTCCCATTGCTTGGATTGTATAAATAAGCCGGCAGAGTCAACAGTTTTTTCAAGTTTTTCACAGGAACGATTCAGATAATTTAAAGTCAGAACTCCTGAAATGATTATAACTAAAACTAAACTAACAACTACAGTAACTGTTTTTGTGTTGTTTGACATATCTTTTAGCTCCTTTTAGTATTTTCCTTTTCCTGACAAAACAATTGACCATCTGAACCAACACATGCAAAAAATACGTCTTTAGTGCTTTGTATATTCATCTTTTTTAATTCGCTTTCCAATTTGGCTTTGCTGAAATTGGCGAGTTTAAGGTTTTCATTAATGAGGTCTCCGTCGATAATAATTTCAACGGCAGGTGCTTCATATTTGCCGGAAATATTAAGGTCTTCACGGGTTACTTTGGATTTTCCGGATTTCGGTATAACACTAAGCTGGCCATTGGTTTCCAATATGGCATATTCCACATCGGCAATATTGTAAATATCCTTGCTTCGTAGTTGCTCTAACAGGTCGTTAAGTGTATAAAGTTCCTGCCTGAAAACCTGCTCCATTATTCTGCCACCTGAAACAAGAACACTTGGCCTTCCACAAATAATGGTTCGGGCCTTGGTACTTTTAAGAGAAATAAAAGATATCAGGATTTGTGCTGCCAACATTGTTAGTATGGGTATTATTCCGTTAACCAATGGTATACCTGTATTTTGCATGGGTACTGATGCCAGTTCTGAAATCATGATTGCAACGGCCAGCTCAAAAGGCTGAAGCTGTCCGATTTGCCTTTTACCCATAATCCTCATGGCAATGATTACGACGATATAAAGTATTAAGGTTCTTATAAAAACAACGAGCAATTAAATACCTCTTTTCATATGTGGTTTCATTATAGACTTATTATTTTTATTACCTGAAAAAAAATACATCTTATTAAAATAATAAAAAATGTAGTTAATTTGGAGAAATATTGAGATAATAAATGATAATCAATAAATTTTGGTTCTATTTGGTACGTTTAGGATATAACTTTTGTATTTAATGATTTTTTACGGATTAATAAAATACTTAAAAAGTGTTATAATTGTTTGGTATTCTTTACTATGGGGCATTATGTATGGCATAGAAATACCATACCTATGATGCTCATTATTTTTATCTGGATTTTTTAACAGGAGGAAATCATGCAGGTAGTTATAATAGGATGTGGAAAGGTCGGAGCAAAGTTTGCACAGGTTCTTTCCGAGGAAGGAAACGAAATTGTAATTGTTTCAAACGATCCGAAAGCTTTTAAAAACCTTCCGCCTGACTTTGATGGAGTAACCTTGACAGGGGTACCTATAGATCAGGATGTTTTAAAGATGGCTGGAATAGAAAATGCTGATGTATTGGTGGCAGTAACTGAAAATGATAATATAAACATAATGGTCTGCCAAGTGGCAAAGGAAATATTCAAGGTGCCTAAAGTTGTTGCAAGAATTTATAACCCTGCACGTGAACATGTATTTCATCAATTTGGACTGGAAACTATTTGTCCTACTGATATAACTGTAAATGTAATGAGAGCAATGCTTGAGTCAAACGATGACGTAAGTACACATAATATTGGAAATACCTCCATATTATTTAAACATATAAAATTACCGGATGGTTATATAGGTAAAAGGATTGATCAGGTCAAGCTTAAACAAAGTATGATTTTTGGTATTATACGGTCGGGAGAATTTATTTTGGCTAATAGCGCAGGAAAATTAGTTAAAGGTGATACATTAGTTGTGGCAGATACTACCCATAAGAATTTTAAGGAGATTGACTAAATGTATATTGTAATTGCAGGTGGAGGAAAGGTTGGATTTTATCTTATAAAAACCCTACTGCCGTATAAACATAAAATAGCAGTTATTGAAGAGCAAAAGGAACTGTGTGAAAAGATAGCGAACCAACTCAATGTTTGTGTAGTTAACGGAGATGGAACTAATATTGAGCATTTACAGGAATGTAATGTAGAGAGAGCGGACATATTTATAGCAGTTACGGGACAGGATGAAGAAAACCTTATAGCCTGTCAGCTTGCAAAAAGAAATTTTGGCGTAAAGCGTACCATAGCAAGGGTAAACAATCCAAAGAACATAACTGTTTTTGAAAAGCTTGGGGTTGATATTGCCGTGAGCAGTACTTCAATAATTGCCGATTTGATAGAACAGGAAGTTGATTACTCGGGAATGAAAACTTTGATGAAGCTCAAAAATGGTAAGATTTCATTAAGTGAAATTTTGCTTTCTTCAACTTCCCCGGTAAAAAACAAAAAACTAAAGGATATTAATATTCCGAGGGAATGTGTTTTAATTTCAGTTATAAGAGATGAGAATGTAATAATACCAAACGGTGATACCCTCTTGATGGAGGGAGACCATATATTGGCGGCCTCATCCATACAGGATCAACAGGAATTAAAGGACTTTTTTCTGGGATAAATATTTTTATTGCAAATTATTGATTCTATATGTTAGAATTGTAAAAACAATATCAAAACAGGCTTTGATTAATTACAGTAACTGTCTGCAAAGTATTTTTAGAGAACAGTCTGGCGGGTGAAAAGATTGGAATACGCAGATAAGTGAATTACAGATTATGAGCCGCTATTTGCCGGGTATGCCCGTTATAGCTTTTTAAGACACTTTTGACAATTGTTACATTAAAAGTGTGAATTAAGGTGGTACCACGAAGCTCTTCGTCCTTATACAGGACAAAGGGCTTTTATTTATATATGGCGATATTAAAAAGAAAATAAGGAGTGGATTTAGGTGAACAGTGTTTTTGATGTATTAAAGGAAAGAGGATTTATTGCACAGATTACCCATGAGGAAGAAGTAAAAAAGCTTTTAAGTGAAGAAAAGGTCACTTTCTATATCGGCTTTGATCCAACGGCAGACAGTTTGCATATCGGACATTTTTTGCAGTTAATGGTTATGGCTCATATGCAACAGGCAGGCCATGTACCGATAGTTCTCATAGGTGGCGGTACCGCCATGGTAGGAGATCCTACGGGTAAGAATGATATGAGAAAAATGATGACCAGGGAAATCGTTAAACACAATGCTGATAGTTTTAAATCTCAGATATCCAAGTTTATTGATTTTTCGGATAATAAGGCAATTATGGTTGACAACGGTGATTGGCTTATGGATTTAAACTATGTTCAATTCCTTAGAGATGTGGGAGTGCATTTTTCTGTAAACAGAATGCTTACTGCTGAGTGTTTTAAATCAAGAATGGAAAAGGGCTTGACTTTCCTTGAATTTAACTACATGCTTATGCAAAGCTATGATTTTCTTGTCTTAAACAAAGAATACGGCTGTAAGATGGAGCTGGGCGGTGACGATCAGTGGTCTAATATTCTCGGAGGAATCAACCTTGTAAGAAAATCAGAAGGCAAGGAAGTTTACGGAATGACCTTCAAACTTCTTACTACAAGCGAAGGTAAAAAGATGGGTAAAACAGAGAATGGAGCAGTTTGGCTGGATCCTGAAAAGACTACTCCTTACGAGTTTTACCAGTACTGGAGAAATATAGCTGATAATGATGTTGAGAATTGTCTTGCACTCATGACCTTCCTTCCTATGGACGAGGTAAGAAGACTTGGTTCATTGAAGGATGCAGGAATAAACCAAGCAAAAGCAGTGTTGGCTTATGAGGTTACTAAAATCGTACACGGTGAAGAAGAGGCCAAAAAAGCGAAAGAGGCAGCAGAAGCAATATTCGGCGGTAAAGGCCAATCCGACAGCATACCGTTTGTTGAAGTGAAGGCAGCAGATATTCAGGCCGGCATAAAAATAATTGATTTGCTTATGATAGCAGGACTTGCTCCCTCAAAGAGTGAGGCAAGAAGAACTGTTCAGCAGGGAGGGGTACTTCTTAACAATGAAAAGATAACCGCTTTTGATTATACGGTTGGTACAAATGACCTTGTTAATGGAGAAATGATGCTCCAGAAGGGCAAGAAGAGCTTTGTAAAGATAAAGCTTGTTTAATCGTAATAAATAAAAAAACCGCTTGTATCAGTAATTTGGATTTAACTGATACAGGCGGTTTTTTATGTTCAATGATAAAGCAACCTAACCTACAAGAATCTTTGCCTCAGGATAAACTATATCGGAAGTTCTTTTTGAAGATTTTAGAGTTAGTGCTACTGCAAAGGACAGAGGGCCAACCCTTCCCAAAAACATTGCAAGAATTATAAGAATTTTGCTTGCGTTATTAAGTAAAGGCGTAGGACCGAGAGTCAATCCTACTGTACCAAAGGCTGAAGTTGTCTCATACAGTATGTCCAAAACATGGAAATTGCTTTGAATGGAAACTATGGCAGTGGTAATTATTACAACAACAATAGCACTTAGCCCTGTTATGGAAAGAGCCTTGTTTACTGTATACTGGTGTAATTTTCTTTTAAAGAGAACTATATCCCCGGCCCCTTTTATTTGTGAAAAAACAGCAATCATAATAGCACCAAAGGTAGTAACCTTTATACCTCCTCCGGTTGATCCCGGAGCTGCTCCTACAAACATGAGGAACACAGTAAATACCTTTGATATCTCTTTCATGTCGGCAAGATTTATTGAATTAAAGCCTGCAGTTCTGGCTGCTGTGGATTGAAAGAAGGCTGCGTTGATTTTTTCCAAAAAACTCATAGGTCCAAGTGTTTTTGGATTATTGTACTCGTTTGCGAAGAAAAATATTGTACCGCTAATCAATAGCAGAGCAGTTATAACAAGCACCAGTTTTGTATGAAAAAGAAGTGTTTTATTTTTCCTGAACTCATACAAATCTCTCCAAACCGTAAATCCAAGCCCTCCAACTATTATCAGTCCTGAAATGGTATATATTACAATCGGATCATTATTAAAAGGCACAATGCTGAGAAATTTGCCGTTAATGGCACCGCTGGTTATGTCAAAACCCGCATTACAGAATGCTGAAACAGAGTGAAAAACACTCATATAAAAGCCAAAGGCGCCGAATTTTGGCACAAAACTCAAAGACAAAATTAATGCCCCAATTGTTTCAACCAGCAGGGTAGTAGTTACAATTTTTCTGACAAGCCTCAGAACTTCATCATACCTGAAGGCATTTATGGATTCCTGAGCAATAAGCATTCCCTTTAAACCTACTTTTTTCTTTAATAACAGCGAAAAGAAGGTTGCCAGGGTAATAATCCCCAAAGCACCGACTTGAATCAATGATAATATTATTATTTGCCCTGCGGTGGACCAGTAAGTATAGGTATCATAAACTATCAGGCCTGTTATACATGACGCTGAGGTAGCTGTAAATAGTGCATTAATAAAAGGCGTCCATTCTCCTGACCTTGAGGAAAATGGCATTGATAAGAGTATTGCACCTGTGAGTATCAAAACGGCAAAGCTTAAAACCAGGAGTTTTGATGGAGCCATATTGAGCAAATAATGTTCCTTATTTTTTAATTTTCCCTTTTTCATTTAATAGTACCCACTTTAATCATATTTTTAATTATATCTAAACACATAGACTACCATATATTACCCATTATTTCAATTATCATTTTGGTCAGATATTTTTAATCCTAATATTATTATTAATTAAGAATATGATATTTATATTTGTATAAAATAACATTTGAGTTCGACTTATATCTAGTTTTATAAGTTGAATAAATTAAAAGGTAAAAGGGAGGATTGACATGCCACTTACAAGTAAAGAACTGATGCTGATTCAGGATAATATCAGTATGTGTGAAAACAACATAAAGTATTTGCAAGGTTGTGCACAGCTGGCCAATGACAGCCAGATAAAAAATCTTTGCAACCAATTGGCTAGTGAAGAGAAGAATGGCTTACAGCTTTTGATTAAGCACATAAACACAGCAGGTCAACAATAGGAGGTGTAGAATATGGCAGAGTTAACAGACAAGGAAATAATGACATCTATATTAGATGAAAGAAAGCTTGTTGCATCATCATTAACAAATTTGATTCTTGAAAGTTCCAATCCGGCTCTTAGAAACGATGTAAAAAGTATATTGACCAGAACTTTTGACGAACAGAAGCATGTTTTTGATATGATGTCTCAAAAAGGTTGGTATTCCGTACAAAATGCAAACCAACAGGAGATATCACAAGCACAGCAAAAGGTTAAGGGTATCCAATCCCAGATGGGATAAAAGAACAATACAAGGCAGGCAGGAGCCTGCCTTGTATTGTAAAATAAACATGAGTAACACTTTATTCACATACGCATAAACTGATATTGCAGGGATAGAGGTTTATATATCTGTATTTTAATTTTTTATATAGGGCTATTATAAGCTTACATATATATCGAGATAAAACTTAAAAATTAACTTGGAAATAGGAGTGAAAAAAGTGGCATTACAAATATCTATAATGTCCCGGCATGACGGAGGTGTGTTTTATTATGAGCAAAATAATAGTCACGGGAGGTAAAAAATTAAAAGGTGAAATAGAGATTGAAGGTGCGAAAAACGCTGTTTTACCAATATTAGCTGCTACAATTCTTAACCGTGGAGAAAATGTCATCAAGAACTGTCCCATGTTTAAGGATGTGGAGGTTATAATTGAGATTTTAAGAACCATCGGTTGTAAAGTGAAAGTAGAAGATAATGTTGTGACTGTTGATTCGTCAACTGTATCTTCTACGGAGGTTCCTGAACAACTGGCTGCAGAAATGAGATCATCAATAATATTAATGGGCCCTTTACTGGCCAGAGAAGGAAAAGTGACTATAAGCTATCCGGGTGGGTGTGTTACTTTGGAGTAATTTTTGAATTTAAAGTTACAATTTGTTTGTACATATTATGGTATAATTGTTTTGAAAATATGAAGGCTTGCAATATTATGGGCTATTGGGTACAATGGCATTTCAGATCTATAAAAAAAGTAAGGATCTAAAATATGGAAACAGTAAATGAAAACAACTTGTTGCACAAGGCACGCAACGGGGACGTAGGGGCATTTGAAGAGCTTACGACCGCATACTATTCAAAAGTATACAGTATTTGCTACAGAATGCTCAATAACACCGAAGATGCATATGAACAGGCTCAGGAGACATTTATAAAGGCTTTCAAGTACATAAAAGACTTTAAAGGGAATTGTGCCATATCTACGTGGCTTTACAGAATTGCAACCAATGTATGTCTAGATTTTATTAGAAAAAACAAGAAGAAGAAAGTGATCTCCATAGAGCAAAACACTTTTGAGGATTTACAACTGAAAGACAGTCTCATTTCAGAAAATCCGGGGCCAGAAAAAGTGGCAGAGACCAATGCACAGAAACAGGCCATTAAAGAAGCCATGGATAAAATGAACGAAAAAAACCGCTTGGCTATCATACTCCGTGATTTTATGGGACTCAGCTACGATGAAATATCGGATACAATGAAAATTCCTGTAGGCACTGTGAAATCCAGAATCAGCAGGGCCAGAAACGAACTAAGGGAATTATTATGCAAAGATAAGGAACATTTATTTACCGATTACGTCAAATAAAGTGAAAGGAGGGAATTGAAATGGATTTTTGCAAGAAATCAGATTACTATGTATCTTTATATATTGATGACATGCTGGAAGAGACAACTAAAAGAGAATTTGAAAAGCATATAAATGAGTGCAGTAAATGTTCTCAAAAGGTTAAGGAAGCTTTAGCTTTTACAGAAATGTGCAGAGAAAGCGGAGATATAATGCTGCCACAGAATTTTTCGTCTTCCCTCCATGACAGACTTATAAAAGTTGCGGAAAATGAAAAAGAGAATAAAGGCAGGTTGTTTATATATAATAAAAAGTTAATTGCAGGGCTGTCAACGGCAGCTGTGCTGGTAATATCTTTATTGGCATACAGCCTGATTCCTGATACCGGATTAAAAAACAGGCAAGTTGCCGATATTTCTACAGGTATAGTTGCTTCTAATTCTGCTGAGGATAGTACAAAGGATTCTGCTATTTCCACACAGGAATCAGTACAGAACTTTAGTGCCCAAGAGAGTAATAATAATGAAGCTCAACCATCATCCGAAAAGCTGACAGCCGACAACAGCAGGAGTACAGTGAAAGATTACCCTGAAAAAAGACTCTTTGAGGAAAAAAGTGAAAAGAAAGCTGTATCAAAGTCAAGTCAAAGTACGAAAAAAACAGATGGAGAATCAAAGGAGAAAACTGATTCAGTATATAAAACAAAGGTTGCTGACGATACAGTCCCCATGCAGTATTTTTCAAATACAGCAGAAATGAATTTAAGTTATGCTACCCAGGATAAAGAAAATGAAGATGGAGCCTTAAAGGACTTAATGTCAGAGTTAGGAGGCAAAGAGTTAACTGCCGACGACGATACTGTATTTATTATGGCTCAAAATAATTATGTTGATTATGTCATTCCTTTGGACTCATTTACAAAAATTCAGCAATTGGCTATTGAAAAATACAATCTGGATATTAGCATAAAGTTGCCTGTTTCAAAAGAAAATATTACTGAGCAGTATAAAGAACTTGAAAAGAGAAGAGATGAACTTACACAAAAAATTAATGATATGGAAATAAAAGATGATGACACATCAACTCTGGAAAAAGAAAGAGATAATTTATCTCAAAAGATGGACGAGATTGTAAAGAATAATGGTATGATAACGATAAGAATATTTTTTGCAGATAAATAAACATCGGAGGCACAAATGGATTCGGAAGACAAAATTTTAATTGTAGACGGCAACAGTATACTAAACAGGGCATTTTACGGACTAAGCAGAACAGCCATGCTCACAACGTCCGAGGGATTATATACAAATGCAGTTTTTGGATTTATAAATATACTGTCGAAATATCTTCAGGATGAAAAACCAAAGTACGTATGCGTAGCATTTGATTTAAAAGCTCCCACTTTCAGGCATAAGGAGTATGACCAATACAAGGCTCAAAGAAAGGGAATGCCAAATGAGTTGGCAGTTCAGGTTCCCATTATAAAGCAGGTTTTGGATGCTATGAACATTGCAAGGGTCGAAGTGGAAGGCTTTGAAGCTGACGATATACTGGGAACTGTTTCATCCTATGCTGAAAAGCAGGGAATGGAAACGATACTGCTGACCGGGGACAGGGATTCATTACAGCTGGCTTCCAGCTACACAAAAATAATGCTACCTGTAACAAGGGGAAATAAAACCGAGACAGATCAATATAATTTTGAAAAAGTCATAGAAAAATACGGTGTAACACCGGGCCAGCTTATTGACGTAAAAGGGCTTATGGGGGATACCTCGGACAACATTCCCGGAGTACCCGGTATCGGTGAAAAAACTGCCCTTGATCTGATCAAGAAGTTTAACTCTATTGAAGAATTATATGAAAATATAGACAAAGTAGAGAAGAAGGGCGTTCGGGAAAAACTGGAAAACAACAAAGACCTTGCTTTTATGAGTAAAAGACTGGCTACTATATACAGAAAAGTACCCGGAGTTGAGAACCTGAATGATTTTGCAAGAGTAGAGATTGACAAAGAAGCATTATATGGTATCTTCAAACGACTTGAATTTAAGTCACTTATAGAAAAGTTCGGTTTGGAAAGTACTCCTTTTGTAGAGGCTACTGAAGCTTTAAAAATTGAACATGTAGTTGTTGATTCCGTTAGTGAATTACAATCATACATTAGTGCAATCAAACTCAGCGGTATGGTAGCTGTTTATTATCACGTTGACCCTACAGGTAGCTATTTGGATGATTTGTGTATATTTGCCTGTAAGGAGGAATACGCTCCTGCTAATATTGTTTTCTCCCAAAAATTAACCTGTGAAACGGCTTTGAATGAACTTCGTGAAATATTCGAGAACAAGGATATTGAAAAATACGGACATGATTTGAAAAACTTATACAAGTATCTCAAGTCTTATGGAATAGAGCTTGAAAATGTAGTATTTGACACTTTTATAGCAGCATATATACTTGAACCCACCAGAAGCACCTACACGATTTCGGAGCTGTCTGAAGACAAATTAAAACAGAGCATTATACCCGTTGAGATTTTGTATGACAAACACGGCAAAAGACTTGACCAGGGACAGGATGTAAGTGCTTCGGAAGTTTGTGCTGCGGCGGTAAACGCCATATTCGGATTAACCAAAAAGCTCCGTCCCATTATAAGTGATAACGGTCAGGATGAACTTTATTATAAAATAGAACTGCCTCTTGTGGAGGTACTGGCAGATATGGAGTTAAGGGGTTTCAAAGTTGACGTGGAAGGCCTAAAAGCATATTCAAAGGAAATGGATTCAAGACTTGTAATACTGGAAAATGAAATATACATGCAGGCAGGAGAGACCTTTAATATCAATTCTCCAAAACAGCTGGGTGTAATACTTTTTGAGAAACTGGGACTGCCTGTTGGAAAGAAAACCAAAACAGGATATTCAACAAATGCAGAGGTACTTGAGCAGCTTTCCTACAAGCATGAGATAGTCGAAAGAATTCTTGAATACAGACAGTTGATGAAACTCAAGTCAACATATGCTGATGGACTTTTGTCTGTATTAGAGCAGGATGGCAAAATTCATTCAAACTTTAACCAGACTGTAACGGCTACCGGAAGAATCAGCAGTACCGAACCCAATCTACAAAACATACCTGTTAAATTGGAAATGGGAAGAAAGATACGAAAGGTATTTATTCCGACTAATCAGGATTATGTACTGCTTGATGCCGATTATTCACAGATAGAACTAAGGGTACTTGCACATATAACAGATGATCCTAACATGATAGAAGCCTTCTTAAAAAACGAGGACATTCATACTACGACTGCTTCAAAGGTATTCGGAATACCGCCGGAAGAGGTATCCTCGTTAATGAGGTCAAGGGCGAAAGCAGTTAATTTTGGAATAGTTTACGGTATCGGTGATTTCAGCCTGTCAAAAGATATTGGGGTAACAAAAAAGGAAGCTCGGAAATATATAGATGACTATCTTGACAAGTATTCCAAGGTAAAGGAATACATGAGTGACACTGTTGAAAAAGGCAGAGAATTCGGGTTTGTGACAACACTTTACAACAGAAGAAGGTATCTTCCTGAACTTAAATCCAGTAATTTTAATATGCGTTCCTTTGGAGAGCGTGTTGCAATGAATACACCTATTCAGGGAAGTGCGGCAGATATTATTAAAATATCAATGGTAAAGGTTTATAATGAACTGAAAAAGAGAAAGCTTAAGTCAAAACTTATTCTTCAGGTTCACGATGAATTGATAGTAGAAACCGAGAAATCTGAATTGGAAGAGGTATCAAAATTGTTGAAGGACTGTATGGAGAATGCCGTACAATTAAGAGTGCCTTTGACAGTAGACGTAAAACATGGGGACAGTTGGTATGACACGAAATAGTAAATCAATTATTTTAGGGGTAACAGGCGGAATTGGGAGTGGAAAAAGTACAGTAAGCAGTATTCTTAAAGAACTTGGTGCTGTTGTAATTGATGCAGATGTAATAAGCAGAGAGGTCGTAGAGCCCGGGAAAAAGGCCTTAGAGGAGTTGACACAGGCGTTCGGTAAGGATATACTTGATGATTGGGGACAGCTAAATCGCAAGGAACTGGCGACTAGAGTGTTTAATGATGAGAAAAAACTTAAGATATTGAACAGTATTGTGCATAAATATGTTGCCCAAAAAATAAAAGAAAATGTGGAAGAACAGTTGCTTAAACGGACAAAAGTTATTGTTATTGATGCACCCATACCTATTAAAAACGGCTTTCTTGATTTGTGCGATGAGGTTTGGACGGTTTTTGCGCTAACGGAGATAAGGGTTGAAAGAATTATAAAGAGAAACGGTATGACCTATGAGGAAGCCGTTTCAAGAATTCAATCCCAGATTTCTGATGAGGAATATTTAAAAATCGCAAATACAGTTATCAATAATAATGATGATGTAACGCTCCTTAGACAAGAAGTAGAAAGTCAGTTTGCAAGGCTGTTAAGGTGATTTCTTTGAGGAAAAAGAAAAAAGGCGGTTTAAAAATATTAGGTGTGCTAATTATATTGGTTATACTAGCAGCAGTCGGAATATTTGGTTCAAGGTATGTTTTAGAATATTTATATCCCTTGGAATACACCGAATATGTAGAGAAGTATTCACAGCAGTATAATCTGGATAACTATATGGTTTATGCGGTTATAAAAGCAGAAAGCGGTTTTAATTCCCAGGCTGTTTCACCTAGAGAAGCCAAGGGATTGATGCAGATTATGGACAGCACAGGGGAGTGGGCGGCTAAAAAGGCAGGCATTAATGATTTTGAAAAAAGTATGCTCCTTGAACCCGAAACCAATATAAAAATTGGCTGCTGGTATCTGGCAAATCTGCTAAAACAGTTTGACAATGACACTGTGGTAGCACTGGCTGCTTACAATGCTGGTAGCGGTAACGTTTCAAAATGGCTTAAAGACCCTGAGAAAAGTCATGATGGCAAGAGTCTTAGTGCTATACCCTTTGAAGAAACAGAAAACTATGTTGCAAGAATACAAAAATACTATAAAATGTATAAAAAGCTTTACGATAATGACAAATAGTGATATTTTTATAGTGTAAGGAAAAATGTAGTATCTGATTAGGAGGGTGCAAACACTATGAATTCACTTCTATTTGAGAGAGATTTGCTATATCCTACACAAAATGTTATTGATCCCGGAATACTTCATGTAAAGCTGTTAAGTCCTACTAATTCCAGGATACCTGTTATTATTGAATCAAAGTCGGTACATTCGGCAGTTGATAACATCAAAACAATAATTGATGTCATGCAAAAGGAGATATTTGACAGGATAAACATAAAAATAAAAGAAAACGCAATAGTGTACCTGAAACTTAATGAATTAGATAAGCTCAATAACGGTAGCATTGAGTGTATGCAGGTTATTTTTAATGAGGATGATGATATTACATGTAAACCTGCAGACTTGGACTACATAGTATAGATGGTACAAATAACACAAATATAAAGGAAAGCTCTGATTCTAACAGTAGCTTTCCTTTTTTTAGTAGGGATTAGATG
Source organism: Bacillota bacterium (assembly GCA_023443515.1). GTDB lineage: Bacteria > Bacillota > Clostridia > Acetivibrionales > DSM-1351 > Ruminiclostridium. The sequence goes on from JAEZUC010000176.1 coordinate 30,363, forward strand.
GTTCTTTGTACTGCCTGTGCTACCAATCTCAATTCATCCATAAGGCTTTTAAATCTTTCGGGCCTTAGAGACTGAGGGCCATCGCATAAAGCACACGGTGGATTGGGATGAACTTCAATAATAAGACCGTCTGCACCGGTAGCAATTGCTCCCTTTGCTAGTGCAGGAACATACTTCCAGTTACCTGTAGCATGGCTGGGATCAACCACAACGGGAAGATGTGAAACATCTTTTATTGCAGGAATTGCACTTAAATCAAGGGTATTTCTTGTTACTGTTTCAAAAGTTCGTATGCCTCTTTCGCAAAGAATAACTTCATGATTTCCCTCAGCTATTATATATTCAGCAGCCATAAGCCATTCTTCAATAGTGGCCGACAAACCTCTCTTTAGAAGAACAGGCTTCCGGGTCATCCCAACTTCACTTAACAACCTGAAATTCTGCATGTTTCGTGCGCCTATTTGAAATATATCTGTATATTTGTTTACAAGTTCTACATCTCTGGTATCCACAACTTCGGTAACCAGTTTTAGGCCGGTTGCTTCACGGCCTGCAACCATTATTTTAAGGCCATCCTCTTCAAGTCCCTGAAAGGCATAAGGTGAACTTCTTGGCTTGAAAGCACCGCCCCTAAGGATTTTAGCTCCGCTATTCTTTACACTGATTGCAGTATCAATAAAGTCTTTTTCATTCTCTATGGCACATGGCCCGGCCATAACAACAATTTCTTCACCGCCGATTTTGACACCACCGATATCTATAATTGTTGGTGTATGCTGAAGTTCATTGCTTGCAAGTTTATAAGGCTTCATAATAGGGACCAGGGTTTCTACACCCGGCATTTGTGATACAGCGTGGGCATTAAGAAGCCTTTTATCTCCAATTGCTCCGATTACTGTTTTGATATCTCCATGGATGGGGTGGGTTTTGAAACCCAGTTCCAACAGCCTATTTTCAACGTTTTCAATGTCTTTTTCCGTCGCACTTTGCTTCATGACAATAATCATAGTTTAATCCTCCTGAATTAATATTTGTAATACAACTGTCTCAAGTAAAATAAGTTAGCATTTCAGGGTTTTAATAAATAAAAAAGCCCTCATCCCTATAAACAAGGGACGAAGACTTATAGTCTACGCGGTACCACCCAAATTGGTAAAACCCACTCAATCATGTACGGGATATAAAAAAAATTCCGATACACTTCTTTCTGTAACGGGAAAGACCCGGTGTGACCTACATAAAAGGTTCAGCCAACTGTTCATGGGAGAACTTCAAAAATACTATCCTGCAATGCTTCCACCAAACCACTGCTCGCTTTAAAGACTCATATATTTTACTTTTCCCATTCATCACATTTACTTACAAATATTGTATTAAAGATATAGTAACATGCCAAATAATCAAAAGTCAATGTTTATTTTAATATCCTTTGTATCATAGAAACTCTTGCTGCATTTTCAAAAGCATCTTCTAACGGATTAAGGCTTTCAAATTCATCATACCTTTGTTTCAAAGCTAATGATATCAGGTGATCTGCCAGAAGAGGGTTCTTTGGCAGAAGGCTTCCGTGGGAGTATGAGCAGTATACGTTTTTATAAACAGCACCTTCAAATCCATCAGTACCGTTGTTTCCATTGCCTGAAAGAACTTTACCCAGAGGACGAACACCATCTCCCAAGTAAGTACGTCCGGAATGATTCTCAAAGCCCACTATTTTGAGAGGTGAACCTTTATCTGAAATAAGCACGCTTTCAAATACAATATTACCTATCATCCTCTCTTTGCCGCCTATTGACCATAAATCAAGTGCACCCAAGTATTCGAGCTCTTTACCATCCCATGTTTTGTAGTATTTTCCCATGAGTTGATAGCCTCCGCATATGCAAAGGAATACCTTACTCCCCTCAACGGCGTTTTTAATCTCAGATCCCTTCTGGGTCAGTACATCCTTTTGTATAATCTCCTGCTCATAGTCCTGACCGCCTCCGAGAAAAACAATATCATACTCTTCGGAATCAAAGCTGTCCCCGATTGTTATGTTGGTGACTGATATATCTATTCCGCGCCATTGAGCACGTCTCTGTAAAGCTAGTATATTTCCCATGTCTCCGTAAGTATTTAAAAGGTCAGGGTATAAATGACAAATTTTTAATTGATACATATCTATTTCCAAAACTCCTTTAAGTTAAACTTTTTCTTTAGAATACCTCTGATATCCAGCATAGCAGTGTAAGTAGGAAGAATATAGAAACATCCGCCTGGTAACACGGCTTTTAAGCCCTCATCTATAAGCCTCTGATAGTCTTTAATAATTCTTATTTTTCTTGTATCAAGGCCACTGTATTTAAGACGTACAGCCATATCCTCACCTCTTATACCTGATGTTATAAGATTGACAATTCTGTCATCCGCAGTATTTAAATGCTCAAAGCCAACATCCCAAAGCCAAGAAATATCCGTTCCATCAGCCAACTTGTCATTTATAAGAAAGGCTATATTCAGGGGCTGACTGTCAAGGGTAAGGAAGTTAAGTACCTGATTGAAGCCGGTAGGATTTTTAACAAGAATCAACTTAATGGTTTTGTCTCCTACATTAATGGTTTCCATTCTTCCGAAACCACACTCAAAGGATTCCATGGACTTCTTAACCGTTTCGGTATTATATCCCAGCGAAAGGCCGCAGGTTGCAGCCGCCATTGCATTATAAACATTATAGAGGCCGGGAAGATTGATTCGGGTTGTATGTTCAGCTTCATCATTGTTCAATGCCTCTGAACATTTCCACTTAATAGTTGTATAGCTGCTTCCGGCTTCTTCGATACCAACACACTCAAGGTCTGCCACGGGCCTTGAATAACCGCATTCAGGACAATAGAATTCTCCTAAATGACCATATACATGGCTTTTATATTGATATTTGCATTTGCAAAAAATACAGAACATGGCATCAGTATTGATGTTTTCAAGACTCTGCTGACTGGCAGCGCCACCAAAACCATAGTAAAATACAGGCTTCTCAGTTTTATGACCAAGTGATGCGCACATTGAATCGTCGGCATTCAGTATAAGAGTAGTCTTTTTATCCAGCCTGTCCAAACCCGATTTAACAGCGTTAAGTGTAGAATAGAGTTCTCCGTATCGGTCTAACTGATCCCTGAAAAAGTTTGTAACAACAACTGACTTGGGTTGCAGGTGTTTGGTAACCTGATTAAACGCCGCTTCATCACTTTCGATAAGTGCTGTCTTGTGCTTGGGCTTCCCCAAAGGAGAAACAGCCTGTATAAAAGTAGTAGTTATACCACTTAACAGGTTTGCACCTGATTTGTTGGTTATGTAATCAACATTATTGTTTTTCAGAATTTCTTCAATTATCCTTGAAGTTGTTGTCTTACCGTTAGTTCCCGTCACCATAATTATTTCGAAGTCTTTAGCTATTGATCTGAGGATATGGGGATATAGTTTGAACGCAACCTTTCCGGGCAAGGTTGTACCGCCTTTTTTTAGTATTCTGAGTACTTTTATTGTTAATTTTGATATTATTATTGTAAGTATTTTTCTGAAATTCATATATTCTCCTATTAAATTTTAAACCTCAAAATTTAAAAAACTTTTAGTAAACATTATATCATGATTTTTAACAAATTTCTTATGTTTTATATCGCATTGATGGGTAATATTACATTATGCTATAATTATAAAGTGATAGTGCCAGCAGAATAACACAATCAGGTGGTTGCGAATTAGGCCCAAGACCTATCGATTTACATCTGAAAGCATTAAGAAGCCTTGGTGCAAAGATAGATGATGTAAGTGGCGGTTACATATTATGTGAGACAGACGGACTGAAGGGATGTGACATTTACCTTGATTATCCAAGTGTAGGTGCAACGGAAAATACTATGATAGCTGCTGTTTACGCACAGGGAGATACTACTATCAGAAACGCAGCAAAAGAGCCGGAAATTGTAGATCTGCAGAACTTCCTTCAAAAAATCGGGGCGAAGGTAACCGGAGCAGGATCAAGCGTAATAAGAATCAAAGGACTTGAGAAGAAACCTAACAATGTGGAGCATTCGGTAATACCAGACAGAATAATTACGGGTACATATATGGTTGCGGCTGCTATTACAGGTGGCAATGTAACAATAAAGAACATAATACCGGAACATATTATATCTATTGCATCGGTGTTAAGTGATATAGGCTGTCAGATTTCTATAAAAAGGAACGACATTCAGGTGAGTGCCGGAACAAGGCTGGATGCCATTGAAGTTGTACGGACCTTACCCTACCCGGGATTCCCAACAGATATGCAGGCACAGCTGATGACATTGTTGTCGGTATGTAAGGGTACCAGCATAATTATTGAGACAATATTTGATAGCAGATACAAACATGTTGACGAACTCTTAAAGATGGGTGCAAACATCAGAATAGACAGTCGGGTTGCTGTAATAAAAGGTGTTGACGGCCTTAACGGTGCACAGGTTTTAGCAAGAGATCTACGCGGAGGTGCCGCTTTGGTTCTTGCCGGATTAGCAGCAAAAGGAGAAACTATAGTTACAGGCCTTGAGCATATAGACAGAGGCTATTATAAAATAGAAGATAAGCTGTCGGCTTTAGGTGCTAAAATTATAAGGGTATAAAACCAATGAATAATATTCAAAAGAAAAATTTAAAAACTACAAAAGATAAAAAGAAAAAAAAATACAGATTTAAAATAAGAAGGCTCAAAAAGCTATTTTTATTTGTATTTATTGTGACGGCAGTTGTTTTATTTGCCAGATCTTCACTTTTTATAGTAGACAATATAAAGGTTACTGGGAATAAAAAATATCAGGCCAATGAAATAATTCTGCGTTCAGGCCTTGTTACGGGTCAGAATGTGTTCAAAATGCTTGGAGAGAAACCAAAGAATTTATTAATGCTAAAGTTTGAAGACAAAGAAAAAGCGGTGTCTATGTCTATGCCATACATAAGCTCTATCAGTATAAGACCTTCAGTACCAAAGTCCATAAAAATAAAGGTTACAGAGAGAACACCTTTTTGTATACTCGACAATAAAGGGACAAGCCTGCTCATTGACAAAAAGGGGTACGCTTTGGAGGTCCTAAATAGTCCTAACGAAAAAAAGAAATATTTCAAAATAATAGGTAATTCGTTGGATAGCTTTAAACTGGGACAAGAGGTAAAATTTAATAATAAAGACACGTTAAATGATTTGATTAATTTTTGCAATCTTTTAAATAAGAGTGATAAGAATTCTAAACTGAAACTGTACCCAAAGCTGACAGCAGTTAATATGTCAGACCCGGGTATGGTAACCGCTGTATTTGAAAATAGGGTTACCGTAAAATTCGGTGATTTGGATAATTCGGATTACAAGTTAGATTTTTTAAGGCATTTTTGGGTTAATAATATTACTGCCAAGCAAAAGGGGACTTTGGATTTTACATCAGGAAGCCATCCATTCTTTGCTCCGGCTGAATAATTAAAATACTTACTACTGAGGCTATGGAGGTTTAATATGATACCGATTTTAGGATTAATTCTGGGAATAATAGCAGGAATGTTTATTCCTATAACGATACCATCAGAATATTTTACGTATGTGGCTGTAGCCATACTTGCTGCACTGGACTCTGTGTTTGGAGGGATAGTTGCTTCAATAAACAAAAAATTTGAGATGAGAATATTTCTGTCAGGATTTTTTGGAAATGCGTTGCTTGCTGCAGGTCTTGCTTATATCGGGGACAAACTGGGAATACAAATATACTTTGCAGCTATTTTTGCCTTCGGTAACAGACTTTTCTTAAACTTTGCTTTAATTAGAAGATATCTATTGAATAAAATGTTTAAAAAAGATAATATAGTAAAAGAGGATATTTAAATACAGAATGTTACGAAAAGTACTAAAGATACACTTTTTAGGGGGTCAGTTCGGTGTCTGATATCATAGTAGGAATTGACATAGGTACTTCCAAGGTAAGTACGGTAATTGGAAAAATTAACAGCATGGGCGAGGTAGAGGTCTTAGGTAAAGGAACTGATCCTTGTAATGGAGTAAAAAAAGGAATCATTGTAGATATTGAGGCCGTTTCATCATCTATCAGAAATTCTGTAAAAATCGCTGAAAATCAAGCAGAAATCAAGGTTGCTACTGCATACGTAAATATTTCAGGATTGCATGTTGATATTAATAATCATAAGAATTTTACTATTGTAGCCAGTGAAAATAAGGAAATTACAAGAAATGATGTACAAAAACTTCTTTACTCGGCAGGTACTATGGACATACCGGAGGGCAGCGAGATTATTGATGTTGTTCCCAGACAGTACATAGTAGACGGTTACGATGGTATCACAGATCCTGTAGGTATGAAGGGCGCAAAACTTGAAGGAGATTTTGACGTAGTAATAGGAAAGATAATCTCAGTACAGAATATTGTGAGAAGTATGGAGAAAGCCGGTTTAAAAGTTGATGGGATAATACCCGAAGGCTTTTCATCGGGGGAATGCATTTTAGCGCCTGACGAAAAGGAAATGGGAGTAGTGCTTATTGATGTTGGAGGTGGTTCAACAGAAATAAGTGTTTTCAAAAATGATATGCTGGTTATGAACAAGTGTATTCCTGTCGGAGGAGACCATATAACCAATGATTTATCTATAGCTTTAAAAATTACATATTCTGAAGCCGAAAAAGTAAAAAGACAACTTCAACTGGCCTCCACAGCACTTATTAAATTCGATCAGGATATAACAGTAAATGATATCAGCGAGAGTTTTAAAAAGAATGTAAAGGTATCAGATGTTATAGAAGTAATTGAAGCAAGAGTTTATGAGATATTCAGTCTGTGCTTTGAGCTGATTCAGAAAAACTGTCCCGGTAATTACGGTGCGGGAGTAGTACTTTCAGGAAATGGTATTTCTTCAATGGATGGTTCAGTACAAATAGCAAATGAGCTTTTCAATGTGCCGGTAAGGATAGCATCACCGAAGGTAAGAAGTTTATCCGGTCTGCAGCATTGCACTGCCGCGGGGATTGTCAGTTATATAGGCAAACAGGAAAGAGAAGCTAGTACAACAAGTTCTGTCACCAAGAAAGCCGATTTAAAGCCTGTAAAAAAAGCCAAACAAAGTTCATTTTTCAAAAAGGCATTAAATGCCTTAAAAGAATTTTTTTACTAGGCAATATAAATCAAAACTTGCCTTATTTGTTTTTATAATATATAGTATTATTATGTGTTTTTCTACGCTATATATAAAAAAAGACAATTTATTCCGTTAAATTTAATAGATATACACATCAGTTTTATTACAAATGCTAAAGGGGGATTTAAATTGCTAGATTTCGAGATTGACATGGACCATTTTGCCCAAATAAAAGTTATTGGTTGTGGTGGCGGAGGCAACAACGCCGTTAACAGGATGATAGCAGCCGGGTTAAGAGGCGTGGATTTTATAGCGATTAATACTGATAAGCAGGCATTATTTTTATCAAAAGCCAATACTAAGATTCAGATAGGAGACAAGCTTACTAAAGGGCTTGGTGCCGGAGCAAATCCTGAAATCGGAGAAAAGGCAGCTAATGAGAGCAGAGATGAGATTGCACAGGCTATAAAGGGCGCCGACATGGTTTTTGTTACTGCCGGTATGGGTGGCGGAACAGGAACTGGTGCAGCTCCTGTTGTAGCGCAGCTTGCAAGAGAGATGGGTATTCTTACGGTAGCTGTTGTTACAAAACCTTTTATGTTTGAAAGCAGAACCCGTATGCAACATGCTGAAAGAGGTATAGAAAACCTTAAAAATTCAGTTGATTCACTAGTAACAATACCAAATGACAGGCTTCTTCAGGTTGTTGAAAAAAGAACAACAATGGTAGAGGCTTTCAGAATGGCAGATGATATATTACGTCAGGGTGTACAGGGTATTTCTGATTTGATTGCCGTTCCCGGATTAGTAAATCTTGACTTTGCTGATGTAAAAACAATAATGCTTAGTTCAGGTTTGGCTCACATGGGAGTTGGAAGAGCATCCGGTGAAAGCAGAGCGGAAGATGCAGCAAAACAGGCAATTCAAAGTCCACTTCTTGAAACATCAATTGAAGGTGCAAGGAGAGTACTTGTAAATATTACAGGAGGGCCTGATCTGGGTCTGTTTGAAGTAAATACTGCAGCAGAACTGGTTCAGAAGTCTGCTGACCCCGAAGCAAATATAATATTTGGAGCTGTTATTGATGACAATCTTAAAGATGAACTCATGATAACAGTTATTGCGACCGGCTTTGAGACAAGTCCTATACTTAAAAAGACTGAAAAGCCCGTTGAAAAAGTAGTTAAAAGTTCTGTATCTTCAAATGCCTCAGCACCTGTTGACAGCGGAAGCTACGGTTCAGTTTCTCAGGAGAAAAGTTCTTCAGGCTCAATGTCAGTTGACAATGAACTTGATATACCAACTTTTCTGAGAAGAAACAGATTTAAATAAATTAAGCATAAATTCGGTTAATTTAGCGCATTTACAGCCCGTTGGAAGTTCCAACGGGTTTTTTGCATTTTCCGGGTTTTTGGAAACCTATTTTGTCATATGAAAATTCTTTTTCTACATTTCTTTTTGACAAACTTTTGTTAATTGACTATGTATAATAAACATAAAAACATAAAGGCTTGAATAATAATTTAATAGATATAATTTCCGTACAGGTCTTTTAGTAATTGTGAGGTATAAAAGTGGAAATTTATTTAGATGTACTTATACTTGAAAATTTAGTTATCAATTATCTTATTTTATATGTTACTGCAAAGTTTTCAAAATACAGCACAAGCACTTTGCGATTATTCTCCGGAGCGATAATAGGTGCCTTATATGTTGGTATAATCATAGTTGAACCTGATATAAAGGTATTCTATACTACGTTGGCAAAGATACTTTTATCCTTCTTTATAATAGCTGTCACATTCTCGCCCAGAAAGGTTATGACGTTCATAAAAACATTGGTAATTTTTTACATATCCACTTTTATTTTTGCAGGTGCAGCACTTGCTTTCCTGTTTTTCAATCAGCAGGGGGGCTTTGTGAAAAACGGTATTGTTTATGTATTTGGGCAATCAAAGTGGAGTTTAATGTTCTTTTCACTCGTTACTGTAGGTATAATCATAAAAATATTTATGGAAGTAATTCAAAGCAAATTTACCAGGGAGAATCTTCTTATACCGGTAAAGATAGCCTTTGATAACAGAAAAATAGGGTTTCCTGCATTGGTGGATACCGGTAATACATTAAAGGATCCATTAACAAATATTCCTGTAATGGTTGTAGAATTTAAAGCACTTGAAGAACTACTGCCGATAGAAATAAAGGATATCTTTAGAAATTCAAAGGAAGACGATTTAAGCTGTGTAACTACAACAATTTCAACTTCTAAGTGGTTTTCAAGATTCAGGTTGATACCCTTTAGCTCACTGGGCAAGGAAAACGGAATGCTTATAGGTTTTAAACCTGATTTTATTGAGATAGGCGAGGAAGAAGAAAAAAGGGATGTAAAAAATGTGATTGTAGGTATATACAACAGGTCCCTGTCAAGGAATGAAAAGTACAAGGCACTGCTTGGCCCGGAACTGGTTGCGTAGGCTGAATTACTATATACATATTTGAAAGGGGACAGCTAAATGAATTTTGTATCCAGGTGTAAGATGTACTTACTTATCAAGTACGAAACGCTATTAAGGAAGTTTAAAATCGGGAGTGTATTTCCAGTACATTACATAGGAGGCAGTGAGGCTTTGCCACCTCCCCTTACCCTCGATGAAGAGACTTACCTTCTTAATAAGCTTGAAAAAAGCGATTATGGCGTTAAAAGTATTTTAATTGAAAGAAATCTCAGACTGGTTGTTTATATTGCAAGAAAGTTTGAAAACACCGGTGTAGGAGTAGAAGATCTGATTTCAATTGGCACTATAGGTTTGATAAAGGCTATAAATACATTCAATCCCTCCAAAAATATCAAACTAGCCACCTATGCTTCAAGGTGTATTGAAAATGAAATACTCATGTATCTGAGAAGAAATAACAGGGTTAAGGCAGAAATATCTATAGACGAACCATTAAATATCGATTGGGATGGTAATGAACTGCTACTGTCGGATATACTTGGAACCGAAAACGACATGATTCACAGAAGTATTGAGGACGAGGTTGACAAGGAACTGCTTGCTACTGCAATGAAAAAATTATCAGTAAGGGAAAAGAAAATAATGGAACTGAGGTTTGGTCTTGCGAACGGTGTTGAAAAAACCCAAAAAGAAGTAGCAGATATGCTGGGAATATCCCAATCTTATATATCAAGACTTGAAAAAAGAATTATCAGCAGACTGAAAAAAGAGATTAGCAGGATGACCTAGAGAGAAGCCGTTGAACCCGCAAATGCAAGCTTGTCAAGGGTTTCGAGAAAAATATTTTGAACCTAGATTCAGTATAAAAAAGACCTTCATGGCAATAATGATATTGCACAGTTATTATTGCTCTGGAGGTTTTTTATATGCTTATCAATAAAGTTGAAATATGTGGTGTTAATACATCTAAACTACCTGTTCTTACTAATGAACAGAAAAAAGTACTATTTGAAAGAATGCATAAAGGTGATAATTCTGCTAGAGATGAGTTTATAAATGGAAATCTCAGGCTTGTATTAAGCGTTATTCAGAGATTTAATAATAGAGGAGAATATGTAGACGATTTGTTTCAGGTAGGCTGTATAGGTTTAATAAAAGCTATAGATAATTTTGATGTAAGTCAGAATGTCAAGTTTTCAACTTATGCAGTCCCAATGATAATAGGAGAAATCAGAAGGTATCTGAGAGACAATAATTCCATAAGAGTCAGTCGCTCATTAAGAGACATAGCATACAAAGCATTACAGGCAAAGGAGAGGCTTACAACACAAAATTCAAAAGAGCCTACAATAGCAGAACTGGCTCAGGAACTTCAGCTTCCCAAGGAAGATATTGTTTTTGCATTGGATGCCATCCAAGACCCTATATCGTTGTTTGAATCCGTTTACCATGACGGAGGAGATGCAATTTATGTAATGGATCAGGTTAGCGATGACAAAAATATAGACGAGAATTGGCTCGAAACGATTTCTTTGAAAGAGGCAATGCGTAAACTAAATGACAGGGAAAAACTCATTCTGAACCTCAGGTTTTTTGAAGGCAGAACTCAAATGGAAGTTGCAGATGAAATAGGAATTTCTCAAGCTCAGGTGTCCAGACTTGAAAAGACAGCATTAATGCATATGAAAAAATACATTTAATAAATCTATAAGAATTAAATATTTCATAACAAAAAAAATAGGACATATATTTATTAATATATGTCCTATTTTTTTGATTACGGAGGTTGACACATGAGAAGAGCAAGCAGCCTTAAGGATAAGGAAGTTATAAATGTTTTGGACGGCACACGTCTGGGAATGGTATCAGATGTGGAAATAAACCTCAATGACGGGAGAATAGAGGGGATAGTAGTTCCTATACCCGGTAAATGGTTTGGTCTGTTTGGAAAGGATAATGAATACATAATTCCATGGGAAAATATTATAAAGGTTGGTGATGAAATAATACTGGTTGAAATGAATGAGAATTTTGTCAGAAAGTTTTTAGAATGATAGTTGCTGTAGGTATACAAATATTATCAAATAAGGTAAAATGGAATCAGCATAAAAAACACTTGCTTTTACAACAGGAGGAAAAACAAATGAAGTGTCCATTTTGCGGTTTTATAGAAGATAAGGTCATTGATTCCCGACCCACGGATGAAGGTTCTGCTATCAGAAGAAGACGTGAATGTACAAAATGCAACAGAAGATTCACCACATATGAAAAAGTTGAAAGTCTGCCTCTGATGGTAATAAAAAAGGATAAATCAAGACAGCCCTTTGACAGGGACAAACTAATGAATGGACTTTTAAGAGCATGTGAGAAAAGGCCTGTATCTATAAACGACCTGGAAAAAATGGTAGAAAATATAGAGTCACAACTGCATAATTCACTTCAGAGAGAAGTAACTACAGAAGATATTGGTGAGATGGTTATGTCAAAACTTAAAACCATGGATGAGGTTGCTTACGTAAGGTTTGCGTCGGTCTACAGGCAGTTCAAAGATATAAATACTTTTATGGACGAGCTTAGAAAACTGCTTAGAGATTAAAAAATGGAATAGTTTATATAAAAAATACAGCCCATTCGCTTTTGTTGAATGGGTCTTTTGACTTTAATTGATTTTTATGTTAAAATTTATCCCATGGAACGATATCATTTCTTGTAATTCTTAATATATTTTGTCTAAATTGGTAAGGTTTCTATTTAATATTTCTTAATATCATTCAAATGTGTTTTACATCAAAATTTCCAAAAAATTTAATGAGAGGATCTTTATATGGTCTCAAAGGTAAAGAGCTGTGCCCTTTTGGGTATTGACGGCTGTATTGTCGACGTTGAAACGGATATAAGCAATGGTATACCCAATTTTGACGTAGTAGGACTTGGCGATATGGCTGTAAGAGAATCCCGGGAAAGAGTCAGAGCCGCTATAAAAAACAGCGGAATAGATTTTCCGGTACGAAGAGTAACAATAAATCTGGCTCCTGCAAGTATGAGGAAAGGAGGATCAATGTATGATGTTTCCATTGCAGTAGGGATACTGGTAGCTTCGGATATAATAAAGAGTACCGACCTTTCGTCATACATGTTCTTAGGAGAACTTTCCCTTGATGGAAGTATAAAATCAATAGATGGAATTATTGCTATGGTTTGCTGTGCCACCTCAAATGGTATAAAGAACGTATTTGTACCTGAATCAAATTCCGATGAAGCAGCAGTATTCAGTGGCGTAAACATTTTACCAGTAAAAAACCTTAACGATATTATAAAGCATCTGAATGGCGAAAAAGTTATTCTATCCTACCATACAGATGTGGAAAGCATATTTTTGCATAATACAAAAGAAGGGTTAGACTTTTGTGACGTAAAGGGACAGGCAAGTTTAAAAAGAGCAATGGAAGTAGCAGCCTGCGGTTCCCACAATATGCTGATGATAGGTTCACCGGGAAGTGGCAAAACAATGCTGGCAAAAAGGCTGCCGTCAATACTTCCCGATATGACATTCGAGGAAGCGGTTCAGATAACAAAAATACACAGCATCTCAGGTCTTTTACCCGGGAAGACTTCTCTGATTACCCTAAGGCCTTTCAGAAATCCACATCATACAATTTCAGCAGTAGGCCTTGTTGGTGGGGGAAAGCAGTGTAAGCCGGGCGAGGTGAGCCTTGCACACTACGGTGTTCTGTTTCTTGATGAATTTCCCGAGTTTGAAAAGGATGCTATCGAAGTACTAAGACAGCCTCTGGAAGACGGAGAGATAACTATATCCAGAGTCAACGGAAGTATTACATACCCCGCTAGAACAACTCTTATTTGTGCAGCAAATCCATGCAAATGCGGATATTATCTTGATCCGACAAACAGATGCAGCTGTACACCCAAAATGGTACAGCAATATCTTGGCAAACTAAGTCAACCGCTGCTGGACAGGATTGATATACATGCTGAAATACATCCTGTAAGATATATTGATTTACATAATGAAACAAAGGAAGAAACGTCCGCAGTTATACGAGAAAGAGTAAATAAAGCAAGAAAAATCCAGACTGACAGGTATAGAGGTTTAGGAATATATTCAAATTCAGAATTGACACCAGCTTTGATAAGAAAATATTGTGAGCTTGACAGAAATACATCGAGTCTTCTTAAGATGGCATTTGAGAGGCTTGGACTAAGTGCACGCGCCTATGACAGGATTTTAAAAGTAGCAAGGACTATTGCGGATATGGATGGCAGTGGAAATATAAAATCCGAACATATTGCTGAAGCAATACAATACCGCAACATGGACAGAATAAAAATATAAGGAGATTTTATGAGAGATATAGAGTATTGGATTTGGCTAACATCTTTGGAAGGATTAAGTTCAAAAAAGGCCTTTGATTTACTGGAAAAATATAAAAGCCCTGAGGTTATATATGGCCTTTCAGAAAATGTACTTAAAAATACAAAAGGCTTGACAGAAAAAAACATAAAAGAGCTTTTGAATTCAGACAAAAGGGATAGAGTTGGTAATATATACGAATTGATGGTGCAAAATAATATAAAAATGGTAAATATTTATGAAGAAACCTATCCTCAAATGCTGAAAAATATATATGACCCTCCTATAGCTTTGTATTATAAGGGTAAGCTTGAATCAGACAGTTTTTCTATTGCAATGGTTGGTTCAAGAAGGACTACCGGTTATGGTGCCAAAACGGCAGCAAGACTGTCATATGACCTGGCAATGAGGGGGGTAACAATAGTAAGCGGTCTGGCTAGGGGGATAGACAGCATTGCTCATAAAGGTTGTCTGGACGCAGGAGGAAAAACCATAGCGGTTCTCGGTTCAGGGCTTGATAACATTTATCCCCCTGAAAATACAGGACTATTGAAGGATATAATAGATTCCAAAGGATTAGTGTTATCTGAATACCCTCCGGGTATGCCACCGCTACAACATAATTTTCCTGCAAGAAACAGGATAATAAGCGGAATTTCCAGCGGAGTACTTGTGATTGAGGCAGCTAAAAGGAGTGGTTCTTTAATTACTGCAGGTTGCGCTTTGGAACAGGGGAGAGAGGTTTTTGCCGTTCCGGGAAATATCGACTGTGCGTACAGTATGGGAACAAATCAATTAATCAAAGAGGGAGCAAAACTGGTATTGAATGCCAACGATATTATGGAGGAATTTGAATACAGTGAAATGCAAAATTTTACACCTTTTCCTGAGGATACCCATAAGGAAATCAGTAAAAAATACTTAAATCTTTTTAAAGGACTAACAAAAGATGAAATAAAAATATTAAAGGTAATTTTAAACGGAGCAAATAACATTGACGAAATTGTTGAAAGGGGCAATACTTCTGCAAAAGATGCAAACAGTATTCTCTTTATGCTTGAAATGAAAGGAGTAATTGGACAGAACCCGGGCAAGTTATTTGAAGTTATAATATAGTCATAATACATAAAATAATCCGGAATAATTTCGTGTAATTAATGTACAATTACTAATGTAAGGTTGACAGATTGAAAAAACCAGTTTAAATTAGTAGTTGTTTGATATTATATTATACAGAAAATGGATATTCAACACGGAGGAATAAAATGGCTGATAACCTGGTTATTGTGGAGTCTCCCGGAAAAGTTAAATCTATAAGCAAATTTTTAGGTAAGGGATATAAGGTAGAGGCTTCTGTCGGACATGTTAGGGATTTACCTAAAAGTCAGATGGGCGTTGATATTGATAATGATTTTGAGCCTAAGTATATTACTATAAGAGGCAAGGGCGATGTTATCTCAAAGCTGAAAAAAGAAGCCAAGGCAGCGAAAAAAGTGTTTCTTGCAACTGACCCTGACCGCGAAGGTGAGGCGATTTCCTGGCACTTGGCCAAAATATTAAATATCGATGAAAAGCAGAAATGCAGAGTTTCCTTTAACGAAATAACACAAAATGCGGTTAAGAATGCAATCAAACAACCAAGAACAATAGATATGGGCCTTGTTGACGCACAGCAGGCACGTAGAGTACTTGATAGAATAGTAGGCTATAAGATAAGCCCTCTGCTTTGGAAAAAAGTTAAAAAAGGCTTGAGTGCGGGGAGAGTACAATCTGTAGCTACAAAAATGATTTGTGACAGGGAAGATGAAATAGAAAATTTTGAGTCCAAGGAATACTGGTCAATAACTGCAAAACTTGCCAAACCAAAAGCAAGTCCGAATTTTGAAGCAAGGTTCTATGGTATCGGCAAAGAAAAAGTAGAATTAAAGAATGAAGAACAGGTAAATTCTATTTTGGCTGAATTAAATAAAAGCCAATATATTGTGCAAAAAGTTAAAGAACAGGAAAAGAAAAGGGCAGCTGCAGCACCTTTTATTACTAGTACATTACAGCAGGAAGCCTCCAGAAAGCTGGGATATACAACAAAGAGGACCATGATGGTTGCGCAGCAGCTATATGAAGGTATAGAAATAAAGGGCCATGGTTCTGTCGGTCTTATAACCTATATGAGAACAGACTCAACAAGAATATCCGCAGATGCACAGAACGAGGCAAGAGAATATATAAAATCCAAGTATGGGCAGGAGTATATCCCTGAAAATCCAAGGGTATATAAAAACAAATCTGCTTCTCAGGATGCCCATGAAGCAATACGTCCAACCTATATGGATATGACACCTGAAGTAATAAAGGAATTCCTAAGTGCGGAACAATTCAAGCTATACAAGCTTATCTGGGACAGATTTATTTCCAGTCAGATGTCATCCGCAATATACGACACTGTATCGGCTGATATTACCGTAGGGAGATACATGTTTAAAGCCAATGGATCAAAAGTAAAATTCCCGGGTTTTATGGTGTTGTACATTGAAGGTAATGATGTTGAAGGCAAGGATGAGGATGGAGAACAGGATGAGAAGGAAAACACCTTACCTCAGCTGAATGAAGGGGATATTCTTGACTTGAAAAAGAATACACCAAAGCAGCACTTTACTCAACCTCCTGCCAGATATACTGAGGCAACCCTTGTACGAGCTCTGGAAGAAAAAGGGATAGGAAGACCTAGTACTTATGCTCCTACAATCACAACTATTTTATCCCGTGGCTATGTCCTAAAGGAAAAGAAGTTGCTGGTACCTACAGAGCTTGGAAAAATTGTAAACGACATAATGAAGAACCACTTTGAGGACATTGTAGATACAAAGTTTACAGCTCAGATGGAAAGCGAACTGGATGATGTAGAGGATGGTAACAAAGAATGGAAGGCCGTAATGAGGGACTTTTATTCTTCATTTGCAGGAG
The DNA here is from genome assembly GCA_023443515.1 of Bacillota bacterium. Taxonomy (GTDB): domain Bacteria; phylum Bacillota; class Clostridia; order Acetivibrionales; family DSM-1351; genus Ruminiclostridium. Next base: position 47,304 of record JAEZUC010000176.1, read on the forward strand.
TACTTAAAGAGGCCGAAGAATCAATAGGTGATGTTGAATTACCTGTTGAGGTATCAGATGTACAATGTGACAAGTGTGGAAGATACATGGTTGTAAAACATGGAAGGTTTGGTAAATTCCTTGCTTGTCCCGGATTTCCCGAATGTAGGAATACTAAACCGATTGTAGAAGAGGCCGGGGTTGAATGTCCTCTTTGTAAAGGAAAGGTACTTATTAAAAAGACTAAAAAAGGTAAAAAGTATATTGGATGTGAGAGAAATCCCGAATGTACATTTATGAGCTGGGATATGCCAAGTCCCAATAAGGAAATGTGTTCTGTTTGTGGTGCATTTATGCTTCAAAAATTGTCAAGTAAAAAGAAGGTTCTTAAATGTAGCAACGTTAAGTGTACCAGCAATGCGGAAACCTCAACAGATACTATCAAATAAAAAATTGTGCAAATAGAACAATTTTAACATTGTATATTAACACAAAATTATTTATACTAATAATAGTAAAATTAACCGAAGGTAAAAAAAGTCTACTTTCGGTTAATTTTATTTATTGACATAAATTTAAGGAGACTTTAGATGTGTAAGAAAGTAAATGTAATAGGAGCAGGACTTGCAGGATGTGAAGCAGCGTACCAGATAGCGAAAAGGGGTATTAGTGTAACTCTTTATGAGATGAAGCCTGAAAAAAGAACTCCTGCTCACCATTCTACCGATTTTGCAGAGCTGGTATGCAGTAACTCCTTACGTTCTGACCAACTTGAAAATGCAGTGGGACTACTGAAAGAGGAACTTAGGACTATGGATTCTTTAATAATGAAGGCTGCCGACGAGACCAGAGTTCCTGCAGGAGGAGCACTTGCAGTTGATAGGGAGGGGTTTTCTCAATATATAACCAGAGAAATTAAGGAAAATAGTAATATTGAAATAATTAATAAAGAAATGGATACAGTACCAGATAATAATATAACTATTATTGCAACCGGGCCTCTTACATCAGAACCAATGTTTAATTATATAAAAAGTATTACAAGCGAAGAATATCTTCACTTTTTTGATGCCGCAGCACCTATAGTTACCTTTGATTCAATAAACATGAACAAGGCATTTAAGGCTGCAAGGTATGGAAAGGGCTCTGAGGATTACATAAATTGCCCTATGACCAAGGACGAATATGAAATATTTTATGATGCACTGGTTAGTGCCGAAGCAGCTGAAGTGAAGGATTTTGAGAAAAATATGGTCTTTGAAGGCTGTATGCCGATTGAAAGCATGGCGTTGAGAGGTAAGGATACCATGAGATTTGGGCCTCTTAAGCCTGTAGGACTGGTCGATGAAAGGACGAACATTAAGTCGTATGCTGTAGTACAGCTTAGACAGGATAATAAAAATGCAACGCTATACAACATAGTCGGTTTTCAGACACATTTAAAATGGCCTGAGCAGAAGAGAGTTTTCAGATTGATTCCTGGTTTGGAAAATGCGGAATTTGTCAGATATGGTGTTATGCATAGAAATACCTACATTAACTCTCCGAAGTTGCTTGATAACACGTACAGGTTAAAAAGTAATGAAAATCTGTATTTTGCTGGGCAGATAACCGGGGTTGAAGGATATATAGAATCAACTTCATCAGGTTTTGTTGCAGGGATAAATGCAGTAGCACAGTGTAGGGGTAGCAGTAGGATTGCATTTCCTCCGAATACGGCAATAGGAGCACTAAGTAATTATATAGCGGACGGTAGTATAAGGAACTTCCAGCCTATGAATGTTAATTTTGGTATATTTAACGGGGTAGACGATTTAATTGTTTCCATAAGGGATAAGAAAAAGAGGAATATGGAAATTGCAAAAAATTCTGTTGATTTTGTCAAAAAAGTAGAACTTTAAGTACACTATATTCTGGGGAATTAGTCCTAATATGGTACAATAATCAGCTTTATTTATTGTATTTTTAAACTTTATATGCTAGAATTTAGCTAATAAAAAAGTTATTGGATATATGCTATAAGTTGGGAGCGGGGTTATTATGATAGAAAAACTATACCAAAAGAGCAATTTACTTGAAAAGTCTCTAAATGCCTCCTGGGCAAGAAACGAGGTAATATCCCAGAACTTGGCAAATGTAGACACTCCGAATTACAAAAGAAAGGATGTTACTTTCGAGCAGTATCTAAATGAATCCCTTGACAGCAGAAAGCTTGAGGGGATTACAACAGATGAAAGGCATATACCTATAAAATCAAAGAATATTGATAAGATTAAGCCTGAAATTACTCAGGACAATTCTGATACAAGCATGCGTATTGATGGAAACAATGTAGATATAGACAGTGAAATGGCCTATTTGGCTAAAAACACCATTCAATATAATTCGCTGATCCAAATGATTAACAATAGTTATAGCAAGATTAAAAATGTAATTTCAGAGGGGAGACGCTGATTATGGGCATTTTTAGTGCATTGGATATAAGTGCTTCAGGACTTACTGCCCAAAGAGTTAGAATGGATACCATTTCTCAGAATATAGCAAATGTTAATACAACGAGAACTGCGGATGGTACACCATATAGAAGAAGAGAGGTAGTATTTGAAGAACGTAACGATTCAAAAAATTCATTCTCTCAAGCTTTGGAAAATGCTTCAAGCAAACTGAATGGTGGTAACGGAGTCAGAGTAAGTAGCATTGTAGAAGATTCAACAGAATTCAAAAAAGTATATGATCCGGGGCATCCTGATGCTGATGCTGATGGGTACGTGAACATGCCAAATGTAGATATTGTTACCGAAATGGTTAATATGATTTCAGCAACGAGATCATATGAAGCCAATGTTACATCGGTAAATGCTACTAAATCCATGGCCCTGAAAGCCTTGGAGATTGGTAAATAAATACGGATGACCGGAACACTTTAGTTTATATTCTATGGATGGAGTTGTAAATCAGGGGGGTTAAGGTATGGCGATAGACAAGATAGGTGAAGTACAACGATTAATACCTGATAATTTTAGTCTTAAAGGAATTAATGACGATAAAAATACGCCTGAGGTAAGTTTTGGTGATTATTTAAAATCAGCACTTACAAAGGTGTCAGATCTGGAAAATCAATCTATTAATTTACAAGAAGATTTTGCTTTAGGCAAAACGGACAATATTCCCGAAGTTTTAATTGCTGGAGAAAAAGCGAGTGTTGCCCTGCAGTTTACCATGCAAATAAGAAACAAGATTTTAGATGCATATTCTGAAATAATGAGAATGCAGATATAATCAGGAATCTATGTAAAATTTGTAGTATTATGTAAATTTATTTTTAGGTTTCTATAAATGAAAACTAATGATGAAATAAATTAATTGATGAGGTGGTAGCTTTGCCAGAATTTTTAACCCGAGTGCTCAAGCCGCTTCTTGACTTCTGGAAGGGATTAGATAAATCTCAAAGAACGCGTATTTTTATTATAACAGGCATTGTGGTAGTCTCTGTGGGTATAGGACTATTTTTAATAACAAGGCCGACTTATACTACTGTTATTAGTGATGCCAGTCCTGAAGATGTTGCTGCAATGCAAAAGATCTTAAAGGAAAAGGGAATTTCATACAAACTTACTGATGATAAATCAGGTATTATTGTAAACGAAAAGGACAGTGATGAAGCCCATTTTGAATTATCTACAGGTTACTCAAAAAGCGGTATCACTTTCGCTGACGCTCTCAGTAGTATAAAGATAAACACAACCGAAAGTGATAAAAAGCATATCTGGCAGCAACTTGACGAATCGGATATTGCCAGACAATTAAAGCTTTTTGAGAATGTTGCAGATGCTAATGTGACTATAGTCAGACCTGAAAAGACCCTTTTAATTGATGATACTAACAATAAGGACGCAAAAGCGTCGGTTGTTATTACTCCTAAAGATGATATAAGTGCCAAACAGGCTGAAAGTATTGTAAAACTGGTTGCAAGCAGTGTTGAAGGCTTGGATCCTAAAAATGTAACTGTTGTGGACAATAAAGGAAATGTACTTAACACAGACAGTGACAATGGGATAGATAAAACATCTACTCAGTACGACATGAAAAAGAAGTACAAGAACGATCTGGAAAAAAATTTAAGAGAAGTTCTGGCTGATCAAATAGATAGTTTTGACACAGCAAAAGTAGTTGTAAATCCGGTTCTGGATTTTGATACCTTGACGCAGTCCTCAAAGGAATATACTAACCCTAACGGTGCAGATTCAGGAGCTATCATTAGCCGGCAAGAGACAACAGAGAATTTAAAAAACGGGGATACCGGAGGAACGCCCGGTGTAAATTCAAACCCCGGTACAACGCCATCCTATCCGGCGGGTTCAGACGATTCAAAATCTTATAAAAAGTCAGATTTGACTGAGAATTTCCAATACAATGAAACAAATAAACAAATTGAAAAGTCTTTGGGAGAACTTATCCCGGAGAGATCTTCTGCTGCCATAACTTTGTTATACGGTAACAGAGTTCCTGACGATTCAAAGCTTAATGATGAGATGATGACTCAGGTTAAGAATTTAGCCAGTATGGCAACGGGGATTCCTGCTGAAAACATCGCAATTACTAAGCTAAAGATTCAGCCTCCTGTAGTGGAAACACCTTCTACGGCAGATACATTAAAGAATCTTCTTTCCAATTACGGTTTACTTGCTTTATTGGCACTGATGGCTATAGCTTTTGTAATAATTGCTTTACCGAAAAAATCAAAACAAAAACTGGAGCCTGCATTTGCAGTTGATGATGATACTGCATTCACATCTCCAAAATTTGCATATAATGAAATTAGACCTGAACCTGTACCTGAAATTGATACCGAGGAAAGGTCTGAAGTTAAAAAGCAGATTGATAAGTTTGTTAAGCAAAAACCGGACGCTGTTGCACAGTTGTTGCGCAATTGGTTAACAGATGATTATGAATAGAAAAATGTATATGTGGGGTGAAGAGCTTGGCTAAAGCAAGTGCAAAGACAGAATACAGTGGCAGGGAGAAAGCTGCAATGTTGCTCATTTCCCTCGGCCCTGATAAGTCAGCTGAGATATTCAAGCATTTAAAAGAGGATGAGATAGAGCAATTAACCTTGGAAATAGCCAACATTAGGGCTGTATCTCCTGATGAAAAGGAAAGAGTTCTTGAGGAGTTCTATCAGATATGTCTTGCACAGGAGTATATTGCCGAAGGTGGTATCGGGTATGCAAAAGATATACTTGAGAAGGCTTTAGGTGCTCAAAAGGCTGTAGACATAATAAACAAACTTACAGTGTCATTACAGGTTAGGCCTTTTGATTTTGTGAGAAAAACAGATCCGTCACAGTTGCTTAACTTTATTCAGGGGGAGCACCCTCAGACGATTGCATTGATTCTGGCTTATTTAAAACCACACCAGGCATCAGTTGTACTATCTGCTCTTCCTCAGGACAAGCAAGCAGATGTTGCACGTAGGGTAGCTACCATGGACAGAACATCTCCTGACATAATAAAGGAAGTTGAAAGAATACTTGAGAAAAAACTTTCTTCATTGGTAACAGAGGATTACACTGCTGCAGGTGGTGTTCAATCTATTGTTGATATACTCAACTCTGTTGACAGAGGAACTGAAAAATTCATTATGGAAACACTGGAAATCGAAGATACCGATCTTGCAGAAGAAATCAAGAGACGTATGTTCGTATTTGAAGATATTCTTACTCTTGACGGAAGATCAATCCAGAGATTCCTCAGAGAAGTTGATAACAACCAATTGGCTGTTGCTCTTAAGGGTGCGACAGACGATGTACAGAAGCTTATATTTGCCAATATGTCCAAGCGTCTGAGCGAAATGATTAGAGAAGATTTGGAATTTATGGGGCCTGTAAGACTTAAGGATGTTGAAGAAGCTCAGCAGAAGATTGTTAATATTATTCGTAAGCTTGAAGATGCAGGCGAGATAGTTATTTCAAGAGGGGGAGGCGACGAAATAATTGTCTAATAAGATATATAAAAACAATCAGGTAAATGTTGGAATTCCCTTTCAGGTTAAGTTTCCTGTGACATACCAGCCTCCCATAAGAAATATAGGACTCAAACCGGATTTAGATCAGGACCATGAAGAAGAGTGTCAACAAGTTGATTATAATGCTATGGGCGAAGACATCATTAATAAGGCCAAAGCCGAAGCAGATATGATAATAAAAGAAGCCTTGCTTGAAGCTAAGGATATTATAAAAAATGCAACTGTTGATGTAGAAAATCTTAAACAGCAGGTTTATGAAGAGTCAAGTTCAGAGGGCTACCAAGAGGGAGTTGCTCAAGCCAGGCAGGAATATGAAGCACTTATTAAAGAAGCTCAGGATATTAAGAACCAAGCAGGAATAGAATACAAGAAGGTTCTGGATTCTCTTGAAGAGGACTCAGTTAATACCATTCTTGATATAGCAAAAAAAGTAATAAGTAAAGAGCTTGAATGCAAGCAAAATATTCTGCTGCTGGTTAAGGATGCTTTTGAAAAATGTTCTAAGGATAGAAAGGCAGTTCTTAAAGTAAGTGAGCAGGACTATGATTTCATATGTGATAATAAGGACGAGCTGGAATCAATGCTGGAAAGGTCTGAAGAAATAGAAATCAAAAAAGACCTTTCATTAAAAGAAGGCGGATGTATTATAGAGACTTCCTTTGGAAGCATTGATGCAAGTGCAGGAACTAAATTTGAAAAAATAGAAAATGACTTTAAAGACATATTAAATGAATCAACAAATTAAGGTGCGTTGCAGCTTTCTTTACAGGAGGACAAATGTCAGGCGTAAACCTAATAAAATACAGGGAAGCATTAAAGTCAAAAGAATATATAGATTATATCGGCAAGGTATCAAAAGTTGTCGGACTTACAATAGAATCAGATGGTCCGCAGGTAAGTATAGGAGATTTGTGCAATATACACATTGTGGGTGGCAGTAAACTTAAAGCAGAGGTAGTAGGCTTTAAGGACGAAAAGGTTTTACTAATGCCTTTGGGAGAAATGATGGGCATGGGGCCTGGAAGTACTGTTTCAGCTAACGGAGATATATTAAGGGTCGCCGTAGGCCCTGAATTGGTAGGCAGAGTTTTGGACGGTTTGGGAAACCCGATTGATGATAAGGGAAGCCTGCAATCCAAACATTATTATAAAACCGATAATAAGCCGCCAAACCCTTTGACCAGAAAAAGAATCTCAGAGCCTTTGCCATTAGGAGTAAGGGCAATTGATGGTCTTTTGACCATAGGTAAAGGACAGCGAGTTGGTATTTTTGCAGGCAGTGGTGTTGGCAAGAGTACATTGATGGGGATGGTTGCGAGGAATACAAAAGCAGATATAAATGTTATAGCCTTGATAGGAGAACGTGGTAGAGAAGTACGGGAGTTCTTGGAAAGGGATTTAACTGACGAAGGTCTTGCAAGATCGGTGGTTGTTGTCGCAACTTCAGATCAACCCGCATTAGTAAGACTTAAAGGAGCAATGGTTGCCACAGCAATTGCTGAATACTTCAGGGATTGTGGCAAGGATGTACTACTTTTAATGGATTCCCTGACAAGATATGCAATGGCACAAAGAGAAGTAGGACTTTCCATTGGAGAGCCACCTGTATCAAGGGGATATACACCATCGGTTTTCTCTGTTTTTCCAAAATTACTTGAGCGAGCAGGGACTTCCGAGAAGGGTTCTATAACAGGATTGTATACGGTACTGGTAGACGGTGATGACCTTACCGAGCCAGTAACTGATACGGCAAGAGGAATTCTGGACGGGCATATTGTTCTGTCAAGAGCAATGGCAAACAAAAATCATTACCCTGCAATTGATGTTCTTGCAAGTGTCAGCAGGGTTATGGGGGACATTATAGATACAGAACATAAAAAATGTGCCAATGAAATTAAGAAAATAATGGCAGTTCATAGAGATGCTGAGGATTTAATTAATATAGGCGCATATGTAAAGGGAAGTAATGAGAAGATTGACTATGCAATAGAGAGTATTGATGATATAACATCGTTTCTTCAACAGGAAACCGATGAAAAGGTATTGTTTGAGGATATACATTCACAAGTACTTAGTTTACTGAAATAGTAGAGGGGGCTGGTGTTGATTGCAGAAGTTCGGATTTAGACTGGAATCGGTACGGAATCTTAAAGTACAGCTTGAGGACAATGCTAAAAACAACCTGGCTTTAGCTTCAAGGGAGTTAGAGAAGCAAAAGGAGTTTTTGACCGGTTTAAGAACAACCAGAGAAGATTCTATCAGTGAACTTAATTCAAAAGTGGATGAAGGGGTTTCCATCAGCCAAATAAGAGCTTATAATAATTATTTGACCTTTTTAAAACAAAAAATAACAGAACAGAGAGAAAATGTAAATACCGCACAAAAACAAGTCGATGTAAGAAGAGAGAGTCTGGTAAAAGCAGTACAGGAACGAAAGATACTGGATAAACTCAGAGAAAAAAAGTATGGCGAGTTCTTGAAGGAACAGGGTAAAGCAGAACAACTATTAATAGATGAGCTTAACAGTTTTAAATTCAAGGATGGTTCAGGAGAAGAAAATGCCGGAAAATATTAATGTTACAGAACAAGATCAAAAAGTTGAAACACTTCTTAAGAAAACAGAAGTTTCAAAAAAACAAGATAAAAAGACGACTAGTGCTCTTTTTTATATCGTATCAATAATAACTGCATTGCTGCTTGTAGTCTTAATTATTGGAGGAGCATTGTTTCTTGCTGTGAAATTTAATGTAAATGGTGTTGCAGACAGTATGGGGGATAGTATACGGGGAATACCTGTGTTAAAGTGGTCTTTGCCCGAGAAACCTGACCCCGATGACGAGAAAAATATGACTGAAGAACAGGTAAGAAACAAATACAATGAGATTAAAGCACAAAAAGAAAAACTTGAAACGCAGGTCGAAGACTTAACAAAGCAATTAGATAATACTAAAAATCAGGTAACTGCCAAGGACAGTAATACCACCTTGCTTCAGCAACAGAAGGACGCCCTCGAGATTGATAGAAATAAGCTGCAAAGCGAAAAAGACAGTCTGCAAAAGGATTACGACAAACTGTCCGAGGCTATATCTGCGGGAGACACAACCGAATATAAAAACTATTTTAAAAAGATTAACCCCCAAAAAGCTGAAGAATTATATGAAAGCATAATGCAAGAAGAAAAGATCAGTGCTGATGTTAAGAAATACTGTTCAATATATGAAGAGATGGATGCATCTGCTGTTGCAGGAATAATGGAGCAGATGGGCAGTGGTAAAATGACTCTGATAATTGATATTATGAAAAATCTCAAAAAAGATACCGCAGGAGAAATACTTACAGAAATGACACCTGCCTTTGCAGCAAAGGTATCCGAACAGTTGGCTAAAGAATACAAGGTAGGAGTATCGGGAACAACTTCAAAAAAGTAATACAGGTAATTGGGGGAATGGGAGAATTCCTACCCCATTACATAAATATAATAAAAACAAGGAGGTGAGAAAAATGATAATGACCGGTAGTAATTTGCTAAAGCTTAGTATTAATCAGGACAGCAATGATATTTTGAACATTAAATCAAAAGCTCCTCAGGGTTCATCCGGCTCATCTTTTAAATCAGTATTTGATACAACTGTTAATAGTTATTCTAGGCGTAACGATGCTGTTGCAAACAACAACTTGGGACAGGATAACGACAGTAAGACCAAATTTAAGTCATTTGCTGAGGTTCAAATGAGCAGGAAGTCGGTATCAACAAAGTCTGTGGAGCAAGCAGGTTCCAATAAGGAAATGGCAGATATAAGCACCGACGAAGCTAAAGAGCCTGAAAAGTATGATGATCAGATAGCGGCGCTTGCACAAATGTTGGGTATTGCACCCGGACAGTTGGCTGACCTGGCAAAACAGCTTGGTTTCTCGTTGAAAGATCTGAATAATGCTGACAAACTGACTGTTTTTATGCAAAAGGTATCAGATTTGCTAGAACTAAATGACAAGCAAAAGGACGTTCTACTAGAGCTGGCTGCAGAAGTTACAAAACAGATAAAAGCTGAGCCGGAAACTGCGACTGAGAATAGAAATAACGTTCCCGCAGGTGAGGATATTAATACGCAGGCCGGAAAGGTCTCTTTTGATTTGTCAAAGTTAGCTTCAAGTATTAAAGAGAAGCTGGACACACTTATTGAAAATGGACAGAATAATCCGGGGTTAATAAGCGACGAAGTAGCAAAAATCATTGAAGTAATGAAATCTCAGGCTCAACCAGTTATAAAAACTGATTCTCAGAATATGGATGCAAATGTTGTAGAGGAAGTATCTGTGGAAAGTGAAAATAAAAAAGCCGATGCTAAAGAATTAGATACTGATGCCAAAACAAAAGATGTGTCCAAGGAGAATAATGATGAAAGTGTAGAGTCAACCAAACCACAGCTGGGATTGCAAGGGTTGAATACTTCAGCTCAGACAGCAACAACAGATCAGCAGAATTTACAGCAGAACTTTCAGGCAGTGGGGGATGTTAAAGCTGTTCTTAACAACAGTCAGGTAACTGCTGACAAACCTGTTTTTTCAATTAGACAGCCAATCAGAACCTCGGATGTTGTGAATCAGGTTATGGAGCAGGCTAAAGTGATTCTGGGACAGGATAAATCAGAAATGGTCATTCAGCTCAAGCCGGACCACTTAGGAAAGCTTGAACTAAAGGTTGTTACTGAGCAAGGTATAGTGGCTGCAAAATTTATAGCTGAAAGTCAGCAGGTAAAAGAAATTATTGAAACAAACATGCAGTTGCTGAAAGATTCACTTCAAAAGCAGGGTATAGCTATAGACGGTGTAAGCGTTCAGGTTGGACAGGACAACAGAAGTGAAAACCGTAATCAGAGTTTGTCTCAAGGAAGAAATAACGGTTCAGGAAACGGGACTAAACATGAAGAAGGTGTTACAGGGTCAACTGTTACCGGAGTAAGCCTTTTGGAGAATCTTCCCGAGAGGTTGGCACAGTATACGGATGAGCTGAATACAATTAATTATACTGCGTAGGAAGGAGGTACGAGTATGGCTCAAACAAGCGGAATAAACAACCCACTTACAATTGACCAGATAATTGAAAGCACAAAGAGTAAGCAGGATGCAGCAGCCAGAAAAACCGGCGGTGAGCTTGGTAAAAATGACTTTCTTAATCTATTGGTTACACAGCTAAGATACCAGGACCCATTGAAACCTGTAGATGATAAGGAGTTTATCGCTCAAATGGCTCAGTTCAGCTCTCTGGAACAAATGCAGAATATGAACGGTTCAATGACCAAATCTCAGGCATTTACCCTGATAGGAAAGGTTATTACGGCCACAACTACCGATGACAAAACTCTTGAAGTTAATGCAGTACAGGGCACAGTTACCAGCGTTAAAATGAAGGACGGAAAAACCTTTGTTGTGGTTAATAACAAAGACATTGATGTAGACAGTATTACACAGGTTGATGACGCACTTTATAATTCTTATACAAACCTGGCTGATTATTCAAATCTGATAGGTTATAAAGTAAAAGGTGCGGTATATGATTCAGCCAATGGCAACGTTATTTATCTCTCAGGAAACGTTAAGCAGATTCAGAGAGGTGCCAACGAGGACTATGCGGTAATGGACGGTGTAAATGTTGAAATTGCTGAAGTAACAGGCTCAACTTCTGTTGATCCCAATTATCTCAAGAATTATCTTGAACAAAAGTTAAAGGGAACAACCGAAGCCGATAAGCAGGTTAAGATAACTATAAAGGATAGTACCACAGGAGCCAAGGTACCTGTTACAGCAACACTTAAGAGTTATAGTATAGACCAAAACACAGGTAAGGTAACCGCAGTTCTTGATAACATGTATATATCCGTGTACAGTGTATCAAATATACAGCAGCCGTAGACAAACACATTGGGAGTTGCTAAGTGAGAGAAGGTGAGTTATGGTAATCAATAATAATTATTCAAACAGGATAATTAAGTCGCCATTAACAACCGGGAAGGTTCAAACGGGGAATCCCAGAAATGTCAACGCAAGTTCTGCAGGAGTTAACTTTGAAAATTTTCTTCAGCAGGCAATTGACAAGGGTTCCGGAGTTAAATTTTCAAAGCATGCTGAAATGAGAATGCAGGCCAGAAATATTGATCTTACCCAGACTCAAAAGGACAAGATCAGTAATGCAGTTTCTAAAGCTCAGCAGAAAGGAATTAAGGACTCGCTGGTAATACTTGATGACATGGCATTTGTTGTTAATGTAAACAGCAAAACGGTTGTAACGGCAGTGAACAATAGTGAATTGAAAGAAAACGTATTTACAAACATTGATGGTGCAATTTTTGCATAGCGCAATAAAACTCGGCTGGACCCAAACGGGAGGCTGAAAGAATGTTCCCGAACGACGGACGGAACAATAAGATAACCTTAAAAGAGGGGGTCAACAAATTATGATGAGATCTATGTTTTCTGGTGTATCAGGATTAAAGGCACACCAGGCAAAAATGGACGTTATAGGTAATAACGTTGCAAATGTAAACACATTAGGCTTTAAAGCAGGAAGAGTAACCTTCCAGGAAATATTTAACCAGACTTTGAGAGGTGCCGGAGCACCTGATGCTGCCACTGCAAGAGGAGGAACAAATCCTATGCAAATAGGTTTGGGTATTGCGGTTGGTTCAATTGACAACCAAATGACCGGCGGAAGTCCCCAAAGAACCGATAACCCTACTGACTTGTCTATTTCAGGAGATGGCTTCTTTATAGTTAGAGGCTCAAATACTGATACCTTCAAGTTCACAAGAGCAGGAAACTTTGGTCTGGACAAGTTGGGGAATCTGGTATCAGGCGATGGAATGAATGTGTATGGTTGGACTAAATATGAAACATTGGGTGATGGTACGGTAAAGTTTGATACTGAATCTGCAATTGGACCAATAAATCTTTATTCCGATGCAACCAACGGAAATAAGAAGATAATAGCTGCCAAGGCTACTAGCTATGCAGAGTTTTCCGGAAATCTGAATTCAGCTCAGAAAGAAGCAGCAACACCACCAGCTTCAGATGAACAGTTTATTATGCCATATACAATTTATGATTCTTTAGGAAATGCACATGAAATGTCGTTGACCTTTACAAAGGCAGCTCCTGTCCCAGCAACTCCTCCGGCGACTCCGACGACAACATGGACCTATACGCTGGCTGCTAAACCAGGAGATGGAACAGCCCCTGGTACAACTACAGGTACACTGAAATTCGATGGAAAAGGTAAGCTGACTTCCGATACTGTCACCAGTGTCAAAGTAACAATGACACCAACAGGCGGTGCAGCTCAGTTTGATGTTACTCTTGACTTCAAAAAATTAACCCAGTATGCAGCAGATAGCTCGGTTAAACCATCCAATGTAAATGGATATACAACAGGTAATCTTGTTACCTTCAACGTAGGTTCAGACGGTATGCTAACAGGCGTTTACAGTAACGGTCAACAACAACCGCTGGGACTTATAGCACTGGCAGGTTTTGATAACCCTGCAGGTTTGCAAAAGGTTGGAGGAAACCTGTTTATACCTACAACTAACTCCGGTGATTTTAATAAAGGTGTTCCGGCAGGTTCACAGGGAGTAGGCACCTTGAGTCCGGGGACACTTGAAATGTCCAATGTAGACCTTTCAAGAGAGTTTACGGATATGATTGTTACACAGAGAGGTTTCCAGGCAAACAGCAGAATTATAACAACATCTGACGAAATGCTACAGGAACTTGTAAACCTGAAGCGGTAATTAATTAGTTAATTATAACTACTATAGACTAAGGCTCAAAGCCTAGTCTATAGTAGTAAAATATCGATTTAGGTCCTGTTTTGTAAATTTGTTGAGCGTTATCTATTGTGTTTTTGGAGCAAAAATATTATGATAAGATTAACTAGGTTAAACAAGACGTTGTTTGTCTTGAACAGTGATTTAATAGAGAGTTTTGAGAGTACACCAGATACTGTTATAACACTTACCAACGGTAAAAAATATGTAGTTTGTGAGAGCGTTGATGAAGTTGTTACAAAAGTAATGCAATTTAAAGCCGGTATCTTAAAGTTTGCTAATGAAAATTAGCCCTGAAGTTCTGGATAATAAGATAAACCTGAATAAATAATGTGTTTACATTTTATATGCTAATGTAATTATTTGCTGGATACATAAGCTTGAAGGGGGAAATAGATTTGGAGGGAAAAAGCAGCTATTTTATATTATTGGTGATTGTAGCTTTTTTATCTATAACACTTGCTTTCCTTGCAATAGGGTTCTTCGTTTTTGGTAATAATGACTCAGGGTCAGATAGGGAAGTAGTTGTTGTAACAGATAAAGTACCGTCCGATGATGAGCTTGCAATAAAAACAATTTTTGAAAACAGGAACTTTAACCTTAAAAAGACAGACGACAAACAGGTAGCGGTTATATCTATCAGTGCAAGCATGAAATATTATAAAACCACTGATGACATGAGTGAAGAAGAAGTAACCGCAAAGATTGATTTCTATTCAAAAGAAATTAATCAGGCTATAGGCACTTATTTTCAAGGATTAACTCTTGACGATGTTAGTCAGCTTGATGCTAAGAATAAAGCTTCTGAATATCTCACAAAAGAGATAAATGAAATATTGACCCAGAATGAAAAAAAGACAAGTCCACTTGTTTATAATTTAATCTTTGACTACTGGTTATATCAATAGGGGGTGAGCTTGTGGGTGATATACTTTCTCAAAATGAGATTGATGAGCTGCTAAAGGCTTTGACAACAGGTGATATAGATGTTCAGCAGATTCAATCAACAAAAACCGAAAAGAAAGTTAAAATTCATGACTTTAAGAAACCGCCTAAGTTTGCAAATGATCATAAAAGAACATTGCAATTTATCAATGAAAACTATGCGCGACTTGTTCAGTCGTTTTTATCGGGATATTTAAGATCATTGGTACAGGTAGATGTTTTATCGGTGGATGCACTACAGTATAGTGAATTCAGTAACTCTCTGGCAAACCCAATAATTCTTGGGATAGTTGATTTTACGCCATTAAACGGTTCTGTTATATTTGAAATGGATCCAAGCATAGCATATGCCCTGATTGACAGGATTCTTGGGGGCAGGGGTGCGTCAATGGAACGTGTGCGTTCATTTACGGAAATTGAATTGGCTATCATCGAAAGGATTATTATACAGATACTCAATTTAATGAGAGAGCCTTGGGAAAGTATAATTGCAATAAAGCCAAGACTAGAAAAAATTGAGACAAACGCACAGTTTGCACAGATAATACATCCAAACGAAATGGTTGCTTTGATTACATTGAATGTGGTTGTTGGCGAAGTTAAGGGCATGATTAATATTTGTATTCCGCATATGACAGTTGAACCTATAATGCCTAAACTCAGTACAAAACTTTGGTTTACAAATGTTGAAAATGAGAAGGTTGAACACAATAAATCCGATATTGAGTTTAAGATTGAACATACGTATGTTCCGGTCAGGGCAGTATTAGGAAGGACTTCCATAAGCATAAGCGAGTTTCTTGATTTGCAGGGAGGAGATGTTTTGCCTCTTGATACAAATGTTAATGGAGACCTTGAAATATTGGTAGGTGATTTACCTAAGTTTAATGCTAAACCAGGTGTAAAAAAGAATAAAGTGGCAGTTAAAATTACTGAAGTTCTTAGAAGGGAGGAAGATTAATGGGAGATATGCTCACACAAGCAGAAATAGATGCACTATTGAATGGTACTTCCTCTTCAGAAGAACCAGACGACGCAACAGGCAACAATAGTACAACTCAGGCATTAACATCACAGGAAATTGATGCACTGGGTGAAATTGGAAATATAAGCATGGGTACTTCTGCAACGACTTTATTTACTTTATTATCCCAGAAGGTAACAATAACTACTCCTAATGTAACATTATCTACTTGGGAGGAGTTATCCAAGAGCTATTCTTCTCAGTACGTTGCTGTAAAAGTAGAATATACAGACGGATTGATTGGCTCTAATCTTTTAATCTTAAAGCAGGATGATGTTAAGATCATTACTGATTTAATGATGGGAGGAGAAGGTGTCAAAATAGATGGCGATCTGACCGATCTTCATTTAAGTGCAATCAGTGAAGCCATGAATCAAATGATCGGGTCCTCAGCTACATCTATGTCATCCATGTTTTCCAAGAGGATTGACATATCACCGCCAACGGCTTATACTGTAAGTTTTGACAGCAGCGATCCATATGGCGAATTTAAGCCGGATGAGCAGTTGGTTAAAATAGCATTTAAAATGGTTGTTGGAAACTTGATTGATAGTGAAATAATGCAGTTGCTTCCAATTAAGTTTGCCAAGGAACTTGTATCATCTTTGTTGAATTCTACCCAAGTTAAGC
The DNA here is from genome assembly GCA_023443515.1 of Bacillota bacterium. GTDB lineage: Bacteria > Bacillota > Clostridia > Acetivibrionales > DSM-1351 > Ruminiclostridium. The sequence continues at coordinate 63,727 of JAEZUC010000176.1, forward strand.
AGGAAGCGATAAAAGTTGAACCGCCACAAGCGCCTGTTCCGTCACAGCCGGCTCCTTCGTTCAGTAATCAGAATTCATACATCGAGCCACCTGTACAGCCGGTAATGCAACCGCAAATGTCACAGCCGATGATGCAGCAATCTATGCCGAACTTTTGTTATGATGGAGGCTATCAGGAACCACAGAGACAAAGGTCTCCTGTAAATATTCAGCCTGCACAATTTCAGGCTTTTGATGATGGGCTTTCAGCAACAGAGAAAAAGAACATAAGTCTTATTATGGACTTGCCTCTGCAAGTAACAGTTGAACTGGGAAGAACTCAAAAATTAATAAAGGATATACTTGAGTTTGGTTCAGGCTCAGTAATTGAGCTTGATAAACTGGCAGGTGAACCGGTGGACATATTAGTCAACGGAAAAGCTATTGCCAAGGGAGAAGTTGTTGTTATTGATGAAAGCTTTGGTGTAAGGATTACAGATATAATTCATCCATCAAAACGATTATAGTTATAAAATCAACGAATTGTTAAGGAGAGATAAGCTATGGGGAAGAGTATTTTAATTGTTGACGATGCTGCATTTATGAGGATGATGATCAAAGATATTTTATCAAAAAACGGATATGAAATAGCTGCTGATGTTGACAATGGGTTAAAAGCAATCGAAAAATATAAGGAACTTACTCCTGATTTAGTAATAATGGATATCACTATGCCTGAAATGGATGGTGTAACAGCAGTTAGAGAGATTAAGAAAATACATAATGATGCTAAGATTATCATGTGCTCAGCTATGGGACAGCAGGCTATGGTTATTGAGTCAATTCAAGCAGGCGCAAGAGATTTTATAGTTAAGCCATTCCAAGCAGATCGTGTTGTAGAAGCAGTAAAGAAAGTTATTGGCTAATAAAAAACAGGCTTTGAATTGTGATATCCTGCTGAGTGCTGAGAAAGTTGTATGTTTAAGAAATTTGTTTCTATTGTCATACATCTTTTACTGATAACAGCAGGATATTTTGTAATGGATAGGTTAGAGGGCTTAAGCTGTAATATTTACAACAGAAACTAGAGGGGCTTAATGAATTATGGAGAAGGTATTTACTGTTATACTGGCTTTTATAGTAGTTATGGTTCTATTGCTACTGACTACAAGGTATCTGGCCTATAAGTCCAAGAAAATGCTTAAAGGGAACTACATGCAGATTATTGAGACCCTTAACCTTGGAACCAGTAACAGGATTCATCTTATTAAAATCGATAAAGAGTTTTTTATTGTAGCAGCTTCAAATAAAAATGTTGAATTTTTATCAAAAGTAAGTATCAATGATTATCAGGAGCAAGAAATAAAAAATCCAATTTCAGAAGTTGTTGATTTTACAGCAATCCTGAAAAAATACACTAACGGGTTATCTTTTGGTTCAAAGGCTAAAGAGAAAGTTCCTGAGCCCTCACAAAATGAAAATGAAAATGATAATAATAATGTGGTATTCAGGAGTAATTTAGAAAAACTAAAAAACCTGTCTAATAGTATGAATAATCATCGGAGCGAAAATGGATAAGAAGAGGAAATTAAAAAGGTTAATAGTATTTACGGGGATTTTGGTTATTGTCTTTTGCTTAATGGGCGGACAAGCTCTTGCGGAACCTACAGTATCTATTACAAAAGACGGTGTTAATATAGGGGCTTCCAGTGACCCTAAAGAGGTTTCTTCAAGTATACAGCTTTTAATAACATTAACGGTTCTGGCAATTGCGCCCTCAATATTGATTATGATGACAGGCTTTACCAGAATAATAATAATTCTGTCCTTTTTGAGAAATGCTCTTGGAACACAGCAGATGCCGCCTAATCAGGTATTAATAGGCTTAGCCTTATTTATAACACTGTTTGTTATGAGTCCCGTATTGTCAGATATTAATGAAAATGCATTTCAGCCCTACACAAACGGGAAAATCACACAGCAGCAGGCTATAGACAAAAGCTCTCAAACCATTAAAACCTGGATGGTTAAGCAGATTTTCAGTAATAAAAGGGAAAAGGATTTAGAGTTATTTATGACTCTTGGAGGACAAAAGGACCCTGTAAAGGTTCAGGATGCATCAAAGCTTTCACTTACCATTGTTGCCCCTGCTTTTTTAATAAGTGAACTTACCGTAGCATTCAAATTTGGGTTTTTGATTTTCTTACCATTTTTAATAATTGATATGGTGGTGTCTAGTGCTTTGATGGCAATGGGTATGATGATGCTTCCTCCAATAATGATTTCTCTGCCTTTTAAAATATTGCTTTTTGTGCTGGTGGATGGATGGTCTATGCTTACTCAATCAATTATTACTAGTTTTGCCCGGTGACGAGCCGGGGGGATAAAATTGGGTTACATATGAAGCGATAGTTTTACATCAGTGTATAAAAGGGGTGGATTCTCAATGGACGAGAGCAGCATTATAAACATTGCGCAAGAAGCTTTAAAAGTAATATTGTATGTATCCGCACCTATTCTGGTAATTAGTATGGTTGTCGGTTTGGTAATAAGTATTTTTCAGGCAACTACACAGATTCAAGAGCAGACTTTGACCTTTGTTCCGAAAATTTTATCGGTTGTGGCTGCAATTGCTCTTTTCGGTTCATGGATGCTTAGAGTTTTGATAGAATATACACAGAATATACTTATAAACATTAATCAGTTTATAAAGTAATTTGGGAGTTGAGGTCATTGCAGATACCTTTTGGTATGTTGCTTAATAATGTAGAACTATTTCTGCTTATCTTTGTAAGGATGACAGGATTGTTTGTAACAGCTCCCATTTTTGGGAGAAGGAACATACCTGTATACTATAAAGTTGGATTTTCCTTTATAACTGCTATTCTGGCTTCTAATGTTATAAGGGTTGATCATATAATTAATACTGATAATTTTTTAATATTTGCTTTATATATATTGAAAGAATTTTTAGTAGGAATAATAATAGGATTTGTAGCATATGCGGTATTTACGTGTATATATCTTGCGGGACAGATTATTGATATGCAGATTGGGTTTGGAATGGTAAATGTGTTTGACCCAATGTCAAATATACAAATTCCTGTTACTGCAAACCTATATTTTATATTGGCAATGATTATTTTTTTGGTGACTAATGGGCACCACATGCTGATTAAGGCATTATATGAGAGCTTTCAGATTGTTCCATTAGGAAGCGGGGTAATTGGCCCTCAGCTTACAGACGATGTAATAGGCCTTATATCGGGAGTGTTCAGTATGGGTTTTAAAATAGCAGCTCCCGTAGTAGCAGCAATTTTTATTACAGATGTAGTTTTGGGAATTATATCAAAGACCATACCCCAAATGAATGTATTTATACTTGGTATGCCATTGAAAATATTCTTAGGTATACTTATTGTTATGATAACAATACCTGCTTTTGTATATATAGTAACAGTTATTACAGATGACATGAATATACAGATATTCAAGTTCCTTAAGGATATGGGGAATTCCTTGAAAACATAAATATTTATTCGTCGCCAATTGGAGGGTGGAATGAGAAACCCCATAACAAACAATATATTTGAAGCGGATTGTAGTTTAAACTTAAATTATCAGCTTTTTGCATCCGGTGGTGCAGAGGATAAAACCGAAAAAGCGACTCCAAAGAAGAAAAGTGATGCAAGGAAAAAGGGTCAGGTATTTCAGAGCAGAGAAGTGTCAGCATCGCTGATCCTAATTGTAACAGTTGTTGCAGTTAGGATATTCGGGGGCACAATTTACTCACAGATTACACATTATTTAAAAAAGACATTTGATGATTACCTTACAGTTAAGGACGCAATAGATTTTAATATACTTGCAAATTTATTTATTGATGTTTTAATAGTTCTGGCAAAAACGGTACTTCCTTTGCTTTTAGTGGCTTACCTTACGGCTCTGATTGTAAATTATGCACAGGTCGGGATACTGTTTACTATGGAAACCTTGAAAATCAAGGGAGATAGGATAAACCCGTTAAGTGGCTTTAAAAGGATTTTTTCTTTAAGGTCGGTAGTAGAACTGATAAAGTCAATTATTAAGATAATTATTGTGAGTTGGGTGGCGTACTCATATCTCAAATCAAAAACAGAACAGGTTTTAACCCTGATTGATACTGATTTGATGAATGTATTGATATTTATAACTGATGCAGCGTTCACAGTAGCTTTAAGAATTTGTATGGCTATGGTCATTCTAGGATTTGCCGATTATCTGTATCAAAGATATGACTATGAAAAGAATCTAAAAATGACTAAACAGGAAGTAAAAGAAGAATATAAACAGATGGAAGGAAATCCTGAAATTAAATCCAAAATCAAGCAGAAGCAGCGTCAGATGTCGTTGAAAAGAATGATGCAGGATATTCCCACGGCTGATGTGGTTATAACAAATCCCACACACTTTGCCGTAGCTTTAAAGTATGATTCGGAAAAGGCGGTTGCACCATTTGTAGTTGCGAAGGGGCAGGATTATATAGCACTCAGAATAAAACAAATTGCAACTGATAACAAGGTACAGATTGTTGAAAACAAGCCATTAGCCAGAACATTGTACAGTACAGTAGACATCGGACAGGCTATTCCGCCGGAGCTATACCAAGCCGTTGCTGAAATACTTGCGTTTGTATTCAACTTGAAAAACGGTGGTAAGGCAGGATAGCAACAAAGTTTTACTTATGAAAAGGGGGACAAAAAGTGGCAAAAATTAACAATTTTTTTGTACCATTAATTGTTGTACTTGCAATTTTAAATCTGATTTTGCCAATACCTACAGGTGTGTTGGACTTTTTGCTTGCAGTAAATATAATTCTTGCAGCTGTAATTATGCTCAATACAATATATCTCAAAACTGCACTTGATCTTTCTGTGTTCCCAACGTTGATAGTTGTTACAACTATATTCCGTCTATCTCTTAATGTTACGGCAACAAAACTTATCCTGGCGAAAGGTGAAGCAGGCCATGTTATCAAAGGCTTCGGGCAATTCGTAGGGGGAAATAATCTAGTCGTTGGTTTTGTTATATTCTTTATAATTATGATTGTTAACTTTCTGGTAATTACAAAAGGTTCCGAAAGAGTTGCAGAAGTTGCAGCAAGATTTACATTGGATGCCATGCCCGGTAAACAGATGGCTATAGATGCCGATTTGAATACAGGACTTATAAATGATGCAGAAGCAAAAGAACGCAGAAGAAAGATTCAAAGAGAAGCAGACTTTTACGGTTCTATGGATGGTGCCAGTAAATTCGTAAAAAATGATGCTATTGCGGGTATTATTATTACATTAATAAACATCGCAGGTGGTATCATCATAGGGGTTGTTATGCTTGATAAGGACTTTGGTGATGCCTTACAAACATATACAATTCTCACTATAGGTGATGGCTTGGTAAGCCAGTTGCCCGCGCTTATGCTGTCTACAGCTACAAGCTTTATTGTTACACGTGCAGGTGCAGATTCTGATCTTAACAAGGATGTAGTAAAACAGTTATTCTATAATCCCAAAGTTCTCATTATTTCGGCTGTTTTCAGCGTGGGTATGGCGCCGTTTTTAACCCCCGTACCTTTTCTCATTCTTGCTGCAGCCCTACTTTTAGTAGCTTATAAAATTAAACAACTTCAACAAGAAGCTGACAAGGATGAAGAAGTACAGATTCAGGAAAGTGAAGTTGAGGAAATCAGAAAACCTGAGAATGTTGTCAGCCTTCTTCAAGTTGACCCTATAGAACTTGAGTTTGGTTACGGTATTATTCCTCTGGCAGATGTAAATCAGGGAGGAGACCTTCTGGACAGAGTTGTTTTAATCAGAAGGCAACTGGCACTTGAACTTGGTATGATTGTACCTGTTATCAGATTAAGAGATAACATTCAGATAGGACCAAATGAATATATTATAAAAATTAAGGGTACTCAGGTGGCAAAAGGCGAACTGTTGTTTGACTATTTCCTTGCAATGAATTCAGGAGATGTTGACGAAGAACTTGAGGGTATAAAAACTATAGAGCCGGCATTTGGATTGCCTGCCATATGGATTCAGGAAAACCAGAGGGACAAAGCAGAAATGCTTGGATACACCGTTGTTGATCCTCCTTCTATTATAGCAACACATCTTACCGAGGTTATAAAGAAACATTCATTTGAATTGCTTGGAAGACAGGAAGTTCAGGCATTGGTGGACAATATCAAGCAGTCATACCCGGCTATTGTGGATGAACTGGTTCCTAAGATTATGAGTATAGGTGAGATACAGAAGGTTCTTGCAAACCTGTTAAAAGAAAATGTAACTATAAGGGATATGGTTACTATTATGGAAACGTTGGCGGATTATGCTCCTGCCACCCATGATGTTGATATGCTGACGGAATATGTACGTCAGGCTTTAGGAAGGTCTATATCACAGAAATTCCTTAACGGAAATACAAATGTAATTACACTTGACCCAAAGGTAGAACAAATGATATTGGATTCAATACAAAAAACGGAGTTTGGCTCATACCTTGCTCTTGATCCTGCTGTTTCCAATACAATAATAAACAGTGTTTCTAAAAACGTTCAAAGATTAATACAGCTGGGAAGCCAACCTATTATACTGGCATCTCCAGTTGTAAGACTATATTTTAAACGCATGACAGAAAATGTAATTCCGGGTTTGGTGGTTTTATCTTATAATGAAGTTGATTCCGGGGTAGAAATACAATCAGTGGGAACTGTCAGTGTTTAATGAAGATTAAATATGATAATCTATTGCAAACAAATACGGAGGTAACGTATGAAAATAAAGCGATATATGGGCAAAAATACACAGGAAGCATTGCTGAAAGTCAAAATGGATTTGGGTAATGATGCGATTATATTGAGTACAAAAAAAGTAAGGCAAAAAGGTTTTAAAAAGTACTTTACCAGTCCTATGATGGAGGTAATGGCTGCAATAGATGATGATTCGGGGAGAACGTCCAAAAAGGAGTTAATAAAACCTGATAATTCCTTAGCAAACGATGTAAGTCCCAAAAATATACTGTCACAAAAAGAGGAAAAAATAACTCAGTTAGAGAATAAAGTAACTAAAATAGAGACTTTGTTGGATCGTATATTGGACATTATAAAACCGGAAAACAAAGCTGCAGAAGTTGTTAAAAGTGATGAGACTGCACAAATGTCACAGGTTTTTCAATTATTATACAATAACCTGCTGAAAAATGAAGTAGACCAGGATATTGCTCAGAAGATCATAGAAAAAGTCGCTGAGAAGAGTGATGCAAGAAGTATTAATGATGCATCAGTAGTTATGTTATCTGTTATATCTTCAATACTGGGGAAAGCAGAGCCTATCAATTTCAGACAGGATGGCAAGCCGACGGTAATACTTTTCGTAGGCCCTACAGGGGTAGGAAAAACAACAACACTTGCTAAACTTGCTGCTTCATTTATGTTAACTAACAACAAAAACGTTGGTTTTATAACGGCCGATACCTACAGAATAGCCGCTGTTGATCAGCTCAAGACATATGCTGAGATACTTGGAATCCCCATATCAATAGCTTATTCAGTAGAGGAAATCAGCAGTCAGATACAGAATTATGGTGACAAAGACGTAGTACTTATAGATACTGCTGGTTGTAGCTACAGGGATAAACAAAAATTTGAGGAATTACAAAAAATTATAGAAGTCTGCAATGCAGATGAAGTATTCCTTGTACTGAGTGCGACGGTAAGCTCTAAAAACTGCAGAGATATAATTAAAAATTACGGATTTATACAAAAATACAGACTTATCTTTACCAAGCTTGATGAAACACCTGTTTATGGTAGCATACTAAATACTAAGTGCTACTCGGATAAACCACTGGCGTATATAACTAATGGACAAAACGTACCTGATGATATAGAAGTGGTAAACACAGAAAAGATATCAAAAAATCTATTAGGGAGTTTAACATAGTATGATAGATCAAGCTGATAAGTTAAGGCAGATAGTTAATAATCTTAATAAAACAGAAAAACCTCAGCAGCCTCAAAACTTAGCAGAACAAAAGCGTGCAAAGGTTATTACGGTTACCAGCGGAAAAGGTGGAGTAGGTAAAACAAATGTTACCGTTAATCTTGCTATAGCCCTTAGTCAAAAAGGCTACAGAGTTGTAATAATTGATGCTGACCTGGGTTTATCAAATATAGATGTCATATTTGGAATAGTGCCTAAATACACAATGCTGGATTGCATTAAAAATGACAAGGGATTATTAGATATACTGTGTGACGGACCGGGAAATATAAAATTTATTTCAGGAGGGTCAGGGGTACAGGAACTGATTAATCTTGACAAAAGTTCCTTGGAACTTTTTATGGCAAATATGTCATTACTTGATCATATCGCGGATTATATATTAATAGATACAGGTGCGGGGTTATCTGATACTGTTATGAATTTTGTAATGTCTGCTGATGAAGTTGTTCTTGTTGTAACACCCGAACCGACATCAATTACTGATGCATATGCATTGGTTAAGACTGTGTCAAATATTAAAAAGGACTGTACAATAAATGTGCTTATTAATAGGGCTGAAAGTGAGCAAGAGGCTAAAAACGTATACAACAACTTTGCAATGGTTGCTGAAAAGTTTTTAGGTATGAAGCTTAAATCTCTGGGTTATCTGCCCTTTGATCAGATGTTAATAAAGTCAGTAAAGCTTCAAAAGCCGTACTTGTTAAGTTATCCTAAAAATTATACCAGCAGGTTGTTTTTTGAACTTGCTGATACGCTTATAAAAAACGACATAAATCAACAAAAAAATACACAATCTGGCATTAAAGGGTTCCTGAACCGTTTTGTTGGGTTGTTTACTAACTAATAAGAGAGTATACTATAATTAGTTAGGTTTATTTTGGTATGTTTTATAATTTAAACGGGGAAAAATACAAAATTTATACATAAGTACATAAAATTGGCTACAAGACAGGAAGAAGATAATAGGATAATAGTAGGTCAGCAATCTAATGAAGGGCTGAGGTAACCAATGAGTTTAAATTTTAAAAAGAACAATCCTATAAAGGTATTGATTGTAGATGACTCTGCATTTATGAGAAAAGTGCTGTCAGACATGCTTAACTCAGATGATTCGATTTCTGTGGTTGGAACTGCTGTTGATGGCAAGGATGCACTTGAGAAAATACATCATTTACATCCGGATGTAGTAACGTTGGATGTAGATATGCCTGTAATGGATGGGATTAACTGCCTGAGACAAATTATGCAGAGGATCCCGAAACCCGTAATAATGTTCGGAAGTGAAACAGAGTATGGTACTGAAATGACCATAAGGGCGCTGGATGAAGGTGCTGTTGATTTTGTTGTAAAGCCCAAAAACATTTTTGAAATAAAAAATGATACTAAACGAAATGAAATAATTGAAAAAATTATTATAGCTAAAAATATAAAATTAAAATCAATTCAGAAAAAGACGGTAGATAACGATAGAAGAGTTCAAGCAAAAAGCTCAAAGCCTGTAAAAAATATCATAGCCATTGGAAGTTCCACAGGCGGTCCAAAGGCATTGCAAACGGTTATACCTTATTTACCGAGAGATATGTCCATAGCGGTTTTGGTTGTTCAGCACATGCCTCCAGGGTTTACAAAATCTCTTGCTGAAAGACTGGATAGTAAGAGTGACCTGATAGTCAAAGAAGCTACTCACAGAGAAAAAGTACTTGAAGGTTATGCTTATATAGCACCTGGAGATTCGCATATGAAGGTTCAAGCATCCGCAAATGGCGATATAATAATAAATTTGGACAAATCTCCTCCTGTCGGAGGACATAGACCATCAGTAGATGTTATGATGACGTCTTTGTCAGAAACGGGGTTACAAAATATAGTCGGTGTTATTCTGACCGGGATGGGTGCTGACGGGAGTGTAGGTATAAAAAAATTAAAGGAAGTAAATAAAAGTTTTATAATAGCCCAAGATGAAGAAACAAGCGTTGTTTATGGCATGCCAAAAATGGCAGTACAAACCGGAGCAGTAGACAAAATAGTATCACTTGATAAAATTCCAGGTGAAATAATCCAATATTTGGGGGTGCGTTAAAATGGATATGAGTCAGTATTTACAAATATTCATAGAAGAAGCAAAGGAACACGTTCAGAGTTTGAATGAGTGTCTTTTGCAAATAGAAAAGGATCCTGAAGATAAAGATGTGTTGAACGAGATTTTCAGGGTAGCACATACACTTAAAGGAATGGCAGGAACCATGGGTTATACAAAAATGACAAAGTTGACCCATGATATGGAAAACGTTCTTCATGCTATTAGGAACGATGAAATCAAGGTTACATCAGATCTTGTTGATGTATTGTTCAAGTGTCTCGATGCACTTGAAAACTATGTAAACAGCGTAGTTAATACCGGCGGTGAGGGTGACAAGGAATATAAAAATGTAATAGATGCCCTAAATGAGATACTTACCAACAAGGGTACAGTTAAAGCTCCGGAGAAGGCAAGAACAGTTGAAAAGACAGAACAGCCTGTTGATGAGGGTAAGTATTTAACCGCACAACTTCAACTTGATGAGTTTGAGAAAAATGCAGTAAACAAAGCAAAAGATATGGGAATTAATGCATTAAAGATTACTCTGGTACTTAACAGCGGTTGTCTTCTTAAATCAGCCAGGGCATTCATATTGTTCCAGACGTTGGAAAGATATGGAGAGATAATAAAGTCACAGCCTTCAGTACAGGATATTGAAGATGAAAAATTTGATAATGAATTCACAGTGATTGTAGTATCCAAAGAAGATGAGCAGCTTTTTGCAAAGGAATTGAATTCCATAGCAGAGGTTGATGAAGTAATTATAACCACTCTTGAAAGGTTTGAGGCGGAAAGTACATATTCAGCTACAGATGCAAATAAATCTGTTTCGGAGGCAAAAGCCAGTGAAATTTCGCAGGAGGCTCCAAAGCATGTAGCTGAGAACCAGGAAGCTACCAAACCAAGCTCTAACAACACTTCCAAAAAGACACAGAGAACAGTCAGAGTTGATATAGACAGACTTGATGTTTTGATGAATCTGGTTGGTGAACTTATAATAACAAAGACCAGACTTGAGGGAACTGATATAACAGAAAAGCCTCAGGAATACCACGAAACTCTTGAATACCTTGAAAGAATAACAACTAACCTTAATGATGCTGTAATGAAGGTAAGAATGGTTCCTGTGGAGACTGTGTTCAATCGTTTCCCAAGAATGATAAGAGATATTGCAAAAGACCTTGGCAAAGAAATCGAATTAAAGATGTCCGGTGAAGAAACAGAACTTGACAGAACTGTAATTGATGAAATTGGAGATCCACTTATTCATTTACTCAGAAACTCTTGTGACCATGGGTTGGAATCTACCGAGAAGAGAAAAGAACTTGGTAAGCCTGAGGTAGGAAGAATTAACCTTACAGCATATCAGTCAGGAAACAATGTTCTAATCGAGGTTGAAGATGACGGTGCAGGCATAAACGTAGAAAAAATAAAAAACAAAGCTGTTGAAAACGGTATAATTACAAAAGAAGCTGCCAATTCCATGACTCAACAGGATGCAATTGAGCTTCTTTTCAGACCAAGCTTCAGTACAGCCGATAAAATCACAGGATTATCGGGAAGAGGTGTGGGCCTGGATGTGGTTAAAACAAAGATTGAGCAACTTGGAGGTACGGTTGAAGTAGAAACACAAGGTGGTAAGGGAAGTAAATTTATTATAAAATTGCCACTGACTCTAGCAATATACCAGGCTTTACTGGTAAATGTAGGTGGAGAAAAGTACGCTATACCGTTAGGATCAATATATCAGATATACAATTGGTCTGCTGAAGAGGTTAAAACTGTTCAGGGACAGGAAGTTATATTGCTTCGAAACATGGTTGTGCCTATCACAAGGCTGGCTGATTCACTGGAAGTTCCGAACCGTACTGAACAGGGTAATCAGAAGCAGTTGAAGATAGTAATTGTAAGAAAAGGTGAAAAGCTGACAGGACTTGTTGTGGACAGTGTTATAGGACAGCAGGAAATAGTAATTAAGTCCTTGGGCAAACTCCTGACCGGAATCAAGTATTTAGCAGGGGCCACAATACTTGGAGACGGAAACGTTGCATTAATAGTTGATGTAAATTCCATTACTTAACAATAGGTACATTTTGAAGTTTGCATATATGTAGACTTTGGACAGGGTTAATTAATAAAAATAAAAGGGCACAAACAGGCAGGGTGTAGTTATATTTACAATTACATGTAGCTTGTGCCGGAAATGGAGATAAGTATGGCAGATTTACAACTTCAAGAATTTGAAACAAAACAATTTATTGTATTTAGTCTCGGTGAAGAGCGTTTTGGCATCGACTCACTAAAAATTACTACAATAGACCGGATGAAAACAATTACAAGGGTACCCAAAACACCTTCATATATTAAGGGCGTTATAAATCTAAGAGGAGATATAATCCCTGTTATGGACTTAAGATTGAAATTCAATCTTCCTGTAGCAGAAGAGACTGAAGAGACACGTATAATAATTTTAAAGCTTGAAGAAGTTTCAATAGGAGTTATTGTTGATCAGGTACTTCAAACAATCCAGCTTGGCGGAGAGTCTATTGAGAGTGCAGCAAGTTTGATGAACAGTACTATAGCTGACTATATATTCGGAATCGGCAAGGTTGATGGAGAAATTGTAACACTTCTGAATTTCGATAAGCTTGTTAAAATATAACTGTCTAAAAATAAAAATAGGGGTATGAGTGATGTCAATTAGTTTTGATGAATTAAACAATATTCAGATGGATGTGCTTAGGGAGATTGGAAATATAGGCGCAGGAAATGCGGTAACTTCTTTGGCCAAAATGATAGACAAAAAAGTGGATATGGCTGTACCCGAAGTTAAAATTATGGGATTTGACAGAGTCAGTCAGATCCTTGGCGGAGAAGAAATACTTGTCGTTGGAATCTTACTGAATGTAACCGGGGATATAACCGGTAATATGATGTTTATTTTGGATATTAATGCAGCAAGAAAGCTGGTTAATATTTTACTAGGTAACCATGATGAAACTAATTTGGATTTTAACGAACTGGAGTTATCTGCACTAAAGGAAATAGGAAATATACTAACGGCATCATATCTTTCAGCATTGGCAGGCTTGACAAACTTAAAAATATTGCCCTCCGTACCCGAGTTGGCAATTGACATGGCAGGTGCAATTCTGAGCGTACCGGCAATTGAGTTCGGAAAGGTCGGCGATTCGGTATTGTATATAGAGACTGAGTTTAGTGAAGGTATTACTAGAGTTTTTGGAGACTTTCTACTGATACCTGATGTTGGATCATACGAGATACTATTAAGAGCATTGGGAGTTATAGAATAATGGATATTGAAATTATAAAGGTCGGTATGGCTGACCTTAATTCATCACGGCATCCTTGTATGATAACTACACTAGGCCTTGGTTCATGTGTTGGGGTTGCCCTGTATGATTCTACATCAAAAGTAGCCGGATTGGCACACGTTATGTTGCCTTCCAGTGAACAGGCAAAAAATAACAGTAATCTTGCAAAGTTTGCCGATACGGCTATAGCAAAATTAGTAGAGGACATGATAAAACTTGGTGCAAGGAGGGATAAAATAGTAGCAAAACTAGCTGGTGGAGCCCAGATGTTCGTATTCAATCAAAGTTCGGATTTAATGAGGATAGGATACAGAAACGTTGTTGCATCAAAGGAAAAACTCAAACTGTTAAATATTCCTATCATATCAGAGGATACAGGTGGAAATTACGGACGTACCATAGAACTTTACTCCGAAGACGGAAGACTAATGATAAAAACAATCGGTTTTGGAATAAAACAAATATAGAGCACAAATGATTTTGTTTTACAACTGAGGTGTAGGAATGGAGACAATTATGAAAATACCGTTACTGTTTGCATTATTTGCAGCTATTATAACTGGATTAATCGGTATTAACAATGATAAAAGCTTAAATCAGACTTGTATATATATGATAATTGCCATGGTAATCTTCTATTTTATAGGTACGCTTTTAAAAGCTACTATTACAGGCATTGTAGAAGAACAAAACAAGCTGAAGGAACAGGCGGAAAAAGAAAAAAAGGAAAAGGAAAGACAGGAGAGACAATTAATAGAAAAAGAGCAACATTTAGGTAATAACCTGGATTTAGTCGCAGATAGTAATATAGACGATGGCTTTACTCCACTAGATTTATCACAGGCAGTGAGGACTAGAATGAAAGAATAACTTTAGTGATATTTATAGAAAGATACTAATTGGAGGACTAACATGTTTAGCGAAAGTATTAATCATCTGTGGAAACAGTATATTGAAACTAAAGATGCTGCTACAAAAGAAAAGTTAATAATTCAATACGCTTACCTGATAAAGTATGTTGCAGGAAGATTAAGTATCTATTTCGGTTCCAATGTGGAATTTGATGATTTGGTCGGATACGGTGCATTTGGGCTTATAGACGCAATAGAAAAATATGATCTCGCTAAGGGTGTTAAATTTGAAACATATGCCTCTTTAAGAATAAGAGGCTCAATTATAGATAGCATACGTGATATGGATTGGGTTCCCAGATCACTTAGGCAAAAAAATAAGGAACTGGAAAAGGTATATGCTGAGATAGAAAACGAAATAGGTCATACTGCAACCGATAAGGAAGTCGCTGAAAAAATGGGATTGAGTATGGACGATTTTTATAAATTATTAAATGATGTAAATGTATCTTCAATGATGTCACTGGATGAGTTTATGGAACAAAATTACGAAAGAGGACTTGAGATATTCAGTGAAAGTACTGAGGATAAACCGGAGGCCTCTCTGGAATTTAATGAAATGAAACAACTTCTTGCAGATTCTATAGACAAGTTACCTGAGAAAGAAAAAGCAGTAATTACATTCTATTATTTTGAAGAACTGACTTTAAAGGAAATAAGTGCTATAATGAATGTAACCGAATCAAGAATTTCTCAGTTGCATACGAAAGCACTACTCAGAATGAAGGGAAAGCTGTTTAGACATAGGATAATGCTTGAATCGTAAAGGAGAAAATATGGTAGAACAAAAAGATTTAAAAATTCTGGTGACAGTATCACCAGACGAGCTAAAAGCTTTTATAACACTTTACAACACCGGAGATAATTTACCAATTAAAAAAGAAGATATTATTGGTGCTCTTGAAAGTCAGAGGGTAGTTTTTGGAATCAAGGAAGATATAATATCATATCTTGTTGAAAGCCCAATGTATAACGAAGCATTTTGTGTAGCAGAAGGTATCGCACCCCAAAACGGTAAAAACGGGATGGTTACATATCATTTTAATACTGATGTTAACAAAACTCCTACTCTAATGGAAGATGGCAGGATAAATTACAGAGAATTAAACCTGATTCAGTCTGTTCAGGAGGGGCAGGTTCTTTGCTCATTGGTACCACCTGTAAAAGGAGTTGAAGGAAAAACCGTTAAAGGGAGAGTTATTAATGCTGTAAA
This sequence comes from Bacillota bacterium, assembly GCA_023443515.1. Lineage (GTDB taxonomy): Bacteria > Bacillota > Clostridia > Acetivibrionales > DSM-1351 > Ruminiclostridium. The sequence continues at coordinate 79,293 of JAEZUC010000176.1, forward strand.
CGGAAAACCTGCGGTGCTCCCAAGAGGTAAGAATGTTACAATATCTGCGGATGGACAAAACCTGATTGCAACAACTGCGGGAGAGGTTGAATATCTGGACGCTACTAAAGTAAGTGTGTATACCAACCATGAGGTTCCTGCAGACGTAGATAATTCAACGGGAAATGTAAGCTTCGTAGGAAGTGTTATTATTAAGGGCAATGTTTTATCAGGTTTCTCAGTAGAAGCAGGCGGCAATGTTGAAGTTTTTGGGGTTGTTGAAGGGGCAACAATTAAGGCTGGCGGGAATATTATATTACGACGGGGAATGCAAGGTGTGGGTAAAGGCACACTCATTGCCGGTGGTGATATAGTAGCCAGATACATAGAATACAGCAATATAGAGGCAAATAATAATATTCAGGCTGAAGCCATAATGCACAGTAATGTAAAATGCGGAAACAAGCTGGAACTTACAGGTAACAAGGGACTTTTGGTAGGAGGCACATGTAAGGTTGGCAAAATTGTTGTTGCAAAGGTTATCGGATCTCATATGGCTACAATTACAGACGTTGAAGTTGGTGCTGACCCATCTGTTAGAGAAAGATACAAGAATGCAAGAGAAGAAATGATTTCAATGGAAAGCGATATTAAAAAGGCAGATCAAGCAATAACGATCTTACGTAAAATGGAAAGTGCGGGTGCATTGACTCCGGATAAACAGGAGATTTTAACAAAGAGTGTCCGTACAAAAGTGTATTTATCATCAAAGATTGAGGAAGTAAAGCATGAAGTAGCAATTCTGGATGAAAAGCTGCAACAAGAAGGCAATGGTAAGATACGTGCTTTGAGTTATATTTATCCCGGAGTAAAGGTTTCCATTGGAACATGTATGATGTATGTAAAGGAACCACTTCAATACTGTACCTTGTACAGAGACGGTGCAGATGTACGTGTTGGGCCCATTGACAAGTAATAAGAGAACGGGTTAGTGCTCTTTCCATATGCTTATAACAAATTTTTAAGGATTGTTTAGTTGAGTAAATCCGGCATGGGGGGCGGTTTTTTTGTCAATAAAACCTATAGATTTTCAGATGGTAATTCCAAAGACCTCTGAAGTATCAAAGATGTATAATGACGATGCAAATAAAAATCAGGCAATTCAGCAACAACAGCAAACAGCCAATCAGACGAACATAGACAATAAGCTAAAGCAGGTTGTAAATAGAGAGAATGTACAAAACGGTCGTGTTAAAGAAAAACAGGAAAAAGACAATCAAAGACAGAATGAAAAGAAAAAGAAACGGCAGAATAAGGATGACAGACCTACAATTGACATCAGGGTCTGATAAAAACAAAGGATAAGTTTTAGAGGTGGGTATGGGAGCATTTTACGTTACTATAATATTCTTGGGAGTTATTTTGGTAGCAGTATCCCTTTTCTTAATAATAATGGATAGGGCTAACGGTAAAGATTTTTTTAAGGAATTTGATCGAAAAAAGGATGAGATGTTCGGTTTAATTCAGGATTCAGAAGAAATGATACATGAACTTAACAGAATGTCTGATTATGTTGTAACGGTAATTTCTGAAAAGAATCAGGAATTTTTTAAAAAAGTCAAAGATAAGGATAATCAAGACCAAGTCGAAGAAAAGCCTGTTAACAAAATTCAAAAGGAAAAGCAGACACAGATAGAAGAACCAATAATTACAGATACAGAGCTTTCAAAGGAAGTCGATAAAATTAATCAGCAAATCAATCAGGATATTCAAAAGCTTACAAATATCCAGAGTTACAAAAATACGCAAAGCGGTAAAAAGCAGCAGAACGAGACAACCAATGAAACTGTTAATACAAAGGAAGAAGATGTAAAGCCTTCAAAATTAGTACTCAATAGCAGAAGAAAGCAAGTATTGCAATTAATTGAACAAGGCCTGAGCAATGACGAAATCGCAGAGAAAATGAAGATGGGAAAAGGTGAAATAGGACTTATACGTGGTTTAAGTAGCAGTAAATAGTGCAATTTACAATTTAGAAGTGATATTCGCATAGGAGCATACAGATGAGAAAAGTGCACGAGAAAAGTATTTTGTTGGGAATCGGTATCGGAATGATTATAACCGCAATAGCCGGAATGATTTATTCCGGGGGGACACAACAAAAGGAACTAACCAAAGATGAGATAATCAGCCGTGCCAAGAGTTATGGGTTGATAGAACCGGTTAAATTACTAAATAAAGATAATTCTGAAGCAGCAGACAGTACTGTTGCTGGTACAACAAGTGAAAAGTCACCGGGAACAAGTACAGTTTCTGAGGCTTCAACAGTGGTTTCAGATAAAACAAGCACCGAAAATAAAGAGAAAACAAGTACTGATACTGACGAAAGAAATATTGTAATTAAAATAGAAGACGGTCATATTTCAAACGAGGTTATGAAACAACTTCTTAACAAAGGAATTATAACAAGCGAAAAGGATTTTACCAACGTTATTCATTCTTATAAGGCTTCCAGAAAAATTATTTCGGGAACATATAAATTTAAGAAAAATGAGGATTTAGATTACCTGGTAAAAAAAATATGTGGTATTAAATAGCTTGTTAAAAATAATTAGTTTTTTGTAATTTTAGTATTGCGTTATATGTCTTTCTGTGTTAATATATACAAGCAACAGATGTTATGTATGCCGAAGTGGTGAAACTGGCAGACGCACTGGACTCAAAATCCAGCGATAGTGATATCGTACCGGTTCGATTCCGGTCTTCGGCACCAAATGAGAAATATCAGGCGTTTCAGACGTTTGGTATTTTTTGTTATATAGCAAAAATGAACCTATATTTGGTGGTAGTCCACTGCGTATAAATTTACTTTTATAAACCACTGGACTAAGATGTAGAGCATAAACCCTTCATGATTAAAATTCAAGGAGGGCATTTTTTATGGGTAAAAGAGTAACAAATGTTGTACAGGTTAAAAATTTAAATTCAAACTGGGAAGATGCACTAAAAGGTTTTTTATTTTTCAAACAAGCTCAAGGGATAAGTAAGACTACACTAAATGACTATAAAAGACATGCAGAATATTTTTTTAAAAGATATCCTGATAGTTGGAATGATGGCAAACTAAAACCTTCTATACTGGACTATTTTTAGACAACTTAAAACCAGTATCTTACATTTCACACATATATTCCAAACATAAGGATTGATTATACTATTTTTTCATAATTACATTAAAATACATATAATGGTAATATTTGTGTTTATTTTTATTGAGAATTCTTATCCACTAAGCTATAATAATATTGAATTTAGTGACAAGGGGTGAAATTATGTCAATTCAAAGTATCTTACCATATACCTTTAAGCTATTGAACAATAATAATATTGAATTTATTGAAAAAACTATTAGTGAGTATAGTCAACTAGATGAACGTTTTATATTAGAATACTATAATATGTATCAACTAGATGGAATCTTTATATTTGTATCGTATTATAAGGAAAGTATTTTTGATTATGAACTAAATGATTTTAAGATTGTAAATTCTGCAAAACCAGTAGCTATACATTTTCATATTAATTTGCATTCAAGTACACTAGATATTTGGAGCAATAAAAAAAATGCTCAAAAGTTGATAACAACATTAACTATAATTTTTGAAAATAAGATTGTATTAGAGCCGTATGAAATTTCATTTGAAAAAGCAATGTTATCTTTAAAAACATTGCCTAATATAAATGTTGGTACTGTAAAAGTTGAAGACATCTCTTTTGATAATAATATAATTGCTAGTTGTACATTTAACCTTACAACTCACACTACTCCCTTTACTATTCTAGACAAGTATATCAAAAAAATATCAAAAATTACTATTTCAATAAATTCTACAGATTTTGAAAACAATAATGATTCCGTTTCCTTCAGCCTATACCAATCTGGTAGCATTGTCGTTTATAAGAATAGAAATCAGATTTCATCATTTGTATTAGAAAAAATACAAAAGTTGATTGAAACATCTAGGAGGATATAATATGGGTGAGAATGCACAAAAAATAGGAAAAAAATTGGAAGTCTTTAGTTGGGATTTATTCAGTACATTCGCTTGGTCAGAAAAGTTTAGAGATACGGAGATAAATTGTAGTAGAACTGGACATAAAAATGCTAAAAACTCAGATAAAAAAACACATGGGGTTGATATTTATTTTGAACATGAAGACCCTTATATAAATAAAATTCAAGGCGTATTTATTGAATGCAAAAGCAGACAATGGGTTTCAATAAATGCAAAAAATATTGAAACTTGGCTTGCAGAGTTAATCAATACTATAGAGTGTGCAAGCTCCAACAATGAATTACAGAAATATTATTCTGAAGATAGCGATAGAAATTGTGGATTATTGTTAATAAACACTAATGACAACAACTTTAATAAGGATGATTTTAATAATTATTTAAAAAATCTTACTTATAAAAGCAAGCGAATGCCATTCAAAATTTTCATAGCAGGAAATGATATGATAAACAAATGGTGGGCTATAAATAATCTTAATGCAACAGAATATAAAGCGTCACTTCAATATATTTATTTAAGCATTAATAACTCAAGACCATTAAAAAATAAATGTCTAAGTATTAATCAGCTATTCTCAAAATATATTTTTTGTGAGTATGAGTATACGGAAAGTACATTAATTAGCGGTGCCTCTGTAAATTATCAAAACAAAAAAGCTGTAATCCTGTGCTTCGACGATATTAGCAAAGATTGTTTTAATTATCTCTGGAGTATGTGTAGATTCTATCAGTTTGAAACTACATATAAAAATTTTGATGTCTGTTTTTATCCTAATAGCAGTAACAGTGTAGATTATGTAAAAGACCACTTTAAAGCAGTATTAACGCAATATGAAGGCGGTATAGATGCTGATATTTTAGAACGAATCTCAATTAAGTTTATGCAGAATAGAGATATTACAGTTGTAGAAAACAGCTAGGGGAGGACATACTAATGATTTCTAAATATGTTGATAATAAAGAACTTAAAAGAATAATAGAAGACGGTAGTTTGAAACCATATAAAATTAGGTCTATTGCAAAAAAGCAAGGTATTATTTTTACATCCACTGCCTCTGGTGTACTATCACAGCAGGTATATCCTATACTATGGGGATGTTGTGACATTTCAGAATTTAAGGATTCCATTGATGATACAGGAAACTATATAAAATCATCACTTATTGAAATTAATAACAAGTCTGATGAGGATATCCTAGAAATATTAGAATCATCTTTTGCGTCAGCATATGGTAAACAATATTCTTTTGGCTCTTTCACCAAAGTCAATGCTAATCTCCTTAGTATGAAGCTTAAGTATCCGAAATCTAAAGTTGGAAAGAATGAATTAATGTCAACTCAAAATAGACTTATAGATATTTATGTAAGTAAAATTAATAATAATCGTGCAGTTTTTGACATAAGGCAAGTTCCAACATCTGAAATGAAGGATATTAATAAATTTTTAGAAGAAGTAATACGACCGACTGCCGAACTGTCTATACGACATATTAATCTTGACAGTTTAACAAAGGAGAATAGCGTAAAATTTTTTGACAGCTTCAATCTATATAGCTTTAAGGATTGGAAGTTCGTTACAGTTACTAAAATGGAACTTAAAAAAAATACTCACAAATCTAATGATGATGATGAGATTTTATTAGGTGATGATGAAGATTCTGGGGACAGTACTGGTAATCTTCAAGGTATTACAAGTGCTATTGTTAGTGGGACAAGTTTAAGAACAAATTCTTTTATACAAGATTGTTTGAAAAATCAATTTTCAATAGCAACAATGGGATACAAGTTTGAAGATATTAATGACTTAACTAAAGTTATTATAGAAATCAACTTTAAAAGTAACGATATCAAAATTGATATCAGCAAAACTTATGAATTTGATGAGGTAGAGGTCAGGGAGCGTATACATCCTTTATTACTTGACCAGCAGGAGGAAATTATTAAAATTTTTCAAAATGCTGCTTATAGTATATATACAGATATTTTAGAGTCACAAAAAGTTCAGAATATTCAAGTTAATGTTTAGCTATCAAAATTAAGCTTATATTAAGGCAAAGAAAAAGTAATTATAGACGCACAAATTAAATATGCCTGTGTGATGACTGTAGATATGATTAAATGGAAGTAAATTATACAATAATATTAAGATTAATAGTAACTTTTTACATCTTAGGAGGCTTTTTATGAAGGCAGAGGCGGTTAGTTTCTTAGAAGACTTCATTAGAAAAAGTGTAGGTGCACAATATATTATTCCTGTTTATCAAAGAAATTATAATTGGAAGAAAGATGCTCAAGTCAAAAAAATACTAAGTGATTTAGTGAAACTTCTTAAAAACGAGAAATATGAGCATTTCATTGGGTCAATTGTTTATATAGTGACAAAAGATGGATTAACAGGACAAGAACGCTCTGTCGTAGATGGACAACAACGACTTACAACTATATTTTTAATCTTATATTCATTAAGAGATTTAGCATATGAAAGAAACCAAGAGAGTGTTGCGAAAACAATTACAACATGGTATTTAGAAAATTATACTGAAGAAGATAAATATAAACTAAGGTTAAAACCATCTGTTTCAGATGACGATACATTTGAAGCAATTGCTAATAGAAAATATAATGAAATAACAAATTTACAATCAAATGTCTATATAAATTACCTTTACATTAAAGAGTTTTTAGCAGAACAACTCCTAAAATATTCTTTTGATGATATCATAGTAGCTATGAGAAGATTAAACATTGTTTATATTATGCTATCAGAAGGGGATAATGCACAACTTATTTTTGAGAGTATTAATTCTACTGGTATGGAATTAACCTCAGCAGATTTAATACGTAATTACGTTTTGATGAATAAGAATAATGATACTCAAGAAAAAATATATAATAACTACTGGAGAAAATTAGATAATATTTTTAAAGATTCAAAGAGAATGGAATTGTTTTTTAGAATATACCTTGCTGTAAAACAATTTTCACTTGTTAATAAGCAAAAGGTATACTTTGCATTTATAGAATTTTGGGAAAAAGAGAGTATTACTAAAACATGTGAATGTATGATGGATGATATTGTTAATTACGCACGTCATTATGAAAAACTTAGAATAGAAATAATAAAAGGGGTTTATGCTCAAGAAATATCAGACTTTCGTAATATTAATTCAGATATACCCCTTGCACTTGCATTAGAAATACTAGAACTAAAAAGAAAAGAAAAATTGACAGACGAACAAGTAGTTAAATCACTACAAGTAATTAATTCATATATGGTAAGAAGGTATTTAGTTGAAAAACAGACTAAGGAAATTTCAAGAACATTTCCTACCTGTTTAAAAAATGTTTTAGATTATTGTGAAAAATGTGGGTATTCAAATTTTACTGAAGTATTGAAAAAATACTTGATAGACAATAACGCACAAAATACAGCCTATATGCCAACAGATAATGAAATTGAGCAATATCTTTTAACAGCAAATGCTTATGTTATGAAAAACTTAAGGTGGTTATTAGAAAGAATTGAAATGATAGATAATGTGGCTGTTGTGGATTTCTCTAATCTAAGTATTGAACATATAATGCCACAAACAAGAAGTAATGAGTGGAATGAGATTAAAGACAGTTCTGAGGAAGAATATAACAACTATAAAAATAGAATGGGTAATCTTACCCTTGCTACTGGTAGAGATAACTCAATAATGGGTAATAAGTTTTTCGATTATAAAAAAGATGTACTTTCTAAAACATCACACATTCGAATGAATAAAGAAATATTAGATAAAGACAAATGGGGATTTAATGAGATTGATGAGCGTACAAAAGAAATGATTAAAGTTATATGTGGTTTGTTTCCATATATGAAATCAACTATAAATGATACTGAAAATCGAGAAATATTAATTCAGTTAAGAGGAGAAGTTATTGCAAATGGAAGATTTAATGATAATAATACTGTAACTATATATACTGAAAGTAAAATTAGAATGGATGTTCCTCCATCAGCCAATATTACCAAAGAAAAGAGAGACGAATTATTTGCAAATGAAATAATAATTGAAGAGGCTGGAGAATATGTATTGACTGAAAATCAAGATTTTCAATCACCTACAATGGCGGCAGAATTTATACTCGGTGGTAGTGTTAACGGATGGGATGTATGGAAAGGTGCTAATGGCGATAGTATTGATAAACTTTTCAGAAAGAAATAAAAAAATATAGTGTTTAATAAGGACATGTTCTTGGGTACTATTTTGGTACTAATTTAAAAAAAGGGTTCTAAAAAACATGATATATTACAACATGGGCGTTTTGTGAAATGTAGTATTTAAGCGAATTACAACATGATATGTTATATGATGAAAAGCCAAATTAGGGGTTCGACTCTCCTCACCTCTACTAGATTGATGTAATAAAGTGGATAACCGTTGCCAATGAGTGATAACTATCTCAAGAATAGATTTGATAATCCCCAAATTGCTTTGACAATAAAGATAAAGCATTGTAACTGATATAGAACCACTGGACTCCTACCAAAATGGCGGTTTCATATATGTGGCTAGTCCAGTAGGTCTAAACATAATATGAAGAGTCAAACACTCTATATATGCCGAAGTGGTGAAACTGGCAGACGCACGGGCCTCAAAACCCAGCAAGCAGTAGCAATACCCTACCGTTTCGATCCCGGTCTTCGACACCAAAAAACAAGAGGCTGTCGCACAATAATTTTATCTTTCTTAACATATACGCGAGTATAAATTATATCAATGGAAGCTTGGTTAAAGATATTTGCAGATGTTTATAGGCGAAGACAGGATATTTTACCGGAAAACCTATCACGAAGTAGGTTTTAGCGAACAATGAATCACGGACGGTGAATGTGAGCGACGGTAAAATATCCTAAGATGAGCCGCTAGAAACTCTTGCAAATATCTTGGAAGCAATCTTTGATATAATTTTATACGGGAGTACGGTGTTAAAAAAAGAAAAACTTTCTGTTTTGCAAGCCCCTTGTTTCTTCATAAAATAAAACTTTAACCCAAACTCCATATTATTCAAAATTAATATCTTTTTGTCGTTACCTAAGTTATCAATTTATAATTTGTATCTTTTTACAATATTTCCTTTCTTTAATTACTAATATGTAATATAATGTAATATAAAATGAGATTCACCGAATGCATTCAATGAAATTATAATATAGTTGTCTCTTT
>JAEZUC010000162.1 GCA_023443515.1 Bacillota bacterium
AGGCTATTTCTAATTATGGATATAAGAATATAGATTTTATCAGTAAAAACATACTTGATATGGAATTTGAGGAAAATAGCCTGGATGCTATAGTTACTACTGCTACTGCTCATCATTTACCCTATGAATGGTTGCTAAAGTTTGCCCATAAAACTTTGAAACCCGGTGGCAAACTTATAGTTTTAGATCTATATAAGGCAAAGAACTTTACGGATATCTTTTTTAATTTAATAGCAGTTATACCCCATTTATTTATGAATATATTGAATAACCGGAAAATTTATACCGGTGATGAGCATAGCAGAGAAATATGGAACAGGCATGTAGAGCATGATACGTACATGACATTACAAGAGATAAGACTGCTTACCCACGAGCATTTGCCTGGAGCAACGCTAACAAGGAAGCTGTTCTGGAGATACCTTATGGTTTGGGAAAAATAGAACTAGGGAGGCTTAGATAATGGCATCTTTTATATTTTTTGGTTCAATATTATCCGCATTTGTTACATATGTTAGTACTGCAGTGTTTCTTAAAAAAATTAAAACAGGTGAAGATGAATTTACAGCTGTTGCAATAGGCAGCATAGCATTTGCGTTTTTTATAGGCTGTTTTATATTTGTAATAAAGGGACTTTAAAAAATAGAAATTTTGTGGAACATTTTTCATATAGTTAAGTCTAATACTATATAGCCGGCAAATAATACTAATAATTACTTATAGGAGATGATTTATATGAAAAGAACTGTTTCTGCATTTATACTGACGGGTGCTATTGTTTTATCAAGTACATTTACCTTTGCCCAGTCAGCCGACAATAAAGACAATAGATTTATAGATATATCAGGACACTGGTGTAATTCTGCAGTAGAAATGCTTATGGAGAGAAATGTTATGCCATTTACAGGTGAAAAGTTTAGCCCCGCAAAAGCAATATCCAGAGGTGAATTTGTATCACTGTTGCATGATGCTTTAGGAATACAGATTGAATACCTTGTAGCTCCCCAGATAAAGGACTACTTTACGGATGTAGATAAAAATGCGTTTTATACAATGGATTTGATTAATCTTGTAACTGCCAACATAATAGAAAAGGGAGGAAAATTCAATCCCAACTCTTCTATTTCCAGAGAGGAAATGATTCATTATGTAATGAATGCATACAAGTATCAGATGGGTGACAAATACGCTCTCATAAATATTAAGCCACCTTTCTTTAGTGACGACAGCAAGGTATCTCCAGAGTTCAGTGGAGACGTTGGCAGGGCTGCACACTATAAACTCATAACAGGCTCAAAGGGGATGTTTCATCCTAAAGCCAGTACAACAAGAGGAGAGGCAGCAGTTGTTGTAAGCAAGTTGGTCAGCCTTCTTGAAAAACAGAATCCTGTTGTGACAGTTACACCTGAAGCAGAAATTAAAGATGATTCAATAATTATGAAAGTAACTCTAACAAATAATTCAAAAAATGCAGTCAGCTTTAACCATTCGTCAGGACAAAAATATGATTTTAAACTGTTGGATGCAGATAAAAACATACTTTACACATGGTCTGCTGACAAAATGTTTACTATGGCATTAATAAACTCGAAGATAGAAGCAGGAAAATCAGTTGTTTATACTGAAACACTAAGCGGAGATGAATATAAGGCAATAAAGGATAAAATAGCTTCAATGAAAGCATATGTTCTTGGCAGTTCTGATGAATTTACTTTAGAGACTCAAGGATATGAACTTATACTTAAATAGTGTACTACATGGATTATGAATTGGTAAATTATTAAGGGAGACGTAAAACGTCTCCCTTTGTCATATACTAAATTAAACTATCAGAAAAAAATTGAAATCCAACTAGGATAATAGTAATATTATATTGAATACATAATATTACAAATACAAGCCAACAGGAGGAACCAAGTGGAAAATAACATTGATGAACAGTTATCTTCAATTACTACGGATGCAAATAAAAAAAGACTGCCGGGGCCTGTAGCCTCTGGAATACTTTTTTCTATAGTAACCATATTGCTGACCTTTGGAGGACCTATCCTGAAATTTAAAAACAGCTATCTAAAAAGTGGAATGGGAGAATTGCTGTTTATTCTACTGCCAGTAGTAGTTTTTTTGATTTTAGGAAGATATGATATAAAAAGTACGTTGAATTTAAGAGGAACCAGACCCTTGAATTATCTGCTTGTAGTTCTTTTAACGATGTTTGCTATGCCTGTGGTAGGAGTTCTTAATGCTTTAACCTACGGAATAATAAGGGGAATGTTTGGAAGAAACCTGCCTGTACCAAAAGTTATTGTACACGATGTACCTACCCTTCTTATAGCTCTACTGGTTATAGGTGTTTCAGCAGCAGTCTGCGAGGAGGTTATGTTCCGAGGTCTTATACAAAAAGGTTACCGTAAATTTGGTATAGCTGTTTCTATTGGAATAACCTCTGTATTGTTCGGACTTCTGCACCGTGACATTCAAAAGGCTGTAAGTACTATTTTACTTGGTGCATTAATAGGTTTTATTGTATATAGAACAGGTAGCATTTTTACAGGAATGATTGCCCATTTTACCAATAATGCTTCGGCGGTGATACTATCTTTCATGGCATCAAAAATGTCGGGTTACTTGAACCAAGAGGATATACAAACAGCACAAAGTTTAGATTTTTCTAATATGCCTGTAGCCTCGATAGTAATTGCATTTATATTCTATGCCATAATTTATATGGCAATGGTTTCCGGATTTGTAGCCTTACTGTATGCATTTTACAAAAGTACAAAAAAGGATGTACAGGCAATTGAGGAAGAAGAGGTACAATATGAAAATAAATATGATAGCATCAGTTTGCCCGCTATTTTGAGTATGCTGCCGGGACTTGTGATTATTGCATTTACATTCTTGTACCAGATAATGAAATTAAAATGGGGTTAAAACTAAAAAAATTGGGCCATAGCCCAATTTTTTTGTTAAAGAAGTCTTATATCCTTACCTGCTAAAACCAACCTGTCAAAATAGCCTACAATCCTTGAAGCAATACGCTCAGTATACAGTTCATAAAGCTTTTTGGGGCCTATATTGGTAGAAATAATAGTTTTACAGGTACGAACTGAACATTGAGATTGTCGGCTGTTTAGTATATTTAGTAACTCTGCATATCTCGCATCACTCAATGGTTCGGTACCAAGGTCGTCTATTATCAGGAGTTCAACAGAAAAAATACTCTGATATTTATCATCGGTATATTCATCCTCCTTGAATGTCCTCATTTTATGTTCTGTGATAATATCAAACAAAGCGGGAGCAGTGAGATACAACACGGTTCTGCCTTGATTTATGAGTTCTCTTGCAATACAGAATGACAAAAATGTTTTTCCTACGCCGGTTCGTCCGTTGAAAAAAAGATTTTTTTGATTTTCATTATCTATATTTTTAATGAACTCAATACAACTTTTCTTTATATTAATTATATTTTCCCTGGGTGATATCCCAATACCGTACTTTGCTTCATTTACTTCCTCAGGATAAAGCATTTCGTTAAAGTTTTCAAAACATTCGCGACCGTTAATATTTATGTTTGACTGGGCAAACAGATGACTTATAATTTGCTGTCTGTAACAGGAACATCGCTGTGAACCAGCGGTATCAGTTATATATCCGGTATCCTTGCACTTTTCACACTGGTATGGGGGCCTAAGGCAATCTGAGCTTATATTATTTTTAGCCAGCAATTCGTTTCTGACAGCTGAAAGTTCCGCTATTTTTTGGTTAAGCTCATTTAAAATAATCGTTTTGTCTCCATTTGCCGATAGTATAAGCCGGTTATACTTTATTCCAAGTATGTTAATCCTGCTTTCAATTTCACGTAGCTCTGGTATCTTTGCATATATCTGTTGTTTTCTCTGTTCCACAATATCTGCGGCCAGCTTTTGGCGTCGCTCATATTCTCTCGCAATAATATTATGTATATCCCTATTCATAAACTACCTCTTTCATCCGTTTATATAGTTACCTATTTTGAGGTGTTTGTAAAAAAGTTTTCAAAGTATTCATCATCATATTCTCTTTGCTCAAAGTTATCCCTTTGAGATTGTTTTGGTTTAGACTTCTGTGTACTCTGGCTTGCCTGTGGACGGGTCTTGAGGCTATTTTCATATCCAAGTATTTCTTCTGCACTTACCAATCCTAAATCATGCCAGCGGGTTAATATATTGTTAAGAAACTTAAAGTCAGGATTTGTCTTTCCTACGGTTTTTTTCAAGGCAAGTTCAATAACATCAAACCCGTACTTATAATCAATAACCCATCTTTCCACATATTCGCTTTCGTATTCTGTCAGGGCTCTTCTTAGACGAAGTTTCTTGATAATGGTACCTTTAATGCCACGCACTTGCGACATATCCTCAAAGTATTTTTCAAGGTCAAAAAAGTTTTGAATTCCCCTCCTGTGCCAGTTTGTTGCAACTGCCTCTATATAACTCTTGTGAAAGGTATTATTGTCATGGCAGTATTTAAAAAGGGTATACATGACATCCTCGTCAAACTTGTATATGGTAAACCAGTTATCTATGGTAAGATACCAGTTTGGAGCCATAAGTCCCTGAAAAAACTTTGAATTAATTGCTGCAAGTGTGTTATTCCTGCTCTTGTTCTTCTCAAAGTTTTCATTAGCTTGTTCAGGTGTTGAAATTGACTTTAGTTTGTACATTCTGTTTATTTCGGCTTCTTTTAAGTCACTGAGCTGTATTTTGTCTTCTACCCAGGTTATAACTTCCAGATTATCAAGAGCTGTCAAGGCAGACTTAACCTCATCAAGAGACAGGTTAAGAGTCTTTGAAAGTTCGTCTGAGGTTACCTTCTTGTTGTGTTTGCAAAGGAACAGCATATAAATATATACCTTTACGCATTTGCTGTCCATGGAGGGCATATACTGGCTGATAAAAATATCTGACACCAGCGTGTCAGAGTAAAGTAATGACTTAAAATCCTCAAAATACATTTTGACTCCCGTAAATTTTATTTTATTAAAATCTTCAAAAAACTATATTAATATAATTATAGCACATAAAGGACTGATAATTTATTAGTAATAATTATAAAATAAACGAATAATTTGTTTTGTAATAAAAAAAGGTTGGTATAAACATACTATTAAATGGATATTAAACTATAAACCTATTAGCGGTTAAGGAGGATTACAATGATTAGTGAAAAGATGAATGATTTATTAAACAGACAGGTTCAAAAAGAATTTTACTCAGCTTACTTATATCTTGGCTTTGAAGCATATTTCCAACATCAGAATCTGGATGGTTTTGCAAACTTTTTCCACGTCCAGGTTCAGGAAGAGCGTGACCATGCTATGAAAATCTTTAATTATATTACCGAAGCGGGAGGGAAGGTCAAACTTTACCAGGTTGATGAGCCGGAAGACAAGTTCAATACCCCCGAGGAGATATTTGATTGTACATTGAAGCATGAACAAGAGGTTACAAAATCCATATACAATTTAGTAGATAATGCAATTGCTGAAAGGGATCACGGAACAAACTCTTTTCTTCAGTGGTTTGTAACCGAGCAGGTTGAAGAAGAATCAACGGTTGACAAGGTTCTCAGGAAGCTTCAGTTAATAAAGAACGACCCGCATGCTTTGCTTATGCTGGATGCAGAGCTTGCTACAAGAGTATACACACCACCTGTTGCTGAGGGTTAAGAGTTCAAATAAAGTAAGAGATAGAAAATTAAAAGCGACCGATTCACGATGAATCGGTCGCTTTTTACACTTGCTAAGTTTTTTATTTGAATGATGCCCAGTTTAAATATACAAATCCGAGCTTGGTTACTACATAGTCTTGCAAATTCTTATCTACAATGATCGGATCAGTATAGAAGAATAGTGGTGCAACTCCTGCCTCGTCCATGAGAAGCTTTTCTGCGTCATGGTACAACTGCATACGCTTTGCAGGATCGGTTTCTTTCCTTGCATCGGCGATTGCTTTATCATATGCAGGGCTCGCATATTTTGAATTGTTCTGAGGGTTATTTGAAGTTATCAGATCCATGAAGGTTGAAGGATCCATGTAGTCTCCGATCCAACCGTCACGAGCGATGTCAAACAGACCATTCTTTCTTGATTCTTGGAATACATTCCATTCCTGTGCCTGAATTTCAACTTCAATTCCCAGATTTGTCTTCAACTGCTGTTGAATTGCTTCAGCAACTGCTTCATGACCTGAACCTGTATTTAAGCCGAAGGTTATCTTAGGGAACCCTTTTCCGTCAGGATATCCTGCTTCTGCTAAGAGTTTCTTTGCTTCAGCAACATTCTTCTGGTAATCTTCAGGTTTAACTGAGTAGAAATCTCCGCCTTTTGTACGGAAGTCAGGGTCTTGGCTGACATCAGCTATACCATAAGGTACAAAGCCTGATGCAGGAGTTTCTCCTGATTTTCTAACCTTTTCAGTGATGTAGTTACGGTCAATTGCAAGAGATACTGCTTTTCTAACCTTTGGGTTATCAAATGGTGCTTTAGTATTAAGTAAATCAAGGTAGTAAGTTCCAAGCTGTGGGAAAATCTGAAGATTTCCGGCAGCTTTCTCTGCAGGAATTTCATCATGTGGTATATTTCTTGCGAATGATAACTGCTTGTTCTTGAATGCACCAAGAATCGCATTTGTATCATTCATCAACAACCATTCAATCTTTGGTGCAACTATAGTGTCCTTACCCCAGTAGTTTTCGTTCTTTTCAAATACTAATTTTGATGAGTGTTTCCAATCTTTTAAAACATATGGACCATTTCCGATATATGTCTTTGGATCAAGAGTCCACTTATCAGGATTTTTTGATACAACATCTTCTCTCAAAGGAACAAGAGTTGGGAAGGCCACAATTTCAGTAAAGAATGGGCAGACATTCTCAAGAGTTACTTCAAGGGTGTTATCATTAATAGCTTTAACTCCTAATGTATTAATATCCGCACCATTAGTGTTTATAGCTTCACCATTCTTAATAAAATACAGGTAATAAGCATAATCGGAAGCTGTTTTTGGGTCAATTGCTCTCTTCCATGAGTAAACAAAGTCATTTGCAGTTACAGCTTTACCGTCTGACCACTTTGCATCCTTACGGATATGGAAAGTGTAAACTTTATTATCTGCACTGACATCCCACTTTTCAGCAGTTCCAGGAACGATTTTACCTTCTTTGTCATAAGTAGTTAGACCTTCAAAAGCACAGTTAATATAAGTACCGCCATCCAGAGACTTATTAAGTGAAGGATCTATAGATGCTGGCTCAGATGCGATACTTGCGCTAATACCTTTATTATCGCTGGAAGAAGAACTTCCACAGCCGGCAAATACGGCTATTATAGTAGCTAATGAAAGTACAAGAGCTAATATTTTTTTCATTTTTGCATACCCCCTATTATTTTTAATAAATTTAAAAATCCATTTTTGCAACACGAATATTTTCTCGCAAATAAAAAGGGTTTATTCAACACTTTTTATGTTATGATCCTCAATGTCGACCTCACCGGAGCATACGAGTTCTTATATATTACTTTCTTGCAATATGGAAAAATTTAATCAACTATATCTTTCCTGCAAAGTGGCAGGATACATAATGACCGTTACCACAGTCAACCAGTTCCGGTGTCGTTTGTGAACAGATATCTTTTGCATAGGGACATCTTGTCCTGAATTTACATCCTGATGGAGGATTAACCGGAGAAGGTATTTCACCCTTCAGAATAATTCGGTTACGGTTTTTTGCAGTATCAGGATTAGGCTCAGGAATAGCTGTAAGCAGTGCTTTGGTATAAGGATGCATAGGATTCTTATACAATTCCTCGGATTCAACCAATTCAACTATATGACCAAGATACATAACACCAACCCTGTCACATGTGTGCCGTACTACACCCAGATCATGGGATATAAACAGGTATGTCAGGTTCAGCCTGTCCTGCATTTCTTCAAGTGTATTGATTATCTGTGCTCTGATAGATACGTCCAAAGCTGATACAGGTTCGTCACAAACTATAAAATCAGGTTGCACAGCTATTGCTCTTGCAATACCTATTCTTTGACGCTGACCGCCTGAAAACTCATGTGGATAACGAGAGGCATGCTCAGTGTTAAGGCCAACAAGTGTTAAAAGCTCTCTTATCTTGTCCGCTCTGTCAGTCTTGGAGCTTGCCAGACCATGTATATCCAATGCTTCCCCGACAATATCGGAAACTGTCATACGTGGGTCCAGTGACGCGTATGGGTCCTGGAATATATACTGCATTTTCTTTCTGTATGGAAGCAGCTTCTTTCCTTGGAATTTAGTAATATCAACACCGTCGATTTTTACACTGCCACTGGTAGGATTATAAATCCGAAGCATAGAACGTCCCAGGGTGGTTTTTCCTGAACCAGATTCGCCAACCAGACCAAGCGTTTCACCTTTAAAAATATCAAAACTTACATCATCTACCGCTTTGACAAATGCCTTTTTACCGGCGCTGTTTTTAATTGTGAAATATTGTTTAAGGTTTTTGATTTCAACTAAAGTTGATTTATTTCTATTTGAGTTATTTTCCATTTTTCTGCGCCTCCATACTTTCTTTTGCCCTATCATCCATTAACCAGCAAGAAGTAGTATGACCATCAGCTTCCTTGTAGGCTTCAGGTATGTTACCAATGCAAACTTTCAGACATTCCTCACATCTAGGGGCAAAGGCACACCCGGAGGGGAGATGAAGCAAGTCAATAGGGTTTCCCTTTATCGGAATAAGCTTTGAGCCCTTTACGTTCAAATCGGGTAGTGAACGTAGAAGTCCTTTTGTATAAGGATGACGTGGGTTTTTAAATATGCTGTAAACTGATCCCTGTTCAACTATTTTACCGCCGTACATAACTATAATATCATCAGCCATATCTGCAACTATTCCCAGGTCATGAGTAATCAACACGATTGCCATTCCTGTTTTTTTCTGTATATCCTTTAAAAGCTCAAGAATCTGTGCCTGTATGGTAACATCCAGCGCAGTAGTAGGCTCATCTGCAATAAGCAGTTTAGGCTCACCTGCAAGAGCCATGGCAATCATAGCTCTTTGTCTCATACCGCCTGAAAATTCATGTGGATATTGAGAAAGCCTTTTTTCAGGCTCATTAATTCCTACAAGAGATAGAAGTTCCACCGATCTTTTCTTGACTTCTTCCTTGGAAATTTTTCCGTGCTTGTGATATAGGGATTCTGCAATCTGGTTGCCTATAGTAAAAACAGGATTAAGACATGTCATTGGGTCCTGAAATATCATAGCTATTTCATTTCCTGCAATCTGAAGCCTTTCCTGCTTAGTCATTTTGGAAATATCCTTACCGTCAAATGTAATGCTTCCGCCTACAATCTTTCCGGGCTTGTCAATTAGTCCGATAACAGAATACGAGGAAACACTCTTTCCTGAACCTGATTCTCCTACAATGCCCAGAACTTTACCAGGTTCAAGCGAATAGCTTATCCCATTAACCGCCTTAACTTCACCTGCCGGGGTAAAAAATGAGACTTTTAAATCGTTTATTTCAAGTAGTTTATTATTCATAGCAATTACCTCACCTGCCCTTTTAAAGGCATCCAATAATTATCTGAAAGTGTATATCCCGTAATGATTTAAGATATACCCGTATTTTTCTAAGCTAACATTCCAATTATTACAAAGAATTACTTTTTCATCCTAGGGTCCAAAGCATCTCTCAGACCGTCACCGAAAAGGTTGAAGGATAGTATAATAATACTGATAGCTGCAGCCGGGAAGATAAGCAAATAAGGATATGAATATATTCCCTTTAAAGCTGTTTGAGAGAGAGAACCCAAAGAAGCCATAGGTGATGAAACACCAAGACCTATAAAGCTTAGGAAGGATTCTGTAAAAATTGCTTCCGGTATTTTAAGAGTAGTTACAACTATTATTTGCCCAATACAGTTAGGAATCAGATGTTTGAATATAATAGATCTGTTGCTTGCACCAAGTACTTTTGCAGCCAGAACATATTCCTGTTCTTTTAGAGCTAAAATCTGACCACGAACTATTCTGGCCATATCCACCCAATATAAAAGAGCCATAACCAGAAATATACTTATAAGACCAACGCCCATACTATTAAGAAAAGCAGGTGCATGACCGGACTGAATGTACATATCAATAGGTTTCTTTAATACAACCTGCAAAAGAATTACTATAAGAATTGTAGGCACTGAATATACTATGTCAACAATTCTCATCATGATATTATCAACCCAACCTCCAAAAAATCCGGAAATTGCTCCGTAAATAATACCGATAATTGATATCATGATTGCCGCAACTACACCAACTGCAAGTGAAATTCTTGCACCTATCATTGTTCTGGTGAACAGGTCTCTTCCCAGACTGTCAGTACCAAATATATGCTGCATGCTTGGTTTGAGATTTTCCTCACCTTCAATAATCTGCTCATAGGAGTATGGAGAAATAATTGGTCCGATGATAGCAGCCAGAATTATCAATATAATAACAACGAGAGCTCCGGTAGCCACTTTATTAGCCCTTAGTCTGTTCCATGCGTCCCTCCAGTAACTAACAGATGGACGCATTATCTCAGCTGTTGCCTTTTCCTCATCTGTGGCAGGCAAAAACAAATTCTTTTCTAAAACTTCTGTATCATTCATAGTGTTCATTTAATGTCACCCGCCCCTTAATTGATAATGTTGATTCTAGGATCAACGAATCTGTATACTACATCAACGATGAAATTCATTAATATAAGAATTGCTCCGAAGAAAATCGTCACTCCCATTACAGTAGTGTAATCTCTTCCCGTGATACTGGTAACAAAAGTGCTTCCCAGACCTGGTATGGAAAAAATGGATTCAATTACAAATGATCCTGTAAGAACAGATGCAACCATTGGTCCGGCATAAGTTACTACAGGAAGAATTCCGTTTCTCAAGGCATGTTTAAATATTACAACTCTATCGGAAAGGCCCTTTGCACGAGCTGTCCTGATATAATCCTGGTTTATAACATCCAGCATAGATGAACGCATGAGTCTCGTAATAAAACTCAGAGGGAAGAAGGATAATGCAAAGCCAGGTAAAATGTAGCTTGAAACAGTGCTTAAATCACTAATTGTAGGCAATATTTGCAACTGTACGCCAAAAATTATCATACTGATAGTAGCAACAACAAAACTTGGAACTGCAATTCCGAAGGTAACAATCAACATAATAAGCCTGTCTACGGCGGTATTCTTTTTAAGTGCGCTCAAGACACCAAGAACAGTTCCAATTATCATTGCCAACGCGCTGGCGAAAATGCCAAGCCTGAGTGAGTACGGGAACTTCTGACCTATTATATCTTTTACGTCCTGACCAATCAATTGTATTGACTGTCCAAAATCACCTTGAAGTGCGTTTTTTGCATAATTGAGATACTGAACCCCTAAAGGCTTGTCCAAACCATATTTTGCATTCAGGTTGGCTAACATTTCGGCTGTCATCTTCTTTTCACCTATAAAAGGATTACCAGGTACAAAATGCATTAGAAAAAATGTAAGTGTAAACATAATCCATAAAGTCAAAAGCGAAACCAATAGCCTTTTGATTATATATTTTGCCATAAAAGACCTCCTAACCGCGATTATGTAAATGCGGCTTTTTTAAGTATATATTAATAAAGTTAATACCAGTAAAACCGTTACTGGACATAATTACAGACCATTTGAACACAAAAAAAACAATCAATCTGAATGTAGCTTCATGACGACATTGTCATTTGGGAAAACAAATTGATGTGCAACTTGCATAAGTTATCAAAAAAATATTGTATAATGCCGAATTATACATCAAAATGAAGGAAAGTTCAATAATTTATTCATATATTAACTCTTGTAAAATATTGTATCCATGCGGTTTTCGAGCTTTTGTATAATATAACCAATACAGTCTCTAAATTTTTGTAAAAAATACCCAGTAGCACTGAGAATCAATAATACATTAACATAATAAAGCGATAAAACAATAAAATCAATAGTAATTATTGTAACTACAGTATTGTAATACATTAACATAATAAAGTGACAAAGTGCGATGTGTTTATATATTATTAACATTGATATAATTATTTTCTTGATTTGATTATGACTGTAGATTAGGACTTTATTAAAAAAATAATAGCAGTCGGCTGAGTAACCGACTGCTATTATTTATAATAAACTTATAGTCTGAATTTATTGATTTCATTATCCAATTGTTGAGCCATATCTGACAAATCACTTGACGCCTTTGCTATTATCTCCATAGCGGAAAGCTGCTGCTGACTTGAAGCTGAGATTTCTTCGGAACTTGCTGCGGATTCCTCCGCCAGAGTTGCCAGGTCATGTGTATGGCTTGAAATTTCCTTGGATGCTTTGCCAATTGTATTTAGCATTTCAGATACTTTTTTAGTTTTCTCAGCGATAACTTCTACAGATATTTTTATTTTATCAAAAGCATTTTTTGTAGTGTCAACGGCAAAAGACTGCTCGGCCTCGAGTTCTTTTGCCCTTTCCATGTTCTGTGTTGTCATAGCACTATTTGCAATTATTGCCTGTACTATAGCATTAATCTCTTTAGCAGCGGAGGCGGATTCTTCAGCAAGTTTGCGTACTTCATCTGCAACCACTGCAAAGCCCTTACCGGCTGTCCCTGCCCTGGCAGCTTCTATAGCGGCATTCAATGCCAATAGGTTTGTTTGGGCCGCTAAGGAGTTGATTACATCAGTGATACTACCTACCTTAATAACAGATTTGCTTAAGTCTGCCAATGATCTGTTTACCTCTTCAGAAACAGATATATTCTCCTGTACTTTTTCAGAGGTTACTACAATGGCTTTGTAACCCTCAGAGACGGCTTCCAGTGACAGTTTTACCGCTTTCTCATTTTCAATGGTAGCATCATTGGCTTGTGATATATGCTCTGCAATTTCTGTAATATGCTCACTGGTTTTGTTTACAACTTCTGACTGGTTGGCATTGCCTTTTGCAATTTCATCAAGTGATGCGGTTACCCGGCTAATACTCTTTGTACTTTCGGAGGTAGATGTAGTCAGCTCCTCAGAATTTGCAGCCATGGTACCTGAAATATTATGCAGTTTGGTAATAGTATTGTGCAAAGAGAGTCTCATATCTGATATGGATTTAATTATTATTCCTATCTCATCCCTACGCTTTAGCATTGAAGTGTATGCTTCATCAAAAACCAAGTCAAAACCGGCTGTTTTTCTAATAATGGAAACAATAGTTGAGATAGGGCCTGTTATGGATCTGGCAATTATAACTCCTGTCATTATGCAAATTAGCGAAACGGATGTTATCAAAATAATCAAAAAGATGGATGCTTGTCTTGCAGAATCAAGGCTTTTTTTATAAACATTGGAGGCTTCTTTTATGTGGGCATTTACAAGGCTGGTTACATTGGATTCAAGTTTCCGAAATAAAGTATCGCCTTTATCACTGTAAATGGCAGATGCCTCTGGGATATTACCCGATGTGGATAATTCCAGAATTTTATTCTTTATTTCTTTCCAGGCTGTTAAGTTCTCTTTTATGGAGGTATATATTTTTGCTCCGTCAGAACCTAAACTGGTAGTAGAAATTTTCTTAATGCTGTTATCAAGATTTTTCTCATTTTGTATAATGTCATTTAGAACAGTTACTTGGTAACTGGTATTATCAGATGCTGTAAGCCTTAATATATTGGTAAATTCCAACATTAATGCAGTTCCGGTGTAATTTAGATTTGCTACTTGAGTAAGATTGTCATTATACATGGTATCAAGAGCTTTTTGAGCCTTCCGGGTTTGAAACCAGCCCATACTCCCAACAAGAACCATTCCAATAATCATGGCAAATATCAATAACACAAGCTTTACCCTTATTTTAGCATTATCCATCAGTTTAAACATGGTACAAATCCCCCTTATAATTCTATGAAAATTAACTATTAGGAAAGTAGATTAAAAGAATAGTAAAATGCCAAAAGTAAAACTTTAGAATAACTTAAGTTGATCGTACCATTAGTTTACTCAATGGCGATTAACACTTAAATTACAATTACAATAAAATTAAATATTACTTACGTATATAGTATACTATCTTGTATGGAAATATGTCAAATATTTGACATAATAATTATATTTTACTAATAAAATGTTTAAATATTACAAATAATGACAATAATTGAAAACTAAAAAACCTCTGAAAATAATTTCAGAGGTTTTTATTTTGGCGCGCCCGGCAGAGATCGAATCCACAACCTTCTGGTCCGTAGCCAGACGCTCTATCCAATTGAGCTACGGGCGCATTTATTTTGCATCTAAAACATGACGCACATAATATGATAATACATATCATTGCAAAAAGCAACCATTTAGTTAAAATAATTTTTTCCAGATCATGCATAGTACACACTGGAAACTTCTATATTTTAATAAGCTCCTTAAATTATGTTAAAATAGAATTACTAAAACAAAATTATGAACTTATATCCTGATAATAACCCCATACAGGAGGTAGAAATGTGAAACATGTCTTTATAATAAACCCCGCTGCAGGTAAAGGAAAAGCTTTGGGGCTTGTACCGATAATTCGGGACTATTTCAAGGGGAAACCCGATAAGTATGTAATAAAGATAACTGAGTATCCGGGACATGCAACAAAAATAGCCCGGGAATACGCAAACAGTGGAACCTGTAGGATATATTCCATTGGAGGGGACGGGACTGTTAATGAGATAGTAAATGGGATGGCAGGAACTAAAGCCTCACTCGGTGTTATACCGGCAGGTTCGGGTAATGATTTTATTAGAAGCATACATGGGGAATATCAGAGTAGCGATATAGTTTCTGATACCATAAGAGGACAGGAAAGAAGTATAGATTTGGCCAGGGCAAACGGAAAGTACTTTATAAATATTTCTTCCATAGGATTTGATGCCGATGTTGTTTACAATGCTCAGAAATTTAAAAGGTTGCCGTATATACCGGGAAGTATGGCATACCTGTTTTCATTAATATATACCATTTTTAAAAACAAAATAAGTGAGGTAAAAGTCACTATAGACAATCAGGAAATTAGTTTAAAAATACTTCTTGCCGCAGTCGCTAACGGTAGGTTTTACGGCGGTGGAATGCTGCCTGCCCCCGCTGCAGCTTTGGATGACGGATTGCTGGATATATGTCTGGTACGAGAGGTTAACAGACTTAAAATATTAACACTGTTTCCAAAGTATATGAAAGGTGAACACGGAGAAATAGAATATGTTAGCTTTAAAAGAGCAAAGAAAATAAAAATTGAAAGTAAAGAAACCATTGCACTTAATATAGACGGAGAAATTCTTACAGGACAGGAAATTGAGTTTGAAATACTAAAAGGTGCCATTAACGTTATTTATCCTGTGGGTATGGAAACTGTAAGTACAACAAAGGAATTCGCAGTTAATTATTAACCGGGGGAGGGACAAAATGAAAATAATTCACACAGGAGACTGGCATATTGGGAAAGTTGTGAATGAGTTCAGTATGCTTGAGGATCAGGAATATATACTCAATCAGCTTATATCCGTTATATCAAATGAAAAACCTGATGCTTTGGTAATTGCAGGAGATATATTTGACAGGAGCATTCCGCCTGTAGATGCAATTGAACTGGTGGACAGGATTTTCAACACAGTCCTCCTTGATTTAAAGGTTCCTATTCTTGCCATTGCCGGGAACCATGACAGTGCTGAGCGTTTATCTTTTGCCAGCAGAATATTAACAAATAACGGATTGCATATTGTGGGTAGTTTTGACGGTAATGTGCGCAAAGTGGTTTTAGAGGATGGTTTTGGGCCGGTCAGCTTCTACCTTTTACCATACGCAGACCCCCGTAATATAAAGCATATTTTGCAGGATAGCGAGATATCTACCCATGACGATGCCATGAAAAAGCTTGTTGAAAAAGTTGGACAAGCAATGTATGAAAATGAAAGAAGTGTAATGATTACACATGGCTACATAACATATCTTGGAGGACAAGCAGAAATTACAAGTGAATCGGAGAGACCTCTTAGTATCGGGGGGACGGATATAGTTAATTCCAATCACTTTAAATCTTTTAGCTACACTGCTCTTGGACATCTCCATGCACCCCAACGGGCAGGTGCAGAAAATATAAGGTATTCCGGATCTTTATTGAAATACTCCTTTTCCGAGGTTAACCAAAAGAAAGGTATAAGTATAGTTGAAATTGATGGTGACGGAAATTCTCACGTAAATCATATAGAACTAAACCCTAAAAGGGACATGCGCATTATAAAAGGCCCTCTTAACGAGCTTTTGAAGCCTGAGGTGTACGAGACTGCAAATACTGATGACTATATATACGCAATATTAACAGACAAAGGCGAACTTATTGACCCGATATCAAAACTAAGAAGTGTTTACCCTAATGTAATGGGACTAACCAAGGAAAGCGTAATGAACCGGGATGATAACAAAACTTCTGCATCTGATGGCTATAAGTCCAAGGCTAAAATAGAGCTGTTTCAAGAGTTTTATAACTCTATACAGGGAGAACCTTTGACTCAGGAGGAACTAAAAATAGTTGAGAGGGTTATAGGAGAAGTAGAAACAGGAGGGTGTAAATGAAACCTTTAAGACTTACAATTAGTGCCTTTGGGCCATATGCCCAAAAACAGTTTATCGATTTTACCACCCTTACTGAACAGATATTCGTAATATCAGGCCCCACAGGTTCAGGAAAGACTACTGTTTTTGACGCTATCAGCTTTGCTCTTTTTGGTGAAGCTTCAGGAAGCAGCAGGGACAGGGATAGTCTGCGAAGTGATTTTGCAGAGCCGGGAACTGAAACATTTGTTGAACTTGAGTTTGAACTGAGGGGTAAAATATACAGGATAAGAAGATCACCCCAACAGGAACAAAAGAAGCTAAGGGGAGAGGGTTATACTATAAGAAATTCCGATGCGGAGCTTCTGATGCCGGACGGTACCCTTATTACAAAAATAATAAACGTAGACGAGCGTATAAATCAGTTGCTTGGTATTAATAAATCCCAATTTAAGCAAATTGTAATGCTTCCCCAGGGAGAATTCAGGAAGCTTCTGGAGTCGGACAGTAGTGACAGAGAGGTTATATTCAGAAAAATATTCGGGACCGAACATTTTGCAGAAATACAAAGAAGACTTGATGAAGACAGAGCCGGTCTGGAAAAATCCGTTCACGACTTAAAAACCCAGATAGATACACATATAAAGCATTTTGATGTGGGTGAAGACCAAACACTCGTTGAAATTAGGACTGCCGAAAACATTAATGTGGGACAATTCATCACTTGTATTGAACAAATGATGCAAAAGGACAGGTCTATAATAGATGAAATAAAGGTTGAATTAAATGAAACGGCAAAAGAACAGAGCTTGCTCCAGAAAGAGATTACAAAATGCACGGAGGTAAACAAAAAGCTCTTTGACACGGAACAAACTAAACAGCAGTATGAGGTTCTTCTTTCAAGACAGAACGAATTACGAGAGAAAGAGGAAATTCTCCAATTTGCAAGAAAAGCCTTACCAATAAATGAAGTTGATGAGCAGTGCAGAAAAGTAGAGAAGACACTGGAAATAAAGGTAGCAGAATTGGAGCTGGCAAAGCAGGAGCTTGAGAAAAGGAAGTCGGAGTTTACAAATACCACAGAAAGCCTGAATATGTATATTGGGTTGGAACCGGAAAATAAGAAGAATGAGACCCAGCTTGCTTTATTACAAAAAATGATTCCAAAGGTAATCCAATATGATAAGGGGTTAAAGGATTTGGAGTCTGTCAGGGTAGAATACACTAAGTCCACCGGGGAACTTGAAAAAGCTAGGAAGGACCTTGAGACGAATAAAAACAAGGAAAGCCAGCAGGCGGAAAATCTAAAATTGCTTTATACAACCGAGGCTGAATGTATAAGTCTTGAAAGACAATTATCAGAAAATAAAAAGCTTCTCATGGAGCTTGATGGAATAAGAAAGCTTATAGTAGCATGCCAGGAAGAAATCAGTAGTCTCGACAACAAAAGGGTTGAGTTTGCTTCCTTTGAAAAGGAGTTTTCTGAATTCAGAAGCAGACTGGAATCCATGGAGGACAATTATATACAGGGACAGGCAGGAATTCTGGCAAAAACCTTGACGGAAAATACTCCTTGCCCTGTGTGTGGTGCTCTTGACCATCCAAAGCCTGCAGAAATGCCAGCCAGTATACCTACAGAGGAGCATATAAGTAATAAAAAATCGGAATTTTCCAAGCTGTCAGAACTCAGGACAGAAAAGTCAAAGGGTATTTCCGAGTTAAATGGAAGTGTAGAGAGTAAACGGCAAGAGATACTCAGCAGACTTAATGCTCTTGATGACAATGTAATAATGGCAGACTGTATCCGACTTGTGGAAAGCGGTGGTTTTGAAACATTGCTGGGGCTTATAAATGCTACGGGAAGCAGTTTGAAGGAAAAAACCGTTGAATTAAAAACTAAATATAATACAAAAAAAGAATTTGCAGACAGAAAAAGCATATTTGAAAAGGAACACTCAGAAACACGTGCCAGACTGAAAGAATTGGAAGAGACTGTTCAAACGCTGACAGGGCAAAAATCCGGTATATTTGAAGAAATCACAAGACTGCAAGCAGAAGCTAAAGCTATTGAGGAAGAGCTTTCGGAAGATATACGCTCCGCATCAAAGTTGAAAGCCAGAATTGAAGAACAAAAGAGTAAAATAAACAAATATCGTGAACAATATGAGCAGTTTAAAAAACTACATGAATCCTCACGAGAAGCTGTAGGTAATGCAGAAAAGGAAGTGGCTGTGAGGGTGTCCTCTTTAGAGGAAGGACGAAAAGAAATTGTCAGGCTGCAAAATCTTCTAATGGAGAAGCTTGAGTATTCAAAATTTGAGAATTACCAGCAATTTTTGAATATGAAAAAAACTCAGGAGGAAATTGACGCGCTCCAAACAGAAATAAATAACTATTATCAAAACTTAAAATCAAGCCAGGATTTGTACCTGCGTCTGGAAGAGGAAACAAAAGGTCTTGAAAAACAGGATATTATTATGCTGAACGCTAATTATTCAGAGTTGGAAAAAAAACAGCAGGCCCTTCAGGAACGGCATAATATAGTGTTCTCCAGATTCAATAACAACTCAAAAACAATAAAACAGCTGACTGCTGCCTTGGATAAATTGAAAACACTGGAGGATAAATATTTCATAATCGGGAAACTGGCCAATGTTTCAAAAGGGAATAATCCTCAAAGGATAACATTTGAGAGATATGTACTGGCAGCATATTTTGACGAGATTATAATTGCGGCAAATCATAGACTTACCAGGATGACAGGCTCAAGATACTATTTAAAGAGAAAAGAGGAAAAAGGGAAGGGGCGGGCTCAGCAAGGTTTGGAACTTGAGGTTTTTGACAACTATACGGGAAAAGCGCGCCATGTTAAGACTCTTTCGGGGGGAGAGGGTTTCAAAGCTTCACTTTCACTTGCTCTGGGTTTAGCGGACGTGGTACAGTCCTATTCCGGGGGGATTAGCCTTGATACCCTGTTTGTTGATGAGGGCTTTGGTTCACTTGACCCTGAATCTCTGGATAGTGCCATAGAATGTCTTACTGAGATTCAGAAAACAGGCCGTTTGGTAGGTGTTATTTCACATGTAACCGAAATAAAAGAGAGAATACAATCAGTTCTGGAAGTAATACCCAACAAAGAAGGAAGCTTTGTAAATTTCAATATATAACGTTATAAAATAACATTATAAAATTGGCTCCTGAGCAAAATACTCAGGAGTCTTTGAATATCGGTCTGAAAACAAGTACACCAAATGAGGGTATTGTAAGACAAAGCTTGAAGGGCCGTCCATGCAATGGTTCGTTAATCGCGGTATATATCTTATTTGCATCATCCGGATCATACCCACCATACTTTTCATAGTTACTGTTCATAACAAGCTCATAATCAAGTTCGAAAGGTACACCGATGCAATAATTATAATTAACTGCAGGTGTAAAGTTGCAAACAAATATCAGCATATCATGGTAGTTCCGACCCTTTCTAATGAAGGAAACTACACTGTGGTCATTATCGTTGCAGTCTATCCACTCAAACCCGTCATAGCTCAAATCTACTTCATACAAAGCCTTACTTTCTCTATACAAAGCGTTCAAATCCCGGACATAGGTTTGAAGCTTTTTGTGCATTTCATAATCCAGCAGGTGCCAATCCAGGCCTTTTTTGTCGTTCCACTCTATGAATTGTCCGTACTCGCCACCCATAAACAGAAGCTTTTTACCCGGGTGACCATAGGTATAACCATAAGTTGCCCGAAGCCCTGCAAACTTCTGCCAGTAATCTCCCGGCTGTTTGCTCAGCATAGAGCACTTGCCGTGAACGACTTCGTCATGAGACAGTACAAGAATATAATTTTCACTGAAAGCGTACATTAATGAAAAAGTTATAAGATTATGGTGGTATTTTCTATATATGGGGTCCATTTTTATATATTTCAGGAAATCATTCATCCAGCCCATATTCCACTTAAAGGTAAATCCCAGACCGCCCATATAAGGTGGTTTAGTAATCATAGGCCAGGAAGAGGACTCCTCAGCCACCATTATTACACCCTTGAAATACCCGAATATGGTTGTATTAAGCTGTTTAAGAAAATCCGTAGCCTCAAGGTTGAGATTTCCTCCGTATTTGTTTGGAGTCCACTGCCCGGGCTTTTTAGCATAATCCAGGTAAATCATAGACGCAACGGCATCTACTCTCAAACCGTCTATATGATACTTATCGAACCAAAATACAGCATTTGATATCAGGAAATTTCGTACTTCATTCCTCCCATGGTTAAAAACAAGGGTGCCCCATTCAGGATGTTCCCCCAGACGTGGGTCTGAATGCTCGTATAAAGCTGTTCCGTCAAACTGGGCCAAGCCATGAGCATCCTTTGGGAAGTGAGCCGGAACCCAGTCCAGAAAGACTCCTATATCATTCTGATGGCACAAGTCTACGAAATACATGAAATCTTCAGGCTTTCCGTAACGGCTGGTGACAGCGTAATAGCCTGTAACCTGATATCCCCAAGAACCGTCAAAAGGATGTTCAGCAACAGGCAATAGTTCAATGTGTGTATACCCCATGTCTTTTACATAGGGGATCAGCCTATCAGCAATAGTCCTGTAATTAATGTATAGGTCGCCGTTTTCATCAGGTTCGGCGGCAGTTGACCATGTTCCAAGATGAAGTTCGTATATTGACATAGGGTCATTGAATACATCTTTTTCTTCCCTGGCACTCATCCATTGGTCATCACACCAAGTATAACTGTCGATGTCCGTAACAATTGAGGCAGTTGAAGGCCTTTTTTCGGCGTAGTAAGCATAAGGGTCGGCTTTATAGATTAAATTATCCTCAGAGGTTTTAATCTCAAATTTATATATATCTCCGGCGGATACAAGGGGAATAAATAACTCCCATACACCTGATGAGCCCAGTTCACGCATTTGGTGCCTCCGCCCATCCCATTGGTTGAAATCCCCCACAACACTCACACGTTTGGCACAAGGAGCCCATACCGCAAATAGTGTTCCGTTTATATCATTATGTGTCATGACATGCGCACCGAGTTTCTCGTAAATTCTGTGGTGATTTCCTTGATTAAAAAGATGAGTATCAAACTCCGATATGACAGGCCAGAAACTATAAGGGTCATATGTTGTGAAGGTACTACCAGAGGGGTCTGTAATTTTTAGCTGATACTCAAATATATCACTTCTATCTGGGAAAATGATTTCGTATATACCATCACTGCACAGCTTTTTCATAGGAAATGAGTTGCCTGAGGAGACATCTGCCAGCTCAACCATTTGTGCAGCAGGTTGATACACTCTGACAACGGTTTGAAGATTCTTACCCTCCACACCCAATAGGTGCATCCCCAGATAAGAATGAGGGTCTTTACATTCTCCATTTATAATACTTGTAGCAACTTCAATAAAATTTCTTCTCATGTAACACCTCATAATTAAAACATAGGAGCAAGTTTCTATTACCATTATTATAACATAATAAGGAAATTAATAATAACGGTAAGTGATATTCACATGAGTATTATTGTTGGTTTGGCCATTGGTTTCTTGGAACATGTCTGTACACATCTTCAAGTTTATGAAATCCTGCATGTATAACAGTGTCAACAAGAGAATCCCTTGTGACCACTACAGGCTCTACCATTTCATAGGGAATATCATATTCACCGTCATTAATGAATTTATTGCTGGCATAGTAATCATTTCTTAGAAGGCCCATTGCTACATCGATGGCCTTTTCCGCCAATTGGTCTATAGGCTTATAAACAGTTAATAGCTGAGTACCTTCCGCTACTCTTTGGCAACCGGATATGTCAGCATCGTGTCCGGTAACAGGAACCTTCCCTGCCATGTGTTTTTTGGAGAGAGCTTCTATTGCAGAGCCTGCAAGACCGTCATTAGCGGCGATAACAGCATCAATTTTTTTTCCGGCACGAAGGGCCTTATTCACACACTTATATGCATCCTCGGGATTCCAGTCCTCTGCCCAGACTTCATCAACTATTTTTATAGAGCCTTCATAAAGATACTTATCCAATATGTTTTTAAAACCTTTATTATACATGAAGCTATTGTTGTCAGTTTTAGCACCGTTAATTATTATGTAATTACCTTTAGGTACTTTAGATACCATCAGGGAGGCCATATATTCACCAACTTTTATGTTGTCAAAGGAGACATAAAAATCGGCATTTGCATTCTTGATTAACCTGTCATAGCATATTACTCTTATCCCTTTGTTTCTGGCAAGTTGAACAGCTTGCTTAGATTTTTCGTAGTCATGGGCAACAATTATAAGAATGTCTATATCCTTTGATAACAGATTTTTAACTTGGGAAATTTGCTCGTCTAGGTCATTGTTTGCATTCCGGAAAAGGATCTCTGCTCCTTTAGCTTGAGCCTTTGCTCTGAGAGCTGCTATATCTCTTTGCCAGCGTTCTTCATTGAGGGTAGCCATAGATAGACCAATGGTTATTTTGTCAGGGTTATTATTTTGATTTGTGTAGGTGCAGCCGGATAAAAAAGTTACAATAATCAGACTTGTAATTGAAAGGAGTATCATTAATTGCTTAATCCTCATTTAAACCAAACACCGCCCTTGTTAAAGTGTGAAAGTTACCTTTTATAAAGTAGGAATTTTCTATATGTATATATTACGGTTTTAAAAAGGTTTATTAAATCAGTTCAGAAATAAATACTATTTAAGGTTATCAAAAAAAACCAAAATATACAATACAAATTTGTGAAAATTAACCAATTACAATTAT
This sequence comes from Bacillota bacterium, assembly GCA_023443515.1. Classification (GTDB taxonomy): domain Bacteria; phylum Bacillota; class Clostridia; order Acetivibrionales; family DSM-1351; genus Ruminiclostridium. The sequence continues at coordinate 23,461 of JAEZUC010000162.1, forward strand.
AATGAACCTTCCATTTTTGTTAAAAGTTCTTCAAGTGAGTTTGCACTACTTGTATGGCTTCTAAAAACACTGATTTTCTTTTTCTTTGCTTCTCTTAGGGCAGTAAGTATCATTTTATGTGAAACTGTACCTGTAAAAAGGACTATTCCGTCAGGGTTTCCGATAACCTTATCAAATCTTGCAGGCATTTGAGTATAAATCTTTACACGGTGTCCCCGTTTACAACATATTTGTCTGTATTCATCCTGCATTCTGTCATGACCACCTACTAATACAATACTCATAAATAATCCCTCCAAACCAATTTATGATAATGATAATCATTATCAATAACAATGATAGAATATCAAATTTTTACAGTTTAGTCAATAATAAAAAATAATACTTGTTTATTTCAACACACTGTGATAAAATACAAAATTGTATGTTACAAATAAATTAAGATAACATCCTTGCTCTGTACTCATGATACAGGGCCGCTAAAGTCCGAGGGGAGGTGACCAATAATGTTAAAGAAGTATGAAACTATCTTTATTATCAATTCAGAAGTTGGCGAAGAAGCTACAAAGGCTCTCGTAGAAAAGTTCAAAACTATGCTCGAAACTTCAGCTCAGTTGGAAAGTATCGATGAATGGGGTAAGAGAAAGATGGCTTACGAAATCGATGATAAGATCGACGGTTATTATGTACTTGCGAACTTTTCATCAAGCCCAGATTTCCCTGCTGAATTAGAGAGAATCTATAAAATCACTGAAGGAATTCTCAAGTATATCATTATAAAGAAGGATTAGTAGGTGAGAGTATGAACAAAGTTGTATTAATGGGTAGACTTACAAAAGATCCAGACCTAAGATACACCAGTGGAAACAATACGGCAGTTGCGAGTTTCACACTTGCCGTAAACAGACGTTTTGCCAGAGAAGGACAGCCACAGGCTGATTTCATCAATATTGTTGCATGGGACAAGAGTGCAGAGTTTTGTGGAAAATATTTTACAAAAGGCTTGCAGGTTGTCGTTGTTGGTAGGATTCAGACCAGAACATGGGACGATAATGAGGGGAAGCGTCATTACGTTACAGAAGTTGTGGCAGAGGAAACTTACTTTGCAGACAGTAAACGTAATGGTGAAACTGGTAACGGTGGTTCCACACAGAAAACTTATTCTGAAGCACCTGCCGCATCCGGTGATGGATTCTATCCAATGGATGAGGATGACGAACTGCCTTTTTAATATGGTATTTTGAACAAATACAAAACCGAAATTTAACAGAATTTTCTATAAATTAAAATAAGTACCGCTAAGGGTGCTTGAAAGGAGGAGTTAGACATGCCAGGACCAAAGAGAGATAACAGAAGAAACGATAGAGATTCTTATGATAAGGGCGAAGGTAAAGGCGGCATGAGAATGAGAAGAGTTAAGAAAAAAGTTTGCTCATTCTGTGTTGACAAAGCTACTGATATAGATTACAAGGATGTTGCTAAAATCAGAAAGTATGTTTCTGAAAGAGGTAAGATTCTTCCTAGAAGAATATCAGGAAACTGTGCTAAGCACCAACGTCAGTTAACAGTTGCGGTTAAGAGAGCAAGACATATTGCTTTACTTCCATATACTGCTGAATAGAGATAAAAAAAGAGAGAAAAATATAATTTTAATCCAGAAAAGCACTGTAGGCGTATGCCTACAGTGCTTTTTAATTTAGTGCTAAACCCTATCCCCCCTTAAGCATCAATCATGGTTAGGAAATCATATATCGGCTTTAGCTGAATAAAGCCTTGCTTTAATACCTGGGGCAAGTCTTTTGAAAATGCAAGCTTGAAGTCATTTTGAACGCTTTCAAAATAAATATTTTTTCTATCCAACCATAATTTCAGGTTTTCAGGTTGGTCTGGGAATTTGCTTCTTTTATACATATCACCGCCAATAACAAACTGACTTTGAGACTCATAGCAAGCAAGGGCATCCAGAAACAAAGGGTGTCTTTTAATTATCATTTCTCGCATGTTAGCCATTGACTTTGTCTCTGCACCGTAGAACCCCACTCCGTAGCTTGAGCCCTTTTGAGATATTTCAAACCAGAAACAAGGGGAAGTTGACATAACGCTTTTATCCCTGAGAAAAACTATCCATACATTATCTCTGTAAAGTGTTTTATCTTTGGTAAAGCGTGTATCTCTACGAACTCTGGAAATCAATTTGGACGGTATAGTTATAATCTGGCTGTCAATTTCCATTATTGCAGGTATCAACTCTTGGATTAATTCAACAAATGGGTTATATACATATTTTTTATAATCGGGTTTATGGCTGTCGTACCATTCTTTACTGTTGTTCATTCTATTCTCAAAAAGGAATTTAAGGGCTTCTCCGGTAAATCCACTAAAACTCATTGCAATGTCAACTCCTGTTAAGTATTCGTTTTTTCTAATTCTGACAGATAAAAAGATTAAAATCAACGGTAGCTTATAGAAATTTTATTGTCAGTATGGTTGTAAATCTGTTAACAATATTATATTAATAGTATAATATATAAGAAGGTGGGTCTAGAAAACATATATGGTAATATTATGATAAGTTATTGGAGGGTATATATGGAGAACCAACAGGATCAACTTAATTGGAAGTACCTTAAAACTGCGGATAATGAATTTGAGTTTAATATTATTAAAGGAAAACTTGAGGAAAATGGAATAGTATGTGTAGGAAAAGGAAAGGATCTGGGCCTCATTGACAGTACCTTGTTAAATGTTATACTAGGGCCTTGCGTCCCAATAGATATAAAAGTACCGGAGGACAGATACCAAGAGGCGCTTGATATAATTAATACTACAATAAGTGATGAGGAACTGGAAAAACAGGCACTGGATTCCGGTAAAAACGGTAACGATAATAATAGTGACGAATAATCAATGTGTTGCCCTTTTTGATTTATTCAGTTGGAAATATGGGTAATAAGTGATATTATATATTATTGTCAGAAAAGAAATTAACTATGAAACGGATAGGGAGTATTGATGGTAAAAAGTATTGGTTATCTTGGGCCATGCGGAACGTTTTCACATGAAGCGGCAGGACTATATGCAGAGGGACAGTGGTGCACCCTAATGGAGTTTGTGTCTATTCAGGATGTTCTTTATGCAGTTAAAGACAACGTTATAAGTGAAGCAATAGTTCCTATTGAGAACTCCCTTGAAGGTGCCGTTAACGTTACACTGGACGTATTAGCTAAAGAAGAAGGATTATATATTAAAGGAGAACTTATACTGCCCATTAGTTTAAACCTGGTGGTCGGGAAGGGAACTTTACCTGAGAATATCACCACAATTATGTCACATCCCCAACCTTTGGGGCAGGCAAGGGAGTTCCTGAATAAATACTACCCTAAGGCTCTTCAGGTGGAAGAGAACAGTACTTCTCAAGCTGCCGAAAGGGTTTCTGCAGGAGATGGTACGTATGCGGCAATTACAAGCCGTGTGGCGGCTAAAATATATGGTCTTGAAGTATTGACGACAGACATACAGGATGTTGCAAACAACCATACCAGGTTTGTTATAATATCAAAAGAATACCCGAACAGGACTGGTTGTGATAAGACTTCCATTGTATTTTCAACGGATAACAAGCCTGGAAGCTTGTACAGAGTTTTGGACATATTCAGCCTGTGGGATATCAATATGACAAGGATTGAGTCCAGGCCTTCAAAAAATGCACTTGGTCAATATATATTTTTTATTGATATTGACGGACATATTGATAATCAGGATGTTTTTGATGCATTGACAATGATAAAAAGAAAAACATCATTTTATAAGTTTATCGGTTCATATCCCGTGTTTAAGGGAAAAATATAGAATATGTACCGAAAATAACGGGAAATGAAAGGCTATAGCCCCATAATAGTGGTATAATTTACATTACAAAAAATGGTAGACTATGTGTGGGGGGAAGTTATGGCACAGTTTGACAATCAAATTGATATAACACGAAATGTTAAGATTATTGAATGGCTAAAAAGCGAACTGCTTACTGATGTAGCAAATTTGTTCAAAGCACTGGTGAACGGTTTCCGGGAAGAGGTTTCGGAAACACTTGCCGATACGCTTGCAAATATTATTTTAATTTGTTATCTTCTTGGAAAGCGGTTTGGTATCAATTATAGAACTGTAGAAATGAAAATAGATAGTAAAATTAGGCTTGGCCTTGTGGAGAATCACGATGTTGAAAAATATTACGGTGATTTGTCAGAACTGGCAAAACACCTTAATGTATCAAGATCCGGAAAGCAAGGGGCTTAATTCGGGAGATTTCAGATGGATAGCAGAAAACTATCACGGATATTTATTCCAAAGGCCGGTTTTTACCTTTGGGTAATTTTCTTTCTCATAATAGTAATAACGGTTTTAAACCCTTTGGTTTCTGTACCGATGTATATTTTGCTTGTATTTCTTGTAATTTATAACTATAAGTCAACACATATCAGAAACAGGGAAATAACAAAGTACATAGAGACACTTACCTTTAATATAGATTGTGCTACAAAGGACACTCTACTAAATTTTCCTATGCCTTTGGTGCTTGCAGAATTAGACGGGACAACGGTATGGTATAATTCCTCCTTCAAGGGTATATTTCATAATGACACTTTTCAGGAGGAAACAGTAGCAGGACTGGTATCTGATTTAAAACCTCAGATGACGGAAAGCGACAGCATAAACATCTCTTCGGAAGTGACTATAAACAACAGGCATTATTCTGTTCTTGGAAATCTGGTAAAGCTCGATGACAGCAATAACGAAGAGAGTGTAATTGCTATGCTCTATCTTGTTGATAATACCGATTTAATACACGAAAAAAAGAATTTTGAGGACAATAAAAATACTGTGGGCTTAATAGTTATTGACAATTATGATGACCTCATGCAAAGTATGGAAGACGCCGTAAGACAGCAGCTACTGGCGGAAATAGACAAAAAAGTTACCAGTTGGATAAGCCATACTGGAGGAGTTCTGAAGAAATTTGAAAGGGACAAGTATCTGTGTATATTTGCATTTAAGTATCTTCATGAACTGGAAGAAAAACGATTTGAAATACTGGAAACAGTTAAAGAAATAAATTTAGGGAACAAGATTCCTGTTACACTCAGCATCGGCTTGGGCATAAATGCTACCACCATTGCGGAAAACCTTCAAAATGCAAATGCTTGTATTGATATAGCACTTGGCAGAGGCGGAGACCATGTAGTAATAAAAGACGGGGACAATTTCCGGTTCTTCGGAGGACGTACCAGAGAACTTGAAAAAAGGACGAGAGTTAAAGCAAGGGTTATCGCATATGCTTTAAGAGGGTTGATAGATCAGGCACCGTCTGTACTTATTATGGGTCATGAGAATGCAGATATAGATTGTCTGGGTGCAGCACTGGGTATCTATCGTATTGTAAAGAACAGGGATAAAAGAGTAAATATTGTACTGAATCATTCCAATGCAAATATAGACGCAATACTAAATAAGATGTCAAAGGAACCCGAGTACTCGAATGTCTTTGTTGGTACAAATGAGGCACTGGACCTTATAACCAAGAAAACACTTCTTATAGTAGTTGATACACACAAGCCGGGATTTACTGAGGCTCCCGAACTGTTGAAAATGACAGAACAGGTGGTAATCATAGACCACCACAGGCGAGGGGCTGACTTTATTCAGGATGCCGTTCTTTCCTATCAGGAGACCTATGCATCCTCCACTTGTGAGTTGGTAACAGAGCTTCTGCAATACGTTGAAGACAGGATAAGGCTTACAAATATTGAAACAGAAGCTTTATATGCGGGCATTGTTGTAGATACAAAGAACTTTATATTTAAAACAGGAGTAAGAACCTTTGAGGCAGCGTCCTACCTGAGAAGACAGGGCGCGGATACGGTGTCGGTTAAACAATTATTCCAGAACGATTTAAAAACTTACATTACTATTTCAAATATAGTAAAAGACGCAGAAGTAGTGTATGATAATATTGCAATATCCATCTGCCCCAACAATATCAAGGGTGCTCAGCTTATAGCAGCTCAGGCTGCAGATCAGCTGTTGAGTCTTTCAGGACTTGTAGCAGCATTCGTTTTGAGTTACCATAATGGTGAGGTTGTAATCAGCGGAAGATCTCTTGGAGATATAAATGTGCAGATGATTTTGGAAAAGCTTGGTGGAGGCGGACATCTGACGGTGGCAGGTGCGCAGATTGAGGACGTAACCATTCAGGATGCAAAGAAAATGCTTAAAGATGCTATTTATGAATATATAGACAGCCTTGCAAAGGAATAAATTAAAAACCGCAAACAGGAGGGTCAATCAATGAAGGTTATATTAAAACAGGACGTAAAAGGTTTGGGGAAAAAAGAACAAATGGTTGAAGCAAGTGACGGATATGCAAGAAATTTTCTTCTACCCAGAGGACTTGCAGTTGAGGCTACTTCATCAAATGTAAACATAATGAAGACAAAGAAAGAAGCAGAAGCTCAGAAGAAAGACCGTGAAGTTGCGCAGGCAAAGGAACTTGCAAAGAAGATAAAGGATATAACAGTTACATTAAAAGTAAAAGCAGGTGAGAACGGAAAGCTTTTTGGCTCCATAACAAGCAAGGACGTTGCGGAAGCGTTAAAATCTCAGCAGAAGCTTGACATAGACAAAAAGAAATTGGTTATGCCGGATTCACTTAAAGCTGTGGGGACTTTTGAAGTTGAAGTTAAGCTTTACCCCGAAATCAACTCAAAGTTTACAGTAAAGATAGAAAGTCTTTAAAAACAAGGTGGAATATACAATGGATATAGGAACTCTTGGCCGGATTCCTCCTCAAAGCCTGGAAGCGGAACAATCTGTTCTTGGATCTATGCTCATAGACAAGGAAGTTGTTCCTGTTGTTATGGAGATATTAAAACCGGAGGATTTCTACAGGCCGGATCATAAAGAAATATACGACGTAATTATAGAACTATTTGACAGAGCCCAGCCCATCGATCTGATTACTGTATCCGAACGCTTGAAACTTCACGGAAAACTTGAATTAGTGGGCGGGCTTGAGTATCTGACAAATATCGCAACAGAAGTACCTACAACGGCAAATGTAAAGCATTACGCCAAAATAGTTGAAGAAAAGGCACTCTTACGCAAGTTAATAAAAGCTTCATCAGATATAGTTGATTTGGGTTACAGTGCTTCGGAAGAAGTATCATTTATACTGGACAAGGCAGAACAAAATATATTTGATATACTTCAGAAGCGCAGTTCACAGGGCTTCGTGCCAATCAAGGATGTCCTTGTAGATACATTCAACAAACTTGAGGAATTATATAATAATAGTGGAAACATAACCGGGATTCCTACAGGATTTGCAGATCTTGATTTTAAAACATCAGGCTTGCATAACTCGGATCTCATTTTGATAGCTGCGCGTCCTGCCATGGGTAAAACTGCATTTGCGTTAAATCTTGCACAAAATGCAGCTGTCCACAGCAATGTACCAGTTGCCGTATTCAGTCTGGAAATGTCCAGAGAGCAGCTGGTAAACAGAATGCTCTGCAGTGAAGCTATGGTTGACAGTAACAGAATGAAAACGGGAAAGCTGGAGGACAACGACTGGCAAAAGGTTGCCAAGGCGCTAGGCCCTCTGTCGGAGGCGCCCATTTTTATAGATGATACACCTGGTGTATCAATTACCGAAATAAGGGCAAAATGCAGAAGGCTAAAGCTTGAACATAATCTTGGATTAGTAATAATAGACTATCTGCAGCTCATGCAGGGAAGCCGATCAAAGAGTGAAAACAGGCAGCAGGAAATCTCTGAAATATCTCGTTCTCTGAAGATTCTTGCAAAGGAAATAAACGTCCCTGTAATCACGTTGTCACAGCTGAGCCGTGCTCCCGAAGCAAGAACCGATCACAGGCCCATACTCAGTGACCTGAGAGAATCAGGAGCAATAGAGCAGGATGCTGATATTGTTATGTTTCTCTACAGAGATGATTATTATAATCCGGAAACTGAGAAGAAGAACATAGCAGAGGTAATACTGGCAAAGCACAGAAATGGTTCTACCGGAACAGTAGAGCTTGTGTGGCTGGGGCAGTACACGAAGTTTGCAAATCTGGAAAAGTTCAGGCAATAAAAACAGGTAAAGGGAATTATCATGCTCAAACAGTTGGTTTTTGAAACCATTAAAAATAAGGGGCTAATTAATTATGGAGATGGCGTAATTGTGGGCATATCCGGCGGTTATGACTCAGTATGCCTTCTCCATGTCTTGTATTCTATTTCAAATGAATTAGGAATAAAAATATATCCCGTACACGTAAACCATATGCTGAGGGGCGAGGAAGCACTCAGAGATGAAAATTTTGTAAAGAGTTTTTGCGCCTCTTTAGGTCTGGAGGTTTACGTAAAACATTACGATATTGCGAAAAAAGCAAAAATTGAAAAAATATCTCTTGAGGAAGCCGGCAGAAATGCCAGATATGAAGTGTTTAACCTTGTTTCAAAAGAGAAGGGTGCTTCTAAAATTGCTGTTGCGCATTCAAGAAATGATCAGGCAGAAACCATTTTAATGAGAATTTGCAGAGGCACCGGATTAGAAGGACTCAGAGGCATGGAGTATAAAAGAGATAACATAATACGCCCACTATTAGATGCTGACAGATTCCAGATTGAGGAGTATGTAGATGAAATCGGAATAGAGGCTGTTACAGATAGTTCTAATCTCCATACCGATTACTTCAGAAATAGAATAAGGCTTAATGTAATTCCCGCAATTAATGCAGCAACCGGGACTAATGTCACAGAAAATTTACTAAGATTATCAAAAATAGTTGTAGCAGAGGATGATTATTTAAGATATAATTCTGAATTATACTATCAAAAAGCAGTTCTTTCGGAAAAGAGAATGTATACGGAGCTGGATTTGAAGGTATTAACAGAATTGCATCAGGCTGTCAGATTACGTGTATTGAGAATAGCTGCAGAAAAAACCTGCGGAACACTTAACGGGTTGGAGTACATACATCTGGACAAACTCAGCAACCTTATTGAAAACGGCAGAACCGGTGCTCAGATTGATTTACCCCATTTAATGGTTGCATTGAGGACTTATAATTCTTTGATTTTAAAAGAGCGAGGGAAACTACAGCGGGAGCATTTTGAAAAAAAACTTGAAGTTCCGGGAGAGACTGAAATACAAGGGCAAGGTTTATTAATTAAAACTGATATTATAAAAATTGAAACGATTAAAAGTTTCAGAGAATTTATAAATTATAATGAAAAAGCTCATACTAAATTTGTTGATTTAGAGAAAGTGATTGGAAGCGGAAAAAATATTCTGGTCAGGAACAGGCGTGACGGGGATGTTTTCAAACCCTTAAAGTCTAACGGTACAAAAAAGTTAAAAGAGTATTTTATAGATAATAAAGTGCCGAGAGAGGTTAGGGATACGATACCGCTTATAGCATTGGAAAAAGAAATAGTATGGGTTATAGGAAATAAAATTAGTGATAATTATAAAGTAACTGATAATACTAAAACTGTATTGATGATTACTTGTATTTCAAAAGAAAAAATAAATTGATTTGCTTATATTAAGGGGGATTAGCATTAAATGGACGTTATAGAAAGAGTATTAGTTTCCAAAGAACAGTTGGACAACCAGGTTCAAGAACTTGGGGCTAGAATTTCAAAAGACTATGAGGGACAGGATTTAGTTATCATTGGTGTTCTTAAAGGCGGATTTATTTTTCTTGCGGACTTAGCCAGAAGGATAACTATTCCGGTTGACCTGGACTTTATGTCGGTATCGAGTTACGGAAATTCCTCAAAATCATCAGGAGTTGTTAAAATAATAAAGGATGTTGATACAAATATTTCAGGTAAGCATGTATTAATTGTTGAAGATATTATTGATACAGGCCTTACGCTCAGTCACTTGGTAGAGCTTCTCAAAACAAGAGGGCCACTAAGTGTAAAGATATGTGCAGCACTGGACAAGCCTTCAAGAAGAAAGGTTGACCTCAAGGTTGACTATAAAGGAATTGAAATACCTGATGAGTTTGTAGTAGGTTACGGACTTGATTATGCGGGTAAATATAGAAACATATCTGAAGTGTGCGTATTAAAAAGGGAAGTGTACACAAAAAAATAAAATTTATTACTGAGAATGCTGTTTATTGTGTTTTATATGTGTATATGCTAATATAATATATACTGTACAAATTGGAATAATAAACTAATAGAATAAAGTAATAGCGTTGTTTGTACAATATATCCAGGAAGTGACATGAGGGTTCTCCGAGTGTTTTTATAAAATTTAAATCATAACTCAGTGTCCTTAAAAGTTTGAGTAAGAAGGCCTTTGAGTTATATTTGATACCTGGGTCTAATTAAGGAGGGAGATATTTGAAATATTTTAAGGGTATCAGTTTTTATATAATTATTTTTATACTTATTTTGGTTGTAATAACGTTTTTCACCAAGACTGATAATCCGCCTAAAATGAGTTATTCTCAATTATTAACTGAGATGAAGGCGGGAAATGTAAAGAGTATAGGTTTACAAACAGATACGGCTACAATTGAATTGAAGAAGCCAAAGGAAAATAACAGGACTAAATATGTAGTTATTGTCCCTCCGGATGTTACGTCTGCATCTGATAGATTTACAGCTGCATTGGATGATAAGCTTATAGAAGATTTCCATGTAACGCAGCCACCTCAACCGCCATGGTGGGTGTCCATGTTGCCGACGGTAGGTCTTGTGATAATACTGATTCTAATATGGTTCTTTTTTATCCAGCAGTCTCAAGGGGGTGGCGGAGGAAACAGAGTTATGTCCTTCGGAAAGAGTCGCGCGAAAATGACTGTTGATGATAAGAAAAAGGTTACATTTGAGAATGTGGCCGGCGCAGATGAAGAGAAGGAGGAACTGGCAGAAATAGTTGAGTTCCTGAAAGCACCAAAAAAGTTTGTTGAACTGGGCGCAAGAATACCAAAGGGTGTTCTCCTTGTGGGACCTCCGGGAACAGGTAAAACACTCTTGGCGAAAGCTGTATCAGGTGAAGCCGGAGTACCGTTCTTCAGCATCAGTGGTTCAGATTTTGTTGAAATGTTTGTGGGTGTTGGTGCATCCCGTGTACGTGATTTGTTTGAGCAGGCAAAAAAGAATGCACCATGTATTGTATTTATAGATGAAATAGACGCTGTGGGACGTCACAGAGGTGCCGGACTAGGCGGAGGCCATGATGAAAGGGAGCAAACCCTCAATCAGTTGCTTGTTGAGATGGATGGTTTTGGAATAAATGAGGGAGTAATCATACTGGCTGCAACAAACAGACCGGATATTTTAGACCCTGCTTTGCTAAGACCCGGACGTTTCGACAGACGTGTTGTTGTTGGTCTTCCTGATATCAAGGGTAGGGAGCAGATATTAAAGGTTCATTCAAGAGGAAAGCCGTTAGCAGATGATGTAAAACTGGATGATCTTGCGAGAATAACTCCGGGCTTTACGGGAGCAGACATAGAAAATCTTCTGAACGAAGCTGCTTTGCTTACTGCCAGAGCCAATAAGAAAAAAATAGGCAATGAAGAGATAAAAGAAGCTGCATTTAAAGTAATGATGGGGCCTGAAAAGAAGAGCCGTGTTATGAGTGAACATGACAAGAAAGTTACAGCATATCACGAAGCAGGCCACGCTATTGCAATAAAGCTTGTATCCTCAAGCCAGAAGGTAGACAGGGTATCAATCATACCGGCAGGAATGGCGGGAGGATATACGGCTAGCAGACCACAGGAAGATAAGAGTTATCATACAAGGTCACAGCTGATGGAAGAAATAATTATTGCACTTGGTGGAAGAGCTGCCGAGGACATTATCATGGATGAAGTTAGTACAGGAGCATCAAGCGATCTTAAAAAGGTTAACCAGATTGCAAGAAATATGGTTACTAAATATGGTATGAGTGAAAAACTTGGCAATATGATTTTTGGAAATGAAAACGATGAAGTTTTCATTGGAAGAGATCTTGCCCAAGCCAGAAACTATAGTGATGAGGTTGCAGCAATCATTGATAATGAAGTTAAGAGCATCATTGACAGTGCATATGAAAAGACCGTGTACCTATTAAAAGAAAATATCGCCAGACTCAATAAGCTTGCCGAAGTGCTTCTTGAGAAAGAAAAAGTTGAAGGTACAGAGTTTGAAGAGATTTTTGAAAGTGTTAAACTAGAGGGTTCTTCGCAAACACCTCAGTTGGAAGGTTAACAGTAATAGATTTAAATTATTGAGGGGGTTGCTGTAATAATGGGCAAGCCCCTTAATTATACTTATTTTTAAATTGGAGGAGAGTTACATGGAACTAAAAGTTGGATTGACAGGAAGTGCAGAAGTGCTGGTATCAGAAGAAAATACTGCAAAAACAATGGGGAGCGGTGCTCTTGATGTCTTTGCAACTCCTTCTATGATTGCGCTAATGGAAAAGGCCGCTTCCATCGCAGTACAACCCTTCATTGAAGAAGACAGCTCAACGGTGGGAACTATGATAAATATCAAACATATTGCTGCAACCCCTGTAGGGTTGAATGTAACTGCAAGAGCGGAGCTCGTTGAAATTGATGGGAAAAGGCTGGTGTTTTCCGTGGAAGCCTTTGACGGAAAGGACAAAGTAGGAGAGGGCCAGCATGAGAGGTTTATTATAAACGCTCAAAGATTTATATCAAAGGCAAACAGTAAATTAAATGAATAATAGTAATTAACTTCTATTGACTATTAGACCAATTTATGGTTAAATAAAATTGAACTTAATATTTTTATCCTTATCAAGAGAGGTGGAGGGAATGGGCCCGATGAAACCCGGCAACCAGCAATATTGTGCATGGTGCCAATTCCTTCAGGCTGTGCCTGGAAGATGAGGGGTGTTATTGATATAAAACATGACAAACCTCGAAAGAGGTTTTTTTATTTTGTAAAAAAATCTCTGATTAATTATTATTTTATTTAAATAGGGGAGGTAGTAAGAATGGCAAAAAGACTTTTTACGTCTGAATCAGTTACGGAGGGACATCCTGACAAAATATGCGATCAGATTTCTGATGCAGTATTGGATGCAATTTATGAAAAAGACCCTCAAGCAAGAGTTGCATGTGAAACTGCAGTTACGACAGGTATGGTAATGGTAATGGGTGAAATCACAACCAACTGTTATGTTGATATCCCCAAGGTAGTAAGAAATACTATCAGGGAAATTGGATATGACAGAGCAAAATATGGATTTGATTGTGACACCTGTGCTGTAATGACTTCTATAGACGAGCAATCATCAGACATTGCTATGGGAGTTGACAAGGCACTTGAAGCAAAAGTTGGTGAAATGAACGAAGAGCAGATTCAGGCTATAGGAGCAGGCGACCAGGGAATGATGTTTGGATTCGCATGCGATGAAACACCTGAGTTGATGCCAATGCCTATAATGTTGGCTCACAAGCTTACTTTGAAACTAAGCGAAGTAAGAAAGAGTGGGTTAGTAAAGTATTTAAGACCTGACGGTAAATCACAGGTTACTATTGAGTATGATGGGGACAAGCCCGTTAGAGTTGATACTGTAGTTATATCCACACAGCATGGAGCAGACGCCGACCATGATACTATAGAAAAGGATATTATGGAACATGTAATACTGCCTGTAATTCCTAAAGAGCTGCTAGATGAGGGAACTAAATATTTTATTAACCCTACAGGAAGGTTTGTTGTAGGAGGACCTCAAGGAGATTCCGGTCTCACAGGCAGAAAGATTATAGTTGATACATACGGTGGTTACGCCAGACACGGGGGCGGAGCTTTCTCAGGAAAAGACCCTACAAAGGTTGACCGTTCCGCTGCTTATGCAGCAAGATATGTAGCGAAAAATATTGTAGCCGCAGGTATAGCACGTAAATGTGAAGTTCAGCTGGCATATGCCATTGGTGTTGCAAAACCTGTATCAGTACTTGTTGATACCTTTGGAACAGCGGTTATACCCGAGGAGAAGATTTCAGAATTGGTAAACAAACACTTCGATTTAAGACCTGCTGCTATTATCAACAAGCTGAATTTAAGAAGGCCAATTTACAGAAAAACAGCAGCTTATGGTCATTTCGGAAGGGAAGATGCAGAATTTGCATGGGAAAAGACCGATGTAGCTGATGCATTAAGAAAAGAAGCCGGACTATAAGAAATAAAGTATAATCATATAAGGGGGTGCAATTCCAAACCTTTTTAAACAGGGTAGCGGAATTGTACCCCTTTTAAACTACCTCTTTGTAACAAAATATACCATTCAATCATAAAATATGGTACGAGGAAAGATACAGGAGGAGTGTATGACAGACTTTAGTTATATAATTTTAGGTATATTTTCTATTTATGGACTAATCAGCTTATTTAGAAGCATTTTCAAACTGTTGGGAAGCAAGAAGTATTACGTTGAAAAAGCAAACCTTGTACTCTTAGTTAATGATCAGGAAGAAAATATCGAAAGAATAGTCCGTGAAGCTATGCTGAGTAAATTTGTAAGAAATATAGCGATAAACGGTAGCTTTATTATTATTGATATGAAGTCAAAAGATCAAACTTATAAAATACTCAAAAGGCTGGAAAAGCAGTACCCCTTGGTTGAGGTATGCAGTTTTGATGAGAGGGAAAGCATTTTTTATAAATAAACATAGAAATAACATAAAAGGTATCCTTCTTGTAGCAGTATATAAAATAGGTTAAGATATATATGTTACAAATAAAAGTAACAGGGACAAGCACTTACTTTACAGTTTTTTTGGAGGTTACCGTGGCAACAGGACAATTTCAACAGCAAAGATGGTCATTCGACAGTTACCCTGTAGGAGCAAAGATTAGCACTATTGGTAGGTTTGACTATAAAATATATGAAAATGCAGAAAATGGTTATAAAATCTACACTTTTGATATAGAAAGAATAGTTGATGAGGATGGATTTGAGCATGAAGCACAGGACCTTATCAGTGTAACCGGGTATTATGAAGTGAATGACCATTGTGCGGTTTTGCCCTGTAAAATAATCGGAACTGTAGGAATATACAAAGGAGAAAAGCAGCTCAAGGCTGATACTGTAGAATTTATAGAACCTGCCACGGATGAAGGAATAATAACCTTTTTGTCCTGCGGAATAATCAAGGGTGTAGGCGAGAAAACAGCGAGGAATATAGTAATTGGCTATAAAACAGCTGCAGGCTTTGTTGAGGGTTTCGGGAGCAACACATTAGAAATAATTAAGAACGAACCGCTGTCTCTGGTAAAGATAAAGGGAATTTCAGCTGATAAGGCAAGGCTTATACACGACTCTTACATGGAAAACATGGAATACCAGAATATAATGATTTTTTTTCAAAAGTTTGGAGTGTCGTCGGCCAAGGCCATGAAGATATATAATACTTTTAAGGGAACAGCAATAGCCATTGCCGAGCAGAACCCATATATGTTTACAAATATAAAAGGTTTTGGATTTAGAACCTGTGACGAAATAGCAAAAAAATTGGGAATAGATCCCCATTCCATATTCAGATTGGAAGCAGCCCTAAAGAGCGTTTTGGAAACATCAGAAACCGAAGGACATTGTTACCTGTACAGACAACAGCTTTTACAGGCAACTTCAAAGGCATTAAGTGATAATAATGATACAATCAGCGAGGGTGAACTGGAAGAAGCCTACAAAAGGATGATTAAAACAGGAATCCTTGTTAACATGACATATTCAGAAGGCGAAACAGGGCAGGAAGCTGTATATACAAGGGAAATGTACAAGCTTGAGTACGAGACAGCACTTGCTATTAAAAATATAGTAAGGAGCGAGCCGGACGTTAATAACGTAAATGTAGACAAGCTGATAGGGGAATTTGAGGAGCTAAAAGGTTTTGAACTTGAGGCCATGCAAAAAGAAGCAGTACGGGCTGTTTTTGAAACCAACATGTTGATTTTAACAGGTTCTGCAGGCAGCGGAAAAACTACAACAGTTGAATGTATGATATATGTACTGCAGAAGGTGTTTGAGAACCGTGAAGAGATGAGTTTTATGCTGGCCGCACCTACAGGTAAGGCTGCCAAGAGACTTACAGAAATAACGGGTTTTGAAGCAATGACTATTCACCGGCTTCTTCAATTTTCCTATGAAAATAAGGGGTTCTTTTACAGGCAAGGCAATGAGCTTCCTTACGACCTAATAGTAATAGATGAAAGCTCCATGCTTAGTATAGACTTGGCCCATGCATTGTTTACAGCTATTTCACCGGGGACAACCGTAGTTATGATTGGCGATACACAACAGCTTCCATCAGTAGGTGCGGGAAATGTGCTTGATGATATGATAAAAAGCGGAGTTATACCTACAGTAAAGCTGAATGTTATAAAACGTCAAGCGGACGGGTCCGGCATTATTTCAAATGCAAACAGGATTATAAACGGTGAAATGCCTGAAATAATAAATCAAAACAAGGATTTCTTTGTAATTGAAGAAGATGACAAATACAGGGTTGTCAAAAAGACTCAGGAAGCATTAAACAGGCTTATGACAGCCTATAACCATACAATAGATGACATTCAGATAATTTGTCCTCAAAAATCTTCTGAAATCGGGACGTACGAATTAAATAAAGCCATACAGGAGATGGTTAATCCTGCTGCAGAAAATAAACAGGAAATAAAAAGAGGAAATAGTGTTTTCAGAGAAGGAGACAAGGTTATTCACCTAAGCAATAATTACGAGACTCCACATTATCGCAGAGAACCTGATACCGGAAGATATTTTGCTGAAGAGAACTGTGGAATTTTTAACGGAGATATCGGCAGGATTATTGAAATATCCAATATCAAGGAAGTTGAAGCTGAGGATGAGGATGCAAACACACCCGAAAAGAAAGTTGCGGTTCAGTATGACGATTTTATAATAATTTATCATATAAATGAACTTGAGGAGATAGATTTGGCATATTGCCTGACAGTTCATAAAATGCAGGGCTCCCAGTGTGAAGCTGCAATTATACTATGTCATATGAGAAACTATGTTATGCTGAATAGAAATCTCGGATATACCGCTGTGACAAGAGCCAAAAAAATGGCATGTATTATCGGGCAAAAGAAGGCAATAAAAATAATGGTTTCAAATGTTAAAATTAATGAAAGAAATTCAATGCTGTGCGATCTTTTGAAGATATAAAAGCCTTAAAACAATATAGAGAAATTGGTTTCTTGCACAAAATTGAAAAATGATGTAAAATTAAGATATACTGTAATTTTCTATTAAAATAAGGGGAGGAAGTTATTATTTCACTGATTGAATTTTTCTTTCCCCCGAGATGTGCACTCTGCAACACTATTTTGGAGGCAGGAGTGCCAATATATATATGTGAGAAATGTGCCGGGGAGATAGGCTATTATAAAAATTCTATCATTTCATTAGATCTTCCCGTAGGTATACAAAACTATTGTGATGGAATACTCTGTGTTGGAAAATATTCAGATACACTAAAAGAGTCTCTGAGAAGGTTTAAATTCAGCAGTAAGCCATCAAACTATCGGACATTTGGAAAACTATTGGTTTTAAAAGTAGAAAATACAGGACAAATAATTCATTTTGACATTATTGTTCCCGTTCCTTTACATAGAAGCAAACAGAAGCAGAGGGGCTACAATCAGGCAGAACTGATGGCAGAGCAGGTGGCTAAAACATTAAAGGTGCCTTGTGGAAAAAACCTATTAATCAAAAGTACTGCTACAAAAAGCCAGAGTATGCTGAAAAAGACCGAACGATTATTAAATCTTGAAGACGCATTTATGGTTGCTGATGAAAAATTAACAACCAAAAAAAACATATTATTAATTGACGATATCGTGACAACAGGGAGTACTGTTAATCAATGTTGTAAGGCGCTAAAGAAGGCCGGTGCCGAAAAGGTTATAGCGGGGGTTATTGCAACTACCAGAAATTATTGATACTGGGTTTTCAGCTTCAATTTGAGTATAATTGTATGGGGAGGGATAGACATGCCAGATTTAAGAAACTGCAGAAGATGCGGCAGAATGTATAATTATATTGGCGGGGCTCCTATTTGTCAGGACTGTAAGAATGCCGATGAAGAAATTTTTAAAAAGGTCAAGGATTATTTGTATGATAATCCCGGTGCCACATTATCACAGGTAGCTATTGAGGTTGATGTGAGTGTGGAAAAGATAAAGCTGTTTTTGAAAGAGGGACGCTTGGAAATAACTGATGATTCCAACATAATTCTTGAATGTGAAAGATGTGGCAAATCTATAAAGACAGGAAGATTTTGCAGAGAATGCCAGAATGAAGTCAGTATTGACTTGGAGAAGACAACCAGAACAATTCATACGGATAATACTGAGCAATTCAGGGCAAATGGAATAGGAATGAGATATTTAAACAAGAAGATATAAAAACTAACTTACAGCGAGGGTATAATAATCCCTCGTTTTTTAATGCTTAAAATCGCTGAAAAATTATTGCGAATTAAAATTATAATTACAAATAAAAAGCAATACTAAATAAATTCGATATTCTGTCGATAATATTTATATAGGTTGGATTTTATTGTGCACTTTAGAAAGTAGGTGTTTTAGATGAAAATTTCAGGTGACGTTTACAATGTTTCAAAGGTATACAACACTCAGAACCATGTTGGAGCTGCAAATCAGGTGAACTCTATTAGATCCAAAAAGGATGTTATATCTATTTCGGACAATGCAAAGGATCATCAGATTGTTTTCAGGGCCCTTAAAGAGGTACCTGATGTAAGGCAGAACAAAATAGATGAGTTTAAAGAGGTGTACCGTTCAGGAACATACAATGTAAGCGGACAAGAAATTGTAGAGAAGCTTGGAAAAGCTATGATAGACGAGAAGGCGTAAAGAGAGTCTATCTATTGGGAATGCTGACGTTCGGAGGTACTGAAAAATGGATACAGGATTAGTTAGAAAGTTAACGGACATTCTTAACAAGGAGAATGATATCTACGAAACATTCTTAAAACTATCTAATAATAAGACAGACTTAATTGTAAGCGGCAACGTAAGTGAACTTGAAAATATTGTTAAGATTGAACAGGCATTAATAATCAAGATAGCGAAATTGGAAGACCAAAGAGAAAATGTTGTTGAATCCTTGTCCGCAGTCCTTGGTAAGAAACCAGAAGAAGTAACAATTTCGGAATTAACCTCATGCTTGGGGCAGAAGGAAGCTATGGAGCTAAAAGCATGTCAGGAAAAAATACTTAAAAGTATAGACGGATTGAAAACTAACAATGAGCTGAATGCAAAGCTCATAAAAAATTCTCTTGAGTATATTGATTTTTCTATAAATATGATGACGACAGTAGGGACTGTCACAAACAGTTACGGAAGTTCAGGAAACGCAGACGAAATAAAAAAGAGAAACTTATTTGACGTAAAGCTTTAACAGACAGAACAATGTTTTAGGGGGACAGCAAAATGGCTGTAGGATTTTCCAGTTATGAGATAGCACGATCCGGATTGAAAGTTAGTGAGAGAGGATTATTTGTTACAGGACACAATCTTTCAAATGTCCACACTCCCGGGTTTACTCGGCAACAGGCGATTATAGAGACAAATCCTTATATTACCGAGTATGGCAAGAACGGTAAATTATTTCAATATGGACTAGGTGCAGATATCCAGGAGACAAGGCAAATCAGGCATACCTTTTTGGATATAGTATATAGGCAGGAAAATACTATTCAGGGCTACTGGGATACCAGGAGCAAAGCCTTTCAGGATGTAGAAGCTATTCTAAATGACCCTATGGGAGACGGCCTACAGGGAGTTATGAATAAGTTCTGGGACTCTTGGCAGGAACTAAGTAAGGAGCCGGAGAGCCTCACTGCCAGAGCTATGGTAAGGCAGAGAGGACAAGAACTGGTATATTATTATAATCATATAGGTAATCAGCTGGATAAACAGCAAACCGACCTTAATTCGGAGATACAGGTTCGTGTTAATGAAGTTAACAACATAACGAGCCAGCTAGCAAAGCTGAACACCCAAATAGCAGCACAGGAAATAAACGGAGATAAGGCTAACGACTACAGAGACCAAAGAAACCTATTGCTTGACAGACTCTCAATATTGTGTGACGCAGAAGTAAACGAGATGCAGGACGGTCAGATGGATGTAACCCTTGGTGGGTACTATCTGGTAACCCATGGGCAATCAAAGAACCTTTATGTTCAGGCAAATGCAGAAGACGGGGAATTTTTCTATCCCAAACTTGAGGGTACTGATATAAAGGTAAACATAAAGAGTGGAATTTTAAAAGGGTTACTGGAAGCCAGAGGAGAGGTTCCCGGAATAAAGGGGAGCACTGAAAATGGAACTCCTAATGATAAGATGGACATAACACTCGCAATTGATGTTTCCGCAGGAACAGGTACTTATCTTGCAACTTTAAAAGATAGAATAGCATCATATATAAATGACATTAAACTATCTGGGGTAGATTATAATATAAGATTTGTAACAATGGGAAGTACATCCGATTTCTTCTTGAATAAAGTTTACGATAAGAATAATATAGATGAGTTTTTAACAACCGACAAGGATGCATTGTTTACTGCAGGAACAGACGAAGACGGTAGTTTTGGTGAGCTAATAGATCAATTAACTGATTTGAATAATGATTCAAATGGCTTCAGACAGGATGCAAATAAATTTACATATGTATTTACAAATAAAAGTATTAATGGTGATTCAGGGACAGCACTAGGAGATGCGGCAACCTATATAAATAGTTTAAACAACATGGGAATGAAAGTAAGTGTAGTATCGGACAAGGACTATTTTACCAGTGGAAAAATAGACGGAGGGGGTAATCCGGAGGTTGGTTGGTCTATGATAACATCTGGAACCGGCGGGTCATTATATGACATAGACGGAGATACAGCTGTTTATAACTCTATGTTTGGCAACTGGAAAACTGATCTGGTAGCAGCGATGAGCAATATACCTCCATCATTAAATATAGTATCTGATATAAAAATTAAGTTAAATGCAATGTTGAATAGGATGGTTAATGAAATAAACGCTCTGCAAATTTCAGGGATGACCTTGGACGGTAAACCGGGTGTGGCATTTTTTGAAACAATAGACAGTAACTATCCAATGGAGATGGGAAACCTGAAGTTAAGCACTGCATTGTTGAGTGATAGCGGGTTAAACAATATAACAGCGTCAAAGACAACTGCAAAAGGTGATAATACTGTAGCCAGACAGATTGCCAACCTGAGGGATGTAGACATACTGGTAAACAGTACGGGGAAAGTAAGCATTGACGAATATTACAGAAATCTTATTCTGGAACTTGGAAATGGCGGCATGGAGGCTGAAAGGATTGCCACCAGTCAGTTAACGGTGGTAAAAGCAGTTGATGGCCAGCGCACAGCAATTTCGGGAGTATCTATGGATGAAGAAATGTCAAACATGATGAAGTACAAGTTTGCATATGATGCTTCTTCCAGAGTGCTTAATATAATGGATTCAATGATGGAAACTATTATTACATCACTAGGTAAGGTTGGTAGATAAGTATATTAAACAAAGAAATGGGTGAAATGAAATGCAGCAAAGCTTTTTTGGTTTGAATGTCGCACTAAGCGGACTTTACACAGCACAACGAAATCTGGATGTTGTAGGACATAATCTATCAAATGCAACAACACCAGGGTACTCCAGACAACAGTCCATACAAAGTGCATCCAATCCTTTGGCGGTTATGGACGGAACAGGTATGGTGGGCACGGGATCACAGGTAACCGGCGTACAAAGAATCCGTGATACTTATCTGGATTTCAAGTATTGGAGCGAAAACGTAGCTAACGGGGAGTGGAGCAAGAAGGCTGAGCTTATGGGAGAGATTCAGGTTACCTTTAATGAACCCTCCAATAGCGGATTTGTCAAGATAATGGATGGCTTTTTTGATTCGTTGCAAGAACTTTCGAAAGACCCTTCAAGTGGGGCTGCACGTGCATTGGTTGTTCAAAAGGCTACAACTCTTACAAAATATTTTAACAATACAGCCACTCATTTTGAGCAGTTTCAAAACGATATAAACGATCAGGTAAAGACTGATGTTGATCAGATTAATATAATAGCATCTCAAATTCAGCTTCTCAACAAGCAGATTTATAACTATGAGCTTACAGGCGGTACTGCCAATGATTTAAGGGATTCGAGAACCCTATTGGTTGACCAGCTTTCAAAAATAGCAAATATACAGGCAAAAGAAATTTCTTACGGCAAGCTTCCGAATGGAGATGACGATATACATTTCCAGATTACACTGGGAGGAAAAACGCTGGTAGATCATTTCAGTGCAACTAAACTTACAGTAGTCCAAAGAACTACGAAACTTAATGAAGAAGATATAGGAAATTTGTATGATATAAAATGGGAAGACGGCAACACCGTAAACATTTCAGGGGGCGAACTCCGGGGGTTGCTGGATGTAAGAGACGGTAAGGATGGTCAAGTCGGAATGGATGGTATGTCCACTACTCCAATATATAAAGGAGTACCTTACTATCAGAAAAAGCTGAATGAATTTGTTCAAACTTTTGCGATAGCCTTTAATGAAGGCTATACAAAAATAGATTCGGGGTATGCCCATACAGGGGCAGGACACGTTGACGGGTATGGCTACGATGACAATTTAACAGATACTAATCCTGCACCTACCGGCATAAGATTTTTCACAATGTTAGGAGTAGGGGATACACCTATATCAGGAAGTGATTTTATTGGTGGAGCAACTGATGTAGTAGGCATCTCTAATAAGTATAACCAAATAACTGCAAAAAACTTTAGTGTCAGCAGTGACATAATAGATGATGCCAATAAGATTGCTACCTCTGATACCAACGGACAAAATGGAAATACAAATATTCTTAAAAAATTAATGGGTATCAGGGCAAACCAGAGTCTCTTCAAGGAAGGTGCACCCGAAGACTTTATGAAGTCGTTGGTTGCAGGTATGGGTATAGATGCACAGCAAGCAGAGACCTTTGCCAAAACTCAGGAAACCTTAGTCAAGCAGGTTGATAACAGAAGGATGTCAGTATCCGGGGTAAACTTAAACGAGGAAATGACAAATATGGTTAAATTCCAGCAATCATATAATGCGGCAGCCAGGATGATAGTAACTATGGGTGAAATATACGATACACTTATTAATAGGTTAGGAGTGGGCTAAATATGAGAATAACGAATAACATGCTGATTTCAAATATGTTAACGGCTTTGGGAAATAACGAAAGCCGTATGAGCAAGTACCAGAATCAATTGAATACAGGGAAGAAAATTCAGCTGCCTTCTGATGATCCTATTGTGGCAGCCAGAGCACTAAAACTAAGAACAGATGTTTCAAAAATAGAGCAGTACCAGAAGAACTTGGGGGATGCAAAATCCTGGGTAGATGCTACGGACGCTGCACTGGCGCAAATAGGTGACATACTAAAGCGTGCAAAGGAATTGGCTACTCAAGCCGCAAATGGTACTAACTCAATTACTGAGACCAGTGATATAGGGCAGGAAATGAAGCAATTGAAAATTCAGCTTGTGCATATTGCCAATACTACCTACAGTGGCAGATATATGTTTTCAGGATTCAGAACAGATCAAAAATTAATCAACGACGATGAGAATAGCCCTGACTTTGGGAAATTCGAAATTGACGTTAATACGGTAACAGAAAG
The DNA here is from genome assembly GCA_023443515.1 of Bacillota bacterium. Lineage (GTDB taxonomy): Bacteria > Bacillota > Clostridia > Acetivibrionales > DSM-1351 > Ruminiclostridium. Next base: position 47,262 of record JAEZUC010000162.1, read on the forward strand.
AATACAGTTTGAGATTGGTGCAGGTGACAGTATAAATATAAATGTTGCCGGAGGAGATATTTTTAACAGTGGAGGGAATGCATCATACCAGAAAAACGGAATATTGACAGCAAATATCGATAATATAACTTATCCGATAACGATAGATGGAACAAATAATGTACTTGACTTAACCGTAGACGGAGTGCATATTAACGCAAACATAGCTAATAACAATTATGCAGATGCTAATAGCCTGGCTTCAGCTATAGCTCTAGCTGTAAATGATGAGATAGATGCATATAATTCCACGTTGGCTGCGGGAGTACCTAAAGTACAACATATAGAGGCAAACATAAATGGTGGACACATGGAGCTAAGAACCACAAGCGAAAGTGCAACCTCAGCAATCAGTATCACTAGTCCGTTGAGTGGTTTCTTTGATAGTGTACATGCAAAAGATATAGTTAGTAGTATGGGAGCTGACGGTAATCCGTCATTAATTCAGCTGTTTACCAGTGTTATAGCTGATTTGGAATCAGGAAATAACGCAGGAGTAAGCAGCAAGCTGGATCAGTTCGATGTACAGGTAGATAACCTGTTAAGAGTCAGAGCGGATATTGGTGCGAGACAGAACAGAATTGATTTATCCGAAGATAGAATGAGTAATGATTTGGTTAATATGACAGATCTGATGAGCAAGAACGAGGATGCTGATCCGGCAGAGACAATTATGAATCTTAAAATGGAGGAAAATGTTTATCAGTCATCATTGGCCGGAGGAGCAAGAATTATACAACAAACATTGGTGGATTTCCTAAGGTAATTTAAAAGAGTGTGATACAAGGATGTGAGACATATGGGGCTTTCTATCCAAACGACACCTGCAAAAATCTCTATTGAGACAGTTGATTGCAGAATAGAACGTAAAAGTGTGATGGCAAGGCTAGAGCTAAAACAAAAACCGCCGGTAGTTAATATTAAAACTGAGCTACCCAAGGTTTTAATTGACCAATATGAATGTTTTGCCGAAGAAGGATTAAAAAACAATTTTGATTTGCTTAAAGAGCAGTCAGATTTTGCATACCGACATATTATGGAGTATATTGCCAGAGTGGCACAGGACGGGGATGCCATGGCTAAAATCGGGAATAAGGCAAATATAATGATAGATATTGCCCATAGGAATTCCGTTACTACTCATGAATTCGGTATGGTTACCATGCCCATGTCAAGGCCCAAAATAGACGCCGTGGGTGGAACCGTAGAGTTTGACCCGGAACCAATAAATGATATTGGGATGAGAAACGGGGTTATAGGAACATATATACCGCCTCAAACTGATTTTAACTACACTCCAGGAAGAGTAGATACAATGGTGGTATCTTACGGCTCCATAGAAATCAAATATACAGGCAATAATGTAGATAGTTATATTTAGGCATTATTGCCTTTTTACTTATCCACAAAAGCTCGTCAGAGAGGTATAATAAGCTAGAATAGAAAAATGATTTTGGAGGAGTAAATATGCTGGTAAAAACAACACATTTTGGTGAGATTGATATAAAAGATGAGGATATAATTGAATTTAGTGAAGGAATCGTAGGCTTTGAGGATATACACAGTTATGGGATTATCAGAAATCAGGATTCTGAATCACCATTTAGCTGGATTCAGGCTATAGAAAAACCAGAGCTTGCGTTTGCAGTGGTTGATCCATTTGCTATAAAGAAAGACTATGATTTTGTATTGAGTGATGAATATGTTAAGGCCTTGGAAATAGAAGACCCCTCACAGGTTAATGTATTTGCAATTGTAGTAGTTCCGGAGGATTTGAAAAAAATGAGTATGAACCTTAAAGCTCCTGTGATTGTTAACAAAGAAAACAGAAAAGCTACACAGGTCATATTGGATACAGATGATTATACGGTTAGACATTATATAATGGATGAGCTCCAGAAACAGGAGGTGTAGCATGCTGGTATTATCAAGAAAAAAAGACCAGTCACTAATGATAGGCAATGACATTGAGCTTACAATTATAGATATACAGGGTGATCAGGTTAAAATCGGCCTGAAGGCCCCTAAAAACGTATCCATATACCGCAAGGAATTGTATCTTGAAATACAGGAAGAAAACAAAAAGGCTGCCACTGTGGATATTGTAGGACTTGATTCCATATTTAAAAAGTAGTACTAAACGCAAAAAAGTTAAAGTTTTTTTGATAATAACTATAAAGTATTTTTGAAAAAGTACGATATATTAATTAAGCAGGAAGGTCATACGCTGTATACCGGCCGGATACTCCGAGGCAGGCCTGCATACCATTCGGGAAAGGACTCCCGGAAATATATAAAATCATGGAGGATTTATATTATGAGAATTAATCACAATATTGCTGCAATGAACACTTACCGTCAGTTGACAAACAACACAGGTGCAACTAGCAAGGCTTTGGAAAAATTATCATCAGGTCTTCGTATCAATCGTGCTGGTGATGATGCTGCTGGTTTGGCAATCAGTGAAAAGATGAGAGGCCAGATCAGAGGTTTGGATCAGGCATCAAGAAACTCACAGGACGGTATCTCATTGATACAGACTGGTGAAGGTGCACTGGCTACAGTTAGTAATATACTTGTTCGTGTTAAGGAGCTTGCTACACAGGCTGCAAACGGAACTTACGATGAAGCTAACGACTTAACTAGAATTACAGAAGAAGTAACAGAGCTTGCAAATCAGATAACTGATATAAAAGACAATACAAAGTTCAATGGCATATCCTTATTAAATAATAATACAGGGATAACATTACAGGTTGGACAGGAGTCTGCACAGACATTGAAAATTGATACTAGTAAAACTAATCTATCAGCTCTTGCAACTGCTGTTGCGGCTTATCCAGCGGCTTGGACTACTTCCGCTGCTGCAAGTACTGCTATTGATGGCATTGAAACCCAAATTAACAATGTAAGTGCAATGCGTTCTTACTTCGGTGCAAACCAGAACAGATTAGAATACAATATAAACAACTTGGATACTTATTCCGAGAATCTGTCTGCTTCTGAATCACGTATCCGTGACGTTGATATGGCTAAGGAAATGATGGAGTTCACAAAGCAGAATATTCTGTCACAGGCAGCTCAGTCAATGCTTGCTCAGGCAAATCAACAGCCACAGGGTGTTCTTCAATTACTCAGGTAATTAAATTTTCTGCAACTGACGAAGAGCCGGGGGATATATGCCTCTGGCTTTTTATTTTTTGATTTATTTGGAACTACTTTATTCTTATGGAGGTAACTATGACGGAAAAAAGGAAAGTATTTCTAGCACCACAGTATTTCAGAAAATTCAAATGTATCGGCTCTGAGTGTGAGGATTCCTGCTGTAAAGGTTGGAGGGTTAATATCGATAAGGAAACCTACAAAAAATATAGAAGCGTTCAAAATAATGAATTAAGGCCTCTATTAGATAAGTATGTAACCCGAGAAAGAAAAAATGGTGGCGATCATTTAAACTATGCAAAGATAAAAATGACTGATGGAGAAGCTATATGTCCTTTTCTCAACGATAAAAAGCTATGCAGGATACAACTGGAATATGGAGAAGGCTATCTTTCAAAAGTTTGTACAATTTACCCCAGGTCTGGAAATAAAGTGGACAACACAATTGAGATGGTTACCTCTCTTTCCTGCCCGGCGGCAGCAAGATTGGCCCTTTTGAATCCTGAAATCATGGAATTTGACGAGTATGAGGATATACCAAACCCTAATTTAATAGGATTTGGTGCATTCAACACACAGGATAAACAGTTTGTAAATCGGCCTCAGAGATATTTTTGGGATTTAAGGATATTAATAATAGATATTTTACAAAACAGAAACTATGTATTATGGGAACGGCTCATTATTTTAGGACTTTTCATGGAAAAACTTAGTAAATGTGTAGACGAGAACAAGGTAAGTGACATCCCAGATATAATACAATCCTATAATAAGATGATAGAAGAAGGTACATTTAAAGGAATTCTTGATTCTATACCGGCTGATTGTACAGTACAATTCCAGCTTATTAAAGATATTATTGATATCCGTGTGAACAGGGGCGTATTTAATAAAAGATATATGGAATGTTATGAACAATTTTTAAAAGGCATTAATTATTCTGAAAAAACATCTAAGGAAGAAATTATAAATAACTACCAAAAGACGTTTAAAGAATATTACAAACCCTATATGGACAACCATGAATATATACTGGAAAATTATCTTGTTAATTATGTATTTGCAAGATTATTTCCGTTTACCGACGGTTCAATTTTTGACGCATATGTAATGTTGGTATTACACTATGCAATTATAAAGGTTCATCTGATTGGGATGGCGGGGCATAATAAGGGACTTAACGAAGAGATTGTAATAAGACTTATATCCACATTTACTAAAGTTGTTGATCATAATACCGTTTTTCTTAATTCAATTTCTAAGCAGTTGAAGGAAAAAAATTATAATACTCTGGCATATATGACTATTATGATAAAAAATTGATATTTGTATAGAAATATATAGCTACACCTAAAAAATGCTAAATACATGCTTGCTTTTTTCCGATAGAATAAGCAGAAGAGTTTTGGAGGTGCAGGTATGAAAATAGATGGAAATGAATTAATGGGTAATAGTATCAGTTCAAAAAGCGGTAATACAGATATTCAAAAGGTAATAAGTGCAATTAGCAAACCTGATAGGATGTTGACAACCACAAAGTCGATATCCCAATTAAATGATTATGATAAAGACAACATGCCTGTCTCTGAGAGAGTAGTTATCGAAGCGATACAAAAAGCAAACAAGGCGATTTCCGGTGGAAACAGACGGTTTGAATTTTCAATTCATGAAAAGACAAATGAGATAGTTGTAAAGGTGTTTGACACAGACACAAATGAACTGATTCGTGAGATACCTAACGAAAAGGTTTTGGATATGGTAGCAAAAATGTGTGAGATGGCCGGTATATTAGTTGACGAAAGAAGGTAGAGAAATGAATTTTAACAGTTCAACAAGCGGAGTGCAAGGTACTACAAATTACTCAAGACTGACCGGAATGGTATCAGGTTTTGATACAGATGCTTTGGTAAAGGCAACACTTGCAAAGGATCAGGCGAGAATTGACAAGATAAAGCAAAGCAGAGAATTGAATATGTGGATGATTGATGCCTATAGAGATGTCACATCATCACTGCAGAGCTTTTATAATCAATTTTTTGACAGTGTTACTTCAACTACCAATTTGAAATTGGCCTCTACCTTCTCCAGTTATAGTGTAGCTATGGCTTCGGGCAGTTCTTCTGATGTTGTTAGTGTAACTGCAGTAGGTGGTGCTAAAGCTGGGGTATATTCATTATCAAATATTGTTGCAGCAACCTATGCCCGTATATCATCCGGAACAAATGTAACTAGGACTGTTGAAACAGGAGTTATTTCTCAGGCAGATTTGGATTCAATAAAAAGTTCCAGCTACAATAATGTATTTAGAATAACCCTGAACGGTAAAACAGCAGATATAACATTGGGTAATGACTCCGGTGAAATAACCAGTGTGGATGCTTTAGTTTCTCAACTTCAGAGTAAATTAAACAATGCCTTTGGAGCGGATGCTTCAGGTAATGGTAAAATAAAAGTTGAAAATAACGGGGGAAGGCTTACATTTACTACCCTTAGAAACACGGATAATTTTTCAATAGGTACTGTCAATAATGAAGGAGCAGGAAAATTATTCAGCACAGTACCATCCGGTACTACTCCTTTTGAATT
>JAEZUC010000018.1 GCA_023443515.1 Bacillota bacterium
CCTGAAGGATTGGAAGTTACAAAACCTGATTTACAGAAACTATTTATTCACATGACTAATAGATAATGGAGGGGATTATTAATGAGATTGAAAACAACTTCTAAATATTTTTTTTCGGATATGAAATGTCCGGTGTTGATTTTTTATTTAGTCATAATATTTTTAACAGTCTTTTTTTCTGCTTCTACGTTAGAGGGGAACAGCTCATTTAACGGAATTGAAATGATGTCGGCAATATTTTTATTTATTGTAGGATTAAACTCCTTCAAAAAAAATTATCTGTTTCTATTATCCAATGGTGTGCCAAGGAGAACCCAGTTCAAGAGTTTTTTCCTGGCTGCAATTCCTGTAACGATGGGTATGGCGATAATTGATAGGGCTTTGGGAGCTATATTTAACAGACTGATCAATTTTAACTCTTTGTTTGATATGATTTACCAGGACAAAACACAAAGCACAGGAAATACAATTATTTCTTTATTATGGAGCATAACACTGTATATGGGCGCAATAACTCTTGGTTATTTTATTACACTGGCATATTACAGAATGAACAAAATACAAAAGATAATTGTATCAATTGGAGTTCCGGTCTTTTTTACAATGGTACTGCCGTATATAACATATAACTTTTGTTCAACTGCTACAGTTAATTGGGTATACAATGGAATAAATACTATGTTGGGAGTAACGGGAAGCTTTGGACCTATAAGCGCGGTCGCTGTATTCCTTGCTTGTACGATTTTACTTTCGGTATTATCATATTTGTTGATAAGAAAAGCTCCCGTAAAGGATACTTAACTAATTAACAAGATGGGTAAAAAACCGGGCATTAATGGCAATTTTGACATTAATGCCCGGTTTTTTTACTGATTGTTGGTATAGCTAAACCAATTCAATGTGTTTATATAGTTTGAATTTACTCCATATGAAACAATCCTGTCCTTGTTGTCACTAATTTCTATCCAGAGTTTATCTTCTGCAGGGGACACAACCTGCTCATAGTTAAAACCGTTAATATCCTTACGGATTTCAGTAATAAAGCTTTTAAGCTTTTCCTTATCGGAAATGACAATAGGTTGTTTATTTTTTGTATAATCATGTACTTGTATATACTTAATATCATTTGCTTCCTGATAGAGCACCGGGAACCTTCCGTTTTTGTATTCTTTGCTTTCATAAATAGGGCCTAGTGCTGAAGCGTACAGGTTAGTATCCAGATTATAATACCTGACGATTTTTTTACCATTTTTAAGAGTATAGGCAATGTAGGTTGAGGAACCCTCCTTACTCCTGTTTTCCAGAATCATTTTGTGAAGCTCAGTAATGTTTTTTATGTTTGCAGTTTCTTTATAAACGGTAGTATTGTCATGCGAAGGACTTATATAATTTTCACTGTCTTTGTTTTCCCACCAGTGGAGGTTGTATCCCATGTAAACGTCAGCAACCTCATCAACGGCAGGAACCTTGTTTACATATCCAAAAATATCAAACTTGACACCTAACAACATAATTATTAATATCAGTGCATACCCCAAATATCCTTTGTAGGTATTAAGTACTTTAAAAGTTTTGTTTGTTACCATTTGAACAACTACGTAGCCTATTAATGCACATAGGAAATATCCAAATATAGCAAAAGGTATAGAAGCTCTGCTTATAGCTAAGAAATAAGCTCCCCCAACCAGGGTTGAACATACTGTAACTCCATATATAAACACAGGCCGTATAGGCTTGAAGGTTATAATGTCACCGGCAGTTTCAGGTCTTCTAAGCTTGAATGCCACAAGACCTCCGACCAGAAGTAATAAGGCTAAAACTATATAACTAACAATCAACCAAGGTGTGAGCTCCCAGCTATTGCTAAAAAGCATGGACATTGGCGTTTTGCGATAGAAGCCTGTATTTGAATAAGTTGCAAATCCATATAGCAACGAGGATAGATTGCCTCTTATAGTCTCAAAGAAAAACAAAGGAAGTAGATTTAAAATATAAACAAATACTATCTGGGCAACAGAGCTTCCTGTAAACATGCCTACAAAAATTGTCATGGACATAAACAAAACTCCATATAAAAGGGATAGTCCAAGCCAATTGAAAATAAGTGCCGTTGTATAGAAATCAGATAAAAAGCTGAAGGAGTTCAGCAAGCCCATAACCATAACATTTATCAATAAAGGTACAATATACAGTATCAGCGCTGAAAATAAACTGTTAAAATACAGTGCTGCCCTGGTAACGGGAAGACTGTGATACAAAGAAGCTTGACGCCCTTTTTGAATATACCTGTAGGCTAAAACTGCAATAATTACAGGAATAACAGCAGGAAACAGCAGGCTTATTCCGCTATGAAAATTCAATTCACGAGCTATATATTCTTTAATGTACCGAATATTGGAATTGTCAGTATTTATATTATATTTTTGCATGTAATGTGCCAGAGGCATAGTAAGTATAAGTCCTATTGCAAAAATAACACTGATCCACCAATATCGTTTCAGGTCGCTTAAAATTAAGCCTTTCTTAAATAAGGATGTTTTCGATTTCATAACCTTTACCCCCTAATTCATAAATGAAAATTTCCTCAAGTGAAAGCGGCAGAATGTCCATTACAACAGGGTTTGTTGACTTAACGTGGGATATAATCGCATCCTTGTTACCCCTGACAATTAATTGTAGCACGCTTCCGTTCTGGGTATGGTGTAATACATCTCCATCCTTGAATAAATTATCAGGTGTATTACCCGAGTATGCAAGCTGAAGCTTGTGAATATCTGATTTCATATTATCAAGCTCACGCTCAACCATCATTTTACCCTGGTACAGAATACCAACATGATCACATATGTCCTCCAGCTCACGAAGGTTGTGTGAGGATACCAGAACCGTTGTTCCGTATTCTGCAACATCCTGTAGTATCAGATTCCATACTTTTTTTCTCATAACCGGGTCAAGTCCGTCAACGGGTTCATCCAGTATCATCACCTTTGGCTTTGCCGAAATTCCAAGCCAGAAGGCAACCTGCTTCTGCATACCTTTTGAAAGCTTTACAACTCTACGTTTTATGTCAATCGGAAAAACCTGCTTTAAAGTATTAAACCTCTCCCAGCTCCATCCGGGATACATGCTGGCATAGAAAGAAGCCATTTCCTTAATGCTATACTGTGAAAAGAAGAAAAGGTCGTCGGATATATAAACTATTTTGGATTTTGTTTCGGGATTATCAAAAACGGATTTTCCATCTATGGCTATGGAGCCGGATTCGTTTTTATAAATACCTGTCAAATGCTTTATCAGTGTAGTTTTACCTGAGCCGTTAGGTCCCAAAAGTCCATAGACTGAACCCTCTTTTATATGAATATCAAGAGAATCAAGTGCCTTAAAGTCCCCGTAGGATTTGCTCAAAGATATAACATCAATCATTTGGATGCCTCCTTTTTCTTATATGTGTTCTCAATTATATCAATTACTGACTGCTGTGGTGTATGAAGAAAAATCAATTCTTCCACCGTCTTTTGGATACTGAGCAGAAGTTCTTTCCGTCTGGGGTCTATAGAACTTTTATCCAATGGGGCTATAAAATTTCCCTTGCCTTTAACCGAATAAATTATTCCCTCGGACTCAAGGTCTTTATACGCTTTCTGAATGGTATTGGGGTTTATGGTAAGAGTTTGAGCAAGCTCTCTTACAGACGGTATTTTATCGTCAGTTTCAACTGCCCCGGTAATAACCAATTCCTTGATTTTATCTTTTATCTGTTCATAAATGGGTCTGGGGTCTTTAAAATCCAATTGTATCATAAGCACCTCCTTATACTGTGTCAACAATAATAGTACACCTAGTACAGTATTATATTATTACCAGTTAAATAAAATGTCAACAATTTTTAGAATAGACATATTTCGCCGATATAAACAGATATATTATAATAGTACTAACAGGAGGGGATAAAATGCATAAACCCGTAATCGGGATTCCAATGGGAGATCCAGCAGGAATAGGGCCCGAGATAATAGTAAAAGCACTGACTAATGATGAAATATACAAAGTATGCAATCCTTTGGTAATAGGTGATGCAGGTGTTATTGAAAAGGCAACCCGGATATGCGGTATACAAACCAATGTTAACGCAGTAGCGGATATAGACAAGCTTGATTCGGACAAAAGCAATATAAACGTAGTGGATTTAAAAATAATAAACCCTGATTATCTGGAGTATGGTAAGGTTCAGGCAGAGAACGGCTGGGCTTCCTTCGAGTACATAAAAAAGAGTGTGGAGCTTGCTATGGAAGGAAAGCTTTCTGCAATAGCAACAACTCCTATAAACAAGCCTTCACTAAAAGTGGCGGGAATAGAATTTATCGGTCATACGGAAATACTTGCAGGACTGACAGACACTAGAGACCCCCTTACTATGTTCGAAGTCAGGGGAATGAGAGTATTTTTCCTTACTAGACATGTTTCTCTCAAGAAGGCTTGTGATATGGTGACTAAAGAAAGATTACTGGAATACGTGGACCGATGCACAAAAGCCTTAAAAAGTCTTGGTATAACAGAGGGCACAATGGCTGTAGCAGGCTTGAATCCCCACAGCGGAGACAACGGCCTTTTCGGAACAGAAGAATGTGAAAGTATTACTCCTGCAATTGAGGAGGCGAAAAGGCATGGTTTTAACGTGGAAGGCCCTGTAGGCCCCGATTCTGTGTTCCATCTTGCACTGACAGGCAGATACAATTCGGTATTGTCCCTATATCACGACCAGGGACATATAGCTACAAAAACACTGGACTTTGAAAGAACTATTGCAATTACCTTGGGGCTTCCGTTCCTTAGAACATCCGTTGACCATGGAACAGCCTATGACATTGCCGGAAAGGGAATAGCAAGTGAAATAAGTATGACAGAAGCTATTCTTCTGGCCGCAAAATATTCAGCTCCTTACTCACAGTGGGTAAAAAGAGCAGACTAATAGTTATTAAAAACGTATTATGTTTTATCTAAATAAAGTTATTAAAATAGGAGGGGTTAATATGGCAGACATTATTGATTATAAAATTTATGGGGACGATATGCAGATAGTTGAGATTGAATTGGACCCAGCAGAAGGTGTTAGGGCGGAAGCCGGTGCAATGATGTACATGGAAGATGGTATCATGATGCAGACATCTGCTGACGGCGGAGCTTTTAAAGGCTTCAAGAGAATGCTTACTGGAGAAAGCTTCTTTATCACTACTTTTTACAATACAGGAGCATCAAAGCAGCATGTTGCATTTTCAGCACCTTACCCCGGTAAGATAATACCGTTGGATTTATCAAGGCTGGGAGGCAATTTTCTGTGCCAGAAGGACTCCTTTTTGTGTGCTGCCAGTGGAGTAGATATTGAGATAGCTTTTACCAGAAAGCTAGGTGCAGGCTTCTTTGGCGGGGAGGGTTTTATTCTCCAAAGATTGGTTGGTGACGGAATGGCTTTTGTTCACTCAGGGGGAACAATCATACAGAAAAACCTTCTTCCCGGAGAATCATTAAGAGTTGACACAGGGTGCCTGGTAGCTTTTTCACCAAGCGTAGACTATGATATCCAGTCAGTGGGAGGTTTCAAAAATGCACTGTTTGGTGGAGAGGGACTATTCCTTGCAAAGCTGACAGGCCCCGGTATTGTATTCCTTCAAAGCCTGCCTCTTGCCAGATTATCAGACAGACTGACGTCTGCAGGAGCAAGTCGCCGTGACCAGCAGTCAGGTATTGCAGGTATTGGAGGAGGAATTCTGGGAGGCCTCTTTGGAGGAGATAATAAGTATTAAGTAAAATCCAGATATAATTTTTAAAAATAACGAAGGCATTTCAAGTTCCTGCTGTGGGTTCTTGAGATGCCTTTTATTATATAGTGCGTCCAGCGAAGCTGGAGCACACTTGCCAGTGTAAGTCTGGCACGGGTAATTACCAAGAAGCCCGTTAGCTAATCCCGGTGCGTATCAGTAATGGTATGTGCTAAGCGGGAGGATAAAGTACCTGTCTAAACAACAGGGCGAGCGAAAATGCAGACCGTAACATAAAGTGAATTCTGCCGCATCGTCAAAAAGGTCTCTGGGGTCAGAGAGAAAAAGGGAAGTCGAGCCTTGTGGATATGGGCGAAGACCACGGAAGATGGGAAGAACTTGGACAGCACCATCGAAGAATCCCTCGGTGTAAAGGAATCGGTATGTATTGAAAGTGTGTTTCGGAACTGGAGAGACCCTACTTTGCACAGCGAAAGCTGTAAGGAAGAATCATATAAGCTGATGAAGTGAAGTTGAATTCTTGCAAAGAGGGAGTCGGAGGAGTTCATAGTACCAATGATATTACAGACAACAAAACTGTAATTAGGGAAGGAATTCTGCTTTATTCAAGAATTCTGAAGGAGGTAAGAGCGAGTGAATGCCCAAAAGGCTAACAACACCATAGAAAAAGTTCGAAAACTTCAAAGGAATCTATACCTTGCAGCAAAGGTAAACAGCAAGAGAAAGTTTCATGCGTTACATGACAAAGTGTATCGAAAAGATGTACTGACGGAAGCATGGAAAAGAGTGAAAGCCAACGGTGGGGCAGGCGGTATTGACAGAATGACAATAGCTGATGTAGAAGCCTATGGACTGGAAAAGTTCGTACAGGAGATACAACAGGAATTAAAAGAAGGAAGATATCACCCGAAGCCAGTAAGAAGAACCTACATACCTAAAGGTAAAAGAGAAAAACGACCGCTAGGTATACCAATCATTAAAGACAGAGTAATACAGATGGCGGTCAAGATATTAATTGAACCAATATTTGAAGCTGACTTTAAAGAATGCTCCTATGGATTCAGACCCAAAAGGAGTGCACATCAAGCCTTGGATAGAATTCGAAAAGATACTGCGAAAAAGGGTTGGTGGATAGTAGACGCTGATATCAAAGGATATTTTAACAACATAAACCATGAGAAATTAATGCTGATGGTAAAACAAAGGATATCAGACAGAAAGATTCTTAAAATGATATGGAAATGGTTAAAGGCTGGAGTAATGGAAAATGGAGAATATGCTGGAAGTGACTTGGGAAGTCCCCAAGGAGGCGTAATATCACCACTTCTTGCGAATATATATCTTCATTATCTGGATTGTAAATGGGAATACCACTACAAACACCTTGGAAAGCTCATCAGATATTGTGATGATTTCGTAGTAATATGCAGGACAAAGAAAGATGCAGAGCATGCACTTAAAACTGTAACATCCATTATGGAAAGATTAGAACTTGAACTACATTCTGAAAAGACCAAATTAACAAGCATGTGGGATGGAAAGGAAGGCTTTGATTTTCTAGGCTTTCATCATAGAAGAAAGAAAACGGAGACTTCAAGGGGGCAGAGGTTTAATGAAACCCACCAATATCCATCAAAGAAAGCCATGCAGAAGATGAGGGACAATATTAAAGGTGTATTTGCCAGCAGGTCAACGTTGTTGCTGGACGTACATAAAATGATAGAAATTCTTAATCCGAAGATAATCGGAATGAGAAACTATTATGGATTAAAGAATGCAAGCAAACAACTTAACAAAATGGATTGGTATATCATAAAGAAATTTACTTTATGGTACAACTACAAAACACAGAAGAAAAGGCGATATGCTAGCATATCAAATGTTCGGAAGATTATTTACGGAAACGGATTACAAAAGCTTGCAGTTTAGCGAAAGCTGAAGGAAGAAGAATATCGGAAAGCTGTGTGCGAGAAAATCGCATGCACAGTTTGATGCAGGGGAAAGAGGGAAAAGATATTAAATTTCCCTCCTACCTACTCTACTCCAAATAATTAATTGACAAATTATGTATGTAGAGATAACATTAATTAAAGGAAACATTTTAACAAATTTTACAAATAAAGGCAAAACACGAGGTCGAGATGTTATTTTCTAAAGATACCAATATCATTCTAAAGAGAATTTTAAAACTTTTAAGGCCTTACATTAAAAAAATCAGTATTATTTTTATATGTATTATTGCTTCTGTGGGCATCAATATGCTTTTTCCGTTATTCAGTAAGCAGGTTATGGATAACGGTTTACTTAAAAGTAATTTCGGAATAGTAGTTAAATTTTCTCTTCTTACTTTTGCTTTGGTTTTAATTGATCAAGCAATTGGCTTACTTGAAACAAAATATTTTTCTTATTTAAATTCTATGTTCCAGTATTCATTACAAAAGACAGCATTCAAACATCTTCTGAAGCTTAAACTGCAATATTTTAATAGTACAAATTTTTCTGAAATCATGGGTAATATCGGTATGGATGTTGGAAATATATCAAGGATATGCGATAAGGGGACTTTTATAATAATATCCCAGATATTCAGAATTATCGGAGGCCTGGCCGGATTATTGCTGATTGACTGGAAACTAACTATAGTAGTAATTCTGGTAGTTCCATTTAGATTTTTTACCGTAAAGTTTCTTGCAAAAAAGAGAAAGTCCATGTTTAAGGAGTATCTGGAGTATAACAGGGAATACTCATCCTGGTACGGAGATACCATAACCGGTATTAAAGAAATAAAACTATTGGGGATTGACAGGGTAAAAATAGGTGAATTTATAAAAAAACAAAAAAGCATTGTCAAAATGAATATAAAATTAGCTTTTTTAGACAAGTTTAATGAGTACTCTGAAAGTATAGTGTTTCAGGGGATTAATTGTTTGTTATACATACTTGGAGCATATATTGTTTTCCAGAATGGTGTTACCATTGGAGGTTTGTTTGCGTTTTTAACATATAGTGCTTATGTTATTGGTCCAATATCAGCGATATTGAATATCGGTTATAATTTTTCTAATATCATTCCTTCTGCAAAAAGATATTTCGAATTTATCGATATGGAAACAGAAACGGAAGAAAAGACTAAAAACCTTGTGAGATTGGATGTAAGAAAAACCAAAGGTAAGATAAAGTTCAGTAATGTTAGCTTTTTATATAGAGAAGATGAACCAATTCTAAACAATATTAATCTTGAAATAAATCCGGGAGAAAAGATAGCCATTATAGGGGCAAACGGCTCAGGAAAGAGCACATTTATTAATCTGCTGTTGAGATTTTATAAGCCTGGCAATGGGAAAATTGAACTAGACGGAGTAGATGTAAGCAGTATTAATCTAAAAGACTATAGGAGTTTGATATCAGTAGTTAGTCAGGATTTATATCTTTTTGACACATCAATTGAAGATAACATATCTATCGGATTAAAAAAAGATGAAGCAAATATAAAAAGGGCTGCAAAGCGAAGTGGTGCATATGAGTTCATAAAGGACATGCCCCTAAAGTACAAAAGTGAGGTAGGCAGAAACGGTTCTAAGCTATCAGGTGGACAAAGGCAAAAAATAGCCGTAGCAAGAGCACTCGCAAGGGAGGCAAAAATACTTGTCCTTGATGAGGCCACGGCAAATTATGACGTAGAATCTGAGATGTATTTGAACCAACTTTTAACCCGGGATTTTGATGATAAAACGATTTTAATAATAAGCCACAAGCCTGACATATTGACTAAAGTGGATAGAATTTTGGTCGTTGATAACGGTACCATACACCAATTCGATAATTATAGTGATTTTCTTACTATGAACGGTGCGCTGTATAAATAGGATTTGAACTCACAAGGTTTATCCGCGGTAAAGCTTAATGAGTTTAAATAAAGTCAGACCTTGTTCAATAAATCTTAATATACGAAAGTGGGGTGAGAAAATGAAAAAATTAGGGAAGAAAGTACATAACAGTATGGAAACAATAGAGGCCTACGCTTGTGGGTGCGGGTGCAGTTGTACTTGCAGCAAATCCTGTGATTATTCAACAGACTGTGGGAGTATGACTACGGTTATGGTTTCTTTAATGCAGGGCTCCTATAATTATAATTATTCCAATAATAGTAACCCTATAACAAACAGTATATTTGCAAATGCTTTAGCTATGTAAAAACTTTAACCGGAATATAGTTTTATATTCCGGTTAATTTTAATTAATAAGGAGGAAATGTCAGTGTTAAATCCCTTCGTATACCTTTTTAAGACCCCCGGAGGGTACTATTTATATGATGTCAATAAAAATGTAATTCTTAATATATCTGAAGACCAGTATGGGATCCTTAATAATTGTAAAAAAGGTAATGACAAAGATAATACATCAGAATTTAGTACCCATGCATTGGAGTCAATAAATCATTTGCGGGAATTAGGTTTCTTATCGGAAAAAAGAGCAAAGAAGATATACCATCCTTTAACTGACACGATTTGTAGCCACCTCAATAATACAGTAAAAATGGTTACACTTCAGATAACAAAGCAATGTAATCTGAGGTGCAAATACTGCGTTTACTCCGGAAACTATGAAAATAGAGGCCATTCAAATGAGAAAATGAGTTTTGAGACAGCTAAGAAGGGAATAGATTTTTATATTGAGCATTCTAAGGATAATGAGAATAGCTCACTGTCATTCTATGGAGGTGAGCCTCTGCTTGAATTTGAATTTATAAAAAATTGCATTCAGTACTTTGAAGAAAGAGCAGAGGGAAAAACTATTTACCTAAATTTGACAACAAATGGAACCCTTCTAACTGAAGAAATTGTCGACTATTTTCAAAAGCATAATTTACATCTTCTTATTAGTCTTGATGGCCCTTCTGAGGTACATAACAGAAATAGAGTATATGGATATAGTGATAAAGGAACATTTGAAAAATTAATGGAAAGCCTGGAGATGATTAAGAATAAATTTCCTGATTATTTAAGTACGAGTATTGCTTTTAATGCTGTGTTGGATCCGCAGAATGAGTTTAGCTGTGTAAATAGTTTTTTTACTGATTTTGATACGGCAAAGGAAGCAAGCATTATGGCTTCGGAAATATCTGATTTATACAGAAAAGATACTATAAAAATATCTGAAAATTATATTTCTGAAACTCAATATGAATATTTTAAGATATTCTTATCAAAGCTCGGTTATCTGGATGAGAAATATACATCAAAACTTCTATCTAGGTTTTACCTCGATAGGAAAAATAAATATAACAGGTTAACAATGACTCCTGAGTTACCTGATATGATTCACCATGGAGGCCCATGTATACCCGGGGTTCAAAGACTATTTGTCGATGTTGACGGTAATTTATACCCCTGTGAAAGGGTTAGTGAGGCATCTTCGCAAATGAAAATAGGAAATATAAATGATGGTTTCGATGTTGCTAAAATAAAATATATGCTTAATGTAGGAAAAATTAGTGAAAACAATTGCTTAAACTGTTGGGCACTTAGGTTTTGCAATTTGTGTGCAGCAGCGGCAGATGAAAATGGTAGCCTTTCAACGGAAAAAAAGGTTTCAAGATGTAGTAATGTAAGAAACTCAGCTGATAGTATATTAAAGGATATCTGTACTTTAAAGGAATTTGGGGCTGAATTGGGCGAAGAAATTTATGCTTTCGATATGGCGGAGTGAAAGCTGTAATAATGGAGGGATTTAATATGAAAGATAATGAGAAACTTTTAATATATCCGTACAATATGCAAATCACCCCGGTATTAAGGCATAACTCTTTGTTGTCAGGATATGATATATCATGTCTTATATCGCCAAATGGATGGGGTTTTACAGGGAAAGATGCGGGTATAGCTGATAGTGGATCGGATATAGGTATTACAGTGTCTTCAGATTTTGAAAAGGCACTAGACTTATGTGATACTGTGATGATTATTGAGCCACACTTACCTTTTAGTTTTGAAAAAAATATATTGCATAAAATTAAACTAGCAATAAAGTCAAATAAGAACATAATATGCTTATTGCAGCTTGAGAAACAAACTGTTGAAGAAATAGATTCCCTTTGTAATTGTCAGGGGGTATATTTTAAATATTTTAACGGAGCACAGAATATATTGTCAGAAGATATTCACTTTGAAAACGAAAGTATTGAAGAAATAGACACACCTATTATTTTAGTAACGGGAATAGCTGAAAGAACAAACAAATTCGAAATACAGCTGACATTAAGGGAAAAAATTCAAAAATCAGGGTATAAAATAAGTCAGGTAGGAAGCAGATCGTACTGTGAAATGCTGGGATTCCACTCTTTTCCTTCATTTATGTTTAGTAGTGGCGTAACTGAAGTTAATAAAGTATTAATGTTCAATAGGTTTATTAAAAAAATTGAAGAGACCGAAGAGCCTGACATTATAATTATCGGAGTACCCGGTGGTATTATGCCCTTTAACAGGACGTTTACCAACAAATTCGGTTTACTTGCCTTTGAAATATCTCAAGCAATATTGCCGGACGTTGTTATTGCCAGTTTACTATATGAAGATTATAAGCCTGAAGGATTTGATATATATGCAAATTCAATAAAATATAAACTTGGATTTGATGTTGACTTCTTCAATGTTGCTAATACGCAATTTGATTGGGCAAGAGCGTATGAGGAGAAAGTACTGTCATATCTTTCACTAGACTACAAGTTTATAGATGAAAAGAAAACGAATTTTACCAAAAACGAAATACCTGTATTTAATATTCTGAATAAAGATGATTCCGATAATATTGTGAAACAAACTATTGAAAAACTTACCGGGTATGCTGATGTACAGATAGTATAAAGGAGAAACTTACTATGGATAATTTACTGTCAGACAACATAAAAGAAGAGCTTATGGAAATATTTAAAAAAAGGTTTAATATCGATTTTACAAAATGGGACAAGGATTATTATTCCAAAAATCTTTTAGGAGAAGAAATACAATTATCAGCAAGAGATTTGTTATACATATTCTTTGATGTAAAGAACCGGTTCAATATTACAATTCCTCAAGAGGAAATTGCCAACGGAAAATTTACTACCTTTGGAGGTATATTGGAAATCGTTCAAAATGAATTGAAGCTAAGGAATATATCATAAATTTTATTTTGATAACCATTTAAAACTCTTACCTTATATCCGGGTAAGAGTTTTTTAATGAGAATACAACCCTTTCTATGTTATAATACTACTTGTTGTTAATTCACGAGAAAATGGAAAAAGGAAAATTGAAATGTTAACTAAGCAAGAAAAAGTATCACATAGCAAGCACTCGGCATTGCAGGATTTCCTTGACGGCTCAAAACAAAGCCTTCCTATAGCTTTGGGGTACTTTCCGGTATCCTTTACTTTCGGGCTAATGGCTGTAAAAGGCGGAATACCTGTTTGGATAGTCATATTAATATCAATGACAAACCTCACATCAGCAGGACAGTTTGCAGGCACAAACCTGATAATAGCAGGAGCAGGACTTGCTGAAATTACGATTACTACTTTCGTCATAAATATCAGATACATGTTAATGTCCTTGTCACTATCTCAGAAAATTGTTCAGGGAATACCTGGATATAAACGGTGGATAATGTCTTTTGGAATTACAGATGAAACCTTTACAGTTGCCGCTATGCAAAAAAAGGATATAACCTTTTCCTTTATGACAGGACTCGAAGTGCTTCCCTATATCGGGTGGGCAGCGGGTACCGCGGCAGGTGCCATAGTATGTACCATACTGCCCGAACCTTTGCAGAATTCAATGGGTATTGCTTTATACGCCATGTTTATTGCCCTTGTAATCCCGGCGACAAAGAAGTCAAAAGCGGCGCTGATAGTAGCTGGCTGTGCTATATTTATAAGTTCTCTTATAAAATGGGTGCCTGTTTTTTCTGCTATTTCAGGGGGCTGGAGAATAATCATAGCCACATTTATTGCATGTACAATAGGTGCAAAGCTTTTTCCGGTGGAGGATACGGCAAATGACTGATACTTTGATTGCAGTAGTTATTATGGCATTGGTTACATATTTCCCGAGAGTACTACCAATGGCTGTGTTCAAAAATAAAATAAAGTCCCGGTTTATAACTGCATTTCTTGGATATGTACCTTATGCAGTTCTGGGAGCAATGATATTTCCTGATATACTTACATCCACAGGTCATCTTTTATCAGCTGTAATAGGACTTGGAGTTGCAGTTATACTGGCCTATTTTGAAAAAAGTCTTTTAAAGGTAGCTGTTTGTGCAATTGCAGTTGTATATGTTTGTGAGATGATAATTTCCAGAGTGTAGAATATGATATAATGATGATAACTGATACAAAAACAGAAAAGTTTTGTAATGTTCAAAGGGACGGGATTTATGCAGAAGAGATACATTTTATCCCTGGATCAGGGGACCACCAGCTCCAGAGCAGTTATATTTGACAGCTTGAACGGCAATATAGCCGGAATCAAGAGTGTACCGTTAAAACAGTTTTATCCCCAGCCCGGATGGGTCGAGCATGATGCAGAAGATATTTTCAGCGACCAGATGTCTGCTATTAAGGGAGCAATAAAAATGGCCGGAATAAGTCCTGAAGCAATAGCTTGCATCGGTATCACAAACCAGAGGGAGACGGTAGTTGTCTGGGACAAAAACACAGGAAAACCTGTGTATAGAGCCATTGTATGGCAGTGCAGGAGAAGTTCTGAAATTTGCGACAGTTTAAAGATGGCTGGCTTGAGAGATAAAATCAAAAGCAAAACCGGGCTGGTAATAGATGCATATTTTTCGGGAACCAAGATAAAGTGGATTCTGGATCATGTGGAGGGTGCGAGAGAGAAGGCTCAAAGAGGAGAGTTGCTTGCAGGAACCATAGATTCCTGGCTTATCTGGAATCTGACCGGAGGCAGAAAGCACATCACCGATTATTCAAATGCGTCAAGAACCATGCTTTATAATATAAACGATTTAAAATGGGATGTAGAACTGCTGAAGGAACTGGAGATACCGGAACGAATGCTGCCGGAGGTAGTCTCATCCTCAGGAGTATGTGCATACTCCAATGAAAAAGTGCTGGGAGCGAAAATTCCCATCTCGGGAATAGCAGGAGATCAGCATGCGTCACTTTTCGGGCAGGCCTGTTTTAAACAGGGTGATGCCAAAAATACATATGGTACAGGTTGTTTCATACTTATGAATACGGGCAAAACCCCCGTTTTTTCAAAAAATAATCTCCTTACAACAATTGCATGGGGTATAGACAATCAGGTGGAATACGCCCTAGAGGGCGGTGTGTTCAATGCAGGAGCAGCTATTCAATGGTTAAGGGATGAATTAGGTATAATAAAGACTGCACATGAAAGCGATATTGAAGCAGAAAGAGTCCCCGATACCGGCGGAGTGTATGTTGTTCCCGCATTTACGGGATTAGGAGCTCCGTACTGGGATATGTACGCCAGAGGAACGATTCTGGGGATAACCAGAGGTACAAATAAAAGACATATTATTAGAGCCACACTGGAGTCTATAGCATATCAGAGCAGGGATGTACTGGAAGCTATGGAACTGGATTCCGGAATAGAGTTAAATGCTCTCAAGGTTGACGGAGGTGCAAGTGCAAGTAACTTCCTTATGCAGTTCCAGGCAGATATACTGGATATACCTGTTCAAAGACCTGTAATAAGAGAAACAACAGCTCTTGGTTCGGCATTTCTGGCGGGACTTGGCGTGGGGATATGGACATCCAAGGAAGAAATAGAACAGGCTTGGAATCTTGACAGGACATACATGCCTGTAGGAAATAAAAACTACTTTGACAGACTATACTTAAAGTGGAAGAAAGCTGTTGAAAAATCAATGAAATGGGATATTTAGGAGGTAAAAATGGACATAAGACAATTATGCGAACATGCCGGTGAAGCATCTGTGAAAATGGCGGCACTTAGCGGAGAAGTTAAGAACAATGCACTACTAAAAATAGCTGATGCACTACTTGCAAACAGTAAAAGAATCATAGAAGCAAATCAACATGACCTGGAAAGAAGCGAAAAGGAGAATCTGGCTTCACCGCTCCTTAAAAGACTTAAATTTGATGAAAAGAAAATAACCGATGTAGTTGAAGGTATCAAAAGCCTCAAGGCCCTTGAAGAACCTGTAGGTAAAACCCTGATGGCAAATATGCTTGATGATGAACTTGAGCTCTTCAAAGTAACCTGTCCCATAGGTGTAATAGGAATTATCTTTGAATCAAGGCCGGATGCACTTGTGCAGATATCAACCCTTTGCCTTAAAAGCGGAAACTGTGTTCTCCTTAAAGGCGGTTCCGAGGCAAAAGAGACAAACCGAATTCTGACAGATGTTATAGAAGAAGCGTCGGTGGCAGCCGGACTACCCAAGGGATGGATAAGTCTTCTTGAAAGCAGGGACGATGTAAACGAAATGCTGAAAATGGACGAATATATTGACCTGATAATTCCAAGAGGCTCAAACGAGTTTGTACGTTATATAATGGACAATTCGAGAATACCGGTAATGGGTCATGCAGACGGTATTTGCCACGTATATGTAGACTCCGGTGCAGACCTGGAAATGGCAAAGAAAATCACAGTAGATTCAAAAACCCAGTACGTTGCAGTGTGCAACGCAACAGAAACCCTCTTGGTTGACAGGGCGGTGGCAAAGGAATTTCTACCGGCATTAAAGGCTGAACTTGATAAGAAGAATGTTGAAATATTCGGAGATGAAGAAACAGCCAAAATCATAGAAGTCAAGCCTGCCAGCGACCAAGACTGGGCGACAGAGTACCTTGATTACATTATATCCATAAAGATTGTTTCCGGTGCGGATGAAGCTATAAAACATATCAATACTTATGGCTCAGGCCATACCGACAGTATAATTACAAAGGATAAAGCAACAGCAGTGAAATTTATGAATCTTGTTGATTCCGGAAATGTTTTCTGGAATGCTTCCACAAGATTCAGCGACGGTTTCAAGTATGGTTTTGGTGCTGAGGTAGGAATAAGCACAAGCAAGCTTCATGCCAGAGGCCCTGTGGGATTGGACGGTTTGTTGAGCTACAAATACATGCTGATTGGCAATGGTCAGATTGTTGATGATTATGCCACAAACAAGAGACACTTTAAGCATATAAAAATGAATAAGCAAATTGAAGAGATATAAAGACACAAAGGAGTGATTAAAGATGGAACCAGAGATTATTTCAACTGACAAGGCACCTGCCGCAATAGGCCCGTATTCACAAGCGGTTAAATGCGGAAATGTTATATATACCTCAGGAGCTATTCCTATAGACCCGACTACCGGGAATGTTGTTGCCGGAGGAGCTGCAGAACAGGCAGAACAGGCAATTAAAAACCTTGCAGAAGTACTGAAGGAAGCCGGGGCAGGTCTGAGGAACGTTGTAAAAACTACAGTTTTTATAAAAGACATGAATGACTTTGCAGTAATAAATGAAGTATATAAAAACTTCTTTACAGACACTTATCCTGCAAGGTCATGTGTAGAGGTTGCAAGACTCCCAAAGGATGTATTAATTGAGATAGAATGTATTGCAGTATTGTAGATGATGATAAAGGTATAAAAAAGGGTTGTCGCAAAATTAATTTTTATCTTTTCTATCCTGTACGTGAGTATAAATTGTATCAATGGAAGCTTGGTTAAAGATATTTGCAGGTGTTTATGGTTGAACATGGATATTTTACCGGAAAACCTATCGCGATGTAGGGGTTAGCAAAACAATGAATCATGGACGATGAATGTGAGCGACGGTAAAATATCCAATGATGAGCCGCTAGAAACCTTGCAAATATCTAAAGAAGCAATCATTGATACAATTTTATACGGGAGTACAGATGTTAAAACAGAAAAGCTTTCTAGTTTTGCAACAACCCCCTTTAGTTTACAAACTTATTACAAATCTCTGTAGAAAATTAAATTAGCTTCCATATCCTCGTCCATAGGGCCGTTCTTGAATAATTTCGTATATTTGCTTGTAAGAGATTTTGCTGTCTTGGCTCTGGAGGTATTCAGCTGCATACACAGGTCTGTGAAGGCAGGCTGTTTTGCTAAATTTGTCCTTTGTTCTTTTGGGAGAGGACAATGCCTGAACAAGATTGATCTTGCTATTTTGTTGAGTCTCAGGATACCCTTTGATTCATAATTTATCCATACGTCATAATCACTTGTGAAAATATCCTTCATCATGTTTCTGTTTTTCTGTATCTGTACCTTGATTTTTTCCTTTGCTTCTTCAGAAAGGTCATGGTTTTTCTTATAGAACTGAATGTAATCTGTATACTCTGAAGTCAAAGACTTTTCAGTTATATCGTTCCATGCCACACCCATCATGGTTCTGCAAAGTTCCCATCTGAATGCACCAATAAGTTTCAGTACCATGTCGTATATGTTTTCATCGGTAAATGCAGGGAATATAAATCTACCGGGTGTATTTCTGCCTCTTCCTGTTATTTCCTGCCACATGGATGCACGAGAACCGAAGGTAGGAACTATGATTATGTCAGGAAGAATCTCTTTCATGATTGGTTCTTTTTCTATATTTTTCTTTTCATTTTTATACCAGATTTCTCTGTAGAATACTGAAAAATCAGTTTCAAGTATATTCATAATGGCATCCGTAATCTTATGAGGGGTTACAACAGACTTCTCAAGATCACGAGTGATTATATCCTTGTGCAAAATAGGAAAGTAGCTGCTCATGTGACCATGGCACACTTTCTGATTTGTTTTTAACATGTTGTTTATTTCAAAACTCACCTTGGCATTAAAGTCCTTTTCATATGCAGGTTTATCAAGGTCAGTAACGATTTTTCTTTTCTTCATATCTCTGAAAATATCATAGTAATCCTGTCCAAAATCATTGATAGAAGGTTCCTTGCGGTTATTGTAAATTTCCTGCATCCACTTTATTGAATTATGTATAGTGAATTTTGATTTCGGATATTCCTTGTCGCACAGTCTGTATAAAGCAATTGCTTGTTCCTTGGTTACAAGACGCTCGTCCATATATCCGAAATTTAAAAACATACTTATAACTTTTGGATAATGACCGCTTTCCTGAGCTTTTTTGAAAGCAGTTTCATAAACCGCAAAGAAATCAGCTGTAAGAGAGGAACGAAGCTCTCTTGCTTCAGAATCGCTGGAGGATTTATCCTTCAATGCTCTGAAATGACTGAGTCGTTTATTAAAGCTTTCTTTAAAATCATAACTACAGCCACATATTGTCAAAATCTTATCGAGACTGTTTTCAAGCTCCTTTGGGAGCTCATTTCCTGAATAAGTACCGTCATCATTCTGAGGTATACGGCTTATGGACGTTTTTTCCTTAACAGCCTCAACCAATTCGCTAATCTTTGAAATGTTTATGGAGTTGAAACAGTCAAACTCATTTTGAAGTCTGCCGATACAATTTGAAATAACAGAAGCTGCTTGTTCCATAATACCATAAAGCGTCAGTACTGCTTCCTTATCATCCTTTGAATCTACCGCAATTTTTGCGTAGGAAGACATAAGGTTCATCGGAGCAGTATAGAGACAATAAATATTATTATATAGTTGTGAAAGCTTGCTCTTAATTTCACCTACCAGAGAAACCATAAGCTCAGAACCTTTTTCCATATGGTATTCACAAACATAGCTTTCACTGTTGAAAAAGCCTTTTCTTTGTTCCAGAGGTACGTTAAGAAGCTTCGAAAAATACACAAAACCCGCATCATCTATCTCATTCTCGGTATCTCCACAATCCTCACATATATATGTATTTGATAAGGAATCCGTATCAACGGGAAAGAAGCGTGCTCCGTTATCTTTTGCATCCTGGTAAACGTTTTTGTAGCAATCAAGGTTCTCTATCTCAGGAGAATATTTAAAGTAGTATTTATCCTTTATAGCCCAATAATATACGGACATATTTTTTACCAATATATCCAGACTCCTGCATATGGGCAGCAACTTCTGATAGGAATCATAACTAAGGTCGATGAGTGTTGCCAGTGAAGAGACAATATATGTCGAATAATCCTTCTGGGTATTCATAATATCCCTTATTCCATTTGCGGATGAAGCAGGAAAACAGTATAGATTACAAGCTTCTTGGGATCTTAAACTAAAGGAGTTCTTTCCGCTTTTCAAAATATCACTAACGCATAGAAAAGTATTCTGCTCCAAAGTAAAAAGACGGCAGCTGTTATCCCCTTCGTAACCTTCATTATTTGGTGATGTATCAAAGGGTGACAGTAAAACATCCAGCTTTCCCTGGAGCATTAAAATAACTGATGATACTCTGTCACCTTCATAAATAATCGTTTCATTCTGATTGGACAAGAATTGCCCTGCATAGTTTGATTTTATGCCCATCTTTATCTCCTTTACCTGTACAAAAATTGAACATAACAAAAAAGCTAGGTTATTCACCTAGCTCATTTATCGGCATATTATACTAAATTATTTACTAATCCCAAGTAAAATAGGTAATATTACTTATTTTGCCTGGATATATCCTTGGGACTTCAGGTACTCTGCCATCAATACAGCACCGCCTGCAGCTCCACGAACAGTATTATGTGACAGACAAACAAATTTATAGTCATAAAGTGTATCTTCACGAAGCCTTCCAGCAGTTATACCCATTCCATTTTCAGCATCTCTGTCAAGTTTTGTTTGCGGTCTGTTATCTTCTTCAAAATATTTTACAAACTGTTTAGGTGCACTTGGCAGTTCCAACTGCTGAGGTTCGCCCTTAAAGTTCTTCCATAACTCAAGTATTTCTTCTTTTGAAGGTTTGTTTTCAAAGGAAACAAATACTGCAGCAAGGTGACCGTCAGTTACGGGAACTCTTATACACTGTGTAGTTATAAGTGGTGAAGGAGCTTTTACAATTTCTCCATTTTCAACTTTACCCCAGATTTTCAAAGGTTCCTGTTCACTTTTTTCTTCTTCTCCGCCGATATAAGGTATTACGTTGTCAATCATTTCAGGCCAGTCTGTGAAGTTCTTACCTGCACCTGAAATTGCCTGGTAAGTAGTTGCAACAACATTTTTAATACCGTACTTCATTAAAGGAGTAAGGGCAGGAACATAGCTTTGAATTGAACAATTTGGCTTAACTGCAATAAAACCGTATTTTGTTCCCAGTCTTTTTCTCTGAGCATCTATTGCCTTTACATGATCTGCATTGATTTCAGGTATAAGCATAGGTACGTCAGGAGTCCACCTGTGTGCTGAGTTATTGGAAACTACAGGAGTTTCATTTTTAGCATATTCTTCCTCAAGCTTCTTAATCTCATCTTTTTTCATATCAACTGCACAGAAAACGAAATCCACTTCATCACAAATTTCTTTAACTTGTTCTGTTGCGTTTTTTATTACAATATTCTTAACGTTTTCAGGCATAGGTGTAGACATCTTCCATCTATTACCTACTGCTTCTTCGTAGCTTTTTCCGGCAGATTTTTCACTGGCAGCAATGGAAACAACTTCAAACCAAGGATGGTTTTCAAGAAGTGAAATAAATCTTTGCCCAACCATTCCAGTACCACCAATTATACCAACTTTTAGCTTAGACATCCTTTATGCCTCCTATTCGTAGATTTTCATTATTGAACGGATATTGAATGGAGGTGAGTCAAATAAAATAGTAAAGTGTCCACCATTCAATGACATTTGTATTTGTATTGTGTATTTTATCACAATGCAATTTAAAATTCAATAATAAAAATTTTCTACGAGGCCTGCTGTTTGAACAGGGGTTGAGTAATGCTCCAGTTCTTTAACTCGGTCTGAGTACCTACCCAGACAGGTGCTTTCATAGGAACAAGAGAATACAGTTCCTCTACACAGTGGTTAGACATTCGCATACAGCCGTGGGATATGTATTTTCCAATGGAATAAAAAGAATTTGTGCCGTGTATCCCATAGGAACCGTCTGTTCTGTTTATCCCCATCCAGCGGGTTCCAAGTGGGTTTTGAGGCGTTCCTCCTTTTACCGGGTCTGCAAATCCTCCGCCACCCCAATCAGGGTTTATCAGTTTACAGTTTACAATATATTTACCGGATTTCGTCAGGGAGGCAGGATTGCCCACTGCAACGGCATACTTTTTCAATACCTTTGCACCTTCATACAGTGTTAAAACTCTGGTAGTCTTATTTACTGTAATCCATCTGCCTTTAGTCGGGGCTTTTGTCACTTTGTCAAGATAAACGAACTTGTTGCTGGATAGTCTTTGTACAAGCATATTTTTTGTTGCAGTGTCATATGTACCGGTTACACTCATATTATGGTTGCTTTGAAATAGAAGAAGTGCATTCCTGATATTCAGTTTTTCATCACTTTTAGAAGCCTTTTTATAGTAGCCAAGCTGTTTGATATATTTCAAATATGTATTGACGGTAATATCTTTTTGCAGCTGAGCCACTTTTTTCTGTAGTTTTTCCTTTGCAGCAGCTTCTTCTTTTTTCTTTTGAGCTTCTTTCTGTTTTTTTTGAGCATCAAGGGTTTTATCCAGTACGGTGGTATCAATTTTGACTGCTGACTGTGATACTTCGGGATACTGATTTTTGTCTTTGGGGTCGGCTGCAACGCAAACAGCTGTGCTTTCAAATAGTATGGCAATCATTAGTGCGCCAAGCAATAAGAGTCTTTTAAGCATTATACAATCCACCTTTGATTTTTAATTATTACTATATTTTAACTGGGAAAATATAGTATCACATTAGTTCATTATATTAATTTTACTGTTAAAATGAAAATTTCATTACTGTTACATTTTTTGCGATTAAGACGATTAGCACAGACAGGGGCTATTTAACGGTGTCCCATCAAATATCTTCGAATAAAATATTTCCTGAAATCAGTTAATAAAGATAATTCAAACATAATACCATAAAATGACATATTACAACAAAATATTTATGCATTGTATTGAATTTTTATGCATAATAATTTATAATTGTACACATCGATGTTTTATTATGTAGAAAAATAATAGGGGGATTTCAAAATGAAGAAAGGATTATTAAAGAGGATATTCTGCTTGCTTATTGTTGCAACTATCGGAATATCCATTGCAGGTTGCGGTGGCGGAGAAACAATGAAGAGAATAGAAAAGACCGGCAAATTGGTTGTAGGTACCAGCGGAGATTATGCGCCGTATGAATATCACATGCTGGTAGATGGAAAGGATACTATAGTAGGTATCGATATTTCCATAGTAGAGGAGATTGCAAAAGACATGGGCGTTCAGTTCCAGATTGTGGATGCTGATTTCAACGGACTATTGTCATCGCTTAACACAAACAAGGTGGACATTGTAATAGCGGGTATGAATCCAGACGAAAAGAGAAAAAAATCAGTTGATTTTTCAAAGATTTATTATGAAGCAAAACAAGGTGTAATGGTAAGAGCTGAGGACAAAGACAAATATAAAACTGTTGCTGACTTAAAGGATAAAAAGGTTGGTGCACAGCTGGGAACTACACAGGAAAAAATAGTACAAGAACAGATTAAGGGTGCAAACCTTGTTTCATTAGGCAAGATACCTGATTTGGTTATGGAATTAAAGAACAAAAAAATAGATGCATTGGTGGTAGAACTTCCGGTTGCAAGCGGTTATGTTAAAAACAACAACGATTTGGCACTTACTAATGTTCCTGTAAAGGATGACACAGGAGGATCTGCTATAGCAGTTAAAAAAGGTAATTCAAACTTAGTGGACAAAATTAACAAAACCCTTGACAGACTTATGAAGGACGGATTAATAGAAAAGTTTGTTCAGGAAGCTAATGAAAAGAATGTAACATCAAAATCGAAATAATTGACATTATATGAAGGTCAAAGCTAAGGGGATGTCCATGGGCACCCCTGTGTTTTGTTTTTCGGAGAATTTTTATAATAGGGAGGGTTTAGCTTGGATTTCAGCTTTTTAAGTGAATATTGGTACTATTTTGTAAGCGGTACCGCAAACACAATAGTAATTGCAATTCTTACCGTAATACTTGGCGTTATTATAGGTACAGTTATTGCATTAATGAAGATATCTCATAACAAGGTTTTAAAGGCAGTTGCATCATCATATATTGAGTTTATAAGGGGAACACCACTTCTAGTTCAGATAACACTTTTTTTCTATCTGATATCACTTCCGGAATTTCATATATTCGGTTTAGAATTGGAGCGATTTATCCCCGGTGTTATAGCCATGTCCGTAAACAGCGGTGCATATGTGGCTGAAATAATTCGGGCAGGTATTCAGGCAGTGGACAAAGGTCAGATGGAGGCGGCAAGGTCCATCGGTTTTACTCATGGACAGGCAATGAGATACATTGTATTGCCCCAGGCATTAAGAAACATTCTTCCTGCTTTAGGAAATGAGTTTGTTGTTGTAATTAAGGAATCTTCCGTATTGTCTGTTATCAGTATAAGTGAACTTATGAGAAACACAAATATTATACAAGGTGCTATTTACAGGCCTTTTGAGCCATTGGCAATTACGGCTATTATATATTTCCTATTGACCTTCAGTCTTACAAGGCTTCTGGGATATGCTGAAAGGAGGATGAGGACAAGTGATTAATGTTAAGAATCTTCATAAGAAATTTGGTAGCCTTCATGTGCTGCAGGGTATAGATGTAACCATTGAAAAGGGCGAGGTTGTAGTTGTAATCGGCCCCAGCGGTTCCGGTAAGAGTACTTTCCTCAGATGTTTGAACTTATTGGAGCAGCCTACCGGCGGTGAAATTATTTTAGAAGGAATAAATATAACTGACAAGAACAATGATATAAACAAACAAAGGCAAAAAATGGGGATGGTTTTTCAGAATTTCAACCTATTTCCACATTTGTCTATTATTGACAACGTAACTCTCGGGCCTGTAAAACTCAAAAATCAGACTCCTGAACAGGCAAAAGAGAATGCTATGGCACTTTTGAAGCGTATAGGATTAGAGGAAAAGGCAAATAACTATCCTGCACAGCTTTCTGGAGGACAGAAACAACGTATAGCTATTGTACGTGCCCTTGCTATGTCCCCTGATGTAATGCTTTTTGACGAGCCTACTTCAGCCCTTGACCCGGAAATGGTAGGGGAGGTTCTGGAGGTTATGAAGGAGTTGGCATCAGAGGGAATGACAATGGTGGTTGTTACTCATGAAATGGGTTTTGCAAAAGAGGTTGGAACCAGAGTACTATTCATGGATGAGGGCAAAATCAAGGAAGATGCTCCTCCCAGTGAAATTTTTTCAAACCCAAAAGATGACAGAACAAAGGAATTTTTAAGTAAAATACTATAGAAATATAAGAGTAATTCTTAAAACCGTTGGAGGCACATATGTTCAAGCTGTTAAAGGATGCAACTGTATATTCGCCGGAATATCTAGGTAAGAAAGACATATTGCTTTGCT
>JAEZUC010000012.1 GCA_023443515.1 Bacillota bacterium
CTTGGCTGGAAACGGCCCGGGAAAGTAGGTCTCTGCCAGATTTATATTCCTCAATAGCTCAGTCGGTAGAGCATGCGGCTGTTAACCGCAGGGTCGTAGGTTCAAGTCCTACTTGAGGAGCCAAAAATAGATCCTTTAGGGTCTATTTTTTTTGCGTTTTTTTAAATATTGGTTGTTAATCGTAGATTAAATTTTCCTATTATAGTATAGCTAATAACTATAAACCTGTTTACATGTTTACGTATATAGTAAAATATCCTGGGAAATGTATAATTTTTGACAAAATAAAAGGATTTTAAGTAACTATATGGAATATATACATTAAACCAGAAAAATATACATAAATAGATATAAGATGTTAAACATTTGTTTGGATGTGATTGCTAATGCTCAATAAGACACGTAAGCGGCTTGGTGATTTGTTGCTGGAAGTCGAAATGATAACCCCAAATCAGCTTGAATCCGCTATTGAAGTGCAGAAAAAAACCGGTGAGAAACTTGGTTCTATACTTACAAAGCTGGGCTATGTTACTGAAGATGATATAATTCAAGTTCTTGAATTTCAGCTTGGTATTCCACATGTTAAACTTGAAAAATATAATATCGACAAGTCAGCTTATTTAGCAATACCCGAAAGTATTGCTAAGAGGTATGGGCTGATTCCTATTAAAAAGGAAAAAGGAACTTTGACTGTTGCAATGAGTGATCCCCTCAATGTGTTTGCAATAGATGATTTAAACATTTATTCAGGTTTGGAGATACAGCCTGTTATTGCAAGTTTTGATGATATTTCCAGAGCAATAGACAAATACTATAGTGCTCAAAAAGCTATGAAGGCTGTTGAGGAATTCAAAAAAGAACAAGTCTCTACTATAAAGATAAATTCAGATACTTCAGAAGAACATAATATTGAGGAAATTAACAATGCTCCTGCTGTAAAGGTTATTAATTCTATTATAGAACAAGCTGTAAGAAGCAGAGCCAGCGATATACATATCGAGCCTTTTGAAGAATATATAAAAATCAGATTTAGAACTGATGGGCAACTTTGTGAAATTATGAGGCCTGAAATTGACATAATGCCTGCGATTTCTGCACGTATAAAGATTATAGGTGGCATGAATATAGCAGAGAAAAGGTTGCCGCAGGATGGAAGGATAAGTATTGAGGTTGACGGCAAGGAATATGACCTGAGAGTTTCAATTCTTCCGACAATTTTTGGAGAGAAGATTGTTATAAGGATTGCAGATAAAAAAGCTTTTGTTTTAAGCAGGAGCCAGCTGGGATTTAATGATTACGAGGAAAAGCAGTTTCACAAGATGCTACTTAATCCCCACGGTATCATTCTGGTAACCGGGCCAACAGGAAGCGGAAAGACTACTACTCTTTACAGTGCAATTAGTGAAATTAACAGTCCGGATATTAACATAATAACAGTTGAGGATCCTGTAGAATGTGTTATAGATGGAGTTAATCATGTTCAAGTTAACACAAAAACAGGTATGACTTTTGCGGCGGGACTCAGGTCTATTCTCAGGCAGGATCCTGATGTAATAATGATTGGAGAAATCCGTGACAGAGAAACTGCTGAAATAGCCGTAAGAGCAGCAATTACCGGGCATCTGGTTCTTAGTACACTTCACACAAATGATGCGCCAAGCTCTGTTTTAAGACTGGTAGACATGGGGATTGAACCCTACATGGTCTCATCTTCTATAGTAGGCGTTATTGCACAGCGGTTATATAAAAAAATATGCAATAATTGTAAAATGGATTATTCAGCAAACGATGATGAGAAGACAATATTGGGTATAACCGATAAAGAGCTTGTTTTGTATAAAGGCAGAGGTTGTCCTATGTGTAGCCATACCGGATACAGAGGACGGCATGGAGTTTATGAGCTGATTTCAATTACTAAAAAGCATAAGGAATTGATTAACAATAAATGTTCGGAAGAAGAATTCAGGAATTATTCAATAGAAAACGGGATGGTTACTTTAAGAGATAATTTAGTTAAAAAGGTACTGGCAGGAGATACAACTATTGATGAATTAGTCCGCATAGCATATTCAAATAACTAAATTCATAGATAATTAGTAATCTGATATTGGTTATATTAGAAAGGCTTTGGAGATTATTATGCTTTCATTAGAGGAATTATTAAAAAAAACACTAGAACAGGGTGCTTCTGATTTACATTTAACAGTAGGCATTCCTCCAACTATCAGAAAGAACGGAAGACTTTCTACCATAGGTGAGGAAAAACTCATGCCTTCAGATACTGAAGCTTATGTCAGAAGTATGCTTAATGAAGAACAGTGGAAAAAATATCAGGAGACCGGCGAACTTGATCTTTCCTTTTCTCTTAAGGGTATGGGAAGATTTAGAGTAAATGTGTACAAGCAAAGAGGTACCTGCTGTGTCGCTATCAGAATGGTAAACCTTGTTATTCCATCTGTTGAGGAACTTGGATTACCTAGTATTGTTACGGATATGAGCAAAAAAACTAAGGGAATGATTTTAGTTACCGGCCCAACAGGAAGCGGAAAGTCAACTACTCTGGCTTTAATTATTGATTTGATAAATAAAAACAGGGACTGCCATATACTTACCTTGGAAGACCCTATAGAGTATCTTCACAAACACAATAAATCAATTGTTAATCAGAGGGAAATAGGAAACGATTCACAATCCTATGCCGCTGCACTTAGGGCGGCCTTAAGAGAAGACCCTGATGTAATTCTGGTAGGAGAGATGCGAGATACAGAAACTATAGCCATAGCTGTCACTGCAGCGGAAACAGGACACTTGGTTCTGTCTACTTTGCATACTATTGGAGCTGCTAATACAATTGACAGAATTATAGATGTATTCCCTCCATATCAGCAGCAACAGATAAAAGTTCAGCTTTCAACGGTTATTCAGTCAGTTATTTCCCAGCAGCTCCTTCCAAGAAAAGACAAGCCCGGAAGAGTACCGGCTATTGAAATTATGGTAGCCACCCCTGCAGTAAGGAATTTAATACGTGAAGGTAAAACATATCAGATTAATTCCCAGATTCAGACCGGTGCAAAATTCGGGATGCAAGCAATGGACTTGAGCCTGGCAAGCTTGTACAAAAAAGGTATCATAAGTCAGGAAGATGCAATGACCTATGCCATGGATCCGGATAATATTATCAGATACATGGGGTAAAGAGGGCAATATTTATTGACTATTAACTACGATGTGATAATATTAGAAGTATAGACACTTCCATATCAATACATTTGTGGTTTATAATAAAATATTTTTAAATAATATACTTTTCAGGTGATTTTTATTGGCTAATTATATTTATAATGCTAAAACCAAGTCAGGTGAAACAGTATCCGGCAATGTTGAAGCATCCGACGTCAATATGGCAATAGCTTTTGTCAAGGACCGAGGGTTTTTTCCTTTGGCAGTGTATGAAAATACCGGACAGGGTAAGGAATTTGAGTTTAAAGTACGTAAAAAAGTAAAGGTTAAAGACCTGTCTATTTTGTGTCGTCAATTTCATACTATGCTTAATGCTGGAGTTTCTGTTATCGGATGTCTTGATTTGCTTCGTAGCCAAACACAGAATCCTACCCTTCGTGATGCAATGTCACAACTTTATGATGATGTGCAGAAAGGAAAAACACTTTCAGAATCCATGAAATCACTTTCAAAGGTTTTTCCGGTACTTATGGTCAGCATGGTCGAAGTGGGTGAGGTAAGCGGAACTCTTGAACAAGTTCTGGAAAGACTAGCCGTACAGTTTGAAAAAGACACCAAAGTTAAGTCAAAGGTTTCGACTGCTATGATGTATCCGGCGGTTATAGGGTGTATTGCCTTGGTAATGGTTACGTTTATGATTGTCTTCATAGTACCTAAGTTTGTAAGTATGGTTAACAGCGTTGGAGGAACACTTCCAATGCCCACCAGAATAGTATTATTTATTAGCGGACTTTTTACAAACCCTTTGTTTTTATTGGGATTCGCTCTGTTTATCATAGTCGGGGTGTGGGGATTCAGAAGGTTTAAAAGTACGGAATACGGTAAGTTTTTGATCGACAGGCTTATTTTTAAAATGCCAATGGTTGGTGCAAATGTCCAGAAGATTTTGGCCTCACGTTTTACAAGGACCTTGAGTACCCTGTTAAAATCAGGTGTTTCTCTGATTCATGCACTTGAAGTTGTAGACGGTGTAGTAAACAACCAGATTGTTTCCAGAGGGCTTATAAAGGTTAAGGAAAGTATTAAAATGGGTTCAAATTTGGCAGCACCTCTTGAGAAAATGGGGATTTTCCCGCTGATGGTAACTCACATGATCAGTGTTGGAGAAGAAGCAGGTTCTCTTGATTCCATCATGGAAAAGGTGGCGGATTTCTATGATGAAGAAGTGGAAACATCTGTAAGCAAACTGGTTGCTATGATGGAACCGCTTCTTATGATGGTACTTGCGATTATAGTAGGCTTTATTGTTGTTGCAATGATATTGCCCATTTTCAGCATGTATCAGGGTGTGGGCCAATAAAATAAATATATATATAACTAATAAGGGGGAGTTCTAATGTTAATGTTCATTAAGAAAGTCAAGAAAAATAAGAAGGGTTATACCCTGACAGAGTTGATTGTTGTTGTAGCTATCCTGGGTATACTGGCTGCGGTAGCAACACCTATGGTATTAAATCAGGTATCAAAGGCAAGAAAAAGTGCGGATGCAGCTAATGAAAAAGCAATTGAAAACGCATATTTAGTAGGTATGGCTGACGCTTCTGACACAACCGCTCCGGCTGATTTTACAGGAGTAAAGAAAAAAATAGGAGATGCACTTGCATCTATTCCAAAGCCTCACGATGGTAAGAAAAAGTTTTATCTTAATCCGACAACAGGTGAAGCAACTGCTGCAACTTCTTCACCAGCAGCAGGCTGGATTAATATGAATCCTTAATCAAAATGCAAATATTACTCATAATTTACATAATAATATTCGGGCTTGTAATAGGCTGTTTTCTTAATGTATGTATTTCTCGCATACCTCAAAAACAGTCTATTATAAGACCTCCATCCCGTTGCAACAACTGCGGGACAACACTCAGGCCCCTTGATCTTGTGCCTGTATTCAGCTTTGTATTCTTGAGAGGCAAATGTCGCTACTGTGGAGAAAAAGTATCCGCCGTGAATCCCATAGTAGAAATAATTACAGCCGCTGTTTTTGTTGCACTTTATTTAAAGTACTCTTTAACGGTTGAGTTTGCTGCCATGGCATTGCTATCGTGCGTACTGATTTGTATAGCTTTTATAGATGCGGAGCACAGGATAATTCCAAACGGGTTTATCATTACAGGCTTAATAAGCGGGTTGGCTTTATTTTTATACAATTTATTTTATCCGGTGGACATGTTCGGAGACAGAGTATGGTTTAACCCCATACTGGGTTTTACTGTGGGTACAAGCTTTCTTTTATTGGTTTCTCTCGTGGGGATGCTTGTTTACAAGAGTGATGATGCTATGGGAATGGGCGATATAAAGCTTTTTGCGGTTATCGGACTTTTCCTTGGATGGCGTATGACAATTATCAGCCTTATGCTTTCTGTTTTTGCCGCAGCTATCGGATGTGTCTTTCTTATTATACTTAAAAAGAGTAATCGAAGGTCCACCATTGCATTCGGGCCATATATTGCAATAGGGACTTTTATAACAATTTTATACGGCTGGAATCTACTTGAACAATATATGACCTTGCTTAAATAACTATATTAATAGAAATATTGAGGCGAACGTATGGTTGGAAAAAATCTTTTAGCGCTGGATATCGGAAATGACACTATTAAAATTATCAGCGGTTCAACAAATAAGAAAAATATATTTATTAATGAATACGGTATTGTTAGTACACCCGTTGAGTGTATTAATGACGGTATGATTATTGATACCACTACCGTGTCTACGGTTATTTCTGAAGCCGTTAAAACTCACAAAATAGGTGGCGGAGCTCTTGTAATGACTGTTACGGGAACGGGAGTTATCACAAGAGATATAGTGTTGCCAAAATCAACGGAACAGGAAATTGAAAAAATGCTTGAATTTGAGGCTCAGCAGTATTTTCCTGTGGATTTAAAGGATTATACCGTTGATTTTAAGGTTATGGAGAACATAGGCGATCAGGTTCGTGTGCTGGTTGTAGCTGCTCCCAATAAGCAAATAGAGACTTATGTTAATCTGGCAAAGCTTTTGAAACAGCAATTAGCAGCTATTGATATTCCGTCTAATTGTGTTCTGAAGCTTTTATCTTTTTCACCCCTATATAATGATGAAACCGTAGAAGAATATGCTGTGGTTGATATAGGAAGGGATACTTCAGGAGTGTGTTTTTTCAGAAATAACATTTTAAAATTCAGCAGGATTTTATTAAATGGAGTTTCAGAGGTTGACAGTATTATTGCAAACAAATATAATCTGGAATTTAAAACGGCAGAGGAACTTAAACGGTCATTTAAAGGGTTTACCAGCCAGCCTGCGTCGGAAGATAGATTTAATGATTTGGGCGAGGTTATTAAAGGGGCACTAGACGGCATTATATCCGATTTAAACAGGTTTTTAGAATTTTATAATTCCAGAGATAATTCAAATAACGTGGAAAAAATTTATATTTATGGTGGTGGCAGCAAGCTGAAGGGCATCACAGAACACTTTTCCAATACTTTCAATATGCCGGTTTTGCCTTTTCCTTTGCTAAAAGAAATTGTTTATAAGGGACATAGGGGTCAAGAGGCTTTTGAACAGGACTACCCTTGTTTGATTAATGCCGTAGGCTGTTTGAACAGAGCAGTGAAATAAGCCTTCTCGTATTAAAGCACATGGTGGGGAGGGTCATTATTGAATATTAAAAGTGAAAAGGGCGTTACCTTAACAGAGGTAATCGGTGCAGTAACGATTTTGTTAATTCTAATGGTACCGCTAACATTTATTTTTACTACGGCTTACGATAAATGTGTGGTCGAGGCTGACAAAGTGGCTGCTCAGCAGGTTGCAAGAGAGATTCTGTATGGTGACGGGATAAATTTCAATGGTATTATTGGTGATTTGGCGAAGTCAAACGCCAAAATAGGCGCCAAAAGCAGTGAAGTAAATATACCCCTGAATGGATGTAGTATAAGTATACCTGCTAGTAATGGAAACAGGGAGTACCTGTATGATTCAAATGTCGGGGGAGGTGTGGTTTTATATAACGGTAAGAGGATTAATGAAAAATCTTCTTCCGGGAAAGATATTGAAATAGTAGGATTTCATCTTGAAACAATATTGAAAAACGATTTTAATGACCATGACCAATTAAGGGTTCAAGTCAAGGTATCTTGCGGTAAAAGCGGAATTGTAGAAGTTGAAAGCAGCTACAGATTCCCCAATATAGAAAAATAGACAAAATATACGTGCAAGGGTGGGATAGTATTTGAAGGACTTAAATCTTATTCCTAAAAGTTTGATTGTTTATAAAAAAAATAAAATAAAAAAGACATATCTCTCTATCCTTATAATTTGCTTTGGCCTTATAGCTGTTACCGCATATACAGCTCCTGCAATTTATGAAATGAATCTGCGTAATGATAAGCAAGAACTTGAAAATAAGGTAAATAGCACGACTAGTTACGTTGAAACCGTGAATGAGTTCAATTCCCTTAAAAAGGCAGTAGAAGTAAGGGAAGCTGAAGGTAAGAAATTATCCCTTTATCGGATTGATGTTTTGGGTATTGTTAATGCAATTGAAAATGCATGTCCTGAGAAGGTTTTTATCCAGAATTTTGTGTCAACCGGAAATAACGAATCAGATACAAAAGTAGTTTTAAAGGGCGTTTCAGCAGATGAGCACACCTTGGCGTCCTTTTTAAGAAATCTTATGGAGGATGATTATTTTAACAATGTCGTTCTATCAAATATTTCAAATAAGCAGGGAAATAACGGTACTACTTTTGATGTTACCTTGAGTGGTATAAAGAAAAGTGACCTTGTTATATATAACAACTGGAATAATGGGTTCAGGATTTGTTATGAGCCTGAATGGAGTAAAAAAGCAGATAAGGATGATAGTGTTTTGTTTACAGCAAATACGAGATTGACATCCACAGATGCAGATTCTCTTGAAATCACTGTCACATCTACTGAACTTATATCAAAGGAATTTACTGATAAAAGAATAATTAAGCTTAAAAATGACCTTGAAGGTTTCTTTAAAATATACACTATCAAGACAAAAAGCTCAGGGGAAGAAGCTTACAAGACAATGTATATGGGAGATGAAAAGGGAACCAGATATAAATATTTGGAGCTTTGCACAGTTAAGAATAACAAGGGTTATATTGTTAAATATAAAAGTGATCCAAACAGTTTTGAAGTTAAGGCAAGAACAATTGACCGTATACTTAAATCCTTCTTTGTTATAAAAAGTCCATAAATAGTTTTAATTCAGCTGGAGTAAGTATTTTGCATATTATAGAAATGGAGATACATATGAAATTAACTCAGCGTGATAAAAAACTGCTAATTGTTTTGGGTGTTGTGATATTTACTGTGGTTTTTCTGAAATTTTTATTGTTGCCAAAGTTAGGTTCCATCAGCCAACTTAAAACTGATATTGCTGCATTAAATGACTCCTATGCAGTGAATATGGCTTATAAGGCAAAGGTAAATAGGATTGACGGAGATATCAAGATATTGTCTAAAAAACTGGGGGACTTGAGAGAAATATACCCGCCAAGTA
Source organism: Bacillota bacterium (assembly GCA_023443515.1). Lineage (GTDB taxonomy): Bacteria > Bacillota > Clostridia > Acetivibrionales > DSM-1351 > Ruminiclostridium. The sequence continues at coordinate 8,765 of JAEZUC010000012.1, forward strand.
TTGACAGCGATGAGCTTCTGGTGCTTATGAAGAATTTAACAAGTGAAGCCGGACTGGAAGTAAAGTCAATTTCTTTTGGTGATATAGGTGGGATTGATGGAGGTAAGTCCGATTCTAAGGCTGATTCTAAGGCTGATTCTGAGTCGGAAAGCAAGGATACTACTCAAAAAGAAGACGGTACTCTTGATGCAAAGGTGGATAATATTCCGGAAAACGGAGATGGAAGTAAATTGGGGAATGGAATATTATCTGATATCAGAAATTACTTTTACCTTTGGGGACTGAAAAGCAAAAAAAGCAGTGCCGGTAATGAAGCTGTCCCGGATAGCAAAAGCTATGGTGTATCTGTAAAACTTGAGGCCACCGGGAGCAATGAGGAAATAAAATCCTACTTTGATAAGCTTTCAAAGCTTAAGAATAAGGCTGTTTGTAAAGCTGTTAGTATTTCACCCGGGCAGAATAATAAAGACAAGAGAAACTTAAAGCTGAGTATTGAGATAGTATTTTATGGAATTATGGATAAAGGAGCAGGAGATTATTATGTGCTTGAAGACGGCAAATGGGCTCCGATTCCTGCTAACGGAAAGAAAGACATTTTTAAGTCCTATAATGGGTTTAATCCTCTAGGACAGTCCGGGTATACACAAAATACGGACATTAGTGATACTAAAAACAGCGTTGAAGATAAAGATAAAAGCCAGTTGGATGAAATTATTCCGAGTACATATGATTTTTCTGTAGTAGCATCACATTTCGGAGGCGGGCTGGCTCCAAGTGTAGCAATTAACTGTAAAAACCCGGCGTTACCGGAAAATTCATACTCAGTAGTATATGGCGACAACAAGGGTACAGAAAACGCTGAAATATTTATTGAGCAGAAGAACGGTAAATATTACTGCAAATTTAAAACAGATCATGAGAGTTATCCTGATATGCAATACAGTAAGACTATGGAGTTTGTACCTGTGGGAGAGGATTTAAAGCTTGTTATTATTTCTTCCGAGAGACAAGATGAGAACGACAACGCAGGGGTAAAACTAAATATAATCAATAATTCGGATAAGCAGCTTGTTTATCAGATTTATATGGATGATTCCAGTCTGCCCAGGGTTGAAGTTGGTAAAACAGTTGGAAAAGTAACTAGGCAATAGTAGCAGGTGATTTTATGATTAAACTCAAAAAGCTGCTTAAAAACGAAAACGGCGAAACCTTCATAGAAGTATTGGCTGCGGTAATATTGCTGGCGGTGATTGCAGGACCTTTACTGAGCATGGCCATGTCCTCCTATTACTATAACAGGGATTCGGAGCAAAAGGTTAAAGCGGCTGCCATTGCGCAAATGGTAATGGATGAAGTAAAGTCCAAAAAGAACCTTGTAAGTACCGGGGATAGTTATTTACCGTTTAACATTGAGCCTTTTAAAGTGGCGGTTAGCACAAAGCTACAACCTTACTACAAGATTGAAACCGTAGATGAGGGCAAATTAGCACCTCCAACAGATTATACATATGATTACTCTGAAGCAGATGAACCTGATTTGGAGCTAATTATTGAACAGGGTACCAGCGGGGACAACAACATACCTATGATTGAACTGAAGGCACTCAATGAAGAAACTGACCCAATAAAAATTGATACAGGGTTTAATTATCGGAAAGATAATTTAGTTATGCAGTTTGAGAAAAATGGTTCTAAAATTTTATGTGGTATAGGTAAAAATTCACCTGTTAGCTCAGTAGAATTTACACCTGTCAGTCAGGATTGTATAAAGCTTAAGTTAACCTGTAAAAATGACGATGGTAAGCCAAACTCCGATGAACAGCTAAAGATATTTACATACAGCAATCAAGAGGTTAATCTGAAAGCGTATGTAACTGACGGTAAAGCGTTGGAGCCCGGAGTGTGCTTTGTTAATAAAAGCAGCAAGATGGAATACGAAATAAACTATATGGAAACAAAGGCCTTTGATTATAATGGTTGGAGGAATGAGCTTCTTAAAATAATTGTTGAAATCAGAAAAAAGGATGGTTCGGTTATTTATACAGCATCATCCTATGTAAAAAAGTAGCAGGTGGTTACAATGAGGAAAATGTGCGGTTTTTTTAAAAAAAATAAAGGGTCTACTCTGGCGATGGTTCTTTTCTTAGTGTTTGTTTTATCTGCTACTGCTTTGGCTGTTATGGCACTTACAGGCTCAGAGCTTGTAATGAGTAATGTAACCTCTGACCGAAGCAAGGCTTTGTTTGCTGCGCAGGCAGGTGCTGAAAAAGTTGCACAAAGGCTGGATATCGAGGTAGGAAGAATTCAGGATCAAGCAAGGGTAACTTCTAGTGACGTTATAAAGAAAGCCATTGATCATAGATTGCCTGTGTTCAACGAAATTATTGATACTACTGATCCAAATGATATAAAGGTTTTAAAAGAGAAAGAACTGAACTATATTTATGAAGCTGAGTACAAGTATCAATTTTTTAAATTGCTGCACGTATGGATTGACCAACAGACAGCAACCGGAGGGGAATGGGACAGTTCAGTATCCCACAGTGTGCTACATGATGTTACTAAAGAGGGTAAAACTGTTTCTATAAATGATGGAAGTTTTATCTTTAGCATTATACGTCCCAACGAAACGGAAAAAATCTATTCATCTATTGTTGCTCCCTATACGCTTCAGGCATATGAAATATCATCTATTACTGTAAAATCAACTGGAGAATACAAGTCAGGCAAGCACACGTACAAAAGAAGCATTTCAGCAGAATTCAGCCTTTTGACTGAATCGGTAAATGATAGCTCTGATATTCCCATTATCTACAGTAAGCTTACAAAGATTAAGGTCAATAAGGACAATAAACCTGAAATACTTAAAAATAAGGCTGTTGTAGCACGTAAAAACATTATTTCCGTTAATGGAAACGTTAATATTGAGAAGGGGGATGCTATTTGCTTCGGAACCGTCCCAACTGTAAATGGTAACGATATAGACTATAACGCTGACGGTTATAAATACGGCGGTTTTATGGCTGGGACGACAAGTGATATCTGGAATGATACAAGCTTGGGACATAACAATAAAAGTATTAAAGATAGCATTATTGAGACTATACCGGGTATGTCTGATTCCGATTTCACAAATTTTCCCGGATCTTTTAATATTCAAGCAGGCAATGCAATCACTGCCGCATATATTCATACTCTGTATAGTAATGCAAGTTCTCCTTCAAGAATAAACATTCAAAAAGGTGATGTTTTTGCCCGAAGTGTAAAAGTAGAGAATAAGGCTCATTCTAGTGAGGTTAACTTAAAAAATGTTTTCTTGTCTGACGATTTAAGGATTGATTCAAATAATTCCACAGTAAATATAGGAGAGCCGGAAAAAGAGAAAGCCGGAGAGGGTACGCTTGTAGGTCTGAATCCGGGTGATTCAGCCTCAGGCTACGATACTTCCAGTGCGGTTATAGTTTCGGGGGATTCAGACCTCAATATAAACGGAAGCCTTTATATCGGAGGAACAACGTACTTTAACGAATATAAAAATATAACCGACAATAAAATGTACTTTTCAGGAATATCAGTACTTAAATCAGGAAGCTTACCAGCAGAAGCATTCCGTATGTGGGATGATATTGAAATACCTTCAAAAGAAATATACCCAGGAAATGTTTTTTATCTTTATGACAAATATCGAGATACTAACGGGGTTCCTGATGCTGATGACTATATAAATGTTAATGACCCTCTGGAACAGCAAAAACTCATAAGTGCCGGATTTAACTATAAGCCAAAAAACGAAAGTCAGCCTGATGATATGCCTCCGGTACAAATGATGATGGGAAGTCAAGGAAAGTCGCTGTTCGATATTCTGGATAGGGCTATGCACTTCAAATGGATATGGGATACCTTCTGGAAGGAGGAAGTGGGATATTACTCATACCTGAATTCAGGGGATATCAGAATAGAGCATTATGAAAAAGCTGATGACGGTAATTATATTAAGAACACAGATAAAGTTAAAGGCTGGTGCTTTGGGGCTGTTGCTGCCAACGGTACGGTTTACGGACCCTATGGGGGATTTACCGAGGACAACGGGCAGTACTATATTGAAAAAGG
>JAEZUC010000025.1 GCA_023443515.1 Bacillota bacterium
TTGAAAAAGCCTGGCAGGGAAAACCAGCCAGCATAATATCAAAATCGGGAATATCTTTTTTTTCGTCTAAACTGCAAATATCGCTGACGTCTAGCTGAACGTTAGGATAGTTTGCCTTATATGTAATCGCTGCGTTCTTATCAAACTCATTTGCATATATTGTTTCAAAGCCTGCATTCTCAAATCCCTTATCAATTCCGCCCACCCCAGCAAAGAAAGAAGCGCATTTTAAGCTCATAATTATACCCCTTATTTTCGCGGCGCGCCGCAAATTTTTCTGTACAATATGGTATCATGCTTTTATGAAGAAATCAATAAATTTTTATGAGCTCAAATGCGCTTATTTGCTGTTTTTCATAAAAATGTATTTAATGGAAAACGTAGTATTATAAGTAGTTTTAATTTACCATATTCTTTAATCCACCAACCTATAGTTTACTATTAATAAACTCCAAAGAATCCTTTCTTATTTTATTTCTCAAAAGTACAATACCTGAGTGTCCGCAATTGTAAATATGCCTTTGAGGTCTTCCCCATTTTGACCATAATTCACTGGAATCTTCCAAGCTAATGTATTGGTCATAAGCAGCACTTAACAGTAATATATTGTTTTTGGGAACAGCAGGCTGGTATAAACTTGGCGTAATAACAGCCCAATGGTTTGCCAATTGGTCATACGAAAAGGAATTTTGAATAAAATCGTTCTTTATGTACTTTCCCGTTATTGTATTCCAGATAGCGTTTGCCAGGCTATTTGAATAAAACACGGATATCAGTATATCAATATCACTTTCCACAGCGCTTGTCAAATTTGTCAGAAAACCTCCAAGACTTACTCCAATCAATATTACTTTGCCTTGAGTCCTTGATTTCGCCCATTTAACCAATGCCCGCAAATCAGATACGGCCTGTTTTACCGATAATAGCGTCCGTTCAATGTTAGAAGTAACAAACAGTTCCCCATTATATATGGAATCATTCGAGGTTCTCTGAAAATGATACGGCATTATAAAGTGATAGACATTATATCCTGAACTCAAAAAACTTTTTAAATAAATACTGTCAATTCTTTTGTAATCATCCATTCTCCATCCATGAACAAGAATTACATTGGTTGAATTCTCATCCCTTGAATTTCTATGATAGTATCCCAAAACTTTATTATTACTTTTGCTGTTATTTCTTATCTGGCTGTCATATGAAAATGTTCCTGCTAAATAGTTAAAATCCTTTTTCTTCTGTATAAATTTTATTTCAGGTATGGAAGGAATATCAAAATATGGAGACAACTCATCTGATTTTACAGGTGGCTTATCTGGGTATTTAAAATGGGAAACCATGCTTTTTCTTTTATGTAGATGTCTGAGAGATAATCTGTCAATTTGTTCGGATATCAATTTATTCAATATAACATCACCTTAAGAATATTTATTTACAAATTATTATACATTTATATAATAATTTGTAAATAAATAAATTGTCTAACTTCTATGTATTTTTACGAAATTAGGAATGTTAAGCTTTAGGGAAAATAATTAAAGCAGGCAAAATAAAAATTTTTAATAACATATCTGCCTAGTCCTAGTGTCAAGCTTCCCTCTTCCGGTGCTCACATATTTTCATATGCTCCGCTCCTCATCGTTCGTTTTCCTTGTATTCCTTGCTTTTTGCTTCGCAGGCTCTGCCTGGCAGAGCGCAAACACATTATGAATCGAGGTCGGTCTTGAATCGCGTCAAAGCACCACAAAAAGAAATACCTTCGACTTTGTCGAAGGTATTTCTTTTTGGAGCTCCCAATCGGAATCGGACATGACCACATCCTTACCATCGGATGTTCTGCTCTCAAAAACCTTCGGACTACTTCGTCAAGCTTCCCTCTTCCGGTGCTCACATATTTTCATATGCTCCGCTCCTCATCATTCGCTTTCCTTGTATTCCTTGCTTTTTGCTTCGCAGGCTCTGCCTGGCAGAGCGCGAACACATTATGAATCGAGGTCGGTCTTGAATCGCGTCAAAGCACCACAAAAAGAAATACCTTCGACTTTGTCGAAGGTATTTCTTATTGGAGCTCCCAATCGGAATCGGACCGATGACCTCATCCTTACCATGGATGCGCTCTGCCAACTGAGCTATGGGAGCATATATTGGAGCGGGTGATGGGAATCGAACCCACGCTGTCAGCTTGGGAAGCTGATGTTCTACCATTGAACTACACCCGCATATATGCGGGACACTAGAACGAACGTATTATAGCATGTTTGAGCCTACATAGTCCAGTGCTGAAAACGCCAATTTAACCAAATTAGGCTTTCTGTTCTTCTAGATATTTCTCCAATTTACGTTTTACACGCTGTAACGCATTGTCGATAGATTTAACATGCCTGTCCAAATCTTCCGCAATTTCCTGATAAGATTTACCGTCAAGGTATGAAGTCAAGACTTCCCATTCGAGAGAACTCAAAATCTCACCCATCTTACTTTCTATTCCTTTGAACTCTTCCCTGTTTATAATCAGCTCTTCGGGGTCGCTTATACTCTCCTCACTGATTATGTCCATCAAGGTACGATCCGATTCTTCGTCGAAAATGGGCTTATTCAGGGATACGTAGGAATTTAACGGAATATGTTTTTGTCTGGTAGCAGTTTTAATAGCGGTAATTATCTGTCTGGTAATACAGAGTTCTGCAAATGCCCTAAAGGATGAAAGCTTGTCCCCTTTATAGTCCCGGATAGCCTTAAAAAGTCCAATCATGCCTTCCTGAATGATGTCTTCTCTGTCAGCACCTATCAGGAAGTATGTTCTGGCTTTTGCCCGAACAAAGCTTTTATACTTGTTAATAAGATATTCCAGAGCTTGTTGCTCACCTGCTCTAGCCTCTAGTATTACATCTTCGTCAACCATACCAGAATATGTTTGATAGAGCTCAGCCGCCTTTAAGTTTGTTTTCAATACAGTTGCCCCCATTTTGGCTTACATAAGTATGGTAAGAAATATTACTAAATAAAGAAATAGACACTCATTTAAAATTATAAGTGTCTATTACCTATATGTCAAGTTACTTTGGTTTCCATTGTATCTTAAACTCCCAAAACAGCAGTTTTTTTAGATGGTCGTTTTATTTGCCTCTCTGCTTTAGTATCTCATACATAACTATAGCTGCAGCAACCGACGCATTTAATGAACTGATTTCCCCCTGCATAGGGATATTAACAACAAAATCACATTTTTCTCTTACTAGTTTACCCATTCCCTCTCCTTCACTTCCCACAACGAGAGCCATGGGGCCTTTTAAATCGCTTTCATAAAAAGCCTTTTCCCCTGTAGAATCAGTACCTACAACCCAGACATTATTTTTCTTGAGATATTCTATAGTCTGGGAAATATTTGTGACCCTCGCAACAGGTACGTACTCTACCGCTCCTGCTGAAGCCTTTGAAACAGCTGAAGTCAATCCTATAGCTCTTCTCTTTGGGATAATTACCCCATGAGCTCCAACAGCGTTGGCTGTTCTTAAGATTGCACCAAAATTATGGGGATCGGAAATTTCATCGAGTATGATAATAAACGGAGGCTGGCCCTTCTCCTGAGTAGCTGCAAGTATATCGTCTACCTCCACGTAATCCTTTACCGCAACATAAGCTATAACGCCCTGATGTGATCTGGAAGTAGACATTCCATCCAGTATACTTTTATCAACCTCAGTTGTAATAATTCCTTTTTGTCTCGCCATAGCTATAATCTGACGTATGGAGCCTTCTTTTTCTCCCTTTGCAATAAATAGCTTGTTTATTGTCCTGTTGGCTTTCAGAGCCTCCATTACGGAGTTTCTCCCCTCGAGCTTGTCGCTTTCCTCAGGAACAACATTTTCCTTTTCAACGTTTTCAAACTCGGTATCTTTTACAGGTGCCGCATAGGTTGCTCTCTTTGGAGGCTCACTCTTGAACCCTTTGCGTTCTTCCGGCCTTACCCCGCGTTTTTTACTGTCTCCCGAAAAATTCTTCTTTCCAAAATCAGAACCGGGGCCCTTTTTGTCATAACGGGCATTACCTGGTCTTCTGTTTCTTGATTCTGCCATAATCTTGATTCCACTCTTTCATCGTTATTTGTTATTCCTCAACTGCCAGTCTTAAAATTTCCATAAGGCGGTCATAGTTGTTTGTAAGATATAAATATCCTATCAATGCCTCAAAGCCGGTAGAATACCTGTAATCTGTAACATCTGCATGTTTCGGAACAGTGGCTGATTTGGCATTACGGCCTCTCCTGACAATATCCTGTTCGTCAGCAGTCAGCCTGTCGTTCACACGGTGAACTATATCTGCCTGCGACTTTGCTTTAACATACTTGACAGACATCTTATGAAGCATATTTACATTAGACTTGTTATTTATTACAAGCATAGTGCGTATATAAACTTCATAAACCGCATCCCCTATATAAGCTAAAACCAATGGCTGAAGATTCATCACGTCCATCGGTTTAATATCAAAATCTTTGCGCATGTTTTGTATTAGTTCTTCAAACATTCATTTTCTCCAACTCTAATATGCCTTTTTATGCATATTTATTATACACGAAAGTAGCATATGTTAAAACAATTTTTATCCGTTATCTTTTTTAATTACTTATCCACAGCTAAAACATAAATAGAGTAATATTTAACAC
>JAEZUC010000141.1 GCA_023443515.1 Bacillota bacterium
CCTCAATATGTACCAGCCCATTCCTATCTGATACAGCTCCCATCCGTCATCTCTAACCAGCGTTACATAATCAGGGGTAAGCTTGGATTGGTAGTCAATACAATATCTGGCTTTTGTCGGTTGGCACCTTTCGAAGTAGAAGAATAAGCCTTTGCCCCTTGTTTCAACCAGTTTGTGACCATTTGACTCCATTTCTTCAAGCCAGTTTTCAATTCTTTGGTACTCCCATGCCCACCACCATTTAAATATCTTTATCATGATTATATCCCCCCAGAACCTTGTGCCCGTTCACATACATCTCGTCTATACGACTCATTTCCTGTTCAAGCAACCATTTACCCTTTTCAGTTATCCTGTATAGTTTACGCCTGTCCTCTTCTCCTGACGGCTCAATAAGACCATCCTTTTCAAATTTGGTAAGGGTTCCGTAAATAGTCCCTGCTCCAAGATTTATCCTTCCCCCGGTTATGTCCTTTACATGGAGTATAATTCCATACCCGTGTTTGGGCTCATTGAGTGAAAGCAGAATATAAAAACCGGTTTCGCTCATGGGTAAATATGTTTTTATTAGTTTTTCATTCATACCCTCATTCTCCTTCGTTATATCACGCCGTGATATATCATGTATGTAATATATCATAGCGTGATATAACGCGTCAAGATATAATTCGTAAAAATTTCATATTTTTAATAAATTTTCAGAGCATGGCAAAGGGGCTGCTGCAAGTAGAATGTTTTTTTAACACCGTACTCCCGTATAAAATTGTATCAATGATTGCTTCTTTAGATATTTGCAAGAGTTTATAGTGGCTCATCGTTGGATCTTTTACCAAGCTTCCATTGATACAATTTATACTCCCAGTAAGAGGTTAAAAAAGATAAAAACTAATTTTGCAACAACCTTTATATAAAACGTTTAGCTACACAGTCGCCTTGATTCTTTGCTTTTTCCTTACAAGCCTTACTATAATTACAGCAACAGCAGTTATAACAACAATTACAGCTAATACAACCAAGTATAACCTTACAGCTATACTGTTAGGGTCACCCCAAATTGCCCAGAGGCTGTTTGTATTATCAATAATTTTTCGTCCTTGTAAAGTATTATAATAGTATGGTATTTGCGGTAAACCTTCTGTTTTCGGGAAAGATTGCAGATACCTGGCAGTGGCAAGCCATTCCTTTAGTTCAGTAGTATGTCCCCCTGAATTGGAATAAATTATACAGGAATTAAAATCTCTTATTGGCTTACCCTCCTTGGTTTTAGGCACTACCGGCAAAAGTCCGAAAGACTTGGGCCCTACAGTGGCAAGCATCTGTGAATTATACAATCCGCTTACTACCCTATATAGTTTTTTGTCTTCTATTTTTTCCTGTGTTCCGTCAGTCTTCTCCAGGTGAGCCTCAGTAACCCTATTGAGTATCATTCTGTTGGGGTTAAAGGTGTAGCTTATTCCCGACATGTATAGTTGTGCATAGCTCATCATAGGAGATATGGAGGCATCAAGTTCACACAAATTTTTCAGTTCTTTTCCCGTAAGATACACTGATATAAGTGGATACCCCGATATTTCGTCAGGCCCGATTCCAAGACAGCTTGAAATAAATGCATCCTGTACTGTAATATCTCCCTGTACAAAAGACCCTCTCATTGTTCCAACAGGTACTATAGCAACCGAAACAGGTTCGTAATCTTTTCCCTCCGCCTGCTTAACCGAATATATATATCCGTCAGAAATAAGATTTCCCAAGGTATCTTCCTGAAGTTTTTTCCCTATTTTCTCAGTAGAAATAAAACTAAAAGGAGATCGGCACAAAACCTCATCGAACTGCAAGCCAAAGTAATTGAGATATTTTTTCTGTACCATACCTTTAAAATTACTTACGGTTTCCGAAATCCCGGCATCCTCCTGCATTGATTGGTCTATGTGCTTTAAATGGTAATCCTTAAGAGACCACCTTTTGCCAGGAGTTTGTACAAGTTCAATAACACCCAGATTGTTTCCATATTCTCCGCAGGAACCAACGACGGTACTCCCGTATACAATAGGTTTATTCAAAAGAGTGTGGCTGTGCCCGCTTACTATTACATCAATATCCGGAACCTTCTTTGCAAGGATTTCGTCCTCTGATTTGGATGCCTTATCCCCTGTACCTGAGTGAGACAGGCATATTATAAGGTCGACACCTTCCTTTTTCAGCTTTTTAACCACCTTCTTTGAACTTTGTACAATATTTTCAAATGATACTTCAGTAGTTGTTATACAATTGTCAGCATCCTCTCCTATAAGTCCGAACACACCAATCCTGATTCCTCCCTTGTTTAGAATTGTGTATTCTTTTACTCCATATGCCTTCATGGCCTGTTGCAACTCATAAGAAGATTTGGTGGTTTTATCGCCCCCGGGAAACACTATATTTGAGCTGACTATTTCAGGAAGCTTGTCACCGCTGTTTTTTGCAGCATATAAATGTCTAGTGAGACCGGAATCCTTAAATTCAAATTCATGATTGCCCAATGTTGTTGCATCATATCCCAGCTGTCCCATAATCCTAAGTTCCGGTGCATCTGTTGAAAATAATGATTGAAACAAATCTCCCATTGAATAGTCCCCGGCATCTACCAGAATTGTATTTTTGCTGTCTGCTTTTTCTATGTCAATTGCAGTTTTCAATCTTGAATACCCGCCTGTCCAAACAGTGGTGCCATTATATTCTCCTTTATTGGGAAGCAAGTGATCATGCATATCATGGGTAAATAATATTTTTATGTCTCTGGGCTCCTGATATGCATAAGTTTTCGAAAATACGAAAATAAATATTATTATGGTTGCTGCCGCAAATAAAGCCTGATTTTTATACCTCATTTTTTTATCCCCCTGTTAAATAAGTTATACTGCTACTTATTCATACACACCGTAGTTTATGCATTTTATCCGTGTTTTTGATATACTCTAGATATTATACTAAAAACAAAGGAGGTTTTGTAATATATGTCAGATTTTACAGGTAGAACCATTATTATAACAGGTGCAGGCCAGGGTATAGGAAGAGCCATATCAAGAAAATTCGCCCAAGAAGGTGCAAACGTTGTTATTGCAGATATAGATCAAGAGGCAGGCTTGGAAAATGAAAAATATATCAGGGATCAAGGCTTTGAAGCAGTTTTTATAAAAACTGACGTTTCAGACCCGGCCTCTGTGGAATCAATGGTTAATTCTACTAATAAAAAATACGGCAGAATTGACGTATTGATAAACAACGCAGTGCTCACCGGCTTTGGCAATATATTTGAAACAACTGTAGAAGAATGGGACAAGGCTATTGCCGTAAATCTTTCAGGTGCGTATTACTGTACAAAATTCTGTGCTACTTTTATGAAAGCCCAAAATAGCGGAAGTATCATAAATATGGCATCGACCAGAGCTTTTATGTCAGAGCCCGATACAGAGCCTTACTCCGCTTCAAAGGGAGGAATTATCGCACTGACCCATTCACTTGCGGTGTCACTGGGGAAATACGGGATAAGGGTAAATTCCATCAGTCCGGGCTGGATAGATGTTTCCTCCTGGAAAAAAAGTTCTATTGCATGTCAAGACACTTTATCACTAGAAGATCATACCCAGCATCCGGCAGGAAGAGTGGGTATTCCCGATGACATAGCGGAAGTATGCATCTTTTTGGCATCTGATAAAGCCGGCTTCATAACAGGCGAAAACATAACTGTAGACGGCGGAATGACCAAAAAAATGATTTATGTATAGTACTGTCACCCTTCTACCTGAAAGCTGTTAACCGGGTTTTCAATAGTAGACTTGTAGTACTTTCTGGGGGACATGCCATACATTTTTGAGAAAGTCCGCACAAAGCTTGAGTAATCGTTAAACCCGCATTCCCCTGCTACCTCAGATGGGGATTTTCCTGACCTTACAAGGTCTGCACTTTTTTGCAGTCTTTTATTGTTTACGTAACTATGTATGGAATACCCTGTGTTTGCCTTGAATTTGTGCATAAGATAATACTTGTTAATGTAGAACCTTTCGGATAAAGTCGCTATACTCAAGTCTTCCGACAGGTTCCCATTAATGAATTGTATAACCTTCTGAATCTGTTCATCAAACTCTACTTCTATATCCTCTACATGCTTGTCAGGCTTCAAATACAGACGGTTAATATAAACCATAAACTGTACAAATAATGCATTTGCCAAGATACCTGAACCAAATGTAGCAGTTTTTATCTCTTTTTCAAGGCTCCCCATTATTGACTTTATACTGTTAAGAGAATTATTCCCCAGCCTTACAATATGCCTTTTTTCCCTGGCCATATTAAAGCATGTCAAAAGATCATTATCGGAGTTTCCATGCTCCTCTAAAAATTTATTGTTTATCCAAATGACTATTCTCTCATAATCAATTTCAGGTGCTATTATTGGTTTATGAACCTGATTTGACGGAACGAAAAGAACATCCCACGGCTTCAGTCTGTAGTTTTTTCCCTCGATATTATATATAACGTCACCTAAAATGAATATTATTATTTTGTTAAAATCATGGTAGTGGTGTTCAAACTGAATATTGTTTCTGTCCTTCAAATGAAAAAATTTAAAATCATCCTCCAGATAGCCTCTTTTAATACCCGGCTCCTTTTCCATCTAAAACATCCCTTCTTAACTTTTTAAGCTTAGTAATACTATTCTATTATATGTTCGAAATAAAATAAATGGACAAAAAGCACTTTTTGCATATTTTTAAACAGTTTATGCAATAAACTTGGCTAAATGTTAGAATATAATGTAATATGTAAACTAATTAATTCGGGTGGGTACATATTATGAACATTATTACAAAAAGCAACGCACAGATATTTCTTATTTTAAATGCTATACTTTGGGGTTCATCGTATATATGGTCCAAAATGCTTTTGGGCTTTCTTCCGCAGTTTTCAATACTATTTATATGTGCTGTACTAGGTCTTGGTTCCACAGTGATACTATTTAGAAAAAAACTGCATGGCTTTAATAAAAAAATCGTCGTAACATGTGTACTTATAAGCTTGGCTTCAGTTATAAGCAACACCTTCTGTATGCTGGCACTGAAAAAAACCTCAGGATCAAACACGGCATTTATTGTACAGTTGTGTATTGTAATAACACCTGTTATAATGGCTCTTCTGGAAAGAAAGGCACCTTCTCGGAAGACAATTCTTCTGGCTATGACTGCTATGGTGGGCATTTACTTTATCACTTTTGCCGGAAAGGGTTTTAGTATAAATCCCGGAGATATTTTTGCTCTATGCAATGCAATTTTTTTCTCCTTGTTTATTGCACTTCAGAACAAGTTTTCACATGTATTTAACGCCGTTCAGTTTACATTTGTACAGCATAGTACCAATATAGTTTGCTTTTTAGCACTGTCCCTGATATTTGAAACAGGAAAAATTGCATTTTCAAATGCGGTAAATCCGATTTTTATACTGCTTATTTGCCTTAACGCTGCGGTTACCATATTTACCTCTCTGTTTCAAAGCTCTGCAATCAAGTTTGTACGGCCCGAAAATGCAGCTATTACATATGCTCTTGAGCCTGTAGTTACTGCAACTCTTGGTATACTGCTTCTGGGAGAAGGTTTCGGTGGAATTCTTTCAGTTATCGGCTGTGTGATCATATTGTTTACCATAATAGCTTCGGCTTTCAAGAAAGGTAAAGCTTTTTCAAGGCAGTCTTTGAAACTGCGTATTACCACAAAAGCATAAGTTAAAAGGACGCATCGTTGTAAATATGCGTCCTTTTAAGTCAGAACAGACTAATCATGTTTTTTATGTTTCATCTTGTCCATTTTAAATTTTGGAAAGTCCTTTCCGTCCCACTGATCAAGTTCCTTTTTGAATTCGGTAAGAAACTTTTGGCCTTCTTCACTGGTTAGTTTTCCTTCTGAAACCTTTCTATCAATGTGTTTCTGGAATCTACTATAGATTTTTGCTTTTTTCTCCGGAAGTGGCAAGCTGTTGAATTCCTTTATTTTTTGTATCCTCTGATCTATTTCCTTTATCTTCTCATCAGATTCTTCCTTGGAAATACGCCCTTCCTTCAAGTCTTTTTCTATGCTTTGCTTTTTTTCTTCAAGATATTTGAGGGGATCCTTACGACACTTCTCACATTTGTCTTTGTCCATAATTTCTTCTTTATGTTGATCAACTGCACCGTCCTGTGATTTGGAATCTATGTCCGACTCAACTGCAAAGACATTGGAAGATAGTATTGAAATAACAAATGCGATAGTAAGAAGAACTTTGATTTTTTTCACTACTATCACCTCCTTTCTACACTATCTTTCTCAACTATTGTGTAAATATTGTGAAGGTTTTGTAAATTTATTTAAACAATTTTTGCCAAACCCCGTTATGCCAAATCCGCTTCAAACCAGAAAAGAACACCTTCCGGTTTGTTTAAAACTCCGTAAGCATTATTATGGGCTTTCTGGATTGCCTTTACAATAGATAAGCCAAGACCTGTTCCACCGTATGCTCTGGTTCTTGCCTTATCTACTTTAAAAAAGCTCATCCAAATGTCATCTATAACATCATCGGGAATATTTTCTCCTGTGTTAAATACCTCCACCCGGGCCTTTTCGTCTATTATAAGGTCTATATTTATTATTCTTTTATCATCCAGATGATTAAGCGCATTGCTGAGATAATTCATAAAAACCTGTTCAATATAGTAATAATCAGCATTTATTATTACATTCTCCTTAACCTTTGAATTGAAGGTTACTTTCGCATCCTTTTCGGTAAAAAGAATAACTTTCTTCTTCAAAACATCAGTTATAAGTTCATTTATAGAGAATTTCTCCCTATCAAGAGATATCTGATTGAATTCAAGTTCCGCAAGTTCCAGAAGTTTCCTTACCATGCCGTCCATTTTATTTGCTTCATCAATAATAACATCACAATAAAAGTTCTTGTTTTCCTCGTCATCATTGACGTTGAGCCTCAACCCTTCCGCATAGCCTTGTACAATAGCTATAGGTGTTTTTAGTTCATGAGATACATTACTGATAAATTCCTTTCTCATTTCATCTATCTGACGTTCCTTCTGTATATCCTGTGTCAACTTATGGTTAGCCTGTTTTAAATCACTTATGGACAATTCCAGTTGCTTTGATAATGAATTTATGCTTTGTCCCAGTGTGCCTATTTCATCATTCCTGTTTACATAATACTTTTCATTAAAATCAAGGACAGCCATTTTTTTAGCAATATCGTTAAGCTTTACAATTGGCTTTGTAACTCTTGAAGTAAGTATATACATAATTATTCCTCCAAGCACTAAGGTCAGCAGACCTGTCAAAATTGAAAAGCTTATAGCTATTTGTGAACTCTCCTGGATTGCGACAAATGGTGTTCCCATGTAGATATATGCATTATCATCTATTTTTGCATAAAGTGATACAAAGTTGGATTCCATCCTTTTGTCATATCGGATTTCAATTTTAGGAGTATCTTTTTTCAGTCTGTTTATTTTATCCATTATCAGCTTTCTGTCTATGAAAGGGGTTGTCCCCATTATACGCCTGTTGTCTCTTAGCATTTGCAGATTTCTCTGTCTTGACTGATAAATTACATTAAAATCCTTATCAAATAATAGAATGGCTGTTCCCCTTAGGCTTTCTATTTTTTCAATGTCCATCATTATATGGTCAGAATCGTTATTATAGGCTTCCTTTATAATGTTATAGCTCTGTCTCATTGTATTTCTCTGGTTGTGATAATAATATTTAAGAAGAAGCGTACTGTTTAAAATCCACGTTAAAACAACGGAAAGTATTATCAAGCCAAAAAATGCTCCGAACAGTTTCGTTTTTAATGAGATTTTCATTTAGCCACCTCAAACTTGTAACCTAAGCCCCTTATGGTTTGAATGAAGTCACCTTTGTCTCCCAATTTTAATCTCAGTTTTTTTATATGGGTATCTACGGTTCTCACATCACCGTGATAGCCATAGTCCCATACTGAATTAAGTATTTTCTCTCTTGACAGAGCTATTCCCTCATTATCACTAAGATAGAGCAAGAGCTCGAATTCTTTTGGTGTTAGATCTATTTCCCTGTCACCGGCGTAGACGGTATGGGCTTCGGGGTCAATCTCCAAACCGTCGATGGACTTTTTACTATTTATATTAATATTTGATCTTTTAAGAAGAGCCTGTACTCTTGCTAAAAGAATCATCAGACTAAAAGGCTTGGTTATATATTCATCTGCGCCTATTCCGAAACTCAGCAATTCGTCAGCTTCTGTGCTTTTTGCTGTGAGCATTATTACGGGAATCTTTGAATATTGGCGGATACTTCTTAATGTCTCCCATCCGTCCATGGCAGGCATCATTACATCAAGAATAACCAAACTGATTGATTCACCATGCTCAATAAATTTCTTTGATGCGTGCATTCCGTTATCGGCTTCAATTACGGCATATCCCTGTTTTTTGAGAAAATCGGCAACAAGCCTTCTCATTCTTTCCTCGTCATCGGCGATAAGAATTTTAATTAAACTCACGAAATGTATGCCCCTTTCATATAAACTATTAAATTTCATTATAGTTTATATTTGTGAACAACACGTGAATTTCCCCGGGATAATTCCCAGCCAAAAGGCCTAAACCTCATCTACCGGACCTGCTTTTTTATTTTTCAAGTATGCCACAAGACCCGGCAGAGCAGATATTGCAATTATGGCTAATATGACAAGTGTAAAGTTATCCTGGACAACAGGAACATTTCCGAAAAAGTATCCTGCTGTTAGAAATAGTGCAACCCATAAAACACCGCCTATTATATTGTAGCTTATAAATTTCGTGTAGCTCATTGAGCCCATTCCTGCCACAAAAGGAGCAAATGTTCTTATTATGGGTATAAATCTTGCAAGGATTATTGTCTTACCACCGTGTTTTTCATAAAAATTATGAGTTTTTATCAGATGTTCTTTTTTTAGAAACCTGACGTTGTCTTTTTTAAATACCATAGGCCCGAATAACTTTCCTAAATGATAATTGCAGGTATCACCAAGAATAGCCGCAGCCATCAACACTATCGTTATAACCTTCAAATCAAGCTCGCCACTTGCCGAAAGCGCCCCTATAACGAAAATCATTGAATCCCCCGGCAAAAAAGGAGTGACTACAAGGCCCGTTTCGCAAAAAACTACAGCAAATAAGATTACATAGGTCCAGACCCCAAAATTATTAGCCAATACGGTAAGATTTTCATCCAAATGCATTACAAAGTTAAAAAACTGTACAATAATATCCATTTTTACCTCTTTCTTTGGTTTTTATGTTTACCACTTTATTCAAAGTTTACCTCTTTATACAATGTACTTAAATTTACCCCAAAAGTCTGTTCATGTATACAGTTTTTTTAAATTTCTTTATTTTTGGGTAAAATAGAACAGGATAGCCGATTAAAAGCTACCCTGTTCTATTTTCTTATTGATATTAATATTTGCAATCATTATTGTGAATTAATAGGTTGTATAAAGAAGCATGACGTAGTTCATCAGTAATTATTTCTACCATCATGTTTATATATTTCCTGTTTTTCATTGCCGCTAAAATCCTGCGGTATTTTTTTACTGCACTGGTTTCCCCCATAAGTGCCCCTCTAAGCCCGTCACAATATGTTCTTGGTTTTTCAAAGCTAACGTTTTCATCAGGTTTTATTGTCTTTCCGGTAAGTTCGAAATATAGCTGTCTGAATAGTTTTGCATGTTTTATTTCATTATCTCTTATCTCTTCAAGAATCTCCTTGTCCAGCAGAGCCGGGGCATTGTCCAAAAGATACTGATAAAACAATCTGTCTTGTGTCTCACCTTTTATTGCCTCTCTAATCAATTCAAGCGCTTCTGTCATATCCACATCCATTTTTTCATCCTGCATCATATCGGGACTCATCAACTGTTCCATCGTGCCCGGCTGCATCATTCCAGGTTGCATCATTCCAGGCTGCATCATCCCAGGCTGCATCATCCCAGGCTGCATCATCCCCGGTTGCATGTCATCCTCATGGTTTATATGTGGTGTATATCCCGACTGAAAATCAGGATTAATGTTTGGTTGCATAATCCAAGGGTTGGGCATCCCTGAATTTGTATTTTTATTTGAAGGACCCGGAACCATCATATTATTGCTTACATATGGCCAATTTCCGTAATTATGCACAATTATACCTCCTCTATGATTAACATAATTCCCTTATTCCATGTTATGTAAGTTATATAAAAATGTTTCCTGGCAAAAAAACAAGATGCACAAAATAGTTATTGCCCTCTTTTTAGAATTGTTTATAAAAATAAATTAGATAATAGAATTAGAACATTGAACTTCCTTATGGCTTTCTATAACATAATGCATGTAGGCACTTTTAATCTCTTTCCTGCCCGACTGTCGTATTGGAACAGTAGAGCCGTTTTTCAAAACAAACTCACTGTCTTTGGTGGAAATAATATGCTGCATGTTTACAATAAAACCTCGATGAGACCTTAAAAATCTTTTGTCCCGAATAAAATCGAAAATTTTCGCCATAGGCATATGTATTTTATATTCTTCTAGTTCAGTAGTTATGACAACACCATTCCGGACAGCTTCAACATATAGAATATCCCTGAGAATGATTTTTACCGTCTCTTTCCCACAGGGGAGTTCTACATACTGTGCATCAAAGGCTAAAACCTTCTTACAGCGGTTTAAGGCCTGTTCTACACGATTATATGTAATAGGCTTAATCAGGTAATGTGTTGCTGCAACCTCAAATCCTTCCCCTTTGTGATCTACGCTGGAGGTGGTAAAAATGATTTTGCACTCCTCGTCAGTTTCCCTTATTCTCTCTGCAACTTCAACTCCGTCAATACCTTTCATATATATATCCAGAAATACAATTTTATATTTTTCTTGTGAAAAGGACGACAACATTTCTTCACCGCTGTCAAACTCAACAACTTCAATATTTATAAAATTATTTTTTGCATACTGCAATATGTACTCGCACAGCAATGTACGATCAAATCTTAAATCGTCACAAACAGCTATTTTCATCATAACCTTCCTAAGATGCCAAAATAAATGGTATATCCTTCCTTTTAGAATTATAACATGAAAGATTTGCTTTTTTCAATTGTATTGCACTTTTTGCCGTCGAATTGCACATACTACTTCACTTTTACTGAAAATACTGGTACTATTAGCCTTGATAGGAAAAACGGGTATAGAGGGGGACGTTATAGAAAAAACTAATCAAAAGTTATCATTATGCATATAGTTACCTTATTTAAAAGCTTTCTTTTAGTAAATTTAAATGTTTTATACTGAGAGATTAATAATGGTGTTTACAGTAAAATTTCAAACAAAGAGGCGAGGCAAGTTGGATAAAATTAAGAAACTACGGTTAAGACCTATTTTAAATTTCAAGGTTGTCTCCTTTTTACCTGATGACCAAATCACCATATGTGCAACATTGAATCAGGCAAAAGTAGGCAACAAAGAGTTTCCTACACTGGAAAAGGCACTTTACTCCATTGATAGCCCGGAAGAAACTACTGTCACTCTGCTCACAGATGTGAACCTTGGTGAATCCACGCTGACACTTGGTACTAACACTAACATTATCCTTGATTTGGCAGGGCATATAATCACCAGCACAAATTGTGACGGTACAATATATCTGGAAGGTGCATTAACTGTAAAAGACTCCAGTGAAAAGGAAACTGGCGTAATTGAAAATTTATATCCAAAAGGTATGGGCATCTATTTTAATAGATCCGGTGTTCTTAGGCTTGAAGGTGGAACAATAAAAGGCTATAGTGCATTATACAATTGGAGTAATACTCCCGCGCCTTTTTTAATAATGAACGGCGGAACGTTGAAAGGCAGTTGGTACGGAATATCATATCTTGATGCAGCAAATATAATAATAAATAACGGCACAGTACAAGGCGGAATTATGGCTTTTAATAATTGGGGTAAATCTAAGCATTCATTTTATATTGGAGAATCCAGTTACATAAAAACGGGTGCATTGTTGCACAATGGTGTAGCTAAAAAATATGATGCTACTGAAAACACTGTCATAGTTAAAAAGCAATATGAAATTGTTAATTCGTTTTTTAAGCAAAATACTATTTCCTCTTCTTTTTCATTAGCTTAACTTATGATTTGATTAGTAACAAATACTCGGTAAAACCATCGTCCGGTAAAGAAATTAAAACTTTCTTCGCCGGACCTTTTTGTATTATTAGAATAAAAAACTTAATAAAGCAAATAATTTTTATATCTTATATTTTTGTATAGGGTTAATATTTATCATTTATTAATAATAATTATATTACTTGGAGGTAGTTATGAATAAAAAAGATGAACAGCTTGACGGACGCGATAACAGGCGTAGGACAGCTTACAGACCCACAGACAACGAAGGAACAGCGGCCTGGACAAATGAAGCTACAAAACAAAAACACACAAATGTAGTAATTCCTAAAATGGAAGGTGTTTCAGAAGCAAAAAGCTGGGTAGATAATGGAAGTAAACTTTAATCACGGGGGTGTTTTTTAAATGTCAAAAATCAAAATGACGGTTGACGGTAATACTGCAGCTGCGTATATCTCCTATGCCTTTACAGATGTTGCTGCAATCTATCCCATAACACCATCATCAAACATGGCAGAGTCAGTTGACGAATGGTCTGCCAAAGGCAAAAAAAATATTTTTGGACAGAAAGTCCGGGTAGTTGAAATGCAGTCCGAAGCAGGCGCGGCAGGTGCACTTCATGGTTCTCTTCAGGCAGGCGCCCTCACTACTACATTTACAGCTTCTCAAGGCTTATTATTGATGATTCCGAATATGTACAAGGTTGCCGGAGAACTGTTGCCCGCTGTTTTCCATGTCAGTGCAAGGGCTATTGCAACCCATGCCCTTTCGATTTTCGGAGATCACCAGGATGTAATGGCAGCAAGACAAACCGGAGTAGTAATGCTAGCTTCCGGTTCAGTTCAGGAAATAATGGATTTAGCACCTGTAGCCCATTTGGCTGCAATTAAAGGAAGACTTCCTTTCCTCCATTTCTTTGACGGATTTAGAACGTCTCATGAGGTACAAAAAGTGGAAGCACTTGAATATGAGGATTTGGCAAGCCTGGTTGATTATGAGGCAGTAAAAGAATTCAGAGACAGGGCCTTGTCTCCTAACCACCCGGTTACAAGAGGTACGGCTCAAAATCCTGATGTTTATTTTCAGGGCCGTGAAGCATCTAATCCTTTTTATAACGATATTGTTGGTATTGTTGAGGATTACATGAATAAGGTGGGAGCTCTTACGGGTCGCAAATATGGTCTTTTTGATTATTATGGAGCACCTGATGCGGAAAATATAATCGTAGCAATGGGTTCAATCACCGATGTTGTTGAAGAGACAATTGATTACATGAACAGTCAGGGTAAAAAGTACGGACTGGTAAAGGTTCACCTTTACAGACCATTTTCTGTAAAACACCTGCTTAATGCAATCCCTAAAACAGTTAAAAAAATAGCTGTTCTGGACAGGACAAAAGAACCGGGTTCTGTAGGAGAACCTTTATACCTTGATGTTAAAACTGCATTTTATGATGTTCCCAATGCCCCTATTATCGTAGGAGGAAGATTTGGTCTTGCTTCAAAGGATACTACTCCTTCTGATATCAAGGCAGTATATGACAATCTGGAACAACAGAATCCTAAAAACCAATTTACCATTGGTATAGATGATGACGTTACTCATACATCACTGCCGGCAAATGAAAAAATTAATGCAGAACCTAAATCAACTATCAGATGCAAATTCTGGGGACTGGGTTCTGATGGAACTGTAGGAGCAAACAAGCAGGCAATAAAGATTATAGGTGATCATACAGAGAAATATGCTCAGGGTTACTTTGCTTATGATTCAAAGAAATCCGGTGGCGTTACCATGTCCCATCTCAGGTTCGGAGATGAGCCTATAAAATCTGCGTATCTCATAAATGAGGCCGATTACGTTGCTTGTCATAATCAATCCTACGTAAATCAGTACGATTTACTAAAAGGTATTAAAAAAGGCGGTATTTTTGTTTTAAACTGCTTGTGGGATGAAAAGGAACTGGAAGATCATCTTCCTGCTGAAATTAAGCGACAGATTTCCAGAAACAATATTCAGTTCTATACAGTTAATGCAACAAAGATTGCTGAATCCATAGGTCTTGGAAACAGGATAAATATGATAATGCAGGCTGCCTTCTTTAAACTTGCGAATATTATACCGCTGGACGAGGCTGTGAAATATCTCAAACAAGCTGTTGTTAAGAGTTACGGCAATAAGGGCGAAAACATTGTCAAAGTTAATCATGAAGCTATTGACAAGGGTATTGACGCCATAGTAAAGATTAATGTCCCTGACAGTTGGAAGGATGCACAGGATACTTCAAACACAGACATTAAAGAACCGGCATTTATAAGTGAAATTTTGAGGCCTATGAATGCAATGAAGGGTGAAGATCTTCCTGTAAGTGCATTTAAGGGGATTGAGGACGGAACACTACCAAATGGAACCTCAGCATATGAAAAACGAGGCATTGCTGTAAATGTCCCTGAATGGATACCCGAAAACTGTATACAGTGTAATATCTGCTCTCTGGTGTGTCCTCATGCGGTTATCAGGCCTGTTCTGGCAACTGAAGACGAGTTAAAAGAAGCACCTGATTCCTTTGTTACCAAAAAAGCTGTGGGTAAAGGTCTTGAGGAGTACCAGTTCAGAATACAGATAAGTCCTATGGACTGTACCGGCTGCGGAAACTGTGCCGATGTGTGTCCGGCTAAGGAAAAAGCTCTTGTTATGAAAAAGCTCAGTACTCAGACTGAAAGAGAAATTCCTAACTATGACTATTCAATCAAAAAAATCGGATATAAGGGCGGTAACTTTGGCAATAAGACCATTAAGGACAGCCAGTTCAGAAAGCCTTTAATGGAATTCTCAGGTGCATGTGCAGGCTGTGGTGAAACACCGTATATAAAGCTTATTACCCAGCTTTATGGCGACAGGATGATGATTGCAAATGCTACAGGATGTTCATCCATATGGGCTGCCTCATATCCTACAAGCTCATATACGGTAAACAATGAAGGCAAGGGCCCGGCCTGGGCAAATTCCCTATTTGAGGACAACGCTGAATTTGGTTATGGTATGTACCTCGGTGTAAAACAAATAAGGGAACGTCTCAGAGATGTTGCAAATCAGCTTTTAGAGCTTGACATCGAGGAAAGTCTGAGACCTGTACTATCTAAATGGCTGGAAAGTATTGAAGAAGGCGAAGACTCCAAGGGAGCCAGCGAAGACCTACTACTTGCTTTGCAGAGTTATTCAAATAACGACCAGAAACAAATGCAGTTGGTTAACGAACTTCTTGAAAAGAAGGATTACCTTGTTAAACGTTCAATATGGGTAGTAGGAGGAGACGGCTGGGCTTATGATATAGGCTACGGCGGACTCGACCATGTTCTCTCTACGGGAGATGATATCAACATGCTTGTATTTGATACAGAAATTTATTCAAATACAGGTGGTCAGGCTTCCAAGGCGACTCCAACCTCTGCTATTGCCAAGTTTGCTTCTTCCGGTAAGAAACAGGCTAAAAAGGATCTTGCCGCACAGATGATGACTTATGGAAATGTTTATGTAGCACAGGTTGGAATAGGTGCAGACAGAAACCAGATGCTCAAGGCTATTGCTGAAGCAGAAGCCTATAAGGGACCTTCCATTATTATTGCATACTCTCCATGTATTAGCCATGGGCTCAAGGACGGCATGGGAAGAAGCATAGCAAATTCAGCAGCTGCTGTATCAGCCGGATACTGGCATTTGTTCCGGTATAACCCTGATTTAAAGAAGGAAGGAAAGAATCCGTTTATACTGGATTCCAAAGAACCTAAGGAAAGCTTCAAGGAATTCCTGATGTCACAGGTAAGATATTCATCTCTTGCAAAGATGTTCCCTGAAGAGGCTGAAGAACTGTTTACCCTTGCAGAAGAACATGCAAAAGAAAAATATGTGCGTTTAAAGCGTATGGCGGAACAATAGAATATGGTACTACTTGAGATACAAAAATTTCAAACCAAAACGGCACCCGATAAAAGGGTGCCGTTTTGGTTTAAGACGAAGCTCCATTAAATGACTTATTTTACACCGATGATTTCAAATAGCTCATAAATATTTGAATGAAAGTAATTTAGAGCTCCACTCTCAATAACAGTTCTCTTTATTTTGATCTTTATATCAAGTCCTTTTTCATCCTTATTATAGAGATTGCTTATGTACGGGGTTTGTGACCTAATCTTTGTGAGAGCATTGGTATATGACCGGAAATTACTGTTTAAGAAACTATATATTTTTTCATCATTCTTGAAATCATCCAAACTCTTATAATTAAATTTATTAATAATATAAGCAGTAGTATCATTATTCTTGTACTTAGAACAGTGGCAGCAAGCAAAATACTCAAAATCACTATTGGAAACAATTAAGAAATAAGGTATCTTCCCATTCTTATTCTTATCCTGGCAATACTTAAGTAACTTATTAAAGGGTTTTACCTGATTCGGCTCCTTAATGAACTTATCAAGGTCAACAACAATAAATATGGCTATAAATCCGGAATCACTGGATTTCCTTATTTCATTATAAAAGTTAGTATATCCTCCCCCCTTCATGTTAACCTCTTTATAAGAAATTTCAACATTTCTACTTTTACGAAGATTTTTAAAATAGTTTTCTTCGGTATACCCTTCAACGAATAATTTTATATTAAGCTTCCCCACTCTAGTCATTCGGAACACCTCCAAGTATTCCCTTCAGGTATAAATCATAAACATCGGCTTTATCATATCTATAATCTTCAAAATCTGCCAATGAGTACAACTCAGAAGATAGAGTATCTTTTTGTTTTGATATAAAATATAGCTGCTCCTTCATATAAATACGAGTATTTAAATGCATAACATTATGGGTTGAAAATATAAACTGGCCTCTATGGTCTGATCCCTGTATTAGAGTAATAATCTTTTCGGACAATATAGAATTTAGTACTTTGTCAATCTCATCGGCAAATAGAACAATATTTTTGTTTAATACTTTCCATAATTGAATAGACCATGCAAAAAATTCCCTTGTACCCGAGGATTCATTTTGGAGTTCAATTCTAAATTCAGTATTATCTCCAATTTTACGTACTATAATTGTTTTTTCAAAAGGTTCTTCATCATTAACTTCTATTTTTGTTATAGCTGAATCTACTAACCTGAAAATTTCCAAGAAGCCCTCTTCTTTAATTATAGATAAATCTTCCTCTTCCTTTTGAATCTGCTTGTAGAAATTTAAGGAATGATCCTGTGGCAAATTCAAAATCAATGAATTGCTAATCCAGTCTGTCAAAGGTAAGATAATGTTTACACCTATTAATGATAAGTATTTTAACACCAACCCTATATTGGTTTGAGTAACGCCAAATCTGGCTTCTATAATACCTTTTAATTCTTTATTGATGTATTTATCATCTATGTCAATATCATAAGTAATTTTAAGACTTTCAGCATTGTCTTTTTCATGTTTGCTTCTTTGAGATATAAATATTCTTTTGTTATTAGTTTCATCCTGACTTGCAGTCCTAATATACAAAATTTCTTCAACAGGAGAATAATTATCAAGGGTTAGTGAATAGGTATATATCATGTTATTACTAGCTAAAACTGATATTTCAAAAAATTGTGTTTCGTCAGTATTATATTTAAAGGCTAATTTATTAAATATCCTTGGGTTTGAATCTGATTCAAACAAATATTTCAGAAATTCTAGACTTTTCATAAAATTGGTTTTGCCACCTGCATTTTCTCCCTCTATAACTGCCGCTTTCAAAATTTTCAATCTTGGATTAATATAAATAACATTGTCTTCAAATCTACTAATTACTTTACCCGGTTTCATAGAAAAGACTACTTCATCTTTAAATGAACAAAAATTTTTCACTTTATATTTTAATAGCATATAAATATCCTCCAATAAATAATATTTTAACACATTAGTACATAATAAACAATATATGCGTTCCTAATACAAATTATTTGCCATTTATAATAAATTATTTTGCAAAACAACCACAAAACACGCATATTATGTATTGTATACGTGTTTTGTTAATAATATTCAAAATCTATTCAATTATCCTAGAAGATGTTTAATGTCCTACTGATTCTCCGTAAAAGCCTTTACCAAAACTTTTAGGTTCTCATCCATAGTCTTTATATAGCTATCCGCAGGTGCATTTTTCTCACCTGTTACAACAGGATCAAGGAGGTAAACCTTTGCACCTGTTTGTTTTGCAATAGATTCTGCCGCTTTTGAAGAATACTGAGGTTCTGCAAACAGTACTTTTACATTTGTACTTTTTATCTTGTCTATTAATTCTGCAAGCTCTCCGGCACTTGGTTCCGTTCCTGGTTCACGTTCTACCACAGACACTATATTCAATCCGAATTCTTTTGCAAAATACGGAAAAGCCTCATGGAAGGTGATAACGTTCTTATTTTTGAACCCATCCAGTTCCTTGTGCATTTTCTCCCTCTGAGTTTCAAGCTGCTTTATATACTCCGAAGCGTTTTTCCTGTAGGCATCAGCATTTTTTGCATCTGCCTTGGCAAGTCCTTCAGAAATATTTTTGACTTCTTGTATTGCACCTGAAATACCAACCCAAACATGGGCATTTGCTTCACCATTTTCATCTTTCAAAAGCTCAATATTCTTTGAAGCTTCTACAACATTAAGGGAGGGCCTCTGCTTGATTACCTTGTCCATAAACGATTCCATCCCTGCCCCGTTAATTACAAATATGTCTGCCTTCTCAAGGGTTTTTAAATCGGCGGGAACCATCTGGTAGTCGTGAAGACAGCCTTGCTGTGGCTCCGTCATATTTTCAACCTTTATGCCCGGTATATCCTTTGCTATGTTCTGAGTAAAGATATACATGGGATAAAATGAAGTCACTATTGTAGTTTCTGCTTTTCCAGTGGTATTTGCTGTCCCTGTGGAACAGCCGGCTAATATAAATGAGAACGCCAACGTTAGTAACAACGTCCTTAATAATTTACCTTGTTTCAATTAAAATTACCTCCGCTAATGTTAAATGGGAACTATTCGCATTTATATTATATACCAATAATTTGATTTATAAAACTATTATTTATTAATTAACTTATTTATTGTTTCCAATTCCGGCGGATACAATGCAAGCGGAAACCTGCTGCACACGGTTGCTGCCGTTGCTGCGGCAAATTGCACTATTTGTTCGTCACTCATATTTTTTAGTACTCCATATATGGCTCCGGCCTTGAAAGAGTCTCCTGCGCCCAAAGTACTCTGAACCTGCACCTTGTATGGTTTCATTCTTTGTATGGATTGGTTTCTTCGTCCGAACATTATTTCGCGGGAGCCGAAAGTAAATATTACCAAACCTTCTGTGCTGTTTGTATACTCTCTGAATAGTTCTTCTAGATCCCGTTCAGGATAATTATTTCTGATAAATTCGTTTGATATTATATTTACTTGCGAATATTTATGAATTACCGTATCATACTTGCAGTCAATGGTAACATACTTCTTTCCCAACTCACGACAATAGACTGCAACTGCTTCGGACTCCTCCATAAAGAAGGGGTCTAGTCCCACAACCTGGCAGTTTTCAATATCCTTACGCTCAGGCTTGTTCCATCTTTTTGTTTCACTACCGAAATATGCACCAAATCTTCCAAAGCAGGTTCTGGTATTTGTTCCTATTAACACCATATCCTGCACTCCGTCAAAAGTCTCATCGAAGTAAACACCTGACATATCAATACCGAATACCCCCACAAGATATTCTTCCAGTACTTCCTCGGTTTTTCTCCCTTGGAAGTTCCCGTCAAGCTTTACTGTACAGCCCAGTGCGGACAGTACAACTGCACAGCTACCCGTTTCCCCTCCCGGCAGTAAATAGCTTTCCTTTATTTCGCAATATGTATCTGCTTCCGGATACTCTCCTTCCAATAAGTTCATAGTTGAAACCAAAGTCATGCCGTAAAGGTAAATATCGTATTTTCCCATTACATAACCCTCCTAATATTTATTAATTTTAGGGATTCTTCATGAGTCTCAACGTAAACCTGGTACCTTTTCCTAAAGTGCTACTTACGTATATTGACCCGTTCTGACCTTCCACAATAGTCTTTGTAATATATAGTCCTATTCCGATATTTGTTGGATTGCAGCTGTAAGACCCTTTATAGAATCTGTCAAAGATTCTTGGAAGCTCTTCCTTGGGAATCCCCTGACCCTCGTCCTCAATGATTATTTGAACAAAAACATTATTTTCGTCCCAGGATATCTTAATATCTCCTCCTGTGTTGCTGTGTTCTATACAGTTTTTTATAATGTTTGAAAATGCTTCTGTTGTCCAGTTTATATCATGCTTTACTATAATATTTGAAGAACCGTGAAGGCTGATATCAACATTTTTTTCAGAAGCAATTGCTTTTAGCGGGGAAAGGCTTCTATTTACCGTTTCGGAAATATCTGCTTCCTCCATTGTAAACTCAACTACTCCTGCCTCAAGTTTTGCCATTTTGAGTATGTTTTTTATGAGCCATTCCATCCTATCCAGCTGATTCTTACTCTCTAAAACAAAACCCTCCCTTTCCTCTTCTGAAAGGGTACTGTCATTTTTCATTATGTCGTTAAACATTATAAGGGAAGCAAGGGGTGTTTTTAGCTGATGGGAAATGTCCGCCATAATTCTTTTCAAAAATATCTTTTCATTTTCCAAAGCATGAACATTTTCACTTAAACGTTCACTCATGCAATTTATCTGATATATGAGATATCCCATATCGCCTTCTTGGGTATCACCTTTTATTGAATCGTAATTTCCTTCTACAATGGCTTCGGCACTGACACTAATCTTTCTTATTTTAGAAAAAACCCTGTTAAAACAAAGGACACAAAATAAAATCAGAACCGTCCAAAACAATACAAGAGTTATTCCTATTCTGGTATTTGACTTTTTTAAGCTATTTTCAAGCATATAATTCTTTTCTACCCCAAGGCTTTCGTCATAGGAATACTTCTTTAAAATTGCTTTTCCATACTCGTAGTCTTCCCTGAAACCCTTTGTGTAGTTCTTAACAATTTCACTTTCCAACTGTGGATATTGCTTTACAATAGCACCTATGACAGCAGTATTCTGCTGTATTTGCATCTTATTCACAGAATCTGCGAAGTTTTTCAATGTGTAAAAAGAAACAGCACCGAAAGCTATAAGTAAAACTGTAATTATTCCTATGGTAAACTGAATTTCTTTATTTTTCAGAAGCTTCAATATACAACCTCCATGTGCATGCTATCATTCTTTCCACATATACCCAAACCCTCTCACTGTCTCTATGTGCTTTTCATCTCCGGCTTCAATTTTTTCCCGGAGTCTTTTCATATAAACATTGAGAGTATTATAATCAACAAAATTACTGTCTATATCCCAGAGCTTTTCAATAATCGTGTTTCTGCTTATTACGTTTCCTTTATTTTCTAGGAGTACAAGCAATAGCTTATATTCAACGGCGGTTAGAAAAACTTCTTCTGAGTTTACATAAACTTTGCATTTCAAGGGTTCAACCATTACATTTCCACTGGTTATTTTCCCCGTATCAACGCCCTCAGCCTGCTTCTGCCTTCTCATAATGGCATTTATCCTTGATATCAATTCGCTGGTTCTTACAGGCTTTGATATATAGTCATCACCGCCTATATCAAGTCCGAACACTACATTTGGCTCATCATCAAGAGCTGTCATAAAAATAATAGGCACATTGCTGGTCTGCCGTATCTGCTTGCAGAAATCATATCCGTTTCCGTCAGGAAGAGTAACGTCAAGAAGAATCAAATGTATATCTTCATTAAACATACGGTAAGCATCTTTAATATTCTTTGCTATTGATACCGTAAAATCCTGCTTTTTCAATGCATATTCAATCCCCATAGCAAGTGGTGCATCGTCTTCTACAAGTAATATATTCATGGATTGCTACCTCCTTTATACATTAGGACATTAGTATAATTATACACTATTAGTAAAAAATATATAGCCTGCCGGGAATCCGGCAGGCTATATAAATCTAAATAACCGACTTAAACTTATTCCTCTACGCGAAGTGATTCCACAATGTTCATATCGTTTAATTTTCTCAAGGGGAACAGTGCGGCTAACAATGTAATTGCAATCATTCCAAGACCTCCATATACGTATGGCCACCAAGCTACTTGATATCCAATGTCGCCAATCGGATTATTGTTGATTATACCAAAGTAGGTAAGCAGGAAGGCGATTGGCAGTCCTATTATACAAGCAATTATCCCGAATAATGCACCTTCTAAGAGAACCAGCTTCTGGAATTGGCCCTTTGTCATACCGATGGCCTTAAAAGTAGCATACTCTCTCTTTTTTACAAGAAGATTGATTGTTACCGTATTAATGATATTTACAGTAGATATAAGTATTATAAGGCTGATGAAACCGTAAACCAGAATCATCATCTGATTCATCAGATCGTCAAACTGCTTTTTCTGTTTATATACGTCAACGTACTGGGCCTTGTTTTCGTCAGCAAGCATATTAAGCTTTTCATAATTTTTTTCAGCATGTTCCGGTGAATCAAAATTTAATGCCAATATCGATAATTCATTTATTCCTGTTAACCTCTTAAAACTGTCATGTGACATTATCATACCAAAGCTGTTGTAGGGTGTATTTTGTAATACAGACTCATAATCAACCACACCTACTACCTTAAAGGTAATGGTTTTGCCATTATCTATAAGACGTTTAAGCTGTTCTGTATCCTGATTTTTTAAATAGTTGCTGTTTAAAACAGGCATCTTTATTTCGTCCCCTGCTTTGTATCTTGTAAAACTATC
This sequence comes from Bacillota bacterium, assembly GCA_023443515.1. GTDB lineage: Bacteria > Bacillota > Clostridia > Acetivibrionales > DSM-1351 > Ruminiclostridium. The sequence continues at coordinate 23,045 of JAEZUC010000141.1, forward strand.
AAAGATTGTGGTTTTATCAATACGTCCTCTTGCATTGTTTACAATGATTACTTCATTGTTATTCTTAAAGCTGTCATAATCAATATTCATTTTGTTTTCTTTATTAAGGAGCTTGAGGCAATTCTCATCATAGCCTGTCAGATTAACACTGTTGATAAGATAGTTCTGACCGTATTGTTCAGGTTTTTCGTTACTGCTTAAAGAAGTAAAAAATTTCTCTGAAAGCATTTTTTTATCCAGGGGAAACGCAATATACTTGTTAGTCATTTCGTAGGTTTCCTTTATTCCGTCCAGCTCTTTAACCTGTTTCGGAAGATTATTCAGATTGACATCGCTTGTGTTAATAAAAGTTCCCTCAACCTTTATAGCCTGATTTGCTATCTTGTTGCTCTGGAGAAATATATCAATAAAATTGGAGAAAAATACGAACATAACAATAGATATCATAAGTGATATACAAGTAATATAAAACCTCTTTCGGTTTCTTTTAATGTTCTTGTAGGCAACCTGACCTTCAAAGCTGAAAAGCAGTCTGGCCCAACGTCCCCCTCTTCTTTTAACCTTGTCTCCCTTTACAACTACAGTACCCCTTATTGCATCTATTGGTGATACCTTTGATGCTGTCCTTGCCGGGAAAAATGCTGAAATAAACACTGTAAAAATTCCTAAAACAGCAGCAACAACAATTACCTGAGGGTAGAAGCCGATTTGAAAAGCTCCAAGGAAACCATTTATAAAAAGCTTAAAGGTAATAAATATTCCTGCAAAGCCTGAAATTATACCAATAGGTATAGAAATTACACTCATTATTGCAGCTTCTTTGAAAACCAGCTTTCTTATCTGGGCTTTGGTCGCTCCGATGCTACGGAGTATTCCAAAATGCTTGATTCTTTCCATTACTGATATGTTGAATGCATTGTAGATAACCACCACTGTACATATAACAACAAATCCTGCAATTATGATAAATATCTGATCCATGCCATCGTTTCTGGTTTTGTCAGGTCCTTCACCTAAAAGGTATAAAAGGCGTGAGTTTATATCCAGTTTTACATTATTTTCTTTTGCTATTTTTTGTGCGTTATCAACTATATTTTTTCCGCTTTTCATATTTGCATAAAAGATATAATCCTTTGAATCGGAAGAAGTCTTTATATCCAGATAGCTTAATGCGGTGTTAGTGATATAGTTGCTGTCGTATACCCCTACAATAATAAACTCTTTCTCACTTGATGATTTATCCTTTCCGGTCAAGGTACCTTTTAGTACATTGCTTATTTTTTTGTCCTCAAGTACAGACTTTATTTTTTTGTCTATCAATATTTCTGAACTGTTCCTAGGGAGTCGCCCTTCTATTAGCTTTACATTGAATATATCTTTAAATGCCACGGCATCATAGCTTTTTATATCAAGAGTTCTCAAGGATTCTGTCAATTTGTCGTTTTCAAACTTATATGTGCCTTCCAGTTTTATTGCTCCACCATTTTTAAATTCGGCATTGGAATATAATGTGTTAACATTTTCTTTTCCCAAATCGTAAAAGTAAACTTCATAGTCACCGTTGGACTTTGCATTTTCAATTTCGCTGGCCATTGCACTGTAGTAAATACTTCCTATAGCCGTAAACATTGCTATGGCTATAATAATTCCGATAAGCGTAAGTATAGTTCTGCCTTTGTGCTTTTTCAAATACCGTGAGGTAAGTGTTGAATAGTTTTTCATTGTCTCATCACCTCATCGGAAGAAATTTTACCATCCACTATACTTATAACCCTGTCTGCCATACTTGCTATGTTCATGTCATGTGAAATAAGTATAAGTGTCTGGTTATATTTTTTTGCAGAATATTTTAACAATTCCAGAACCTCTCTGGAGTTTTTTGTATCAAGGTTTCCAGTAGGCTCATCGGCAAGAATTATTGAGGGTTTGTTGGAAAGTGCCCTTCCTATTGAAACTCGCTGTTGCTGCCCTCCTGAAAGTTCTGACGGCAGATGTTTTCTTCTGTCTTGTAAATCAAGTATTTTCAGAAGTTCGTCAATGTATTGCTTATCTTCCTTTCTGCCATCTAAAAGCAGAGGCATTAGAATGTTCTCTTCTGCTGTTAATACGGGGATAAGGTTATATGCCTGAAATACAAATCCCACTTTTCTTCTTCTAAGTATGGATAAGTCCTTTTCCCTAAGTCCATAAATATCTTTGTCGTCAATATATACTTTACCCGAAGTGGGCTTGTCAACTCCTCCGATTAAATGCAGCAATGTACTTTTACCGGAGCCACTTGGCCCTACTATTGCAACAAATTCGCCTTTTTCAACTGAAAAACTGATATTATCAATTGCAATAACCTCATTTTGGCCTTTACCATACTTTTTAGTTAAATTTTCAATTCTTAAGACTTCTTTCATTTTTATTACCTCCATATATCCTCTTGTTTATAACAATAGTAATTTATTTTAAAAGCAATCCGCGGCGATGCTTACCTTTCATATACAAGATTATACGGAGCTAAAATTACAATTGCATAAATTTTAAAATTACAAATCTGTAAGGTTAAAATAAAA
>JAEZUC010000151.1 GCA_023443515.1 Bacillota bacterium
ATAGCTCCTACAATACTAACTGCCTGACCTATAGCCCTAGGCATACGAAGGCCCGCTTCACGGAGAATTTCAAAAGTAATTACCATAATTAAAGCCTCAATGAAGGCTGAGAAAGGTATTCCTTCTCTGGTAGCGGCCATAGTAAGCATAAGCTTGAAAGGAATTATCGTCTGATGAAAGCTTATAACTGCTACATATAATCCCGGTAAATATACCGAAATAAAAAAAGACATCAATCTCAGTAACCTCATAAAGGAAGCAAAATAGAATTCTCCGAAATAGTCTTCCTGGGCCTGAAAGCTCTCTATCATCAGAAACGGAACTGTCAGTACGGTGGGAGTGCCGTCGGCAAGAATTGCAACCCTTCCTTCCAGAAGCTTTGCTGTAACCTTATCGGGCTTTTCACTGTTTCCAACCATAGGAAAAAATGGCATTTTGCCATCTTGTATAAACTGCTCAATATATCCCGTAGCAAGAATGGCATCTGTATCAATTTTGTTAATGCGTTTTTTTACTTCTTCAACTACTTCGGGCGCTACAATACCTTGAATATAGCAAATCGCTATATCAGTATTTGTTTGCTCACCTAAAACTAGGTTTTCAACCTTGAATTTGGAATTCTTTATTCTTCTGCGGATAAGTATTATATTTGTCCTGAGACTTTCTGAAAAACCTTCTCTTGAGCCTTTAATACTTATCTCGGTGTCAGGTTCTCCGACAGACCTTTTTTCGGGAGCTTTTAAGCCGATTTTAAAGGCCTTGTCCTCTCCGTCAATAAATAAAACAACATCTCCCGTTAGAATACCATCCACACAAGTTTTAAAGGAATAAAGATCCTTAAGATCACTTACGCTTAATACATTTTCTTTTAGTAGGGTAAAAACCGATGAATAGTTTTTATCACCGGAATAATTTATTATAGGCTCAATAACATTCTCAGAAAGGATGGCCTTGTTAAAAAAACCTTCTAGAGAGGCAATTATAATTCTGGTATTATGCTTTCCCAAAAGCACTTCACGGAGAGTGAAGTCACTGCACAGGGAAAATTCCTGATTCAGCAGTCCTCTGACTCTGTCAATGGATTTTGGAATTTGTGTACTGCTGATATTTTGGCTATCTTCGCTTATGCCACTACCCGTATTCTTTGTTTTTTTAGTTTCTCTGGTTTTAAAAAAATTAAACATTATATCACCCAAAAATCATTGTCTCCAAAAAAAACAATGTTATTCTGCATGTATAAATACTGCATATTTGGAAAATAATCCATAATAGGTTAATTTAATTAATAAGGAGTTCGCATATATGACAGAAAAAAACAAGCAAAAGTCTGCCGATATTTGGATGTTCAAGGTATTAACTATAGCATTGGTATTGACATGTTCATTACTCGCTTTCTTCTGTATCAGGGTTAACAATGTAGTCAACCAGTACAAAGAAAAATATAATAATGAATGTGTACAATCCATGCTTATTATGAAATCAAATCAATCATTAACAACAAACTCAAATAATTATAAATCCCAAACCGATGAACTCAGTAAACTTAACAACGTTCTGAAGGAACAGAATGAACAGGTAAAGAAACAGCTGGAAGAACTGAAAAAACAAAATCAACGGTTGGAAGCTACAAGGAGGGAATTAGCCGATGATAATCTTCAGCTACAGAAATCACTTAAAAAAGCTGCATCGGTGGGTGTAAAACCACAATCATACAAGATTTACAGCGGTGACAACTTGGAGACTAACACCAAGGGAAAGTATCTTGGGAAGTTTTTGGGTACTGCGTACACTCCCTGTGCCGAGGAGTGCGGTAATAACAAAGGAATTACAAGTTCCGGTCAGCCAATAGTACCCGGTGTATCGGTAGCAATTGATAACACACATTGGCCCTATGGAACAATATTTTATATCAAGGGGTTAGGGTATACAATCGCTATGGACACGGGAAGTGCCATCAAAGGAAAAAATAGATTCGATTTTGCAGTATTAGATAAAAAGTTTGCATATGAGCTTGGACAACAATACTATGACGTGTACCTAGTAAAAATGGGAAACGGTAAGATTGGTGAATATAACATAGCCAAACCGGCGTAGATAAAAGAAAACTAATATAAAATCAGGAAATATTGACTTTTTCATTTAAATGGTATATACTAACAGTGGATTTAAGTCTAAAAATTAATAATTTATCGCTGAATTGTAGCAGTTTGATTGCTATAAGCGGGGGAACCATTTAATGGGGTGAATCCTGGGTAACCAGGTAGGGTTAGTCTCTTACAACCCGAATCCGGCAGCTAACTTCGTAAGCGTTGGGGAGAAAGTGAATTTTTACATTTTGTAATTTTCCGACCAATGCTACAGTTTATCTGTAGCATTTTTAAGTTTATCCTTATTCATTTTCTTCAAATTTAATTATTCAATTTTAAATCTTACTTTTATAATTTGAAAGGGAGGGAACTTATTTGATGAAAGTTTGTATATCAGGCTTGGGCCGCACGGGGAAGGAGATTGCCAAAACCATATTATTACAAAATGAAATCCAGCTTGTTTCTGCTATTTGCAGTCCGAGCAGTAATTCTTTGAATAAGGATTTGGGAGAAATTCTTGGAATGAACAAGACAGGAATAATTGTTTCCGGATCTGATAAACTAGAGGAAGTTATATTTAGAAATAAACCGGACGTTGTTATTGATTTTTCAAATCCTAAATCAGCATTGAAAAATGCTTTATTTTTCTCAAAATACAGGATAAACATTGTGGTGGGAACCACAGGATTCTCAGATTATCAGCTTAACAAGCTCTACGTAATTTGCAGAAAATACAAAAACGGCATTGTTTATGCACCGAATATAACCATGGGTGTCAATGTTCTGATGCTGCTGTCAAATCTTACGGCAAGCTTGCTCAGCAATTATGATTTTCAGATTACCGAGTTACATCATAAAAACAAATTGGATTCACCATCCGGTACAGCAAAAAAAATAGCCGGCGAAATACAGAGTGGCCTTTTAAACAAGGGAGTTGTAGTTTCCCATAAGGACATACCTATTAATTCAGTAAGGGCCGGAGGTGTAATAGGTAAGCATGAAGTAATGATAGTCGGTCAGGAGGACAAAATAGAAATCAGTCATGAATCTTTTTCAAGAAAAGCTTTTGCACAGGGTGCAGTAAGCGCTGCTAGATTTATTCATAAAAAATCCGGATATTATGAAATGAAGGATGTACTTGACTTGGAAAAAGTTCTAAAGACTTATATAGAAAATAATAATAAATCCTCAAGGCGACATAACAAATATAATGCCAAACCGGTTTCAAATTAAAAAACAAGAACCCTGCTATTGCTGGGTTCTTGTTTTTTTAGCTCTAAACATAAATTTTATAAGATTTTTAATTATAAGAATAATTTCAATAATCCCAAGAATACCTACTATTGTCACCAAATCTTTGTTTTCCGAAACAATGTTTTTAATTTTCGTTCTGTAATCCTTGGGGGCTGAAACAGTCTTATCCGAGTACAGATTAACTTCTATTACAGTACTATCATTCAGAGTGTATTTTAAAACACCTGCAATAATCTCGGTATTAATCGGGAGCTTTAATTTTTCATTTGGTATAAAAGTTATATTTTTAATAAAACTGTTACCAATAGGATACGTATAGTAAACATCAATTTTACTTACCAGGTCAACCTTTACATTGTCTACTTCTATACTTCTTTGAGGTATATGCTTTGGTACCAGAACTCCCGTAAAAAACTTAGAAAATCCGTAATCAAACAGTTTTGCAGTCTCGGAAAATGTATCTTTTTCATTTGTATTGAAAACCACCGCAATAAGCCGTTTTTCGTTTTGAGAAGCAGTTGTAACTGCAGAAAAGCTCTGAGGGTTTGTATTTGTACCCAGTTTTCCGCCATCTACGCCTTTATAGCTCCAAAAAAGGGTATTTTGATTAGTTAAAATTGAAGAATTATTTCCGTTGATCCAACCGAAACCTTTTGCCCCGAATATAGTATTAAAAGTATTATTAGCTATTGCAGCTTTAATAAATGAGGCTATATCCTTGGCCGATGTATATTGGTCCTTTTCATAAAGACCAGTTGGATTAACAAAATAAGTATCTTTTAAAGAAAGTTCTTTAGCCTTGGTATTCATGTACTTGACAAATTTCTGGATATCACCGTCACCCACATATTCGGCAAGTGCTACAGCTGCATCATTACCTTGCGAAAGCATTACAGCGTAAAGTAAATCTTCAACCGTATACTGATTTCCTACCACAAGATTAAGACCTTTATAGCTGGCGGCATTTTTACTTATTGTAATTTTGGCGTTTAAATCTGCTTTCTCAATTGTAACAAGAGCAGTCATAAGTTTACACATAACTGAAGGTGATAAATGCTTATATGCGTCTTTTTCATAAAGAACTTGTCCCCTCACAGTGTCCATTAAGACAGCAGAGCTGGAAGTAAGACTTTCAGCCGGTGTCCATGCAAAAACCGGAAGACTATTGAATATTAAAATTAATGCCACTAAGACTAAAAGGATTTTTTTGCTCATCAACGTCACCTGCCGAAAGTAAAATTCGTTTCATAATATAATGATAGAACATAGGGAATCAATTAACAAGGTAAAAATCAATAAACTAACGTTAAAAATAGATTACAAATTTTACAATAATTATTAAAGTTATTCAGCAGATGAAAACAATGCATATAACTCACCTTAAAATAAAATAATACAATTGAAACTTAGGGAAAAATATATATAAAGGAGCTTAAAATTGGGAGTCATAAAGAAATTAAGAAGATACATTATATATAACGAAAAAAATATCAAACATGACTTTAAGTTAAAGGAAACAAAGTCTTTAAATTGTAACAAGGCAAAAAATCCTGCTTCTATGGACACCTTTGACAGTGAAGAATTTAAAGATTTTTTTGAAGCATGTCCTGTTAATGATGAATATTTAGAAGAGACCGTATCGGATGAAATAGATAATAATAAAAGTATGATGAAAAAAATATATAACATACCCGAAAACAGTGATGTTGTATACAGAGAGTTCAATTTAACCGTTCAAGATGAGAATTATCAGGCTTTCATAGTTTTTATTGACGGAATGACGGACAGTAGTATTATAAGCAATAATATTCTGCAGCCTTTAATGATCTTATCAAACCTTGATATAAAACAAGAGGTGAAGGATGTAGGAGAATTTATATTCAACAGACTTATACCTTTCAATCAGTTAAAAAAAGCACAGGATTTCAAAGAGGTTGTAGGCAATATCAATTTTGGCGGATGTGCGGTATTTGTAGATGGGTTGGAATATGCATATGTAGCGGATACAAAAAAATGGGAACACAGAGGTGTGGGTGAGCCAAACTCCGAAACTGTTATAAGAGGACCACAGGAGGCTTTTAATGAACAAATAAGAGCAAATACCGCCCTTTTACGGAAAATATTAAAGGACAAAGATTTGACAATCAAGGGACTTACTGTAGGTAGACGAAGTAATACGCCCTGTGCTGTCATGTATATCCGTGATATTGCAAATGAATCTCTTGTAAATGAAGTATTAAAGAGAGTCAAAAGTATAAAGGTTGATTATATATTTGATTCCGGTGAATTGGAGCAACTACTGGAAGACAGCACTTTTTTGACAGCACCACAGATATTTGCAACAGAAAGACCCGATACTGTTGCAAGAATGCTTGCCCAAGGGAACATAGCCGTTATATTGGACGGAAGTCCATATGTACTGGTGATGCCTGCAACAATAACTGAATACCTCAATACTCCCGAAGATATAAACATAAGATTCCCATACGTGAATTTTATACGTATGATAAGAATAATCGGTGTTCTAATAGCACTTTTATTACCGGGACTTTATATAGCTGTAACAAACTATCATCAGGAAATGATTCCGACTAATCTTTTATTTGCCATTGAGGCATCAAGAGAGATCGTTCCGTTTCCAACGGTTGTTGAGATAATAATAATGGAATTTTCATTTGAACTGATTAGAGAAGCCGGGATTAGAGTACCCGGAGCAATTGGCTCAACAATAGGCATTGTTGGCGGACTGATTTTAGGACAGGCAGCAGTTTCGGCAAATCTTGTAAGTCCGATACTAATAATAGTAGTAGCTATTACGGCTCTCGGTTCCTTTTCCATACCTAGTTTCTCAATGTCTTTTTCCATAAGAATAATTCGATTTGCTTATATTATATTTGGGTCCATAGCCGGATTTTTTGGAATAGCATTAGGTCTGGTGTTGAATTCTTTACTGCTTGCGTCGTCAAAATCATTTGGAGTGCCTTTTCTGGCACCATTTGGTCCTATTACAAATGGAAAATATTCAGATAAACTAATGAGAAAGCCTATGTGGAAACAGGAAAAAAGACCGGACTATCTGAATACAAAGGATATTATTAAGCAACCCGAAGTAAGCAGAGGTTGGGCTAGCAACGATTCAGGTGAGGACGGAGGTGAGGATAATGAGTAAAAACGAAGGATTTGGATCATGGGAGGCAATATGTTTACTTATTAATATGGTATTTGTTCAGGCAATATTGTATTTTCCAAAAGATGTGGCAGGTATGGGGGGGAGCGCAGGCTGGATTATACCCATAGCAGTAACCATAATTGCCTATATATACTTTGCCATAGCAAACGGGTTTTACAGATGCCATGGGAATCTGGATTTACTGGAAATATCTCAAAGGGCTGCAGGGAGAGTAATGAAAATAATTGTCGGGCTTCTGTCAGCCATGTTACTGATTTTTTTAGAAGCATCCCTTTTGGGTGAATATGCACATTCACTAAAAGTAATATCCCTTGATAAATCTCCTATATCTTATGTCCTCATATTTTTCCTGGTTGGGATGGCTGCTGCGGCCTATTACGGAATAGAAGTAGTGGCACGTATAAGTGCCTTTATAGTACCCATATGCATAATAGGATTTATATTAATGACAATTGGAGTTATCCCTGAATATAACACAGAGAATCTTTTCCCAATCTTGGGAAAAGGTATTGATTCTATAATTAATGGAAGCACTGTCAGCTTACATCTGTTTTCTCCGTTGCTTCTGATATTTTTTTTGATACCATATTTCAAAAAAAGAAATCTAAACCGCGTAGGCTATTTATCAATAACCATATCAGGATTAATCTTGTTTTGGTCTGTTTTAGCCTTTTTATTAACTTATCCATATGAAACGGCAGTTGACAAAAAAATACCTTTATATCAGATGGCAAGACTAATAGAATTCGGGAATTATATACAAAGAGTGGAATCAGTTTTCGTTTTGGTATTCTCTTTATCATCAATATTATTCATGGGAGCCTTGTTTACTTTTATAACCCATATTATTGCCAAAACCCTTGATTTGGACAGGCATCAGCCTATTGTAATACCCACCGCAGTTATAATATTCTCCGTGACCTTTATTAAAAAGGGGCTTCCATTTCACCTGCCTGATAGTCAAATGGCAAATATACTTTGGATTTTGGCACTTTTACTTCCTATTATTGTACTGATAATTGGTTCGATAAAAAAAGTAGACTGTGAAAATGAAGGAGGTCAAGACTGTGAGTAAAATAACCAAACTCTTTTATATTATTTTATGTATGACTATAATCATGGTAACTTTGACGGGCTGTTATGACAACAGGGAAATTGAAGACTTAGCTTATGTAGTAGCAATAGGAATAGATGAAGCTGATAACAATATGTTTAATCTAACTTTTCAGACTGCCGTACCAAAATCAATTACCACCGGCGAAGGGGAAACAACAGATATAAAATCCTTTAAGACTGATAATTTCCTTTCCGGCTTCAGAAAAACAGGAAGATATTTGAGCAAAAAAATAAATTTATCCCATACAAAGATAATAGTTGTTTCTGAAGAAATAGCAAAAAGAGGACTGCTTCCATTCCTCAATGGTTTACAAAACTATATGGAGCTTCGTCCTAATGTAAATATTATTGTAGCTGCCAATGGGGCCAAAAACTATATAGAATCCTTGCAACCAAAGATTTCAGCCAACCCAACAAAATATTACGATATGATGTTTAAATCCTATCAAACAGATTTCCGTGTGCCAAGCTCCCAGTTGGGAGATTATCTATACAGAACCAGGAGTACAGGCTCTCAACCTGTAACTATATACACAGAGGTAGACAATACTGTAGTTGAAAGCAAAAAGCCCGATACAGACAAACCGGAGGAGGGCGCGGGAGAGGAAAAGAAAAGTATGTCTATAAAGGGTCTGGCTGTATTTAACAGAGATAAAATGAAAGGGAGTCTTGATTCCGAAGAAACTTCCTTATACGCATTAATGACGGGGTCTATTGATACTATTAAACTGGAGGTTAAAGATCCTTTGGATGAGAGATATAAAATATTAAGCAACGTAAGTCTGGATAGATCCTCAAAGACAAGTGTACAAGTATATGGAGATAAACCTCAAATAAATATAGAGCTTAATCTTCGTGCAGACATAGAAGCAGTTCAAAGCAACATAATTTATTCCGATACTGCCAAATTGCAGAGAGTTCAAAAGGAGTATGAGGATTATTTAAAAAATGAAATGAACAGCCTTCTCAACAAAGCTTCTAACACGTACAAAAGCGATATATTTGGTTTTGGACAGATTGCAAAGAAAAACTACAGCTCTGTATCACAATGGGAGCAAATAAAATGGCATGAAATTTTCCCGAATGCCGTTTACAAAGTAAGTATCAACATGACTGTGGCGGGTCAGCAATAAAAAAGGTGGAGTGAGAGAATGACAGGTAATATAATTATTTTATTGTTCTTGATTTGGATATGTATATATACTTTTAGCTTTGGAGTACACACATGGAAAAATAAAAACTGGTTCGGAGGGTTGGTAGTGATACTATTATCATTAGCGTCACTGTTGCTTCCGGCAGCAATGATGTTTTGGCAGAATTAACAAACAACACCGGAACCCTTTTTTTATGGATTGTTTATAATATTTCTTGTCCTAAGATATGATATAATTGTAAATTGTGATAACGGACAAGATTAAAATTGGCCTTAGGTATGAAAAACAAATAATTATTAAGGATAAGGTGTGAATGAAATGTCATTTAAAAATCCGGATAGATTAAAGAAAAAGAAAAATAAAGTTTGGAAAGATTCCAAAGCTCCTAAGATTTCTCCTAAAACTGCTAAGAGTAAGAAGCCAAAAGTGAAATCGCGATAAAGGAGATAATATAAATGAACCCAGCTTTTAGTGATTATAAATTGAGTAATGAAATATTAAAAGCAATTGGCATGTTGAATTTTAAAAGTCCTACCAAGGTTCAAGAAAAGGTTATACCGGCTGTATTAGAGCAAAAGGACATTATAGTAAAATCTCAAACAGGAAGTGGTAAGACAGCTGCATTTGCAATTCCTATTTGTGAATTGGTAGAATGGGATGAAAATAAACCTCAGGCATTAGTGATTACGCCCACAAGAGAACTTGCAATACAGGTCAAGGAAGATATTTTTAATATTGGTAGATTTAAAAGGCTTAAAGTATCAGCTATTTACGGCAAGTCTCCTTTTTATAATCAGGAAAAGGAGCTTAAACAAAAAACACATGTAGTGGTTGGAACACCGGGACGTATTATAGACCATATCGAAAGAAATACCTTTGATACATCAAAAATAAAGTATCTGGTAATTGATGAAGCCGATGAAATGCTTCATATGGGCTTTATTGAACAGATAGAGACTATAGTATCAAGTCTGTCAAAGGAACGTGTAACGGTGCTGTTGTCAGCAACAATGCCTAAAGACATAGAGACTCTATGCAACAAATACATGAAAGAGCCTATACGTGTTGAAAT
>JAEZUC010000036.1 GCA_023443515.1 Bacillota bacterium
TACCCAATGCAATAAAAGTGTTTAACGAAGAAATAGTTCCGAGGGGGTTCAGGCCAAAGGGAGTAAGGATTGACAGTGGTGATATTACGTATCTTTCTAAGGAAACCAGAAAAATGTTGGATGACGCAGGGTTCCATGACTGCAAGATAGTCGCATCAAATTCATTGGATGAATTTATTATCAGGGATATACTTGTGCAAGGTGCGCAGGTGGACCTGTTCGGTGTTGGGGAGCGTCTAATTACTTCAAAGTCAGAGCCTGTGTTTGGAGGGGTTTATAAGCTGGTAGCAGTTGAAGAAAACGGGCAAATGTTTCCTAAAATAAAGCTTAGTGAAAATGTAGGGAAAATAACCAATCCTGGATTCAAACAGGCTTGGAGACTTTTTGATAAGGAAAGCGGAAAAGCAATTGCAGATGTCCTTACAACTAATGATGAGGAAATAGATGAAAGCAAGCCTTATGAATTATTTGATCCTGAATATACCTGGAAAAGGAAGGTTGTAACCAATTTTGTTGCAAAAAGACTTTTAATTAAGATTTTTGATAAGGGAACCAGTGTATATGAAAGTCCAAAGTTAAGCGAAATTAAAAGCTACTGCAAAGAGCAAACCGATACATTATGGGATGAGATAAAAAGGTTCGAAAACCCACATAAATATTACGTCGATTTGTCAAGGCCACTGTGGGAGATGAAGGAAAGCTTGCTACAGGAGTATTCAGTGAAATAGAACGTGGAATAATCTGACGATTAAAAGACAATTATGAGGATTGCATGAAAAATTAAGGGAAGTTTGATTGGAGTGATCAAATAATGTGTAATTCTAAAAGAGTAATCGTATGGAGAATAACTCAGGATTGTAATATGAACTGTCTGTTTTGTTCATATAGTAATGAGATTATAAGGAAGAGAGATGTCGCTGATTATGCAGATATCTTAAGGTTTTTGAAGATTCTAGGCATGTATAGGGATGTAAGTAAGCAAGAAACCTTAATAAGCTGGATTGGTGGGGAGCCATTTCTGTGGGAGCATATAATCCCATTGTCAAAGGAGATTAATGAGAATTATGGTATTAATATAAGTACTACAACAAATGGATTATTACTTTCTTCAAAAGAAACAAGGGAGGGGATAGTAAAGTATTTTTCAGAAATAGTATTCAGCGTGGATGGCTTCAGACAATGCAATGACAGGATTCGCAAGTTAAATGGACATTATGAAAAAGTTACAAAAAATATCCTTGAGTTAAGTAAAGAAAAGAAGGAAACAGGAAGCAATCTTATTATTAAAGTAAATACAATTTTGATGAGAGAAAACATAGAAAGCTTCGAGGAATTTTGCAATGAACTCGTTGCTTTGGGCGTAAATGAAATTACATTTAACCAGCTTGGCGGGTTTGACAGACCGGAATTTTATCAAGATAACAGGTTGCTCTATAATCAGGTAAAACAGTTTTCATCAGATTTACCGAGGTTGAAAGAAAAATTTTATAAAATGGGATTGCTGATTCATGGCAATGATGATTATTTGAGGAGAATTATGTCCTCAACTGAAAATAAAAGAATTGAAATAGATGAATGTAATCCTGGGAGATGGTTTTGGTTTATAAATGAAAACGGCTTTATAAGTCCTTGTAGTTATACTTCATATGAGTATATGTTACATATTAATTCAATTAAAGAAATTGAGGATATAGATAAAGTAGAAGAGTATTTTAAAGATTTGAGAAAATCAAAACGTTCACATTGGTGCGATGATTGCCATTGTACTCAATTGTATAAAAAGTTTGAATGATGTATTTGGAATTTGTGATTAAAAACTAATATAATGAAAGTAGGTTCCAAAATGATAAAAGCGTTATCAGTTATTGAAAAGCTGAAATCAGGAAACATGCAGGCACTGAAAAGCGAAAAATGGCTCAGGTATCTGGCACTGACATCAGAGTACAATGTTAATCTTGAACGTCTAACCTCCCTTGAGGAAATGAAGAATAATTACGTACTGAATTATGTAGAAAAGACACTTAAGGCTCTTTCAAGCCTGAAGCTAAGTGAGCGCCAAGCCTACATAATCGAAGAGACGCTAAAGTGGTCTGAGGTTGCAAAGTCGGGACTAATACATCAAAGAAACCAATGGATAAAAAAGGGCTACAACCTTTTTGTACATAATATTGGTTCAGCAGAAATCTATCTGGAGGAGTGCTCGGAATCAAATCCGGAAATAAAGAAAATAGTACACAGTCTTATACAGACTCACGGTTTGATAGGACAATACATAAGGGGAGAGGTGCCACTCTACGATAATAAACCGCTATATCAGCTTGTTGAAGAAGGTAACATATCAGCTATTGAACTAAAGGAAATACTAAATGGGCTTAACTACTGTATTGTGACAGCAGTAGATGAAAACATTTGGAGGGATATAAGCCAACAGGCTGAAGAAATAATAGAGATTGTTGCTAACGGGCAATTTGATAAGCAGTACGGGTTCAAGGACAGAATAAGGCGTTTAAGGACTGTTTCTATTGGAAACGGTGAGAATTTAGATGCAGAGTACGAAAAAATCCTTTCTGATTCAAGCATAATCGGTAAACTATCGGGACTTCTTGATGCAGCAGATTTATGGTATGTGGAAGCGGCCTTATATGATTTTTCATTTGAAGAATTTGTAAAGATATTTTTACTCATTTCACAGGAAGTAAATTTATGCAAAGTTAAACATATCAGCTTTGAATGGTTGATGAAGGCTATTTACTATCAGCATGATGGAAAGAAACGAGTAAACATTTATAAAAAACGGATCATTGAAAAGTATCTGGCGGCTATGACGATACAGGATATATTGGAAGGTAACTCTAAAGAAAACCTGCACGTTGCTCACACGGTGAGCTCCCATGAAAGCTTGGACGATACGGTGTTTTTTACCTTCCAGTTTTCAGCAGCCGGCAGTAAACTTATCGAATTTTGTATAGAAGCTGAGAAATCCGACGTACTCTATGAAAGCGCTATCATCCTATTGTTTGACCTGTTCGGCCTAAGAAAGGATAAATATGACCGCTTTTATGAAGAAGAGAAATATCTTGCAACTATGAATCAGACTATAGACTACAAGAAAGTCATACTTGATTACATTAGTGGTACCAGTATTATAGATATTGGTCCGGGGGGCGGAGCCTTGATGGATCTTATAGAGGAAAGGTACCCTTCGGTTCAGGTTTTAGGAGTTGATATATCCCAAAACGTACTGGATAGCTTAAAAAAGAAGAAGCAGTTGGAAAACAGGAAATGGGATGTGTTATATGGAGATGCCCTAAACCTGGGCCAGTATATTGAAAGAGGGAGTGTCGATACGGTAATATTCTGTTCTATTCTGCATGAACTCTTCTCCTATATTGAATACAAAGGAAGAAAGTTTAATCATGAAACATTGGCAGCTGCATTCAAAAGTGTATTTGAGATTCTGCCGTCCGGCGGTAGGATTATTATACGTGATGGTATTATGACAGAGCCGGAAGGTGAAAAAAGAATCATAAAGTTTCTATCCGAAGAGGGAATGCAATTCCTGGAGAGGTATGCAAAGGACTTCAAGGGTAGGGAGATTGAGTACGCTGTTGTTGGACAGAATGAAGTACTTATGCCCGTAAATGATGCTATGGAATTTCTTTATACTTATACTTGGGGAGAAAAGTCGTATGTTCATGAAGTAAACGAGCAATTCGGATATTTTACTCCAAGTGGCTTTAAAGAGTTTATCGCTTCGACTTTAGGTAAAGATGCCAAAATAATTGAGTTTAAGCATTTCTTACAGGAAGGCTATACAATAGCGTTGTCTCAAAAAGTAGAGTTTTTTGATGAGAACAGAAAACTGGTAAGGTTGCCTGACAGTACTTGTATTGTAGTGATTGAGAAAATTAACTGAGTTGTTAGTCAATAAAAAGCCCCATTTACAGGTTTTGCTGTGAATGAGGCTTTTGTATTTATATATGTTTTGAAAGAGGTATACAGATTTTTTTGCCTAATTATTGACATTTATAACGGAAGCCGATATAATAGTAACAGATATAACGGAAGCCGATATAACGGTGGCCGTTAGTAGTCTCGGAAGCAAGGAGTGATTTAAATGCCTGAAAGCCAAGAGCGGGGTGCATTAACAGAAGCAGTTTATTATATTCTACTCTCATTATATAAACCGCTGCATGGATATGGGATTATGCAAAATGTAAAAGAATTAAGCAGGGAAAGAGTTAACCTTGGGGCAGGAACTTTATATGGAGCATTAAATACGTTGTTGGATAAAAAATGGATTAAATCCATTGATGTAG
>JAEZUC010000081.1 GCA_023443515.1 Bacillota bacterium
AAAGGTCTGGAACATCCGCTCATTATGATTCCGGCTTTGAATGTACCTGTTTTATCTCTGCCAAGTATCCTCGGTAAATCATATCCACCCTCGCTGTGGCCCAATACAGTAATATTTGAAGTATCTATACCATGTATTGTTTTAAGGTACTTTGCAGCCGCAAAAGCGTCCTCTTCAAATTCCTCAGTCATGGTCAGTTTCGGTAATAACTGTATTCTAACGCCATACTCCAAAGTTCTTTTCTCGTATCTCAAAACTGCTACTCCCTGACTTGCAAGACCAACGGCTAAATCCCTAAAAGGCTTTATGGGACCCAGAGTTTCATCCCTGTCATTAGAGCCTGAACCGTGTACCAGTATAAGTGCCGGAAACGGGCCTTTCCCCTTTGGCATTGTCAGAGTACCGGGAAGCTTCCATTCTCCCTCTCCTATTGTTACCTCCCTTTCCGTATAGTTTACAGAATTGTCGTATGAAGGTTTGGAATATGTAAATTGTGATGAATCAGCTGCCTGATTAAACTCATCTATTTTTCCGCTATAGTCAAATCTCAGTATAAAATTGTATTTGGCCTGCTGAACGGTGAATGGTATAAATACATTCTGGTGTACAGTATTTTTAGATATAGTCATGGTTTTAACATCAGGCTCAACAACCGAAAATACAGGAACCAGTATAAACTTTAGAAATTCTGTCGTCACATGCTTTGAGAAACTTTTGCTAAGTAAATTTGAGCTATCTGCAGTTTTTCCGGCTTTAACCAAATCTACGAACTTTACCGAAATGAGTTTAATGTAGTCATCGCATGTAAGCTTTAGTCCAAGCTGGGAATTCAAAACACTTAATGATAAAATTGTCCTTCCCTCTTCAACCTTAACTTTTTCTTTTAAAACCTTCGATTTTCCGTTTAATATAATATTACAACGGTTGATAAAAAGTTTTAACTCATTATTACCCACCTTGACTGTAGTTATTTGCTTTTTAGTGTCCCAGGAAACCTGTCCCCCCATGGTCTCACAAATAAACTTGACAGGGACGTACATATCTCCTGAAACCGCCTGGTTGTTTCCTTGCTCAGCATATGCAACTGTTCCGCACAGAATCAGAATTATCAGTGTTAAGCTGATTAATCTAGTAATTTTCTTCATCATTTTTCCTCCATTTATTGTAAATATTACCTCAATTATACACCGACCTATAATATATACTATATTAATTTGAATAAATTTAAAGGCACAGCAGATAAATATTTTTGTATATTTTTCCACTATGCCTTCTTTAAATATAGTTATATAATTTATTCCCTGCACTTTTTACATAATCCATAGAACTGTACTCTGTGATCCTTTACCAAAAAGCCGTTCTTTTTGAGAATCTCTTCTTCCAGATTATCCAGCAAATCTTCCTCAACTTCCGAAACACACCCGCAGGAACTGCAAATAAGATGATGATGTCTGTGATCCTCATTGGGTTTGACCAGCTCATACCTGCTAAAACCGTCATCAAAATCAAGTTTATGAACAAGATTGAGCTTATCCAGCAAAACCATAGTTCTGTACACTGTTGCAAGGCCAATTTCAGGATGCTTGGGTTTAACCATGTTAAACAGCTCCTCGGTACTTACGTGCTGTCCTGAACACTGAACAAGTGTATCCAATATCGCTGCTCTTTGTCCCGTAAATTTATATCCGCATTCCTTTAATTTCTCTTTTAAATAGCCGTTGTCACCAGTATTCAAAAGGTAGCCCTCCTTCAACTATTTCTGCAGGTTTTCCACAATGAACATCCTTTACAGTTTTCACATCCCCGCTTTTCTATAAATATTTTACCACATCTTGGGCATTTTGTATTTGCTTTTTTATCCGAATCATATTCAAACTGATATTTACACTGGCTGCATTCAACTAACATATTACCAGCCCTCCTTGTCAGACTATCAACTGAGCCAGAACTCCTCCTACCAAAAATGCTATAGCAAAGCTTCCAAGCCAGATTGCAGTTGCCTCCAGCTTTGACCTTTCCTTAAATATCATAATAATAGAAGCTACACATGGTACAAATAGTGTAATTGTAATAAGGGCCACCAGCATTTGCGGATTTGACAGTACCATGTGACTTAGTCCTGCCGCACCGAAGTCTCTTCTGATAATTCCCATTATGAAAACTACAGACGCCTGTTCAGGAAGCTTAAGCCACTGAACCGTCAAAGGTGATATGGCATTTTCTATTGTCCCAAGGAGACCCGTGTACTGCAAGACCGTTATTAAAACCGCACCAAGAGCAAATATTGGTGTAGCCTCAATAAGAAAGGCTTTTGCTTTTACAAAGGTCTTTTTCATAACATTTTTAAACTGAGGCATTCTTATTTGGGGTAAATCTATAAATAACTGCGTAGATTCTCCCGGAAGGATTTTGTTCATTAGAACTCCTGAAACGCCGAATATTAAAATTAATAACGCGGTATAAGCTATTATATATTTCATTCCCAAAGGAGTCAGCAATCCTATAATTACACCAAACTGCGCAGAGCATGGAATGGTGAGTCCCAATAAAAAAGTGGCAATTACACGTTCTCTTCTTGAGCCTAAAAGACGGGTTGTCATTGTAGCCATAGTTATACAGCCGAAGCCCAGTATAAGAGGTATTATTGCCCTTCCGTTAAGGCCAACTTTTGACAGGGTTTTGTCAGAAAGCACGGCGATTCGGGGCAGAAAACCTGAGTCCTCAAGTATTGACATCAGCATGTAAAATCCTACTGTCAAAGGTAGCAGCAGTCCTAATATATAAATTACTGTCATTGTAAACAATCCGTAATCGCCTATCAACAAACTTCCAATGAATGAATCTTTAGGTATAAAGCTAAGTATTGATTCAATAAAAGGTTTATAATACCCCTCCATTACCGTTCCTTCTGTAAAATCAACAACCGTCTGTGCTACAAAAACTCCTATGAACCAGAACATACCTGCCATTATTATCAGTAGCATAGGTATGCCTGTTATAGGCTTTAGCAGCAGTCTTCCAATGGTTGTTCCCAGACTTGTTCCGTTATATGAATCGGAAAGAACGCTTTCTAAAATTTTGTCCACTCGTTGACGTCTGCTTTTATAAATCTCTTCCCGTTTTCCGGCAGTCGGAAGGCCCTTTCTTTCCGAAAGTACTTCATCCTCCTCCAAAAGCATTAATGCCTCGGCTTCGGTTATTTCGTTCAGGTCGTAACTGTTGATAAGCTCCTGAACTCCTTCTGTTTTTATACCGACCCTTGCATTGGCCAGCTTTTGCTTTATTTCATCCACACCAATGCCTTTGAGTGCAGAAGTTGCAACAACGTCCACTCCCAATTGTCTTGACAGCTCAGCAGTATCTACCTTTATACCGTTTTTGGTCGCTTCGTCAATAAGATTTACGGCAACAATTACTTTTTTGCCCATATCTATAAGCTGTTGGGTCAAAAAAATGTCTCTTTGC
Organism: Bacillota bacterium; assembly: GCA_023443515.1. Lineage (GTDB taxonomy): Bacteria > Bacillota > Clostridia > Acetivibrionales > DSM-1351 > Ruminiclostridium. Next base: position 3,466 of record JAEZUC010000081.1, read on the forward strand.
ATATGAACGGCATCAATCACGTTTAACACCAGGTCTCCATTTATTATTACATCCCTGGCAACTCTTTCCTCATCATTAAACGAGGATACACCATATATTCCGGGTGTATCCTCAACTATATAATCTCCATAACGTCCGGTGCTTATATCTACCGTAGTGCCCGGAAAGTTTGATACATCAACGTACATTCCTGTAAGTGCGTTGAAAAATACCGATTTCCCTACATTTGGGTTTCCTACAAGAACCAGATGCTTTAAATCTTTTTTAGTAATAGTGTTTTCCATAATATCCCCCAAGCCTACCAATAAATATAACTGTTTAGCTCACTTTTTCTATTATTATGCGTTCTGCAAGCTTTCTACTAATAGCAATTTCCTGTAGTCTGTTCTGTAATATTATCGGTCCTGCAGGCAGTTTTTCAGAACACTTCAATTTGGAGCCTTCATAAATGCAAAGTCGTATCGCTTGGGCACGGATATCCTTATCTTCTATACTGACAATTTCAATGGTATCGCCTCTGTTAACCTTGTCTAATGTCAAATTAACCGCCACCTTTTTGATAACTATTCTCAATAATATATTAACTTAAAATGATAATCATTGTCAATAAGGTATTGATAATTTGTACTAGACTTTTTTCACAAATTTTACTACTATTTCAAGGCTTATTTTGTTTGTCTTTTACATCATAGCCCTGACAATTGTTCCCCGATGACTGGCGTACCGAAACATAAGGCAACTGTCTGCCTTTAAAGCCAAAAAGTTTACAGCCGTAAGGCATTCTGGCATCATAAGTAATAAAGTAGTGCTTGCATTTCAGGCAATTGACTTTTTCCTGTTCCATTAAAACCTCCAGTTACAATTTTTCTGCTCTAGAAACCTCCTTGGTTGATATGAGCTTTGCTCCCGTTCCCAAAAGGTCGTTTATAATTACCTGATGAAATGTAACAGGAGCCTCCAGCCGGATTTTTTTTATTTCATCCAAAGCCACGGCTATCTTTTCTTTTGGAATAGGTTTGTCGGTTCTGACACTTACCAAAGGCAAAACGCCGTTTATAACACCCACAGTTGATGTAATGCTTCTTTTTGGGTATTGGATTTCGTTTACAGCGTATTCCTCACCTTTTTTACATGAAGCATTTTCTACTTGTGTTACTATGTTATTTTCATCGTGGGTAACATTCATTCTGCAACCGTTTGGACAAACTATACAAACTATTTCACGGCTTTTATTCATCTATGCATACCTCCAGACCGCTTATATCTTTGAGTTCATGGGATTTCAGCTCAATCCTTACCATTTCGGCAGGATTTAAAGCCATAAAGAATTTTTTCTTTAATTGTCTTTCTCCATCTTTAAAAACTATTGTTTTTCTTTTTGAAGGATTATTAACCCTCATAGAAAAGGTAATATCCTTGTCTGCGGAAATGGTCTGGGGAAGCACATATCTTATACCCCTGCCGGCTTTAACCTGAATATCCGATGATATGTTCTTACTACTTTTTATATAGGAAACTGCACTTTTGGCAGCAAGTTCGCCTTCAGCTGAAACATAGTCAACCAGGTCATGCACCTGTAATACGTTGCCACATGCAAAGATTCCGGGTATGCTGGTCTGCAGGTTTTCATCCACAGACGCACCGCCTGTAACGTTATCAAGAATTATTCCGGAGTTCAGAGCAACCTCATTTTCAGGTATCAATCCCACAGATAAAATTAGTGTATCACAGTCAAATTTTATGGATGTCCCACGTATAGGATCTCCCTTTTCATTGACCTTTGCTACAGTTACGCTTTTAACCCGTTCATGGCCCTCTATGTTTGTCACAGTATGGCTTAGCAATAGCGGTATTCCGAAATCCTCAAGACACTGGGTTATATTTCTCTGAAGCCCACTGGAATAAGGAAGTTTTTCTACAACCGCCAAAACCTCTGCCCCCTCCAAAGTCAAGCGTCTTGCCATTATAAGTCCTATATCCCCCGAGCCAAGTATCACTACTTTTTTACCTACCATTATATTTCTGATATTAACCAGGTTCTGAGCTACTCCTGCTGTAAATACACCTGCAGGACGGGTTCCCGGTATGCAGATTGCCCCTCTCGTTCTTTCTCTGCACCCCATAGCAAGTATAACTGCTCCTGCCTTGTAGGTTTTAATTCCGTCCGGGCTTATGGTTGTAACCTCTCTGTTGCTGCTTATATCCTGAACCATGGTATTTGTGGCTATTTCTATTTTCAGCTTTTTTGCCTCATCTATATATTTTCTGGCATATTCCGGGCCGGTCAGTGCTTCATTGAACTTTACTATACCAAACCCGTCATGAATACATTGGTTCAGTATACCCCCGGAGACAGGCTCTCTTTCAACCACCAGAATATCGTCTATCCCGTTCTTTTTAGCTTCTATAGCCGCAGCCAGACCTGCCGGGCCCGCACCGACTATAACCAAATCTTTATTTATTATCATACGCCTCACCTATACTTTTTTACTTTACCTGTCCGGTAAACAATTTTGAATTTTTACCTCTAATAGTTATTTCTTCAGGATTTAATCCTTTTTCATTTTTCAATATATCAACAATTCTGGTCAGGCAGTAACCACCCTGACATCTCCCCATCATTGCCCTTGCCCTGTATTTTATTCCTGCAAGGGTTGTAACTCCAAGAGGATTATTTACTGCATCAAGTATTTCCTTCTTGGTAATACCCTCACATCTGCAGACTATTTCTCCGTATTCCGGACTTTCTTTTATCAAGGCCTGCTTTTGCTCAACAGGTAATTCTTTGAACTGAACAATACCCTTTCTTTGGGATATAAAGTCCTTTTTAGGTGTCAAATCCTCTTTATTTGCAATTATATCCCGTACCATACGGCTGATTGGAGCTGATGATGTAAGTCCCGGAGATTCTATACCTATAAGATTTATAAGGCCCGGTACTACTTTTGATTCCTCAATGATGAAATCTCCGAAGCCCCCGGTTTTCGGTCCTACTATTTTCGACCGTATTCCGGTATAGCTGCGTATAATGTGTTTCATACTAAGGGGTGGAAGAAGTTCCTTTGCTTCCTTGAAAAGTTTGTCCATTACAGTCTTTGTAGCACTGTAGTCATTTTTTGTTTTAATATATTCTGCACTGGGGCCGATGAGTATATTTCCTTCCATTGTAGGTGTCAGATGTACTCCAAGCCCTCCGATTCCGGGCCTTGGAACAGGGTAAACAGGCATGTTCAGATATTGGCTTGTACGTTTGTCCAATATAAAATATTCACCTCGGCAGGGATATATCTTGTAGCCTGTTTCTCCTGCCATTGAAGCTACCCTGTCCGAGTAGAGTCCTGCACTGTTAATTATGTATCTGCTGTAGTAATGTGATTCTCCGGCCTTTATGCGGAAAAGGTCACCCCGTTTTGAAATTCCCTTTACTTCGGTTTCCAGAAAGAACTTAACACCATTTTGTACAGCATTTTCGGCAAGTGCTACCGTATACAGAAAGGGATTTGTTATTGCTGTATTTGGGGACAGCATTGCTCCTATCCCTCCAACGTGGGGTTCCAGCTTTTTTACAACATCTTCTCCCACGAATTCAAGGCCTTTTACCCCGTTCTTTTTACCGTTTTCTATTAACTTGTCTATTCCCGCAAAGTCGCTTTCATCAAAAGCAACTATCAGCTTTCCTGTTTTTTTATATGGAACATCCAGCTCTTTGCACAGGCTTTCAAAGCCCTCATTTCCTTCTACGCAAAACTTTGCCATAAGGCTGCCGGGCTTGTTGTTGAAGCCTGCATGTACCACAGCACTATTTCTGCCACTGGTTCCAGCCGCCACATCGCTTTCCTTTTCAAAAACCGCAATTTTTAATTGGTATCTGGAAAGCTCTCTTGCTATTGCGCAGCCTACAGCGCCTGCCCCAACTATTACAATATCAAATTGGTTTTGTATATTTATTTCCATTTATTACCTCCAAGAGACATCAATACCTATTTTCTTACAAAAATATATTTGAATTATAGCACAATTCCATTCTTAAAAAAATGTTTACAATTTATGCAAGGATTATTTCCAATAAAAAATGTACATTATCAAATTCTTCACATATAATTAATATAAGCAAGGAATTTGAAGCTATAATACAAGCTTGCCATTTTTTCATGACAGCTCCTTGTACATGAACATAAATATGTCAGTTTCAAGGATAACTGACTTTGGCTATTTTTAAGGAATATGATATAATTTTTTTGATTATTAAAAGAAAGAGTGATGAGTTTTGTATTCCCGTAAGGAAAAATATTATGACGGCCGGGGAATTTTAAGAAATCCCGGAGACAGTTTCTTTGATAAAGAAGGAATACTGCGCGATCCGGGTGAAGATTATTTTGATTATTTCAGTATATTAAGAAAAGCTGACGAAGCCTTTTATGATAGTCAGGGTTTATTAAGAAATTGCGATGATAGTTTTTATGATGGTGCAGGCAACATGTGTGAAAGATAAACAAAGGATGTCTCTTATTGAGGCATCCTTTTTATATTTAAAATAATTTTTTCTTGTAAAGTGTGTAACCCGCAACCATGCACATTACCACCGCAATGATTACTATAAACCAGAATGAGTGTCCCCCTCTTAACGGTAAATCAACATTCATACCAAAGAAGCTGGAAATCATTGTTGGTATAGCCATAACTATAGTAACCGATGTCAAAAACTTCATTACTATATTGAGGTTGTTTGAAATAACTGAAGCAAAAGCATCCATTGTTCCGGACAGAATACTGCTGTAAATATTGGCCATCTCTATAGCCTGCTTGTTTTCTATGATAACGTCCTCAAGAAGCTCTTGATCATCAGGGTAATTCTTTATATATTCATATTTCATTAATTTTTCCAGAACTACTTCATTTGATTTTAATGCTGTTGAAAAGTATACAAGACTCTTTTCAAGTTTCAGCATCTGAATTACTTCCTTGTTCTTCATGGACTTGTAAACTTCCTGCTCTATTCTGCTGCTTGTTTTGTCTATATGTTTGAGGTATTGTAAGTACCTTGTTGCATTCCTGTATAGTATCTGCAGCACAAACCTTGTCTTAAATTGAGTTAAAAAGGATTTAACTCTGTTGTTTGCAAAATCATTAAGTATTGTGTCTTCTTTCAGACATACTGTAATAATTATGTGTTTTATAAGTATAATCGCAAGAGGTATGGTCGTATATACGTTCAGTTTACCCTCTTTTTCAACGATGGGTACGTCAACTATTATAAGGGTTTGTCCGTTATCACTTTCAATACGGGCTCTTTCCTCTTCGTCAAGTGCAGCCCTGAGAAAGTCCATTTCCACACCCAGTGTATTGTGTACTTTTACAATTTCTTCCTCGGTAGGATTAATGAGATTTACCCATACACCTTCCTCAAAGGTTTCTGTACGCACTATTTCATTATTTACTGTTTTATAATTTTCAATCATAGATATCCCTCTTCTCTACATAGTCTTACATTAAGGGATTATTTGCATACATTACTTTGTCGACAAAGTAAACGGCACAGCAAACAAGCCCGCATAAATCATTGAATTACGTATGTGATAAGTACTATCAGGGTCGCAATCCATACCGTTCACCTCCTAAAGAAATTAAAAAGAAATAAATAAAAAAACCGTCGCAAAACGAGTGACGGTTTTATGTCATAAAAGTAACCTTCACTCGTTGAGTTTTAGCACTATACAGCTTTGGACCACTTCTCTCCAGCTACATTAAGTAAAACCTTATTTCGGTAGTACCTGTTGACCCATTGGCATCTCTCGATGTTTCCGGGCAGCAGCATATATCTGTATAGGAACCTCACCTAACGAATATTTAATTAACAAAGTAATTATATACCTCTATTGTTCTTTTTTCAATATCTATAAATAATTAAATTTTTTTTGGATTTTTTCTCGAATTTCTACAGTTGGTTCAGGAGGTTTGCCATTTCAATTGCTGTTACGGCAGCATCATAGCCCTTGTTGCCTGCCTTTGTACCCGCACGTTCAATGGCCTGCTCAATTGTATCGGTAGTAAGGACTCCAAAAATAACCGGTACGCCTGTATCAAGTGATATTCTTGCTATCCCTTTTGACACTTCCCCCGCAACATAGTCAAAGTGCGGTGTAGAGCCTCTGATAACCGCACCTACACAAATTACTGCTGCATATTTACTTGAGTTTGCCATTTTCTGTGCAGCAATTGGTATTTCAAAAGCACCCGGAACCCATGTAACAGTGATATCCGATTCGTCAGCACCATGCCTTACCAATCCGTCTATAGCCCCGGACAAAAGCTTACTACTTATAAAATCGTTAAATCGCCCTACAACAATTCCAAACTTTAAACCACTTGCAATAAGATTACCTTCATTTGTTTTAATCGACATTTTTATTTTCCTCCTGATGTGCTGTTGTATTTAATAAATGGCCCATTTTTTCTTTTTTAGTTCTAAGATAAAATTCATTTTTTTCATTTTCTTTTATTTGTATAGGCTCCCGTCCGACTACTTCCAGACCATAACCATTTAGCCCAACCAATTTTTTGGGGTTGTTGGTCAGCAGCTTTATTTTCTTTATACCCAAATCATACAGAATTTGAGCACCTATTCCGTACTCTCTCAAGTCTGCCGGAAAGCCCAGCTTTATATTTGCTTCGACTGTATCCATACCTTGATCCTGAAGCTCGTATGCACGTATTTTATTTATCAGACCGATGCCCCTGCCCTCCTGACGCATATAAAGCAAAACTCCTTTTCCTTCATGATTAATTCTGCTCAATGCGGCTTCAAGCTGTTCACCGCAGTCGCACCTTTTAGAATGAAAAGCATCGCCTGTGAGACATTCCGAATGTACTCTTACCAAAACCGGGTCTGTTGAGCCTGCTACATCCCCTTTGACAAGTGCTACATGGTGTTCTCCGTTGGTAGTATTCTCATAACCTAGTATTTTAAAATCCCCATAAGCAGTGGGCATTTTTGCTTCTGCAGCTCTTTTAATCAATTTTTCATTTTTTCTTCGATACTCAATAAGACCTGCTACCGTTATTATCTTTAAACCGTGCCTTTGGGAGAATTCCATTAATTGCGGAACTCTTGCCATTCTTCCGTCATCATTCATTATTTCACATATTACACCCGCCGGATGCAGACCTGCCATTCGGGCCAGGTCAACTGCAGCTTCGGTATGCCCTGCACGCTTGAGAACCCCTCCTTCCCTTGCTGTAAGGGGGAATATATGTCCCGGCTTTTTGAAATCCCCGGAACACGCATTTTTATTGGTAAGCTCAACTATTGTATGTGCTCTCTCAAAAGCCGATATACCTGTTGTTGAATCCTTGTGGTCTACAGTTATGGTAAATGCCGTACCGAGACGCTCCTCATTGTGACTTACCATAGGGAAAAGCTCCAGTTCTTGTGCTCTGTCTTCTGTCAGTGGAACGCATATCATTCCCTTGCCATAGGTAGCCATGAAATTTATACTTTCCGGGGTAGCCTTTTCTGCTGCCATAAGGAGGTCACCCTCGTTTTCTCTGTCTTCATCGTCTACCACTACAATTATTTTGCCTTGGCGGATATCCTCTATTGCCTCTTCTATTGAACTAAAATTCATGAAACTCACTTCCTTTTTTATTTTATATTACATAAACCCGTGTCCTCGCAGAAATTCAGTTGATAAATCCTTTTCGGCGGTTTCTGCTTCTATGGTTTTGCCTCTAATCATTTTTTCTACGTACTTCCCTATAATGTCACATTCTATATTGACCCTGTCGCCAATACTCTTAAATCCAAGTATGGTAAATCCCCGGGTAAGTGGAATTAAGGAAACGGTAAAGGTATCTGTAGTCAGCTCCGTTATGGTAAGACTTGTACCGTCCAGAGCAACCGAACCTTTTGGAACAATATATTTCATAATCTGTTCAGGTGCAGTAATTGTAATAAGAACTGCATTATCCTCTTTTTTTAACCCGGTAATAGTCCCCGTTCCATCAATATGACCGCTGACTATATGGCCTCCCAGCCTGTCAGCAAGTCTTAATGCCCTCTCCAGATTTACCTTTCCGCCGGGTTTCAGCTCTTCAAGTCCTGTTTTTCTCATGGTTTCCGGCATTACATCCGCCATGAACCAATTTTGTCCCAATTCAGTAACTGTAAGGCATATGCCGTTTACAGCTATGCTGTCTCCTTTAACAGTGCCTTCAATTACCGTCGAACATTCTATGGAAAGCTTGATTGAGCTACTGCCGTATATAATCTTTTTCACACTTCCCATTTCCTCAACAATTCCCGTAAACACGCCTGTCACCTCCCAAATCGCTATTTGTCTGCAATATATCCCTCAATAAGTACATCCCTGCCATACCTTTCAACTCTGATATCAGACAGAGCTATTGCGTCTTTCATTTTTTCTATTCCCTCCCCCTCTACAGGCGTTACAGCCGAACTTCCGCCTATTATTTTTGGTGATATAAAGGTCATTACTTTATTCACTATGCCTGCCTCAAGTGCCGAAAAATTAAGAGTACCCCCTCCCTCCAAAAGAACACTGTCAATTTCAAGCTTGTACAATTCCTCCATAAGCTCCCTGAGATTCACTTTACCGTTTTTCTCAGTGGTTTTTATAATCCTTACCCCACGAGATAAGAGCTGAGTTTCCTTGTCTTTATTGATTTTATCTGTAGTTGCAAGTATAAGTCCTGCCTTTGAATAGCAGTCAATTACTCTGCTGTCCATTGGAATCCTACCGCTAGTGTCAACTACGATACGGACAGGATCAATGCCATCTCCTGATGACGGTCTTGCAGTCAATGAGGGGTTATCATTTATTATTGTGTTTACTCCTACCATAATTGACGATACTCTGTTACGTATTTTATGGACATACTCTCTTGAGAGTTCACCGCTTATCCATTTGGAATCTCCTGTAACCGATGCAATTTTACCGTCTAGCGTCATTGCCGTTTTCATAATCACAAATGGAAGTCTTTTTGTTATATAGCGTATAAATATTTCATTCAGCCTTCTTGCCTCATCTTCAAGAACCCCTACTATCACATTAATATTGGCATCTTTTAGTATTTGTATGCCCCTTCCTGCTACCTTGGGGTTTGGATCCACCATGGCTACGACTACTTCCTTGATGCCGGAGTCTACAATTGCTTTTGCACAAGGAGGTGTCCTTCCGTAATGGGAGCACGGCTCAAGATTTACATAGAGAGTAGCCCCCGAAATGTCCGTTGCAGCATTTTGAAAAGCACAAACCTCAGCATGGGCACACCCTAAGGCTTCATGGAAACCTTCTGAGAGTATTTCGCCATCTTTTACTATAACTGCTCCCACCAATGGATTTGGATTAGTCCTTCCCCATCCTTCTTTTGCAAGTTCCAATGCTCTTTTCATATAAAACTCATGTATGTCCATTATTGTTCTCCTTGGTTTTATTTCCTTAAAATACAAAAATCCCCAGAGGCAGACAACCCCCGGGGACAAAATAGCAAAATTAAATACACTATCTTCCATCCAGACTGTACTGTCGGCTCCGGAGTTTGACCGGATCTGCTTTCGCTCGCGGGCTTATAGCTTGTGCTATCTACCGCCGGTAAGGATTTTCACCTATCCCTGAAGTGTCATTATTTATTATTAACATATTTTATTAAAGTAAACTATA
>JAEZUC010000167.1 GCA_023443515.1 Bacillota bacterium
GCGTCATCCAACATTTTTCTGGTTTCCTTAGAAAGATACGTAATATCACCACTGTCAATCCTTACTCCCTTTGGCCTGAACCCCCTCGGAACTATTTCTTCGTTAAACACTTTTATTGCATTGGGTACACCGGATTTTAACACATTGTAGGTATCTACAAGAAATGTACAATTGTCGGGATAGGTCATAGCATAAGCACGGAAAGCCTCTAATTCAGTTGGAAACATCTGAATCCAGCTGTGGGCCATTGTACCGATAACCGGAATGTCAAACTCCTTCTCTGCTATTGTACACGCAGTTCCAACACAGCCACCTATGTATGCAGCCCTTGCACCGAAAATTGCTCCATCATAGCCTTGCGCCCTTCTTGAACCGAACTCCATAACATCTCTTCCCTGAGCAGCTCTGACAATTCGGTTTGCCTTTGTTGCTATCAGGCTTTGGTGATTTATTGTCAATAATATCATCGTTTCAACAAATTGCGCTTCAATAACAGGTCCTCTAACCGTTACTACAGGTTCATTAGGGAATATTGGAGTTCCTTCCGGTATAGCCCAAACATCACAGCTAAATTTAAAATTCTTAAGATATTGCAGAAATTCTTCACTAAATAGGTTCTTACTCCGCAGATACTCAATATCTTTATCATCAAACTTAAGGTTTTTCAGATAATCTATAAGCTGCTCAACTCCAGCCATTATTGCAAAGCCACCATTATCAGGAACCTTTCTGAAAAACATATCAAAATATGCCTGTTTATCTTGTAACCCATTCTGAAAATACCCATTTGCCATGGTTAATTCATAAAAATCCGTCAGCATTGTTAAATTCATATTGTCCATTTATTCCACCCCCTGAGCAACTTCTATTCCATTAATCATCATGTTATATAGTGCCATTACATTCATCAAATCCCCGTTATGCAGGTCAAGATCATAAGTGTCAACCTGATTTATGGGTACAATAATCCTAACTTTCTTATTTTGCATATTAAACCAGGTCTTTAGTGTTACTGCGAATTGCTGTACACAGATATCGGTACAGTCACCGGTAATTATAAAAGTATTTATATGTTGGTTTTCCTCAAGCCATTGCAGAAATGCTTCTTCTAGAAAACCATTTGTAGAGTTTTTAGGAATAAGAGTATAGCCTCCCAGTTCCCTAAGCTCATCAACCATTTCCCCTTCGCTGGTACCAATCATACAGTGTGCCGGATAAGCATCAAATTCCGGTGACGCTTTTGTGTGGCAGTCTGCAAATGCAAGCTTTTTAATGTGTAATTCATCGCAAGCCTTTGACAACTCTGTTATTTTTGGAATCAAGGCTTCCACTCTAGGGCTTTTCAATGCCCCTTCCCTGGTAAAACCATTTACCATATCAACTATTACAAGGGCTGTTTGCTTACCTGGCAAGTCTTTCAACTGAACAGCTGACAGCTTTTCCAGTATATCAAATATCTCTCCAAGAGTTTTAACGCTTCTTTCTATAAACTCATTTTTATTTTTATTTACCATTTTCATATAAATTTCTCCTCTCACTTAGCAAAATTAGTCCAGTTGGGGTTAAACCTGAATAACTTTGAAGGCCTATGACCTGCATCCTTGGTATACTTATTTGTTTCAATCACCATATCAGCTGTCTTCCTTCTGAAATTTGCCTTTAACAATTCCGTGTCAAGAATGACTTCGTACACCTGCTGAAGCTGTGTAAGAGTAAATAGTTCCGGCATAAGATTAAATGCTATATCTGTGTACTCAATTTTGCTGCGTAATCTTTCAATGGCATATTCGATAACTTTTGCATGGTCAAAAGCTATTCCATTTGATTCAACTACTTCTCTTTCTACTTTGGTCACCTTACCCTCGACAGTCTTAATAATCTTCACTATTGCTGATAGGTCATTTTCATCGTTAGATAAACTCAGTTTGAACAATCTTTGCAGTACATATCCTTTATCATTTACTGTCTTATGCTCTTGATATAACCTGCAGGAAACAGTAAACCATTTTGCATCATCTGCATCATCACTGGCCTTTATAGAAAGTGCCGAACTGTCAACCAGAGACATATAAGAAGTACTTATCACTCTTGTACGTGGGTCTCTGTTCACATCTCCCCATGTATAAAGCTGCTCCATATATATTTTACCAATGTTTGTTTCCTCTTTTAATTCTCTTAGAGCTGCTTCATCCAAGCTTTCATCCATTTGTACAAATCCACCGGGAAGAGCCCATTGTCCTATGTATGGATGGTCACCTCTTTTAATCATTAGGAGTCTTAAAACTTTTTCAGGAAGCTTCCTGTAGTTTTTCTTTTCCTCATCAGTTACTGTAAAAATCAGCATATCTACTGTCACAGAAGGTCTCTCAAATCTGCTGGCATCATATGTTGCCAAGAATTGTTCTTCGGTTACACCCAATTTATTTTTCAAAGCATTCTGCATTACATCACCCTCAATTAGTTTTGTATTGTTTGTTATTATCATTTTGTTAATATCATAATAATACCTTTTGCATTTTTTTGTCAATATATTTTTAGATTTTTACAAACATTTGTAATTATGTTCTCCGTTCCACGTCCATAGTAATACATCACATTTTGCACCAATGTATTCCTCATTTACTCATTAAACTCTCATTAAGAAAAAAATAGACAAAAACAACAAAAAGTCCTTATATCAAGGACTTTTTGTTGTTTCATTTGGAGGCGCCACCCAGATTTGAACTGGGGAATAAAGGTTTTGCAGACCTCTGCCTTACCACTTGGCTATGGCGCCATCAATATTGAGGCAGACTACATAAGCAATCTGCCTCATTTGTTTGGAGCGGGTTAAGAGATTCGAACTCTCGACTTTCACCTTGGCAAGGTGACACTCTACCGCTGAGTTAAACCCGCATGTAAATTGCAAAAGTTTTTGCAATTTAATCTTGGTGCCCAGAGCCGGAATCGAACCAGCGACACGGGGATTTTCAGTCCCCTGCTCTACCGACTGAGCTATCTGGGCAAATTGGCGACCCGGAACGGGCTCGAACCGTCGACCTCCAGCGTGACAGGCTGGCATTCTAACCAACTGAACTACCGGGCCAATTTGT
>JAEZUC010000015.1 GCA_023443515.1 Bacillota bacterium
AAAACAGCTTTACAATTCATCCTGCGATAACCGACTTTAAGGGAAAATCATACTTCTTCTATCATACAGGTGATTTGCCGGGAGGAGGAAGCTACAAACGTTCAGTTTGTGTAGAAGAATTTAAATACAATTCTGACGGTACGATACCGACAATCCCTTTAACTAAAACCGGCCCTGCTCAGGTTCAATACCTTGATCCATTTGTTAAAAATGAGGCCGAAACAATCTGCTGGGAGTCCGGAGTTGAAACAGAAACCTGCAGTGAAGGCGGAATGGATGTAGGGTTTATCGAAAACGGTGATTATATAAAGGTTAAAGGTGTAGATTTTGGTACAGGGGCAACATCCTTTGTTGCCAGAGTAGCGTCAGCAACAAGCGGCGGTAATATAGAACTAAGACTAGACAGCCCTACAGGTAAACTTGTGGGAACTTGCGCAGTCAGCGAAACAGGTGATTGGCAGACATATACTGATAAGTCCTGTACAGTAAGCGGTGCAGAGGGAGTTCATGACTTGTATCTGAAATTTACAGGCGGAAGCGGTTACCTGTTCAATTTCAATTGGTGGAAATTCGAAAAAAGCGGAACACCTACACTTGTAGGAGACCTTAATGGAGATGACTGTGTAGATGCAACAGATTATGCATTGCTGAAGAAATATATTCTGGGATTAATTACTGATTTTCCGGTAGATAACGACATTGAAGCAGGAGATTTAAATAAAGACGGAGCTATTGATGCACTGGATTGTGCCGTTTTCAAAAAACTACTGTTGGGCATTGCTTAAAAATTACTGGGTTTCACTATTATGTTTTAGTGTAAATGGTTGATTAAATTGGTCAAGGAGGCAAATATGTTAAAAACAATAAGTATACTTCTGCCATGTGTATTGATTTTTTTACTTATATTCAGTGTACAAATACCGGTTTCAGCAGCAAACGCTGTACTCCTGAAGCAGTTCGACATGGAACAGGTAAAAATCACAGATGCTTATTATGTAAACGCATTTGATAAAGAGGTTGCTTACCTGCAGGAAATTGATCCAAACCGTTTGCTGGTGGGTTTTAAGAAAACAGCGGGCTTAACAACAACTTATAGCTATTATGGAGGGTGGGAAAACAACACCCTGATTCAAGGCCATACCATGGGGCATTACATGTCGGCACTTGCTCAGGCTTATAAAAACACCAAGTCCAATCCTACAGTAAATTCAGACCTGAAAAATCGTATAGACTTGATTATATCCGAATTACAGGCTTGCCAGAATAAAAACGGCAATGGATATTTGTTTGCAACCCCGGTTACCCAATTTGATGTCGTTGAAGGAAAGGCTTCCGGTTCAAGCTGGGTACCGTGGTATACCATGCACAAAATCATGTCAGGTCTACTTGACGTTTACAAATTTGAAGGCAACCAAACCGCATTGACAATAGCAGCCAATCTGGGAAATTGGATTTACAAAAGAGTAAACGCCTGGGATTCTGCAACACAGTCTAAGGTATTGGGTGTTGAGTACGGCGGAATGAATGATTGCCTCTATGAATTGTACAAGCTTACCGGTGACAGCAACCATTTGACAGCAGCACACAAGTTTGACGAAACCGCACTGTTTAACACCCTAGCTGCCGGTACGAATGTTTTACCGGGAAAACATGCCAATACAACTATCCCGAAATTTATTGGTGCTTTGAACCGCTACAGCACTCTGGGAACATCAGAATCATCATACTTAACAGCGGCACAGCAGTTTTGGAGCATAGTATTGAAAGACCATACATATGTAACAGGCGGCAACAGCGAAGATGAACATTTCAGGGCTGCGGGAAAGCTGGATGCATACAGGGATAATGTAAATAATGAAACCTGTAATGTAAATAATATGCTGAAGCTGACCCGGGAGCTGTTCAAGGCAACGGGGGACGTTAAATATGCAGATTATTATGAGAACGCATTGATAAACGAGATTATGGCTTCACAGAATCCCGAAACCGGAATGGCCACCTACTTCAAGGCTATGGGAACCGGATATTTCAAGGTGTTCAGTTCCCAGTTCAATCATTTCTGGTGCTGTACCGGAACGGGGATGGAGAATTTCACAAAACTCAATGACAGCTTATACTACAATAATGGTTCAGACCTGTATGTAAACATGTATCTGAGTTCTACTCTGAACTGGAGCGAAAAGGGTCTTTCACTGACACAGCAGGCCAATATACCATTATCAGATAAAGTAACCTTTACTATCAACAGCGCTCCTTCATCAGAAGTAAAAATTAAGTTCAGGTCACCAACATGGCTTGCAACAGGACAAACTGCTACAGTAAAGGTTAACGGCACTCCTATCAATATAGCCAAGGTAAATGGTTATCTTGATGTCAGCAGAGTGTGGCAGGCAGGAGATACGGTTGAGTTGACCCTGCCCACCGAGGTAAGGGTTTCCAGATTGACTGACAATCCCAATACGGTAGCCTTTACCTATGGCCCGGTAGTATTGAGTGCAGGTCTTGGGACTGAAAGTATGACTACTCAATCACATGGGGTTCAGGTTTTAAAGGCAACAAGAAATGTAACTATAAAAGATACTATTAATATCAATACCACTGCCAGTCCCAGCATTGATAATTGGCTTGCCAATATCAAGAACAATTTGCATCAAACGCCCGGAAAGCTGGAATTTACACTTAGAAATACCGATGAGGATAACCATTTGGTATTTACACCCCATTATCAAAGATACAAGGATAGGTATGGTATCTATTTCAAGCTGGGAACATATGTGGGTACACAACCCTCGGACAATTTGCTCGCCAATCCGGATATGGAGTCAGGAAGTACCACAGGCTGGACTGTGAATGGTGTGGGTTCAATTGCAACATCAACAGTACAAAAGCACTCGGGGAGCTATAGTCTCTTGCATACAGGCAGGACAGGAGCCTGGAACGGGCCTATTCAGAATATTACAACAAAAGTTCAGGACGGTAACACTTATGCTTGTTCCGGTTGGGTAAGACTGGACAACACTGACAATGCCCCGGTAACAATGACTATCAGAAAAACGGATGACAATGGAACTTCTTTTACCAATATTGCCACTGCTACCGGAAGCAATAGCTCCTGGGTTCAATTGTCAGGTAACTACACGTTAAATGTTACAGGTACGCTGACTGACCTGAGTATATATTTTGAAGGGCCGGACAGCGGAATAAATATGTATGTGGATGATGCATCAGTGAAAATTTTCCCCACCGTTAGTCAGGTGAAGCAGGGGGATGTTAACAGTGACGGTACTGTAGACACGCTTGATTATGCATTATTAAAGCAGTTCTTACTGGGGGCTGATGTCACAATTTATTCTGCAGCAGCTGATTTGGACGGTGATGAAGCTGTGACGGCAATGGATTTTGCGGTGCTAAAGAAGTATCTGCTGGGACAAATAACAGAGCTTTAACAAAAAAATTAGGGGGGATACAATATTATGAAAAAGGTTCGTGCGGTCATTACACTTGTTCTTCTAGGGCTTACATTTACTATAATAATGGCCCTGAATACCGAAGCATGGGATAACGGTCTTGCTAAAACACCACCTATGGGATGGAACAGTTGGAATATTTTCCACGGAGATATCAATGAAACTAAAATAAAACAAATTGCAGACACAATGGTAAGCTCCGGAATGAAGGATGCAGGCTATGTGTACCTGAATCTGGATGATAATTGGATGGCAAATCCGGCACGTGATTCCAACGGAAACCTGCGAGCAGATCCTACACGTTTTCCAAACGGAATTAAGGCTTTAGCGGATTATGTACATGCAAAGGGCCTTAAACTGGGAATATACGGATGTCGTGGAACTATGACCTGTATGAATATTCCTCAAAGCGGAAGCAAGGGTTATGAGGAAAAAGATGCAAAGACATTTGCTTCTTGGGGCATTGATTACCTAAAATATGATAACTGCAATATACCAAACGGAAGTGACATGAAAACAGATTACAAGAAAATGCAGACTGCCCTTGCAAATTGCGGAAGGCCAATCGTATTCAGCATATGTGCATGGGGATATCAGGACTGGATGCCTGCAGCAGGTAATTTGTGGCGTACTACCGGGGATATCACCGATAAATGGGACAACGGAAACGATTGGTTCAAAGGTATTATTAATGCAATTGATGGTAATGCCCAATACGCAAATTCAGCTGCTCCGGGAGCATGGAATGATCCTGACATGCTTGAAATCGGAAACGGCGGATGTACAACAGAGGAATACCGTACCCAGATGAGCATGTGGAGTATGATGGCTTCTCCTCTTATAGCAGGAAATGATATAAGAACTATGTCACAGACAACAAAGGATATTTTGTTAAACAAGGAAGTAATAGCAATAGACCAGGACCCTGCCGGAATTCAGGGAAAAAGAGTTAAAAGTGCAAATGGCTTGGAGATTTGGGTAAAGCCACTTGGTACAAACGGAACAACTAAGGCTGTTGCTTTGTTGAACAGAAATTCGTCAACCTCCAATATTACAGTTAATTGGTCAGACATAGGTGTAACTGGGAGTGTTACGGTCAGAGATTTGTGGGCTAAAGCTGACAAGGGTAGCTTTACGGGTTCATATACAGCATCAGTTCCTTCACATGGAACAGTTTTGCTTAAGATTTCCACTGAACCGCCGGCACCTATTGATGCAACCAAGCAAATAGAAGCAGAGAGTTACAGCAATCAGTCAGGAATCCAGACAGAAACCTGTTCAGAAGGCGGAGAGGATGTAGGGTTTATTGAAAACGGGGACTATACTGTTTACAACAATGTGGATTTTGGTGATGGTGTTGAAGGCTTTAAGGCCAGAGTAGCAAGTGCAACCAGTGGGGGCAACATTGAAATACGTCTTGACAGTGCTACAGGTACTCTGATAGGAACATGTCCTGTTACCGGAAACGGAGATTGGCAGACATATACTGATGTAAAATGCGCTGTCAGCGGGGCAACAGGAAAACATGATGTATACCTTGTTTTTACAGGGGGAAGCGGATACCTGTTTAATATTAACTGGTTTACATTCACAGCAGGAAGTGTCAATACGGGAACATTAGGTGATATAAATAATGACGGCCAAATAGATGCTATAGACTTGCAGTTGTTGAAAAAATATCTTCTGGGACTGGGAGAAATCGAAGATACAAAGCTGGCCGATTTGGATGCAAACGGAGACGTCAATGCAATAGATTTTTCTCTGCTGAAACAATTCTTACTTGGGATAAGTACCAGTTTTCCGGCACAGGGTGCTGCATAATTTAGAGATATCCTAATAGGAGGTTGAAAAATGAAAAGAAAGATATTATCAATTCTTCTTATTGTCACTATGACTTCATCATTGTTTTCAGCTTTACTGATGAATACTGTTTCAGCCTCAGATACGGACTTTGTGCTGGACGGAAATAATATCAAAGCCGGCAACGTTAATGGTCTCACCTTTAAGGGGTTTGGCGTTCTCAGCGGCAACAGTTCAAGCGCGCTGTTGATGGATTACAAGTCGGAACATCCTGAGAAATATGCAGAATTACTGCAGATTCTGTTCGGTGGAAAAAATCCAATTATGACACATGTCAAAATTGAAATGGGTAACGACCGCAACAACTCCACAGGGCCGGATCCCTCAACAATGCGTTGGGAAAATGAGACGGCAAATGTTAAAAGACACCCCGGCTTTCAACTGGCGGCTGATGCAAAGAAGGTTAACCCTGATCTTAAAGTCAGCATACTACGCTGGAATGCCCCCGGTTGGGCAAATACCAATGATAAGATTTATACATGGTATAAGAACACCATATTGGCAGCATATCGCCAATATGGATACATGGTTGATTACGTAAACCCGGGGGTTAACGAACAAACACCGGATTTAACATGGACTAAACAATATGCCCAGCGCATCAAAACAGACAGTACGGCCTTCAACGATGCTGAAGAGAGGGTACTTTACAACAATATTAAGGTGGTAATCTCTGACGAAGTTTCTATTGGCTCCTTCGGTGATGATATGGTAACTGATGCCACTCTTCGCGATGCTGTATCAGTTGCAGCATATCACTATAATACAGATGACAACAGCTTAGGGAGTTTCAAACAGCTTGCCGAATCCTTTGACAAAGAAGTGTGGAATAGTGAAGCACAGGCCACTTTTAGTAATTCGTCCTTTCGTCCCAACAATAACATGAAAGATCCTACAGTAGCAGGAACAGGTCTAGGGGGCATAAATGGCCCACTGGAGATGGGAAACACTGTTAACAAGGGGTTTGTAAATTCCCGTAGGACACATTTTATCTATCAGCCGGCCATTGGCTCCTTCTATGAGGGGGGACAGTACTCATTTAAGGAATTGATATCCGCACGTGACCCATGGTCCGGGTGGATTCACTACGATGCTGGAATTGTCATACTTCGGCATTTCAGTTGGTTTTCAAAGGCTGGCTGGGAAAATGGTAGCAATACCGCAGGGGTTTGGAGGGCTGTACCTCAGGCAAGTTTCACAGGTGCGACGGGTACGAATCCGGTAAATGGGCGCAATGGCAGTCCCAGTTATATGACACTTGCCTCACCGGACAAACAGGATTTTTCAACTATCTTTATTAATGATAGTGAGTATTCAAAAACCTACACGTTTAAGACCATCAATATGGCTTATTTGGGGAACCCTCCGCTGGAAATATGGGAAACCCGTGCAGCTGACAAAGGAGTAGCTTTTAATAGTAATTATATGAAGTACACCGGAACTGTCTCTGCAAATAGTAGCAGAGTTTATACGGTAAACGTAAAACCTTATTCGGTTGTTACGGTTACAACATTAAGCAATAGTGGAAAAGCTGAGTTCAATACTCCTCTTCCGGTGGAGGGTGAACGCCCTGTGCTGGATACAGACAAGACGGGTGTCACACATGATACCGGAGATAACATTTTATATGCTGACAACTTTGATTACTCCGGCAAAACTGCCCCTGTCATAGAAGAGGGGGGAGAAATCTCAGGAACCCAAAGCTATATAGATTCACGAGGAGGCTCGAAAAGTGCTATACCACGTTATACCAGCGACAGAAACGGTGCATTTGAAGTGTATCTTCCTGACGGCTCCGGCAACTATATCCTTCGTCAACAGGTGGATCAATCCAACATGGGGCTTGGAGGCACATGGAATAATGGTAATCCAATCACCGGAATCGGAGATAACCGTTGGATGAACTATAAGGCAAGCGTAGATGTTTCGTTTGAACACAACAGTACCGAGGGTGGTAACAATTATGCTGCAATCGGTGCCAGACAACAGGGCGGTGAAAATTCACACTACTTAAATGGTACTCCTTATATACTGAAATTCTGGTTTGATGGGGGTTGGTCGCTACTAGTCAATGGAAGTTCCGTGGCAAATGGTAATGTTGTAAGCGGTTCGGGTGGAGTCAAAATTAGCGGTTTTAATGCAGCTTATAATGCGTGGCACAACATTGCTATTATGGTTGCAGACAACAAGGTGACTGCATTTCTGGACAATACCATCCTTTACACCTATACAGATACTACCCCGAGATTGTCAGGGCGTATTGATTTGGCTAGTGGCTATTACAATACACGTTTTGACAATTTGAAGGTTGAAACCATTGACGGTTACGCACCTTACTACTCAGAAATGCTGGACAATCTGGAAATGTATGATTTATCTTCTGTTCCTGGTACAAAGCTGGTTTACAGTGGTTCTTGGGCACATGATAACGGCAAATCCATGTACAATTACCAACGATCTCTTTCCACCAGTCAGGGAGCAGGTGCTACAATTCAGTACTCCTTCACTGGCACCGGGTTGGACATTCTTGGAGCTAACAACGGTTCGGCTAAGTTGGAGGTAACGGTTGACGGAAGAGTTGTTAATTCTTCAGCGGGTACAATGATTTCAGGTAACTTATACCAAACCTTTGCGCTTCACGGTCTTGAGTACGGTAAGCATACGGTTCGTCTGAAGGTGTTAAGTGGTACTTTGGTTGTTGATGCTGTTGGGGTTGTTGCAAACATAGCTAATGCTTCGGAGATACCCGTTGGACATTCGGCATATTCAAGGATTGAAGCAGAGCTTTACAACAATCAGTCAGGAATCCAGACAGAAACCTGTTCAGAAGGCGGAGAGGATGTAGGATTTATTGAAAACGGGGACTTCACTGTTTATAACAATGTAGATTTCGGCAGCGGTGCCGAGAGCTTTACGGCAAGAGTGGCAAGTGCTACCAGCGGAGGTAATATTGAGATCAGGCTGGACAGTCCTGACGGGACTTTAATCGGAACATGCCCGGTTGCAGGAACAGGGGATTGGCAGACTTATGCTGATGTAAATTGCAGTGTCAGCCAGGTAAGCGGAAAACACGACTTGTATTTAAAATTCACAGGGGACAGCGGATATTTATTTAATATTAACTGGTTTAAATTTACTGCACGGAGTTCAGCAAAATTGGGAGACTTGAATTCCGATGACCAAATAGACGCAATGGATTTCCAGCTGATGAAAAAGTATCTGCTGGGACTGGGAGAAATTGAAGATACAAAGCTGGCCGATTTGGATGCAAGCGGTACTGTTGATGTTTTAGATCTGATGCTGCTGAAACAGTACTTATTAGGCATTATAACTTCTTTTCCGGGGCAGGGTAACTAATTGCCTGAAAAGCACGAAAAATATAACTTAAAATTTAATTCGAAAGAGAGGAAAAAAAATGAAACACTTATTTAAAAAAGGTTTTTCTATTATTTTCTGCTTGTTTTTAATATTTGCAAGTGCTTCGGCGGTTAACGCCGCAGCAAACCCCAATCCCTCATGGAATGTGGACGAAAGAGTTATTTTTCACAATCAGTGTAGCCCATATGACTACTATGCGGCTAAAGACCCTACTATCGTTTATTATAACGGTAAATACCTGGTTTATTACACTGGTGCAAATAAAAGTGGTGGCTGGCAAATGTGTTTTACATCTGCAAGCACAATTTCAGGGCTGAAAACAGCTCCACGTACCTATATGAGTAAAATAGGAGAAAGCTATTTCTGTGCGCCCGAACTGTTCTACTACGAACCTCAGAAATTGTGGTACCTGGTTTACCAGGATGGTACATATGGGGCAGCTTACGCCACAAC
>JAEZUC010000073.1 GCA_023443515.1 Bacillota bacterium
GCACTGATACTAAGGCTTATATTTGTTTTACTCGGAGTTACGATTGTTAATATGTTCCATTGGGTTCTATATGTATTTGGAGCAATTCTCATTATTAGTGGAATAAAAATGATTTTTAAGAAAGAAGACGATAATGCAATAAAGGATAGTAAAATAATAAAAATTCTTGGAAAAATCATTCCGGTTACTGACAAGATTGAAGGAGATAAATTCTTCGTAAGAAAGAACAAAATTCTGTATGCTACACCTTTGTTTGCTGTTCTGATTTTAATAGAATTTACGGACATTATATTTGCTGTAGACTCAATCCCTGCTATATTTTCTGTAACAACTGATCCCTTTATTGTTTACACGTCAAATATTTTTGCTATATTAGGGCTCAGGAGCATGTATTTTGTACTTGGTAATCTCCATGAAAAATTCAAGTATGTTAAGTACGGTGTGGCACTTATTCTGGTATTTACCGGAATAAAGCTGTCTATGCTTATGTTCCACATTAAAATACCTATTGGTCTATCAGTAGGGATAATATTCTTTATTCTTGCTTCAAGTATTATACTATCAGTTTTATACAGCGGAAGGCAAAAGAAATAAGGTAAAAATAATAGAAAAAACTGCCACAAAACAACGATTATTAATTGTTTTGTGGCAGTTTTTTTATATGGCAGATTTGCTTACATAACTTGCTTTTAATTAAAAATTAACATAAAATCATAAATGTAACCTATTTATATTCAAATAATCAAGATAGGATGATTTGTGTCTATATGAAAACACTGATAAAAAAGCTTACAAGACTTAGTCTGGTATGGCAGGTTACTATTGTTTTCTCAATTATAATGATAATTCCTGCAATAGTGATAACCACATCATATTTTGAAATTGTAAGAGATAATCTTTTGGAGGAAGCAAATAAGAAAGTACAGGAGAATTTGAAAAAGTTGGATGGTAACATAAAATCCAATATAAGTAGCATGAACAGTGCATTGAATCAACTGGTTTTCAGTCAGGAATTCCAGTATTATTTAAACCCTGAAAATAATTTAAGTACACATGAAAAGAACTATTATGTTTACAGTGTTCAAAATGAACTTCTAAATATACGTTATGTATACACCAATAAATTCAACAGACTTGTTATATATTCTTCAAATAAACAGATAGATGAATATTTTGATTGGTCATATCACATAGAAAGATTATATGACCGCGATTATTATTCTGAAATTATGCAAACCAACAGTGAACATATATATGGAAATGTGCGTGTATATGACAGAACTCTGGGTAATCTAGTAAACTATGAAGAGCTTGAGAATAAAGAAGAATTGGTACTACCTATTTATCAAAAAATATCTGATATTCGTACCAGAAAGTGTATCGGGCTCATAGAAGTGAATATGACTATGAGCAAGCTTGTTGGTTCAAGTGAACTTTTAGATCAGGATTCAGAAGTGAAATATCTGATTTTTGACCGCAATCAAAAATTAGTTTTTGCCTCTGACGATCAAAGCATGAAAGAATTTTCCAATATAAAGTTCCCTGAAAAATCAGGGGCATCGGATATTACAGTGGGTGATGCAAATTATCTTATTGCATATGACATGGATAATGCTACAGGATTAACCAGAGCTGCTGTAATGGACAAGAAGAAAATTCTTGCCTCTACTTCAGGGGTAGATACCCTTTTGCTTTCGATTGCCATTTTAAGTATTGTATTTATCATAGTTTTTACCAATGTTGCAGCCAGAATATTCTTCAGAAAGCTCAAAGAGATTGATAAAATGATTACACATATTGAATCCGGACGGTTTGATGTACGCATCAAAGTTGATGGGGTTAATGAAATTTCCAGAATATCTGAGAGCTTTAATCATATGGCTGAAAGACTTCAAGGACTGCTTATTTCAATGGTTCAAAAGGAAAAAGCACAGAAGGAAGCAGAAATACATGCTCTGCAGGCACAGATAAATCCTCATTTTCTCTATAATACTCTGGAAAATATGAGAATGCAGTGCGAAATAGACGAATATTACATAGTGGCAAACGAATTGGCAAATTTGGGAGATTTAATGCGCTACAGCCTGCATTGGGAAAGCCCGAAAGTAAAGGTTAGTGAGGAACTCAATAATATTGAACAGTACATAGAAATTATGAGGATGAGATTTAATAAAAGGTTAATCTATCAAATGGAATGTCCTGAAAATCTACGTAATATTATGATTCCCAAGCTGATTCTTCAGCCACTGGTTGAAAATTGCTTTACACATGGCTTTAAAAATTCCCTTCCACCATGGGAGATATTTGTTAATGTCTCTATGATGGACAACAAGCTTATCATAACGGTTGAAGATAATGGAAAAGGAATGGCAATTGAACGTCTTAAAGAAATCTATGAATGCATCGCGCAAAATAAAACAATTTACAATAAAACTAAGTCTAAAAACTCAATAGGCATTATTAACGTAAATCAGCGAGTAGGGATGATTTGTCCTTCAGGAAGCGGAATGCACATTGAGAGTGAACAAAATGTCGGAACCAAAATTACTTTAAACATTGTTGTTGAATCAGGTGTTCAAAACGGAGGGGAAGAAAATGTTTAAAATACTGGTGGCAGATGATGAGGATGTTATACGAAAGGGTATAATCGTAATACTTAAAAGGGAGTTGCCACATATTGATATTTGCTGCTATGAGGCTGAAAATGGCATAGAGGCACTTAAACTATGTAAAGAACATTTGCCTCAGCTTGTCATTACGGACATTCGTATGCCCTTCTGTGACGGACTTAATCTAATTAAGAATATCAAGGAAACAGGGTATTCTCCAACTTTTATCATCCTTTCAGGATACGCAGATTTTGAATATGCAAAGTCCGCTATTAAGTTAGGTGTTAAAGAATATGTACTTAAACCTATTAAAAAGCAGGAATTCGTTTCTATGGTTGAAGGTTATGTAAAAAGCCTGGCTAATGAGAAACAAAGAATTGATGAAAAATTTGTTCGTGAAAGCGAAAATAGGAAGGTTGTAGAAAATGTAAAACAAAAGCTTCTTAAAAATTTACTGGACTCCACTGATGCAGATGAGGCAAAGAAGTGCCTGTCTGAGCTTAATAATTTAGGTGTATGCTTTAGTGAAAAGCTTTTATTGTGTGCAATGATTCAATATCAGGTGAATGCTGAAAACAAGGACTATATTGATTTTGCAGTAAAAAACATAGCAGATGAAGTATTAATCCAGGAAATGGGCGAGGATTTCCTGATAACGGTTCAATATGAAGCAGGAAGAATTGTTGCTGTGTTTGAGGGTCTTAAAAGAGAGGCAATTCTCCTTTCGGCAAAACAAGAACTGAACAAGATCTGCAGCTTAATCCGTAAGTACTTAGTTGTAGATGTTTTTGCCGGTATAGGCGATGTGGCCTACGGTTCGGTATTATTACATAAAACCTTCAATTTTGCCAATGAGGCTGCCAAGTATAAATTGTATCGCAACGGCAACAATGTACAATTATTTTCTGAAATTCCTATGTCAGTTAGGTATGAGCAAAATGACTGGAGTAATGTAATTCAGTCACTTGAGAATATTCAAAACGCAGAAATTATTAATAATTTTGAAAAATTAATTATGTTACCTCCTTCATTACAGTCTCTGTCGGTTATTGAGCAGAGCTATACACAACTTGTTAAAACTATTGACCGCCAACTTTTAAAGTACAATAGTACAAGAACAGAAAGTATTATTAAGCCTCTTCCATTTTTGGAATTATGGAGTTTTTTACAGCTAAAACAGGAAATAAACAGATATCTAAACCAAGTGCATGAGGCAGCCAATGAGGCAGGTATAGATGTACCTAATAAAAAGCTTATAATAGATGTTTTGCAGTATGTCAGAGAAAATGCCGCCAGTGATATCAATTTGAATATAGTAGCGGAAAAATTTGATCGCACAGCAGCATATATGAGTGCGTTATTCAAAAAAGGTACCGGAATGGGCTTTAATGAGTATATTACAAGTATCCGTATGGCTATGGCAAAACAAATGCTAGCCGATACAAGCATCCCTATCGGTGAGGTAAGCAGTCTTTGTGGTTATGTCAATCCAAAATATTTCTCTGTAGTATTCAAAAACACTTTTGGTGTAAGCCCTGTTAGCTATAGGCAGAATTCTATAGGTTAAAGGAAATTACAGAGGAAATCACAGAGAGGATCACTTATTAATACATGAATTTATGATAGTTCATGTATTTTTTATTTTTAAATCATAAAAAATCAAACTTAATATTAAAATAGTAAACCTTTGAAACCATTAATTCAATTATATAATTAAAACATGAAATGCAAGGGGACATAAAACATATAAGAGTAACTTCATAGAGGTTATGGGAAAAGAGGTGTGATTAT
This sequence comes from Bacillota bacterium, assembly GCA_023443515.1. Classification (GTDB taxonomy): domain Bacteria; phylum Bacillota; class Clostridia; order Acetivibrionales; family DSM-1351; genus Ruminiclostridium. The sequence continues at coordinate 4,401 of JAEZUC010000073.1, forward strand.
TGAGCTTACTTGAAATGAAAGATATCAGCAAGAGTTTTACGGGGGTAAATGTATTGCATGATGTACATTTTAAACTGGAAAAAGGTTCAGTTCATGCCCTTATGGGTGAGAATGGAGCCGGTAAATCCACACTCATGAAAATTCTGGCTGGGGTAACAAATAGTGATAAAGGAAGCATCAGTATCAATGGAAAAGATGTCGAAATCAATTCGCCTACAGATTCTCAAAATCAGGGAATTGCAATGATTCACCAGGAATTGTCTCCTATTCCGGGGATGACAGTAGCTGAAAATATATATTTTGGCCGTGAACCCGGAAAAGGAGGATTTGTTGACTATCGAACGCTGTACAGGCAAACAGAAGAATTATTAAACAGGCTTCATATTAACAATATTAGTCCCAAAGAAAAGCTTCAGAATCTGCAGGTTGCTGATCAACAGCTTGTGGAAATAGCAAAGGCCATTTCCTTTAATGCTGAGATTATTATTATGGATGAACCTACTTCGGCAATTACAGATAAAGAAGTTGATAACCTCTTCATAATAATTGATAACCTTAGAAAAGAAGGAAAGGGAATCATATATATTTCTCATAAAATGGATGAGGTTTTCAGTATTTCGGACGAAATTACCGTTCTTAGAGATGGATCATATGTGAATTCCTGGCAGGCTAAAGATATCAATAATGAAATCCTGATAAAAAACATGGTTGGGCGAGAGCTCAGCGATATTTATCCTAAGGTTCACGTTCCAATAGGCGAAAAGGTATTGGAAGTACGTAATCTGACACTTCAAAATAAATTTTCAAATATAAGCTTTGATGTCAGAAAAGGAGAGATTCTCGGTATTGCAGGATTGGTTGGCGCAGGCCGTACCGAAGTAATGCAGGCTCTGTTCGGTCTTAGCCCGGCAGATGAAGGTGAAATAATCTTTGAGGGTAAAAAACTTAATCCCAAGGAGCCTGTAGAAGCAATTAAAAACGGCTTGGCATTTGTTACGGAAGACAGAAAAGGCGAAGGACTTGTACCGTATATGAGTGTAGGGCAAAATATTACCCTGGCTTCCATGAAGGACTTTGAAAAGAATTGTTTAATTGACATGAAGTCCGAGGATGAAATAATTCAGAAGCAGATTTCTTCTCTCCGTATCAAGACACAAGGAAAAGAGCAGTTAGTATCATCTCTTTCCGGAGGAAACCAACAAAAGGTTGTTCTTGCAAAATGGCTTATAAAAAAACCTAAACTGTTAATATTGGACGAGCCTACCCGAGGTATTGATGTAGGTGCTAAATCTGAAATCTATAAGATTATGTGTGACTTTGTTGCGCAGGGGAATTCTATTATAATGATTTCTTCGGAAATGCCTGAAGTAATGGGGATGGCTGACAGAATTATTGTACTCAGCAATCGCAAATTTGGCGGGGAACTTGAGCGGGCAGATTTTGTACAGGAAAACATTATGAGACTTGCTGTATCTAAAATGTGATAATGGGGTATGAAAAATGGAGAATATAAAAAATTACAGGAAAATGACTGCAGGTCAGTTTTTAGAGAAATTTGCAACATTGATTGGACTGTTTTTGGTTATATTGATTTTTGCTTTACTAAAACCCAAGTTCCTTGATGTAAACAATGTTTTTAACCTGTTGAGGCAGGCATCCATAAATGGTTTACTTGCCCTTGGAATGACCTTTGTGGTATTAACGGGAGGAATTGATCTCTCGGTGGGTTCAATATTGGGTGCATCCGGAATATTTGCGGCGCTGGTTGCCCAAAATCAAAGTATTCCATGGTTTGTAGCAGTATTGGTTGGCTTGGGTGTAGGGTTTATACTTGGGAGTTTGAACGGAATAGTAATCTCGTGGCTTAAGGTTCCGGCTTTTGTTGCAACATTGGGTATGTTGAGTGTCGCCAGGGGAATTACATATCTGGCCAGCAATGCGCAGCCGGTACCGGGGCTAAGTGAAGGATTTCTGAAAATCGGCGGTGGAAATGTTGGAATTATACCAATCCCCGTTATTATCCTAGGAGTTGTATTTATTATTTGCAGTGTTCTTATATACAAGGCCAAATATGGAAGATATATTTTTGGTGTAGGTGGAAATGCCAAAGCGGCCCGTCTGTCAGGTATTAACGTTAAGAAGATAAAGTGGTCGGCGTATATGATAGCAGGCGTTTTGGCAGGACTGGCAGGCGTAGTATTGACCTCCCGTGTATCTTCAGGTTTGGCAATGGCAGGACAAAACTATGAGACTGATGCTATTGCGGCTGTTGTAATGGGTGGAACCAGCTTGGCAGGCGGTAGAGGAAGGTTATGGGGAACTCTTGTAGGTGTTCTTATAATAGCAGCTTTAAATAATGGTTTGGATATGATGGCAGTATCATCCTATTGGCAGTTAATTATTAAAGGGTTGATAATTATTGCGGCTGTTATGATGGATAGCTTGAACAGTTCTAATGATTAATATCCGTTTTAAATAAACGGTTTATTATTAAATTAAAATTTAAAGGAGAAATAGTTATGAAAACAATGAAAAGACTCGTGGCAATGCTAGTAGCTGCAATAATGCTAATCTCTTTCGCAGCTTGTTCTTCTGACACTGGTAAAAATTCATCTGACGAAACCAAGTCCTCAGACACGGCAACTCAATCAAGCAAGCCTGCTGACAAAAAAATAGTTGTTGGAATGACACTGTACAGTCTTAAAAATGAATTCACAGTCCGTCTCTCAAATGCCGCTAAGAAAAAAGCAGAAGAATTGGGAGTGGAACTCAAGATTTATGATGGTAACTATGATCCAAACACACAAATAAACCAGGTAGAAACAATGATTTCTGATGGTGTGAATGCTATCATTCTGAATCCTCAGGATGCAAAGGCCTGTGCGGTAGCGGTTGATAAGGCTGCAGCTGCAAATATACCGGTAATCGGAGTTAACACACGTGTTGACAGCGATAAACTGACCAGCTACGTTGGCTCAAAGGACGTATATGCAGGTGAACTGGAAATGCAAGCAATTGCAGATAAGCTCGGAGGAAAGGGCAACATCGTTATACTTGACGGTCCTCTCGGACAATCAGCCCAGCTGGAACGCAGCGAGGGAATCCAAAACGTACTTAAGAAATATCCTGATATTAAGGTGCTGGCAGAAAAAACTGCTAACTGGTCTCGTTCAGAAGCTATGACCGTTATGGAAAACTGGCTACAGGCTTTTGATAAGATTGATGCAGTAGTTGCTGAAAATGATGAAATGGCACTGGGAGCAAGAAAGGCAATTGAAGCTAAGAAACTGGATATCCCGACAATAGGTGTTGATGGCATAACAGATGCTTTGGATGCAGTAGAAAAAGGAACTTTGATTGCATCTATATTCCAAGACGGTGCAGGTCAGGGAAGTAAAGCTTTGGAAATAGCTGTAGCAAAAGCCAAAGGCGAAAATGTTGACAAGGAATACTGGATTGATTTTGAACCTGTAACAAAGGACAATGTAGCAGAATTCAAGAAAAGAGCACAATAATATAATTGATTTTGATTTTAGGAGGGGAGTGAAGCTCCCTTTCCTTATAATCAGAAATTGTACAAGATAAATAAAGTGTAGCTAAATGGAGGGTCTAATTATGTTGGAATACTGCGGAGCAGATTTGAATTTCTCGTTGCAAGGCAAAACAGCAATAATCACAGGAGGTGCAGCAGGAATAGGACTGGCTACTGCACACTTTTTTACAGGAAAAGGTGTTAATTGTGTTTTAGCAGATCTCAATCCTGAAGCAGATAAAATAGCACATGAGCTGAGTGAAAATTGTATAGGGGTTTCCGGTGATATAACAAATGCTGACTACAGACAATCTGTAATAGATGCAGCAGTAAAAAAATTCGGAAGTGTTGATATTCTTGTAAACTGTGCCGGAATAGTAGCATTGGACAGTGCTGAAAATTTAAATGATACTATGTGGGATAAGACAATAAGCATAAACCTGACAGCCTCCTTCAAGATGGCTCAGGCGGTTGGTAAATATATGATAGATGCAGGTAAAAAGGGCTCTATAGTTAATATGGCATCTCAGGCAGGTGTTATTGCACTTGACAAACATGTTGCCTACTGTGCCAGCAAGGGCGGAATTATTGCAATGACAAAGGTAATGGCATATGAATGGGGCAAATACGGTATCAGAGTAAACGCAGTCTCTCCTACGGTAGTGCTTACCGACTTAGGTAAAAAGGCATGGGAAGGCCCTGTTGGAGATGCCTTTAAGAAGGAAATGCCTTCTGAACGTTTTGCAGAACCTGATGAAATTGCAGGTACAATAGCATTTCTCTGCAGTGGGGCAGCAGGAATGATTACGGGTCACAACCTGCTTATTGATGGAGGCTTTACAATAAAATAGAAAATCAAACTACATAATAGAGGTGAATAAAATGTCAATAGCTATAGGATGTGATGAAGCAGGATTTCAATTTAAGGAAGTAATAAAGAAGCTTTTAGTAGAAAAAGGGTTAGACGTTGAAGATTTTGGAGTATATAGTACCGACCCTGTACTATACCCTGATATTGCTGTTGCCGTTGCAAGGTCAATAGCGGAAGGAAAACATGAAAGAGGAATTTTGATTTGCGGAACGGGTATAGGAATGGCCATTGCTGCCAATAAAGTTCCCGGAATCAGAGCAGCTGTTTGTCACGATTCTTTCTCAACTGAACGTTCCAGAAAGAGCAATAATGCGCAAATTATGACCCTTGGAGCACGTGTAATAGGAATAGAGCTTGCAAAGCAGCTGGTCAATTTATGGCTGGGATGTGAATTTGACGGCGGTGGTTCAGAGGCAAAAGTCAATAAAATCTCAGAATATGAAAATGAATTTTATAGAAGTTGCAGATAAATCATGTTAAATGAAAAAGGGGGATTTTAATATGCAAAGAATTATTAATGATCCATTCAATTGTGTAGAAGATATGTTAGAAGGTTTTCTCAAGACTCACTCTGATATCGTTGTTAAAACAGACAATCCAAGAACAATTAAATATAAAAACGCCCCTGTTCCCGGAAAAGTCGGTGTGGTTACAGGTGGAGGCTCAGGGCATAAACCGGCGTTTATCGGGTATTGCGGTAAAAATATGGTAGACGCTGTTGCCGTAGGTGAGATTTTTGCATCACCCACAGCAAAAGCCTTCCTGGATGCAATGAGAGAAGCTGATTCGGGAAATGGTGTGGCATGTCTCTACGGAAACTACGCCGGAGACAATATGAATGTAAAAATGGCTACAGCCTTTGCGGAAGAAGAAGGCATAACAGTTAAAACCGTTGTAGCCAATGATGATGTTGCTTCTGCACCTAAATCTGAAAAGGAAAAAAGGCGTGGTGTCGCAGGCGAAATATTAATGTGGAAGGTCGGCGGAGCTAAAGCTGCTAAGGGTGGAACTCTTGATGAAGTAATAGCAGTTTCTCAAAAAGCAATAGACAATACAAGAAGTGTTGGTATCGGTCTGACATCATGTACAATACCCGCTGTAGGACATTCAAACTTCACGATAGAACCGGGAACAATGGAGGTTGGAATCGGTCATCACGGTGAACCGGGAATTTCAGTTTCAGCACTTAAGACAGCTGATGAGATGGCTCAGGAAATGCTTGATATTATTCTCCCGGATTATCCTTTTGTCGCCGGAGATGAGGTTGTGGCTCTAGTTTCAGGATTGGGTGCTACTCCTATAATGGAGTTATATATCCTTTACAACAAGGTCGAAGCGATACTTACAGAAAAGGGTATCAAAGTACATAGATCCTATGTGGGCAACTACTTTACTTCTCTTGAAATGATGGGTGCTACCCTAACATTGATGAAAGTTGATGAAGAATTAAAGGAACTGGTAGACGAAGAAGTAAATACAGTTGGAATGAAGCAGTTTAAATAATAGCTATTATAAAATCTGAAAGGGGTAATAACTATGAGTAGCTTTAAAAATTCAGGAGCATCTTCAGTAGTATACAATGTGTTAAACACAATTATTGATAATTGGACTTACTTAAGTGAAGTTGATGGATTAATAGGTGACGGTGACCATGGAGTTAATATGAACAAAGGCTTCACCATGACAAAAAATAAACTTGGAGGTAAGGAAGTCAGTTTATCTGAAGGGTTTAATGTACTGGGTAAAACATTGATACTGGAAATTGGCGGTTCTATGGGCCCCCTTTACGGAACCTTCTTTATAGAGTTTTCTAAAGCATGCAAAGAAGTTGAAGATATAGACAAGGAAGCTTTCGGAGCAACATTAGAAGGTGCGCTGAAAGGAATGCAGGCTTTTGATAAAGCAAAGGTTGGCGACAAAACTCTAATGGACACTCTTGTTCCGGCAATTGAAGGATACAAGGCAGCTTTGGCTAGTGGAAAGGATTTTAAAGCTGCTCTGGAGGACATGAAAACAGAAGCTGAAAAGGGTAAGGAATCAACACGGGATATGGTGGCGAAAATAGGCAGAGCAGCCAGACTTGGTGAAAGGTCAAGAGGAGTTCTTGATGCAGGTGCAACTTCATGTAACCTTATATTGAAATCAATGGCAGATGATATTATAGAATTATTGTAATTTCCCTCATAAATACAATATTATTAAAATTAAACCAATCATCATTAGCCGGTGATTGGTTTAATTTTTTATATTATTGTAAAATTTTATTATTTAATGTAATATTATCTATATATTTGTGTAAGAGGAGATGAAATACTATGCAAAGTGTAGGTAAGTTATCTGTAAAAAGAAACCGGATAATTTTAATTAGTTTAATTTTATTGATTGTTCTCGCCACTATAACTACAGTATTTATCATATCTAAAAAGGCCGGAAAAGCTTCAACCTATGTATTCGGCGAGCAAGCACTGAAAGTAAACGGTAAAATTGTTGAAACCAGCGTTTTTCGTGATGAAAAAAATATTTTCTTTGAGAGAAACAAAGGAAACTCTGCACTAATGCAGAAAACCGATGAAGAAGTCAATGATTTGATTCTTGAGGAAGTAATCAAAAAAGTACTGGCAGATAACTATTTTTACAATGAATCAGGTTATAAAGTTACTCAAAAAGAAATAGATGATTATTACAATAAATACGTAAAACCAAGCATGGAAGGCTCTGGCGGCGAGGGTTCCTCTATTAGTCAAGGCCTTGATTATAAGTCAGAAGCCGAGTACAAAAAAGATGTTGAATTATATATTTTAAAGTTAAAGAGTGTTCCGGATATTGCAAAGGAGTATGGAATAACTCTTGATGAAAACGACTTCAACAAAAATTACGACGAGTACACCAAACAATACAAGGATAAGCCGAAATCAGCCCACCCTAAGGATGAATATAAAAAAATGATGCTTGTAAGGGAATTTTCAATTTCGGATAAACTAAATACTTGGTTAGATAAGCTAAGAAGCAAGGCTAAAATAGAGATTATAGAACCTTCATTGAAAGCTTACAGATTATATAAAGACGGAGAGTATTCAAAAGCAGCTGACGAATATAAAAAGGCCTATAAAAAGTACAACCTAAGTATATATAAGGATAAGGAAAAGGAATGTAGGAATAAGGATTAAGGATTAACAACAGCTATTCATGAATATATTAATTTATGGATAGCTGTTTTTTTTGTAACTTAGCTTGAAACGATATAACAATAGTTTATACTGATGAGTATAAAGGGGGAATTAATTTTGAAAACTTCTAGACTGTCAATGCTGGATAAATTTTTAACACTATGGATATTCCTTGCTATGGGTTGCGGAATAATAATGGGGTGGGCGGTACCCGGGTCGGCGAATATATTGTCAAAAATGTCAGTTGGAACAACATCCTTGCCTATCGCAATAGGCCTAATAGTAATGATGTATCCTCCACTTGCAAAAGTGAATTATAAAGAACTGGGAAAGGTTTTTAAAAACCCAAAGGTTTTGATACTTTCATTGGTTCAGAACTGGTTAATAGGACCAATTCTGATGTTTGTTCTTGCAATAATATTCTTAAAATCTGATTCTGCTTTAATGACAGGATTAATTTTAATTGGTCTTGCCAGATGTATAGCAATGGTTATTGTCTGGAATAGTCTGGCTGACGGTGATAGCGAATATGCTGCAGCTTTAGTAGCTTTTAATTCTATATTTCAAGTAGTATTTTATTCAATATTTGCATATTTCTTTGTAACAGTGTTACCGCCTGTTTTTGGTCTTAAAGGGTATGAAGTGCATATTTCAATGGGAGAAGTTGCATTATCCGTAGCTGTTTATCTTGGTATTCCATTTGTCCTTGGCATGCTCACAAGACTAATATTAGAGCCGCTAAAGGGTACTGAATGGTACACTAAGAAATTTGTCCCTAGAATTAGTCCTTTAGCTCTTATAGCTTTGCTATTTACAATAATTGTAATGTTTACATATAAGGGGCAATATATTGTCCAGCTACCGCTTGAAGTTGTTAGAGTAGCAATACCACTGTTGATTTACTTTTTAATAATGTTCTCAGTCTCATTCTTTATAAGCTACAAATCAGGAATTGACTATAATAAAACTACTACCTTGGCCTTCACTGCTGCAAGCAATAACTTTGAACTGGCTATAGCAGTTGCTGTTGCTGTATTTGGAATTGAGTCTAAAGAGGCATTTACTGCGGTTATAGGGCCTCTTGTTGAAGTGCCGGTAATGATTGGGTTGGTAAATGTGGCTTTATTCTGGAGAAAGAAGTTTTTTCTGAAATAAAAAATATTGACAATTACTAACTGTTCGATTACCATAGAACTATGAAAACATTAAATTTGGTAAAAATATTTAAAGCACTCTCATGTGAACAAAGATTTAATTTATTTAAAGCCTTGTACGAATGGTGTGAAGAAGGCGAGTGTATGGATGGGGAATATACCTGTACAGACGGTATTGAAAAATGTTTTACAAAAGCCTGTTGCTGTATGAATTTGTCCCGGTCAACTATTTCCCATCATTTTAAAGAATTGCAGAATGCAGGGTTAATTACTTATACACGAAAAGGGCAAAGCTTTATGTGTAAAATAAATAAGGAAGCTATTCTTGAAATTCAGAACTTTCTAAAATAATTTTTTCCTGATATTTGAGTGGGAAAAAATTTTATTATAAGAGTTCGATAGTTATAAAACAATAGAATATATTATTAATAAATTGAGAGGGTATTATGAATTGGAAGTTTGAAAAGGTATTGGACATTGTTAAAAGAACAGACAGCAGTATTTTGCTAATAGGTAAATGGGGTATTGAAAGAGAAGCCCAGAGGGTTACTAAAAGCGGATATTTAGCGTTAACCAATCACCCTGTGGCATTTGGAAATAAACTTCAAAACAGTGAGGTTACTACTGATTTTTCAGAAAGTCAACTAGAACTTGTAACACCACCTCTTTCTTCTGTTGAGGAGGTTTATAAGTATCTGGAAATGTTAACTTTGAAGGTTAATGAAGAACTTAAAAATGAATTATTATGGCCGTTAAGTATGCCTCCTAGATTACCGTCAGAAGAAATTATTCCAATCTCAAAATTTGATGACACCCCTGAAGGTAGAGAGAAGGAAATATACAGACGTGGACTTGCAGCCCGATATGGCAAAAAAATGCAAATGATTTCAGGCATCCATTTTAATTTTTCCTTCACTGATGAACTGTTTGATATTTTACACAAATATTGGGGTAATAGAGAAGATAAGTATGAGTTTATTAATAAAGCATACTTTTCAATGGCAAGAAATTTCTTGAGATATAGGTGGTTGTTAATATACCTGTTTGGAGCATCTCCTTCTACGGATAGCACATTCAATACTGTTATTCAAAATGAACTAAAGACGATTATAAAATGCTGTCCTGAATGTTGCAATCCTATCAACAATTATAAAAAATATGCGACCTCCTTACGAGTAAGTCGATTTGGTTATTCAAATGGTGAACAAGGCAAATTCACAGTGTCTTACAATAGCAAATCTGAATATTTAGAAACTATCAGAAAATTAATGAAAACTAAAAGTAAAAAATACTCAGAAATAGGGATGTTCAAAGATGGTAAACAAATTCAGCTTAGCGAAAATGTGCTACAAAAAGACAGTGAGTTTTATTCTGCTATACGTCTGAAACAAGTTGCTGAAAAAGGAGAAAGTCTGCTTGAAGCCCTTGAAAAAAGAGGTGTAGAGTATGCTGAAGTACGGATTATAGATGTTAATCCTTATGAAATGGCAGGAATTAGTCTTGAACAAATGTATTTTTTACAGGTTTTTATGCTTTATTGCCTTTTTGAAAAAAGTAGAAATATAAAAAGTAAAGAGCTGAATCTTATGAATAAAAATCATAATTTGATTGCTATTTCAGGTAGGAAGAATAAGCTTTCTCTTTACCGGTACACTAGAGGGCAAGTATTATTAGAGGATTGGGGACAGAACATTTTTGGTAAACTATTTCAGATAGCAAAGGCTATGGATGATGCCGGAAATACCAGCAAATACATGGAATGTGTTGTTAATGAATTTATAAAGTTAATGGATAAGTCACAGCTTCCTTCAAATAGAATAGTCAAAGATATGAAATTGAAGGGAGAAACTTTTATCAACTTTGGAATTAGTAAGGCTATGGAACACAAAAATCAAAACAATACAGGGGAGGAATTGAAAAATGTTGAAGGGTTATGAGGCTTTAGAATTATCTACTCAAATGATTATAAAAGAGGCAATACAAAGGGGTATTGAGGTGGAAGTTTTAGATTGGGATGATAATTTTATCAGATTAAAAAAAGAAGGGAAAACAGAATATTTAAAGCAGGCAACACGTACTTCAATTGACTCGTATATTTCTCCGTTAATTATGGAAAACAAAGAGGTTACCAAGCAAATATTAAGAGAAAACGAGATTTGTGTACCTGACGGGATAACAATTAAAAACGGTGATGATTATAAAGCAAAGATTTCACGTTTCCGGGGAAAAGATATAGTTATTAAGCCTAAATCAACAAACTTCGGTCAAGGAGTAGTAATTTTAAAGAATCCTTATTCAGAGAACGATGTTGTAAAAGCTTTAGAGCAGGCATTTAAGTACGGTTGCTCTATTTTGATTGAGGAATTTATCTCAGGTAAAGAATATAGATTTTTAGTAATTGGTGACGAAGTTGCAGCAATTCTTCATAGAGTGCCTGCAAATGTTACAGGAAATGGTAAACACTCAATCAGGGAGCTGGTTAAAGAAAAGAACAAGGATCCTTTAAGGGGAAAAGGATATATGACACCACTTGAAAAGATAGAATTAGGATATATTGAAAAGGAATACCTAGCTTTTCAGAGTAAAGATTTTGATTCTGTACCTAAAAAAGATGAAATAGTTTATCTTCGTGAAAATTCAAATATCAGTACCGGTGGAGACAGTATAGATTTTACAGATGATGTTATTAATGAGTACAAAACTATTGCTGTAAAGGCTGCAAAATCTGTCGGAGCAAAAATATGCGGAGCAGATATTATCATCCTCGATATTAAAGCAAGTCCAGATAAAGATAAATACAGTGTCATTGAATTAAATTTTAACCCGGCACTTCATATACATGATTTTCCTTACAAAGGTAAGAATAGACTGGTTCAAAAGAATGTTATTGAACTTTTAGGATTTTAATTAAGGGAATATATTTATAATTTTTACATACAATAGTTGCATATTACAACTATTGTATGATACAATAGTTGCAGGAGGTAATCAAACAATGAATATTACCGATGATTCAAAGAAATTAAGAGAACTAATTAGAGTACTTGAGAGAAAATTGGGTGTTTTAAAGGAAAACCAAACTTCATGTTGCAGTGTCACTTTAGGTCAATGCCATGCTTTAGTTGAAATAGGACGTTCTGGTAGTATTTCTTTAAATGAGTTGGCAGAATTATTAAATCTTGAAAACAGTACCATGAGCAGAACTGTAAATAACTTGGTTAAGGCGGAACTGGCCAAAAGAGATATTGACCCGGAAGACAGAAGGTATGTAACCATTTCACTCACAGACAGTGGAGCTAAACTATTTACAGAAATAGAGGAAAGTATGAATTCATATTTTGGTAAAATATACAATTCAATTCCGGAAAATAAAAAATTTCAGGTATTGGAATGTTTGGGAATCCTGCTGGAAGCCATTGATAAAAACGATTGTTGTTAGGGAAAGGTGGTTTGATTATGAATAAAGTTGAATGTTCTGAGCAATGTTTTTTAAGTGGATTTAATTGTGCGCAAGCAGTTTTTTCTACATACTCCGGTCAATTAGGGTTAGACACTGAATTAGCTTTGAAAATTGCCGGTAGCTTCGGTGGAGGCATGGGGCTTATTGGTGAGACTTGTGGTGCGGTTACAGGTGCAATAATGTTAATCGGTTTAAAATATGGAAAGGTACGAGTTGATGATACAGCTGCAAAGGAAAAAACCTATGCACTTGTTCAAGAATATAAGAGACAATTTGTTGAATTAAATGGTTCAGTCAGATGTAAAGATTTATTAGGTTATGATATCAGTGTCCCGGAAGAAATGAGTGTGGCTGGCGAAAAGAATCTTTTTAAAACAATTTGCCCCAAGTTGGTAAAGGATTCTTCTGAAATAGTTGAAAAATTGCTAGATTTGAAATAAAGGGAGTGAATCTTATAGATAGTAAAATATATTTTAACGAAGTAGCAAATCAATGGGATACAATGCGGCAGGAATTTTTTTCAGAAGCTGTTCGGGAAAAAGCGTATAGTCTTGCAAATGTTAAAGCAGGTGAAATTGCAGCAGATATTGGAGCCGGTACGGGGTTTGTAACTGACGGCCTTATACAAAAGGGGTTGAGAGTTATTGCTATAGACAGATCAAAAGAAATGTTGCAGCAGATGAAAAATAAATTTGGTGCAAATAGCGGAGTAGAATACCGACAAGGCGAAGCTGAATGTCTCCCGATTGAAAATAATTATGCAGACTATGCAATGGCGAATATGTATTTACACCACGTTGAAGAGCCTTTAAAAGCAATAAAAGAAATGGTCAGAGTACTCAAGCCGGGTGGAAAGCTTGTTATAACTGATTTGGACGAACATAATTTTGATTTTTTGAAAACTGAACACCATGACCGCTGGATGGGATTCAAACGTGAAGATGTTAGAAATTGGTTTTCCTGTGCCGGACTAAATAACGTAGAAATAGATTGTGCCGGCGGCAATTGCTGTGCAACCTCCGGTTGCGGATGCAACAATGCAAATATCAGTATTTTTGTTGCTTATGGAGAAAAATAACTACTTTAATAATATTTAAAATAACTCGGGGGTATAAAATGATTTGTAACAGAGAAGCTAATTTAGGAACTGAAAATAATTGCAAATGCACCTTTAAACACTGTAAAAATTGGGGTAAATGTTGTTCGTGTGTTTTATTCCACCGTACTAAAGGAGGCTTACCGGGTTGCTTCTTCACTGAGGAAGCTGAAAAAACGGGTAACAGAGATGTAGACTTTTTTATTAAGAATGTTGGTGTGCCGTTGAAAGAATCCGATTAAGCAAAACTTCAAAGGCCTGAATCCTGTACAGGATTCAGGCCTTTAAAGTTTTATAATGTCTATCTTTAAAAATACATTAAGGCGCATACATTTACAATATGTTAAGATAGCTTCCATTACTACTGTTTCCGCCGGATATATATATTTCGTTGTTTAACACGGATATATCTTTTTTTGTATATACAGTCTGCCAATGCCAATTGCCTTTCAATTGCAAACAGTCCATCACATAATACTACTTGCCCATCCGGTCAGGCACTTCATTTTCAGAATCATATTTTAGTGTTGTAATTTTATTGACAAATTTACTTATATTTACTATTATTATATTAATTTACATAGAGAGTGAGGGATGTATATCAGAGATTCGCAAGATTTAAAAAGACCCATCCCAATACAAGAATCGATTAAATGGAGAGAAGACTATTTTACCAGACTAAAGAATGACATCAAGCCTGTCAAGCCATCTGTGATGGAAGCCAAAGGGCTATCTCCTGGAAATGAGAAAACAGGAATCTCAGGTACACTGTATAAAACAGTTTTCGTTTGGAATCTTCCTCCTATAGTAACATGTCCGGGCGCATCTCAGTGGTGTTTGAATCATTGCTATAATGCAGACACGGACAGGAACATCTATCCAATTGAAGAGTGGGAGGAGAACTGGTGGTGGTTTTTAAATCGCCCCAAGGAACTTCATGACAAAATTGTTCAACAGATTTCTCAGGCACAAAAACCCTGTGCTATAAGGTTGCATTCGTCAGGTGACTATTTTTCAAAAGAGTATATTCAATTTTGGATAGATATTATAAAGGAAGCAAGAGATACTGTGTTTTGGTCTTATACACGTTCGTGGGCATGCAAGGAATTAGTTCCATACATAAATAAATTGTGTACTCTTGAAAGAATTCAATTATTTGCATCATGGGACGAAACTATGAGCAAGCCTCCGAGAGACTGGAGACAGAGTCTTGTTATACATGAAGATACTAAGTATACTTACCAGGAAAGTACAGAAAATTTATTATGCCCGGAACAATTTGAGGGAAATGTCAATTGTGCTTCCTGTGGTTTTTGCATGAAACCGTTAAAGTCAAATGTAATATTCTTTTTACATTAAAAGGAGGAAATAATGATAAATAATTTAGAACCATTTTCATTAAAGAGATTCAGTCCAAGTCCCGTATTTATTGAACATGACGGCTGGGAAATAGCAAATGAAATAATTACTGCTTTAGTAAAAAATTATAACTCGTATATAAACCCTGATTATTTCAAACTGTTTGATTCATCCAATACAGTACCTGAAAACCGTACTTTAGGGGATTTTATATCAATTGGTGGCTGTAGAGAAGACATATATTCCATAAAAAAACCGGACATCAATAATATACTTGAAAAGGGCAAAGTTCCGGTAACAAGTGTTAGTTCAGACTACAGAGAGAGTATAAAAAATGAATTTGAAAAGGCGATATTGGTATTAATTTTGCCTGCCCTTGGAGCAGAAGATACCGGGATGGATAAAGAATATCTTAATAAATTTGATATTGTTATTCATACTGATACTGAAGAGAAAATAGAAAGTATACTGCAAAAGCTTGATTCTACTCTTCAGGCATATTTATCAACCTCCCACTTTTTTCCACTGCCGAGGGTAATTAACGATACTAATACCATTGGCTATGGAAAAGTTGCTGCTGAATTTTCCGAGGAAAAAAGAATCACAACCAAAAATTTTCATGATCTTTCAAATACTTTTTTTCAAAATGCCATTGACAATTATGTGAAAAATGGCACAAAATGCCTTGAAATAGGGCCCGGGCAGGGCTGGCTAAAGAAAAATTTTGTATGGCCTGAAATAAGCTATACGGCAGTTGACATTTCGTCAGAAATGCTTGAATACGTTGAGTCAGATAAAAAAATAAATTCAAGCATTAATGCGCTGGCAATTGCCGACAGGGAATTTGACGTTATTTTTTCTTCTTTGGGTGACCCCTTTTGCTTTCCTACGGCACTCTGCGAAATCAGGCGTGTATTAAAGGAGGATGGAGTTTTTGTTTTTAGTGCTCCTTCCCATAGCTGGATTGAAAGCATTAGACAGGCAAACTCAAAATATAAAACTCAATTTGTACTGGAAAGCTCAGAAATTGCAGAGGTATACTCATTTACCTTTTCAATAGATACTTTAGCTGAATTGTTTCGGCTTTGCGGCTTAGAACCCATAATGTGCCAGGTGGCATTTGGTAGAGATTTACCTTCAGTTCCATATGTTGTTTCACCAGCATTTAATAAAGCTGCAGATGCCCTTGGTTGTAACATTGGAGATTTACCTGTCGTAAATATGATTGTTGCAAGGAAAATACCTTATGGCTTATGAGACCTGTCGGATATGAGGTAATATGAGCATGTTGCAAATAAAGACTGATATTATGGATTCAACGAAAGAGTCAAGGAAACGAAAGATTTTGAGAACTATATTGGCACTACAGCATATGTATGATGTCGGGTTACTGGGAGGAAGCGTAATGCCCGAGGATGAGAATCCCGGACTGGAGCAAGGTTCCCTTGAAAACTATACTTATTTTACGCTTCCAATGGCATTAAATTACCAAAGAAATTCATATAAATTGTGGGCTAGTGCAAATCAAACTTTTAAAGATATTAGAACTAAAAGTGTATTCGAACCCAAAAAGGTAGTTAAGATGGACTGTGAGCAGTTAAAATTCTTCTTAACACAGTATAACCTGGCACTTCAGCCTAATAAACAGACAGATATATGGAAAAGGATATGTGGTGCCATTGACAACCTATTTGATGGAGATATTAGAAATTTATTTATAGAAAACAAATGGAGTATACCCTCAATACTTGAATATGTGCAAAAAATCAACAAGCCTTTATTTCCTTATTTGAGCGGAGAGAAGATCTGTCACTATTGGCTGTATGTTATAGGGGAATATACTAATGCACCTTTTACAGGCAAAGAGTTTCTAAGCATTGTACCAGATACTCACATTATTCAGGCCACATTACGGTTAGAGCTCTTGAGTGGTTACAGTGAGTCGAACGTGCGACAAAAAGTCTGTCAGGTTTGGAGCGAGCTACTGGAAGAAACAGGGATAATTCCCGTTGATGTACACACTCTTCTCTGGCTTTGGAGCCGGAGTGGTTTTCCTGATTTTGAGGACTATATTCAACTCTGATTTTATAGGGGGAAATGTATGATTTTGTATAAAGTAGGATGCAATTTTGATTATGAATTAATATATGGTCTTACTGAGCTGAATAAAATTGACCCAAAAGTAAAGGTCAATGAGCTTTACGGGTCGGACAGGCAGCATGCCTATCTCACGGCCAGACCTGACTTCCGGTTGGTTGATATTGATATGAATAGTTTCGGGAAATATGTTAAATGTTGCAGAGATGCGGGAATCCGGTTTAATTATACTATGAATACTATTTATCCAGGTTCAAAAAGGGAATTGAATTCAAGATGGAATGAAATAAAGGATTTTGTTAAGTATCTTGAAAGTCTGGGAGTAGAAATAGTTACAGTTTCCAATCCCTTACTGGCTGTATTAGTGAGAGAAGCTTCATGTACTATTCAGATTGAGGTCAGCACAGTTGCACATATCGATACAGTATCACAAATTGCTGTGTGGAAAGATAAATTCAATGTTTCAAAGGTATGTGGCAACCTGCTAAAAAATAGATCCATCAAATTTTTAAGAAATGCTGCCACATGGTGTAACAAAAACGACATTGTATATGACCTTATGGTTAATGAATTCTGTGGCAACGCCGGGATTTTAGGAAAGAATACTTATGGAACACACTGTATATACAGAGACAGTTGCTACCAGTGTCATGCGGAAAATATCAGTTTGGAAGATGCCCAGCTGATTTATAATTATCCTTATGATTATTGCATCTCATCAAGAAACAGTGATTTTTCCTCTTGGCTTAAAATGAGGTTTATCCGTCCTGAAGATATTGAAAAGTATGAGGGCATCGGTATTAATAACTTTAAGATAACAGGCCGTACAGGGGGGACTGAATATATACTTAAGGTAGTCGAAGGCTATATAAGGAAATCATGGAATGGGAATTTGCTTTCGTTATGGAAACAACTGGAGACAATTTATTCAAATGAAAATGAGCTTGAATTCAAACAAACTACATTAATTGATAATAAAAAGCTAAATGGCTTCATTGATTATTGGTTTGACAATTTAAATCATGAATGTGCTGATGAGATTTGTGGAGCTACATGTTCGTACTGCAATGACTTTTATTATAGTAAAACAAGGATAATATAGATTGGAGCTAACGGGCTATGAGAAAAAGTATTGGCATTGATCTGGATTCTACATTAAACTGTCTTGTTGAGTATTGGTTGGAGGTTTACAATATCGAATACGACGACTGTCTTACGCCGGAGGATATAACCGGCTGGGATATGCAACAATTTGTCAAAGAATCCTGTGGACCAAAAATCTATGACTACATATTACGCCCAGGTACTTTCACAAACCTTATGGTACAGAGTTATTCTCAAAAAGTAACAAAATTTCTATCACAATATTATGACTTATATATTGTAACAGCGTATCATTGGAAGAACTGCGCTGATAAGGCACAATGGATTATTGAACATTTTTCGCATATTGACAGTGATAGAATAATATTTTGTAACAACAAAGGATTAATATGCACAGACTATTTAATTGATGACGGCCCGCATAATTTAGAAGCTTTCAAGGGTAACGGGATATTATTCGATGCTCCTTGGAATAGGTTTTTGGGTGATAAATTTTTAAGAGTTAAAAACTGGCTTGAAGTTGAGAGCTATTTCAAGGCAATTCTGAGCAACACAAAATGATATTTATAAGGAGTATTATATGGAAATTTTCGGTTTATCAGTTTTTGATTTAAGCGGTACCATTATTGCAATTATTTCAGTAGTCTTTATGGTTAAAAAGAGTATGTGGTATTGGTATTTAAGTATTGTATGTAATATATTATGGTGCATACTGTTTTTGAATAATTCCATTTATATTTCGGCTGGTCTTCAGGTCACTTACATACTATTTTCCATTTACGGGATCACCCGATGGTTGCTGGAAAAAAGGAATAAGCAAATACCAAAATATCTTGAGTATACAGGGGGTACCATAGCATTGCTAATACTCCTTATAGCTATAGTAAATACAAAATTTACGAATATATATAATTTTCTGGAGCTTTGTGCCATATGTCTTTTAGTTGTGGCAAATTGGCTTACTGCAAAAAAAATCAACAGTTGTTGGTACTTTTGGATGATTGGAGATGCAGTGTTTGCAGTATTCCTATATAACAAAGCAATATATGCAACATTTTTTACTCAGATTGTCTTTTGCATTTTATCTGTATGGGGCCTGTGGGAATGGAAATCAACTGAAAGAAACTCAAAGATTGATAGCCGGGAAGTCGAAATAAAATAAGCAAGGAGCATACTGACAGAATGTATATACTTATTACAGGTTGCACAGGAGTGGGAAAGACAACTTTTGCCAATTTGATTGCCAGCACATATGACAGTGTTAAGGTGCTACAAGAACCTTTTGACCACAATCCCTACATAGAAGACTCTTATAGAGATACAGAGCACTGGGGATTGCATTCACAATTGTTTTTCCTAAGCCAGTTTTATAAGCAGCATACATTTATTAAACAGGAAAAAGGAAACATCGTTCAGGAAAGAAGTGTTTTTGAATGTGCTGAGATATTTATAAAATATTATTTTAAGATAGGCAAAATGTTAAAACGGGATCGGGATCTTTTCATGGAAATATATGATATTCTGGAGAATTCAATTACTAGAAAGCCCGATTTGATATTTTATTTAAAAGCATCAGCACATTCTTTGCTAAGCAGGGTAAAAAAGCGGGGCCGGGATTTTGAAAAGTACATAACCTATGAGCTGTTGGATATACAAAACTCTCTATATGAAGAGTGGATTCAAAAAATTGGTGATAGCATCCCGGTTATACAAATTGATGTTGATGAACACGACCTGCTAAATGACCCCCAGGATATATTAGAGCTGTTGAAAACTCTGAAGCTATAATTCTTTATGGTTTATACAAAGCATTATTATTTTTATTTATCAAATGAAATTCTGTTGGAGAAAACAATATGACTAAGACACTAAAACTCTACTACAAATATCCCGACCGAAACCAATTTGATGCAACAATCATACATGTAAATGAAAAAGGAGTTATTCTTGATAAAACACTTTTCTATCCAAAGGGCGGGTATCAGGATGCGGATCATGGAATATTAAATATGTCCGGCACCAGACTACCGGTTTCTGATGTCATTGAAAATAATGGTGAAATAATTCATTTTGTGTCTGATACTTCCATGCTACGTGAAGGTTCTACTGTTCATGGTCTGGTTGATTTTGACAGAAGATTTTACCTCTCTTTGCTCCATACCGCTCAGCATGTAATTTCTCGTATTATTTTTAATAAGTGGAAAATAAATACTAATCGTTCCAATTTTATTGACAGTGGTGGTGAAATTGTTCTTTCCAAGCCCATCGTTGAAAAGGATCTCTATTTCATAGAGGAAAAACTTATGGAGGTGGCCTCTGAAAAGAGAAATGTACTTTGTCATATGGAGGACGATTTTCGTTTAGTTGATATTGCCGGGTATGATTGTAGCCCCTGCGGTGGAACACATCTCACAGACACTTCCTATCTGGAAAATGTTTATTTAATTGGAGTTGATGGAAATAAAATATTGTACGACGGTGGCAAAGTAGGCTTCAATAGACTTAAGGCTTGTAGAAAGGAAATGTTTTATATTAAAAACAAGCTAGGCAAGCCAGACAATTGCTTGAAAATAATTGATAATTTAAATGAAAACCTTAATATCTATAAATATAATTATAACATGTTATCGATTGAAATGCTTAAACAGCAGTTCAATGATCCTGGACAACATAAAAAAGTCGACGGGTTTAGAATCGGTATTATAAATAACCGCCTTATTAATACCAGAAATTTAAAAGCAAAATTCTTTAAGAGAATCTTCCCTAAATTGAAAAAAGAATCAAAATTTGATCTATACATAATAATTTCAGGAATTCAAACAACCCTTCTATCATTTTCCAATTTGGTAAGTTGTTCAGATATTATAGCAACGTTGAAGAAAGAAGGATTTGTACAGCTTGGTGGTGGGAATCATAAAAAAGCAAACTTCATTATGAAAGATATTTCGTGCGAGGCGATGGTTGAGAAAATAGGTGAATTTATTCAAAAGATAAATGTCATTCAATAAAAAAAATTTTCGTTACTAATATAGAAACTTTATACTTCCGAGGTGCAGATAATGGTAATATCAAGCAACAAATCACATAAAGAGTATGGTAAGGAAGCCTTTGAACAATATGATCGGAAGAAGGATGAATACTTGAATCCACCAAAGATTAAATATGTCCATATTTACGTAACCAGAAGATGTAATATCAAATGTTCCCACTGTTTTACAGACTCCTGCCAGACTATGGAGCACGAGATGAGCGCAGCAGAATGGGTGAAAATTGCTTCAGATATCGGGCATCTGGGTGTGAAAACAGTTCATATTGAAGGTGGTGAGCCGTTGATATATCCGGGTATTGAAGATGTAGTAGTATCTTTTGTAAAAAGTAAAGTAACAGATATTCTGCTTGTCACAAACGGGCTTAGTGCAAGTCAACAAAGATTAGAGACCTTAAGGGATTGCGGACTGAAAAGAATCGCAGTATCTTTTGATTCTACTAATCCTGATATTCATAATGAATTAAGGGATGGCTCCCATCAATATGCAAAAAATGCAATAATAACAGCAGTTAAATTAGGAATAACTACAAGAATCAGTTCGGTGCTTACAAAAAAATCCGTACACGGTTTAAAGGAGCTTATTGACTTTGCCGTATATAATGGTGTGAGTACGTTAAATATCGATTGGTTTAATGGGGTTGGTCGGGGAAAAACTTTAACCTCACTTTATCAAATAAAAAGAACGGATAAAGATTTATTTCGTTTATTAGAAAGTGCAATTATTCATTTTTTAAAAAAGGGCAAAACCGGCATGACACTGGCTGTTGATCTCCCGGGATGGCTGAAACCGGAGGATTCATTTCTGGCAAATGATAGTAGCAAAACTCATATTTTGGAATGCGATGCAGTAAAAAGTCAGATTTCTGTTGGCTCGGATGGTTCAGTTTACCCATGTTTCATTTATTCCCATGGAAATGGTAGCTTGGGTAATCTCAGATACCAGACCTTGCACGATATATTAAAGTCAAACACTGATTGCGTTGAAATAAATTGCCCCATAGGAGCTACATCACATAAATTTTACTACTGTGAATAAATTAAACCTTATCATTATAAGTTTGAAAAGGAGCTTAAATCATGTACATAAAAATGCCATATAATTGGGATTTATCCCTGCTGGATTCACTGGATAAAATGAATAGAGAGGATGATACAATATACCCTGTTAAAGAGATTTATGCTAGTGACCGCAAATCAATTGTAGGTACAGGAAGACCACCTGCCGTAATACCTGAAAGGCATGAATCCTATGCCACTCATATTAATTCCTCACATAAAAAGGGAATGAAATTTTTTTATGTTCTAAATGCTTGCTCAATGGCAGGTCAGGAATTAAACGGGGATACCCAGAAAGAAATATATACTCACATAAGTGATTTGGTAGAAGCAGGGGTCGATGGGTTTATAATAACAATACCTTATTTGGCGGTATTGATTAAGACATGGTTTCCAAAACTGATTATAGCAAGCAGTGTCAATAATCAGTTGGATTCTGTGGCTAAAATCGAACAACTTTTATATTCAGCTCCATATGATGAAATTCAGTTTCCATTCACAAGGTCAAGGGATTTTCCGTTGTTTAGGGAAGTTAGTAATCATTTCCCCGAAAAAGGTCGAACAGCTTTGGTTAATGAGAGTTGCCTCCCTGATTGTGCTTTTCAACGTTTTCATCAGGATTTTTATAATTTTTTAAGTCCTGAAGAAAAAAAAATTGATTTTTACCATCTGTGTTGCGCTGTACATAAGCTGGAGAATCCATTAAACGTTTTAAAATCCCAATGGATTAGGCCCGAAGATCTTTGCTTTTTGAAGGAAGCCGGAATAACTGCCGTAAAATTGGCAGGCCGTGAAAAAAAAGATAGTAGTTGGCTACTGGATTTGGCGAGAAACTATTCAAAGGGGCAAAGTACCGGCAATATATTTAGATTCGTTGAAAAAACAGGATTATTGGATATGGACTGGAAGGATATCCTTGGTAAGGATCTTGATCCTTGCCACTATATTGTGGATAGTCAAGCCATGGATGGTTTTATAAAGCCATTTTATGATGGAAAAGTACCCTGTGTCACAAACAAAAATTGCAGTGCTGACTGCAAATGGTGTGAAGGCTTTATGCACGCTGTAACACTGCCTCCGAATAGGAGTGAAAGGCTGAATACTGTTAATCAATTAATGGAAGTGGCAAAGAGCAATATGTATAAAGTGGTTTAATGGCACCAACGTTTGATGATGTGGAAATATGGCAGGAAATTGAGCAACTTATGGTTGTAAGGTTTATGAAAATTAAAATGATTATGTGAGGATCAGTGAATGATTAATAAAATAATTTCAGGAAAAAAGGTTTATATTTTTACAAAGCTTTATAATATATTTGATCGGCTTAATTCTCTTGAATTATGTGAATACATAAATGAGTGCCTTTTAGAAATAATTGGAGAAAAGGCTGACTACTGCTTTCTTCCATATAGAGATTCAAATTGTCAAATTGCACATCTTGAAAATAAAACAAAGGCGATCTTTGATTTAGATAAAAGCATGCTGGATAATGCCTGTATACTAACGGGTTATTTGGACGGCCCTGCGTATGACTCCGGTATTGGCTTTGAACTAGGATATTCCTTTATAAGAGGTATACCTATAGTTGTATTGTCAACGGACTATTTCTTGTTTACAAATAGAGAAAGCGATAAAAATTTTTCAATAAGCGTATTGTTGAATCTCATATCCAAAGTAATAGCTATAAGAGCTTGCGATGCCGAAGTTGAATACAGGAAAAACATTGATGCGCATAAAAATATTATATTAGGAGAGCTACGGCGAGCATTGAAGGAAATAAGTATTGGTGGTTATAAAATAAACAATGTCTTCAATTATAGTATTTGTGAAGATGAATATGATTTGTACATTGACTCATTATCAATGAAATATGAATATTGCTTGAATATTATTGAAAGAGTAATAACCATCTGTAAAAATTTAAAATTAACATATTATATTTCTGATTTTTCCAACGAGGAAAGAGCAATAGAAAGCTTGAATTGTTTGAAAAAATCAAAATATGTTTTTATCCAAGGAGATAATAATGAGATGGATCTGGATTCATCAATTTTGCAGGGAATATCATATGCATTGGAAAAGAAAATAATATTGTATTGTTCTAATAATTATTCTTTATTTCAGTCAAAGGATTTTCATATGAAAAGAAATCCGATGATAGAACATTCCACAGACATAATTATAACGAAAATTGATGAATTAGAAGCATTTTTAACAACCTAGAGATTTGTTTAATATCCAATTGCGATTAATAACACTCATAACTTCATTTTTTTTTGATTTTTGTACAAATTATTGGGATTATATACTTTAATTTACTTATATGCATTAAAATAATAATTAAATATTACTCGTATGATCGATGATAAATCATTATAAAATAGATGCTCACATGGAATCTTATGTTAGATAATCCTAAAAGGGGTTCTATTTATTTTTTTGATTACATTGGGAAATAAGCATCAAGGCAAAGCAACAATAACCAGAAGGGACGCTCTGATGGCAGATATGCCTATATTTCAAGCAGTATTACCGGTAATAGGTAAGGCTTAAAGTTTGAGTATTTTCGTTTATTTTAGAATTGTTGAGACATAGGAGATTTGTCGTCAAAGATCAAATTCTAAGATTAAGCGAGAAAATACGAGTAAATGATGTATATTATTAGGAGGAAAGCATATGATTAAAATTCGTATTTTGTCGTGTCTGCTAATTACTTCAATTCTTACCGGACTATTTTCATTTATACCTGCAAATAAAGTAAATGCTGCGGATGCCGGTTTGATGCTTTGGTACAGGTTTGGTGAGGGATTGGGAACAAAAGTTGCCGATTCTTCCGGTAACGGCAGAGATGGTATTTTGAATGGTAACTGCAGTTGGATAACAGCTCAGAATGGATCGGGTGCGGTCGAATTGGATGGAAATTCGGGGTATATACAGATGCCTAATGGCCTTCTGTCAGGTCTGACAGAGACCACGGTAAGTGCCAGAGTGTTTGTTGATCCGTCAAATGTCAACCCGTCCTGGGTATTTAATTTCGGAACAACTACAGATTCAAAAAGTGATGTGAATGCACATTATTTCGGTTTTTTGCTGGAGTCAGGAACATACAGAGTTATGCTTGCGAAAGCACACTGGACTGATGAACAAAACACTAAGGTGAACTCAGCCTTTAGTACCGGAGTGTGGAAATACGTTACATATACTCAAAAAGGGACTTTAGGTACACTTTATGTAGACGGGGTGAAGGTTGCTGAGAACACAAATGTCGCATATTCTCCTAAAGATATTGAGTCTACGGTAGCCAATTTTATTGGAAGAGCACCATATACTGCTGACAATTACTTCAAAGGTAAGGTTGCAGATTTCCGCCTATACAACAGGGCACTCAGTGCCACAGAGGTAGTAGAATTGAGTAATGGAGGCGCTTCTGATATTGTTGCATTGGACAAAGCAGCATTAACCCTTGGGGATCTGAGTCAGGTAACTTCAAAAATCAACTTGCCGACAGCAGGCGTAAATGGCAGTACAATTACCTGGATGTCATCCGACCAAAGTCTCGTTTCTTCAACGGGGTATGTAACTCGCCCAAAATACCCGGAAACAGATAAGCAGGCAACACTTACCGCAACAATCACACGAGGAAGTGTAAGTGATACAAAAATATTCCAAGCTACAGTTAAGGCATTGCTGCAAGGGCAGGATCAGGCAATAGAGAATGCAAAAAAGCAGCTGCTTATTCGCAATGCAGATGATATACGTGGAAATATTACATTGCCAGCATCAATTGTTACTGATGGAGCAACTGTCAAGGTAACCTGGTCAACGGACAAGCCTGCTATTGTCAATGTGAATGAAGTAGTGAATTCAGGCTATGACAATGCACCTGCGGGTATTGTTACAAGACCTGCTACAGACACTAAGGTAACCTTAACAGCTCACCTGACTAATGGAACGGCAACGGGGACGGCAGATATAAATATCACTGTTCGGGCAAAACCCAAAACTATAAGTGAATCAGATTATAAGGGATATTTCTTTACATATTTTAATGGCACTGCCAGGTCTGATGCAGAGCAGATATACTTTGCTTCAAGTACTGATGGACTAAATTGGAAGGAACTCAACGGAAACAATCCGGTGCTGACTTCAACCGTTGGAGATAAGGGTGTTCGTGACCCATTTATTTTAAGGTCTCCTGAGGGGGATAAATTCTATATGGTTGCAACAGACCTAAGAATTGCAAATGGTAAAGGCTGGGATGCAGCCGGAACATACGGAAGTAAATCGGTTGTAATTTGGGAATCCAATGATTTGGTAAATTGGTCTAAAGAAAGGCTGGTTAAAGTTGCAAGAGATGATGCAGGCTGTACCTGGGCTCCTGAGATAGTATTTGATGAAAAGACAGGAGAATATGTGATGTTCTGGGCATCACGAGTAGGAGCAGATAACTTTGGCAAGTTTAGAATATACATAGCAAAGACAAGAGATTTTTATACCTTTACCGAACCAAAGTTGTATATTGAAAGAAGTAATGATGTAATAGATACAACCATCATCAAGCAAGGAGGCACAT
>JAEZUC010000115.1 GCA_023443515.1 Bacillota bacterium
CTTCATATGGCGTGGGATCATAATATCCCTCATGATTAAATTTACTAATACTCATATATTAAACCTCCAGTTCCTTCATATCACCGAAATTTTCTCCTACTGCCGCCTCTGCCAATATTGGTACGTCAAAGCCTTCAAAAGGTATGAGCTCCATGCACTCTTTAATAAAGCGGACAGCTTCTGTAACTTTTTTATGGGGTACTTCAAATACCAACTCATCATGTATCTGTAATAAGGGCCTTAACCATTCCATTTCAGAAAGCTTGGTCAAGATTCGCACTATAGCAAGCTTTAAAATATCAGCTGCAGTACCCTGAATCGGGGTGTTTAAAGCACACCGTTGTGCAAAGCTCTTCTTTCCCCAATCATATGAGTTGATATTAGGAAGGTATCTTCTCCGTCCCAAGTATGTGTCTGTGTACTTCTGAATAGCAGCTTTTTTCTTCACATCATCCTGCCATGTTGTCAGCATGGGATAACCTAACTTTAGGTTAGATATAATCTGCTCACATTCTGAAAGGGAGGTGTCCAGTCCTGCCTTGAATTTAAGGGTTCTCTGAAGGCCCTTTGGAAACAGCCCGAAAAAGGTACCGAAATTGCAGTTCTTGGCAATAGTCCTGCGCTCCTTATATTGTTCTGCATTTTTATCAATAGCCTGCTCAAAGGATATTTTATATATAACGCTGGTTGTCTGTCCGTGAATATCTCCGCCCGTCCGGTAGGTTTCAAGCATTTTATCATCCCTGCAAAAAAATGCACCGACACGAAGCTCTATCTGTGACAAATCCAGAGACAGCAGTACATTCCCCTCCGAAGCCTTTATAAAGCTGCGTATACCAACAGGGTCATTGTCCTTACGGGGGCAGTTCTGAAGATTCGGCTTTCTGCACGCAAATCTTCCGGTGTCTGTTCCAAGGGGAAAAAGGTCAGGATGTATTCTCCCGGTTTCGCTGTTTATATAATCTAAATATCCGTCAATGTATGTAGATTTCAGCTTTCCCCACTTCCGATACTCCTGAACAAGCTCAAACAGGTTAATAAGCTCCGGCCTTTTTTCTCGGCACCAATCGGATAGCAGGATCATTGCTTCATCGTCTGCTGCCTCTTTGTATTTTGCTGTGGTCTTTAGCACCGGGAGCTGCAAGTCCTTGTATAGATAGTTCTTAAAAGCTGCCGTCCCTGCATTTTCTCCAATGTCCACATCACCGATAAAGAAGGTTATTTCCTCCTTTATTTGTGTCAGCTTATTCTCAGCCTCTTTTTGTTTTGAAAGCATTAACTCCCTATCCATCAGCAGGCCATTGTGCTTCATGATTCCCACATACACAGCTGTAGGCGATTCCAACTCTTCAACTATGTACCGATGTTTTGGAAGAAAGCGGACAAACCATGTATTAAAGGTATGGTAAAGTCTCAGTGCAAAATCAGAATCAGCACAGGCATAGTGTATTGTTTCACCGTCCCGAGGATCAAGTTCGTTAAAATGTTTGCCACTTGTTACTTCCTCAAATCTTGGGAGTTCTATGCCGTACAACTCGAACACCAATGTTTTCAATCCGCTATCAGAAAGATTTCTGAATTCGGTATCGCTTTTGAGTGTTAACTGGCTTGCCGCCATGGTGTCATAGCAGGGAGACTGTACTATTATTCCAAGATGATAGAGAAACATAACTTCAAAGCTCAGGTTGTGTGCAATCTTGATAACATCTCCATTTTCAAATAACCCGGTCTTCAAGTAGTCAAATACTTTTTGAGGGTCATCAATATTTTTGCCTGTTCTATGATTCAACGGTATGTAAATTCCGCTGCCCTCTTCCGCTGACAAACTGATTCCTGTAATAGCCGATTTGTACGGGTCAAGTGCCGCCTTGTCACAGTCTCTGAATTTATCAGTGGGAGAGGTTTCAAAGTCGAACGCTATTAACTGTTTGTTATCTATGTAATCCTGTATTTCTTTTATATCCAATACACATCTGTAATCCATAATTCTACCTTTCTGCTTTAAGCAGCAGGAAAAGTGTCACACACCTTCCCGCTGTGAAAAGCAATCTGCTATTTAAGTGGCTCTATTACCTCGCCTGTTTCCGAGTCAATTGTATCGGCGTTTATTGTAACTCCATCCTCTGAGCCTGAATCCATATCATAACCGACATTTTTACTGTAGGCCTTAATCTGCTCGGATAATGTGCTTATTAGTGCAAATTCCTCTTGGGTCAGTTGTCTATCGACGGTGAACTGTGCCTGAGAGTATGCAATTCCGCCACTGTTTACTGCCTTTTTCAAAGAGAATTTTGTTACCACGCTGTTTGACTTTCTTCCCTTTGACAAAAGGCGTTTTATATATTTAGTGAATTCCTTTAGTGAGCCGGTTGGCAGCGAAAGCAGCACCGGGAATATTTCTCCCTCCCGCAGAACATAAATTCTTCGTCTGTTCTTGCAGGCTTTGGAACCGTTTTCACCACTACCGAACTGGTTATATGGACATTTGACACAGCTCCCTCCCGGGTTACC
The DNA here is from genome assembly GCA_023443515.1 of Bacillota bacterium. Classification (GTDB taxonomy): domain Bacteria; phylum Bacillota; class Clostridia; order Acetivibrionales; family DSM-1351; genus Ruminiclostridium. The sequence continues at coordinate 2,512 of JAEZUC010000115.1, forward strand.
CTCTCCGATTAGTCCGTCAAAGCTTCCGCAGTCCGGCGGCTGATTTCCTCCTGAATATTTGCTTTGATAGTATGCATGAAGAGGGTGATGGTATAGAATTACCGCACTGAACTCCTTAACTGAATCCGGCTCGTTAGGATCATCTCCGGGAACCTCGAATACTGTTGAGCCTGCACTTGGTATTTTGATTCTTTCGAAGCCCCCATCAAGGCCCTCAAGCTCCTCAGCCATTGCTCCTGTCATATTAAATTCCGCTAAATTTGTAAAGCCTCTACCTGTATTTGAAACTTCCAACTCAGTATTTTTATTCATAATTAATCCTCCGATTATTGTTTTTGTTATTCCATCTATGTAAAAGCACTAGCTGCCTAATTTCCTTATTCAATGTCCTTCATATTGGTTCTTTACTTTTTGATTCCTTCTACCTAAACTTTTAACTCTTTATTCTTAATCTTCGTATCAGAAAGGCTATTTCGCTGACTTCCTGACCCCGACGGAGGTCTTTTCAAAGACTTTAACCAGTCCATCAAGCCAATCGGGTAATGCATCCTCATTCTCTACTGTTTGTTCCTTTACAAAAGCTGAAAGGGAATTTGCATTTACAGTTTCATAAACCAGATCACCAAAGCCTTTTTCTTTAAGTACCTCATAAAGTTCTGTTTTCATTTCCGAAAGTGTCGAAGCCCTTGTTGTTGTGGTAAGGAAAAACATCGTTCCGCTTCTTGTAAAGCTTTGTGTTTCACTTTCTGCCATCAATTCAGAGAGAGCATAATCGGTTTTATCTATTTCTGCATTAATGTCCTTTACTTGCTGCTCAGCCTGCTTTTTTGCTTCTTTAAGTTCTCTTAACCTATCCGCCAATTGGAACATCTTACTGTCTATAGATTTCACCTCCATAATCATACGGGTTATCCCCCCTTTTATATTCATCAACCAAAATTCTGGCCAGATCCGCCTTGCTCCTTAGTGCTTTTAGTACCTTTTCATCAACGGTTCCTTTGGCAACCAGATATATGTATGTACAGTTCTCTTTCTGCCCAACTCTGTGTATTCGGGCTTTTGTTTGCTCAAAGTTACTCATGGAGTAGTCCAATGAATAAAAAACCATGGTACTCGCCACTGTAAGTGTTATTCCAAGTCCTGCCGTTGCTATCTGTCCTATGAAGACTTTAACCTCGGGGTTGTTCTGGAACTGTGAAACCTGAATTTCTCTATCCTTGACACCACCCATTATGAGGGAATATTCAAGCTTCTTCTTTTGCAGGAGCTTTTCAATTGCTTTTATCTCTGCAACAAACCTTGCTATTACTACAATCTTTTTGTCTTGATTAATTGCCTCATCAATTACGTCCGAAAGTGCCTCCAGCTTCGCTATGCTGACATTAGTTACAGTACTTTTGTCATCTCCGATAAATCCTCCTGTTAATTGAGATAACCGCAGCAACCGTGTCAGTACATTTGTGACGGTTACTTCGCCCTTTGACAGTTCAGCATAGCTGTCTTTTACCAATGACCTATATATTTTTTCTGCAGATGCTTCAAGCTTAATATGCCGTACTATGTCTGTTGTCTCGGGCAAATCAAGACACTCTGCCTTTGTTATTCTGAAAGCAATTGAGTGGAGTCGGTCCATTAACTCCTGCTCCATGGATTTTTTAAGAACCGGGGTATGATTACCATAGCCTACCATGTCAAAATATCTGCTTCTAAAGACATAAAAGCTCTCTCCGAAAATACTAGGATTAATAAATTTATATTGGCTGAAAATATCAATGGCTTTGTTTGTTATGACCGTTCCGGTAAGAAGCATTCTGTATCTGGCCTTTGCTCCAAGCTTGTGTAGTGCCTTTGACTGTCTGGTACTGTGTGTTTTAATCTTGTGACCTTCGTCTGCTATGACAATATCTGCGTTATATTTTAATAGTCCTGTCTCCATTCGCCATGCAGATTCATAATTGACAATCACTATCTGAAGAGCCTCTCCTGTTATGTGATCAAGAGCATCCTGTTTCTTATGCATTGTCCCTTCAAGAATGATAGCGTTGTATGGGAAAGCTGCGAATTTTTGAAGTTCTTCCTGCCATACGTTGACAATGGATAAAGGTGCGACAATCAGTGCCTTTTTAATTTTCCCTGCCATGTACATTGCACCAAGTACTGCTATCGTTGTAAGGGTTTTTCCTGTGCCGGGTTAACCCATTTCCATTAGTAAGGAAACTCCTCTGCTTCTGGAAATGTTCATCTTCATCACCTCCCATTCCTAAGTACACAGTTTGTGCTACAAAATTTAATTACTTTCAAATGCCTCATTATCTACAATCCCGAACATTACACATACAAAATTAAATGCATTAATCTGGTGTTGATAGGGTGTTGCCTTAATCGGCATTGAAAGAATACAGCACCCTTTTTGATTTGTTTCTACTTCATTGAAATCCAAGTCACGTCACCTCTTTGTTTGTCACCTATCGGTGTCAGTCTTGGTAAAAAAATAGCTTGTCCATTGGTTCCTCGGGAAACGCCTTGATAATTCCACCAATCAGCTTGCTCCCTCCTTTGCGGTCTCCATGTATAAACCTGCTTATTTCAGTTCTTGAAATGCCTGTCTTCCTTGCTAATTCAGCATCATGCCAGCCCTTTTTCCTTGCAAGAGAAATAATATATTCCTTATTAGGTGTCATACTTTTTCACCTCCTCCCAAGAACGTATGTTCGTTTCTTAAACGTTACGTTTATTCTATCAGTTATGTAACCTAGCGTCAAGATACTAGAAAAATTTTATTGCAATATTGCTTTTCGGTAACAACTTTTATATAATATATGAAGGTGATGGAAACACTATATTTAAATCAACACCTACCAATGCCTATAAGACACAGATATTAACGGACTTAAGCACTAACTGGAGGTTATCATGAGTGAGTTTGAAAAGACAGAACTCGGAAAATTTATTGAGATGATCCGAACTGAACGGGATCTGTCGCAAAGACAGCTTGCAGAGCTGGCCGGAATCAGCAATACTGAAATCTGGAGGCTTGAAACAGGTGAAAGAAAGCGTCCTTCTCCTGATGTGTTAAAGGCAATTGCCCCCCACCTCGGAGTCAGGTATGAAGATCTGATGATAAAGGCCGGGTACATGGAGGAAACACTGGAGCACAAGCATTTTACCGAAATGATTTTCAGGGACGAGCAGGGCAATGTTGTTGACATAAGCAAAAGAGCAAAAGAAATGTACAATCTGGACAGCGACTGGGCAAACATAGCCTACAGGATTTCAAAGGAACTGCCCCCCGAGGATATCGCGGCAATAAAGGCCGTCGCCAATTCCCTTCTTAACAAGAACAATAAATAGTCTCTATCGGTAACACTTATTTTATAAATAGGACTTTACCTGATAGGGATTTTTTTGTATAATTATGTCGAACTGGTGTTCTCTTTTATTCATGGAGGATTAATATATGTCGCTAATTTGCAGCAAAAACCACAGCACTCAAGACCAGATTCCACTTTACAGAAAACAGTTTATAGATTTGAAATTGAATAACTTTATGAGGGATTTTTCTATAACAAAATGGCCTCTTGACTGTGTTGCTTTAATAAAGAGAATCAAGGACGAGAAGCGATTACCTCTTCAGATAAGCACAGTCAGGGATGTAAGCGACAAGTTTGATGCTGTTTCCCGGTATGTTGAAGAAGAAAAACTGTATCAGATAATTATAAATCGGGATAAAATCCGGTATCCCTTTCAGGATTCCAGAGACAGAAGACTTAATTTTACAATAGCGCATGAACTGGGACATATCCTGCTTGACCATCTTTCCATTCCCGACATCCTTAAGACTAGCGAAGAAAGAGAACTAGAAGACCTGGAAGCAAATGAGTTTGCAGGAAAGCTTCTCATCCCTGAAAAAACTTTATTATATTGTAACTTTGTTTCCATACCTGCAGTAGCAGAATTCTTCAATGTATCAAACACGGCTCTCTGGATAAGGCTTAATAATCTACAAAGGCTTGATTTACTTGAGTTCAAAATAACCCGGGTATGTAACAAATGTGGAAATACTCAATTTCACGGGGCCGCAAGATATTGCCGTATTTGTGGTAATCATCTTAAAAACAATCTTAACGGCGTTGAAAGAAAAACGTATTATGAAACCGTATCCTTTGATAATTGCTTCGACCAGGCTGAATGTCCATACTGCGGTAAAAAACATTTTTACTGGCCGGAGGGCATTTGCCCCAGTTGTGACAGGAGGCTTTATAACTACTGCCATAAAGGACTTTATCTTGACAAAGGTGGTTGCTTATATACCAATCCGGATTACGCAAGGTTTTGTGAGATGTGTGGGAGTGAGACGTATTTTTACAGTATGGGGTTTTTGAAGGAGTGAGAGTAAAAGCAAACATCTCGTTAGTAGATTATGTATTTGTAATAATTTACTGTATACTCATTAAATAGAATGGAGGTTTTTATCATAGTTGACATATTAAAGT
>JAEZUC010000132.1 GCA_023443515.1 Bacillota bacterium
TTGACAGCAATGGTAATACAGTCTCAAAAACCACAGAAACGGTAAAACCGGTTGCCACATCAACATCAGGGGGATTTAGTCTTGAAAAGTCAGGCCAGAGTACAACAAGTAATGTAACCTACTATAAGTTTGATGTCTGGAATCAGCTGGTAAAAACAACAGCAGGCAAGAAAACAGCAACCTATTCTTATAACGGAGAAGGCTACAGGGTATCCAAGACCGAAAACCAGCGTACCACAAATTACCTGTATGAAGCTGACAAGGTAGTATTGGAAACAGACGTAGAAGGCAATGAGACAGCCAGAAACATATATGGAACAAATCTCCTGACAAGAACTGCACAAAATGATACAATGAACTATATGTACAACGGCCACGGAGACGTAACCGCACTAATAGGGGAAAACGGAGCAATCCAAGCAACCTACTATTATGATGCCTTCGGAAATATAACAGAGCAAACGGGAGATGTTAACAACAGCATAACCTACGCAGGCTACCAGTACGACAAGGAAACAGACCTCTACTACCTGAATGCCCGCTACTATGACAGCAAAACAGCCAGATTCCTGAGTGAGGATACTTATACAGGTAACCCCAATCATCCGTTGAGTTTGAATTTGTATACGTATTGTGCGAATGAGCCAATGATGTATGTTGACCCGAGTGGTCACGTGTGGATGTATAATGCAGGTGGTATTCTTCAGAATGTTGACCCAAAAGATGTTAATGGTGCTTCACAAGTAGGATATACAATTGCCAAAGACGTAACAATGTATAATGCGGGGGGGAAGTCCTGTCAAGTAGATGTTAGCGATATCGAAAGGGCAGAGAAAGTTGGTTTTACTCTAGCTACCAATAAAAGAAAGAACTCAAATAGCACACAAATTAGTAGTAATAAGAGGATTTTAGGCAATATACAAGGTAGTATAGCTGGAAAATCTGCTTATTATACTGGTAAAGGTAACCTTGAAAATGATTATAATTTTAGTGAGCCTAAGTCATCTGATAGGTTAAAGGTGGATATTACTGGAAATACAGTCCATATATATTGGTGTGCAGTTATTAAAGGTAAAGACGCAGATGATTATTTTCCAGGTACAAATCAAACTTATAAAGATAAAATTAAAACTGCAATTGAAGAAAAATGGTCAGGCCAATACAGAATTAATGGACATGACGTAACAGTTATTACTACGGTAGAAGTATTAAATGACGGAAAAGCGCACATTACTGCTGATGATCAGAAGTCTTCAACAATAAATTTTTATAATAAAGCAGGTATTCCAAACGCTAATCCTCATGGAAAATTCCTTTTTGTGGAGGATGGTTCTTGGGATAAGTCTAATCCTGGAACAATAAATATGTATGTAGGAGATAGCAGGCATGGAGAAAAGGATCGATATGATTCAAACACTTTTGATGTAGTTATTGCCCATGAGTTTGGTCATATACTTGGGATTAAAGATGGATATAAAGACTCTAAAACCAAATATATTAACTCTATTATGTGCGATGAATTTGGTGATCGTAATGATATAGATGTTGCTGATAGAAAGGCAACAAGTAAAGATATAAAAAAAGCACTAGACGCTTATAAGAAAGATTCATTTCAATGCTGGCCATAAGATTAGATTAGGAATAGGAGTGAAATTATTTTGATAGTAAAAAATAGTTTGTTAAAAAACGTTGCATTAATTCTTTCAATATTTCTTATTATTATTATGATATGTTTATTATTTTTTAAAGTATATTCAGAATGGAAAGAGGATAATATAGTCCATAAGCAGAAGGAAAATAAGGAAAGAATTATTAAAAATTTTGAAGAGAATAAAAATATTTTTGACATTTTGGTAAAAAATATTTATTCAAGAGAAGAAGAGATACAAATAGTCTTTTCGGACAAAAACATAAAATTCATAGCTGACGGCAAAGAAGAAGAACTTGATAATGAGTATTATAATTTACTAAATAGAATTTATAAGATCCTCAAATGTGAAAGAATCAGATTACACAAAGATTCTTCAGAAAATAAGATTTTACAAATTTATTTAATCGATGAAGGTGTATATTCTGATAGTATAATTTTTGGCAAAGATAAAGAAGAATCCATGGATGAGTTTTCTCCGGGTTGGTATTATAAAACTTTATGGTCTACATAAATTTGTAATGTATCTGATAGAGTATTGAACCTTAATATTGAAACTAGAGGTGAGTTTGAAACGATTGAAATTCATTTAAATGTTTTTAGTTATAAGTTATAAAATTGTATGAATAGGGAAGGAAATTGAACTTCAACAGTAAGAATAATAATTACCCCAAATTATATACAGGCGGTTATCTATATGGTGACCGTCTTTCTTTCTGCATTACAATAGGTAGACATAAGATAAATGAGATAAACCCAATAATACTTCGACAACCAACTCACCATGTCAGATAAAACAGGTACAACCACAAGAACCTATGATGAAGAAAACAGAGTAACAACCAAAAAGGCACCGGGCTTCGGTACAACTACCTACACTTTTGATAATACTGAGGGGGGAGGCTTGTACTTTGAAACTACTGAGGATTTCAAGCACAACCTTACAAAAAAGGTATACGACAAAGCAGGTAGGCTCTATGAGGTTATATCAGAGGGAAAGACAACTACATATGAATATTACGGCAACGGCAGCAGAAAAACCGTAACCTACAGTGACG
>JAEZUC010000145.1 GCA_023443515.1 Bacillota bacterium
CATTTGTGAATTGACGGACTTCCCTGCATATACTCCTACGGAACTAGGTTACTATAAATTTTTTATACATGCTCAGGATGAATTTGTTGGTGTAAATAATCAGGATACACTATCTCAGTATGTTACCGAATCAGATAAAAAATCAGCAAGTCTTGAATGTGATTTTTGGGTGGACAACTATCAACCGCTTTCTGATATATACCTGGATGCTCCCATTGAAAGACCTAATGTAGATTTGTACATAATGCGAGACAAGGACTTATCACAGAATAAATACAGTTACATAACTGATAACAGAGTAGCTTTGGAAAATTCATTGTTAGGCAGAAATATGATTCCCAACGTTAATATATGGGATATGAAAACTTATGAATATTCTACCCCTGCAAGTACATCAAGCAATACAGGGACAAGCTATCCTTCGGAAGAAATTACATATACCAGTTCGGGATATTCGGGCAGGCTGAAAAGAACAAGTGTAACGGACAATGGAGGTTATCATGACTTCGGACATTATGAGTCACGTACCGAAACCAAATCTATAAGTTCAAGTGGGGGTTATGCTTCCGGACACGGGTATGGGGGTTCGACTCCACCGTCTTGTATTTCCTATAGTGATGGGGAAGGTTATTCGGGTAGCATGTCCATACAAAACTATACATACATCAGCACTCATTGCGGGCATACGAAAAGTCCTGAACATGGAGAAGGATATTTTAACTGGACAAGATCCTGGTCAGGATATTCGGGAACTGCATCAAGAACTGTTTCATACTGGATTCCCAATATGCAGTGGGTTGCCAACTATACAGGCTACTACAGCGGTACTATATATAAATATGTACGGCAACCTTACACCGATAAGTGGCGTGGAAACAGCAGTAAATACATACTTTATATAAGTGACGGTGTTATATCAGAACTTTCAGAGTTTTATTCAGCTGTAGCAAAGACTGATGCAAAGATAATTCTTGCAGGAACACCCGACATACGGAAGCAATACCCGGACTGTGCAAAATTTATAGATGCCACAGACAGAAGTGTTCAGGAGATCTTAAATGAAACTCTGGAGTACATATCAGAGGAAACACCGGATATTGAGCAAATCTATATACTCCGTAATCAGCAGTTTACCCTGAATGTGGGCGAAGATGACCTGGAAAATGACGAAATCATATCCAGAGAAATGCAATATGTACAGGACAAGGACTATTTTGATAATCCTACAGGTCAGGAATCCGGAACCCTAACAGCTTTTAACTCTGATACGGGATGGACAGCTCAAATAAAAAATTCATTTTCAAATGTAGGAAAGTACCGGATATACAGAAGAGTAAAAGACAAGCCTTCGGGTGCGTACGGGGAGAATTACTCATATTACAGCGGAACTGCAGAGGTGGACATATATGTACATAGAAAGCCAATTGCCAAGGCGGCACTGGATTGGGATTTTGATGGAGTTACAAATACCTATAAGACAATCTGGAAAGATCTCAGCTATGATTTAGATCATAATATTACCAGAGCCAAGACTGACAAAGGCATATCAAACAGAAAAATCATGTGGAAAAAGGAAGGCGGGGAATGGAACTATACAATACCCGACAATCTGAGCCCCGGCACTTATAAAATCAGGTATTATGTAAAAGACATAGAAAATACCTGGTCAGATGTTTTTACAATGGATATAAACGGAACCACCTATACAGATGTCCCGGAGGCTACATTTACTTTATCCGAAACGCCTCCAATGCAGTTTGAAGCTGAATTAAGGTCAATGAAAACCACTTTCAGAAACCCACCGTCTCCTGTCACCTTACCGGCCGGTGAAGACCTGCAAGCCTTTGATTTATGGACAAGATATCCGTCAAATCCGTATTTGACAATGGCTCTGTACAATTTAAGCGGAACTCAGGTGTCAGGTACAAAAACCGTCAGCTACGGTACGGAGACAGGCAATAAAAGCGGAAATGACATCAGCTGGAGTAATATACCTTATAACGCACCAGATACCCTTATAGACGGTAATTATATTTTTAAGATAACAGCCAATGCAAAGCAGAGTAAGACTATATCCTTCCCCGTAACGCTAAAAACTCCTATCAACTTAAAAGGTTATATAAACGGCAAGGAAACCGGAGCACAAATCAATACAGGCAATACAGCTCTGTTTAAATTTACAACCTCGCAATATGTAAAAAAAACCCAATTAACCTTCGAAGGCCTTAAATACACTTCGGATTCAGGGAATATAAAACTGGTCTCAAATACGGGATTGGTAAAGACTTGGGAATTAACACTTGATATACCTGATGGGGCATACCCTGAGGGCAGGGTTGGGAGTGCGGAATTTAAAGCATGGCTTCCTTCGGGAATGAGCAAAACAGTTAATGTAGACTACAAATTTATAGGTATCAAGGGATACGGTTTTGCAGTTACAATGATGCTGGACCCCGGCTGGAGATCCTATTACTTTGATACAAACAGGGGTATCGATGATAACCATGACGGCAGAGCTGACAGGTATCCGCGAAGAAGCAATACGGATATCCCTGCAATAAAAATGCCTATAAACTACTTCTCCTTGGTGGGACACAGCAGGACATATATAAAGGCCGGATACAAAGTAAGGGGAAGGATTGATATCCAGGGTGAACCGGATTATGCGGCATTTAGAGTACACTATAATATCAAAGGGAACACACACACTGATACTATTATGTTAACAAAAACCTACGGGAACAACTATACCTTTGAATGGATAATCCCCATGGAAACGGATGATAAAACATTTGTAAGCTTTGATTTGGTAACAAAGAAAGGTGCTTTCACCTACGGTAGCGAGAAATGGATTGAAACCTGGGACAGCCGCAATACATCACGACAGATTTTCTATATACGGGGTAAAGCTACCGATGATCTAAATTATATGCAGAGTCAGTAAGTATTAAGCTAAAATTAAGCTTGCTAGGAATAAATTTGATAAAATGCGACATAGAATTCTAAAATTTTCTAAGTAAGGTAACAATATATAGGTGTATTATCTTATTTTTTGCTATAGAAACGGGGAAAAAGCTGAATTTTAGTCTGCAATTAAGTTACAACTCGCCAATATTATTTAAAAAAAAGAATAAATTGACAGCAATATTTGGAAAGATGTATAATGTTATTAATCAATTAATAGGAGAAGAGGGAGAAAATGTCAGAATATGTTCCGACTGTAATATCAGAATGTCTTAGAATTGTAGTTTGTACAAGAAACTTAAATTGGAATAATGACGAATATAGAGTTGGAGTAACTGAGCCTTATAACAAAATTCAGGAAATGCAGAATGATTTAGAGCGAAATAATAAAACAGCTACGGTAGAACAGATGCTGGAAGCGTTAGAGATGCTCAAAACTGTTTTTAAAACAAAAAAAGTTCCTATAGAGGAACAAATAGAGAGATTCAATGAAGTTTTTGAAAAGACTCAGACTAGATCATTATTTCCAAACTTCAAGATGCCAACAGAAGACGGCATATAACTATTAAGATATTGATTTTACTTTTGGTAACTATGTATGAAATGGTACTCCGAATTATTTAATTGAACATTTAACTTTAGGCATACATAGTTTGGCCTAAAACTTCTTTAATATGGGATGCTTTACGTGAAAGATATTTAAAATTATTACATTAAAAAATAATTATCCTAGAACTAGCAGAACGCTATCACACCCGGATTTCTCTTCATCTTTATTTCTTCAGCATAGCAGGATAGGCGTACTACGTTCTGGCGTATTTAATTTAGGGAAGGAGATTAAATGCAGCTATTTGGAGGAATAGACATAGGTTCAACTACAACTGAGTTTGTGGTAATAGACGAAAACGGCGGAATTGTTTTTAAAGATAAGACCTTAACTTCTGGAAACATAAAAGTAGCAAGCGAAGTTGGATATACAAACTTTAAAAATAGTGAATTTGGTGATAAAGAAATAGTTTCAATAGTTTCTACAGGATATGGAAGAAAATTTGTATCCTTTGCCAATAAAAACATTACAGAAATAAGTTGCTATGCAAAAGGTGCAAAATTCACACACCCTACTGTTAAAACTATTATTGATATTGGCGGGCAAGATTCAAAGGTCATTACAGTTAACCATAGGGGAGATGTTGATGACTTTATAATGAACGATAAGTGTGCTGCAGGTACAGGAAGATTTCTTGAGATGGTAGCAAAAGTATTTAATATAGATGTAGACAAGCTCAGCGAATATTCGGAAAGGGCAGATAAAATAATCCCTATAAGTACCGTATGTGCAGTTTTTGCTGAGTCAGAAATAATATCATTGGTATCTCAGCAGGTTTCTGAGGAGAATATCATTAATTCAATTCATAATTCAATAGCAGAAAAGATTCTAGGAATGGCAGGGCGTTTAAAGGTAGAACAGGATATCATGTTTTGCGGAGGGGTTGCAAGGAGTAAAGGAATGGTAAAATCAATAGGACGATTGTTTAATTCAGAAGATATTATCGTCCCTCATGATTCAGATTTTATCGGAGCATTAGGTGCGGCTTTATTTGCAGCTGGTTTATAATTTTCTTAATCTCTGCTTAAACAAATTTTATATTTATCACAATGACACCTTTCTTTCTTGGATTATTTTATCTGGGAAAACCGATTAAATATCGATAGGGGGCATTGTTTTTTTATTTTTAGAAACCTTCAAACCCTTGATTTTTAAACAAAATTGGAATCATGATAATGTAAATACGTTACGTTATCAACAAATAGCTGGGAGGTAGGCATATGAGTTGTATCGGTATTGTAGGTAATGACAATGTAGGAAATGCTATAGCTCTTCATTTTTCAAACAAAGGCTATAATGTTAAGGTTTTAAATGTCAATGAGAATGGTGAATATGACGGGAATCTTGAAAAAAGGATTACAAGAATTAGAAATATAAAGGGAAAATTCGTTGAAGTTTCAACTGAGGATAAGTCTATAAAATGGATTGAAAGCTATGAAGAACTGTTAAATGTTGAGTTTCTAATAGAAGCAATTCATGGAACAAAAGAATTTAAACA
>JAEZUC010000011.1 GCA_023443515.1 Bacillota bacterium
TAGCTATCTTATATCGATTATATACCATTTTTAGAATATTTGGCATTATTTTTATTCCTAAAAAACTGACCTTAATCCTTCAACCACAAGATGTTGAAGAAAACAGAAGTTACAAATTCAATTAACGGCCTTTATAAAATTACTAACTTCCTTACTAAATTTAGAATCTATAGACGTAATTTGAGATGCCTGTTTTTTATTATTCAAATAGTATGGTCCATTTGGTTTATTCTTCGATTTATTAATAATACCAGTCCCAGTCCCCTTTCTTAATGCTTCTATTGTTCCATCTATACTTATTTTTACGGCGTCCGCTATTCTAAACGCTCCATTAGCAGCCCCCATTCTCTCTTTTATTTTTTTCTCTTTATTCTGCGCTATCGTCAAATTATATTTAGCTGATAATAAACTCTCCTTATTATTTTTAATATAGGATTTCAGCATGTTTTTTTACTTGCTACCATTAACAGGCTTTTCATTTTTTTCCAAAAAGAGCTAATTGCTTCATTAGCATTTCTTATTCTTTCTTTAACTAATTTGATGCGATCGTTTAGTTTTGCTTTAGCTGATTCGCTTGTATTGTTTGCGTTAGCAACAAGCCTTTTAATTTTATCTGAAAGACTTCTATTTTTTTCTTCATTTGTAAAGGTTGATTTTGAGTACCCACCTTTTGCATGACTTCTTCTATATTTGGACTATTGTTTAATCCAGTAATGATAGGATAATTCTGATGATTTGATACCTTACTGACCATTACATCGCTTCTCTTTCCAAATCATTATTATCATTCACAAGGTGTCCAGTTTTCATCTGTATGGTGGGCTTAACCCTCCCTTGCTTTTGCTTAACAGCGTGCCATCCTTCATGCGGGAGATGTTTTTCCTGTCCAGGAGCAATATGGATGTTATTTCCCTGAGTATAGGCTAGAGCTCCAACCTGCTGTGGTTTATCAGAGTTCCTATGCACTTTTACATCTGATAAATCAATGCCTGATAGTTTTTCAAGTCCTGCCCTCAAATTATTTGGCATACCTGAGCCTGAAGCAGCAGTATTGCCATCGTCCTTCTTCATTTGTAATGGATTTTTTTTTATTTTTCTTTAATTCTGAAGTTCCTGATTTACCATCTGAATCCTCCTTGGTTTCAGATTTTGATTTTTCTCCAGGGATTGGCTTCATTGCAACATTAGTCTGTTCTAGCTTTATCTGCTTTTTACGTAGTTTTGCCTCCTCCCTTATTGTTACTGTTTGCCGGTATCCTATTGCGGATTGTAGAACCATAAATTCTTCTCTTGTTATGGCATATGGATCATTAATCATTATCTGTAGCAATTTCTTGTAACTGTTGTTCTTACATTCTTTTTTGCTTCAGTCTTTTGAGAAGTAGGGACTTTTTTTGAAATATTGCTTACTTTACTAGAAGGCAGTTCCTTACTCATTTTTGAATATGTTTTGTTTATCGTGTCTTACATCCATAAATTAAAATTTACATCATATTTTGTTTGATTTTATACTCACACTGATTTAGACGAACTAAGAAAGGCCATAAATAAACTATAAATAGAATTAAAGCTAGTTAGTTACGTATTAGTTTTTTGTTAGTTACCGTTAAAATTTTGTATGATTTTCAGCGACTTTTATTATAACAAAAAAACCACCTAAGCATTGAAATAGGTGATTTTCTTGGAGCTGGTAAGCGGAATCGAACCGCTGACCTGCTGATTACGAATCAGCTGCACTACCGACTGTGCTATACCAGCACACTGGCTATTAACTTCTTGCACTATATATGTTAGCACTAAATTCCTTTTAATTCAATTATTTTATATTTTTCCCTTCTTGGCTAAAGAGGGTATTATATTATAAATAATTTCATGCAAAGCATTTTCGTCATTGCTCACAGTCACTATATCAGAAGCAGCCTTAACGCACTCCCTTGCATTATCTACTGCAATTCCTACATCAGCCAATCTTATTATTTCAATATCATTATCGTAATCACCTACTGCGATAATGATTTTATCCCTATACTGGTGCGAATTTTTTAATCTCTCCAAAGCAGACCCCTTTGAAATACCTTTTTTTATAAGCTCAAGATAAAATACCTGTGAAAAAAAACTATCCACCTTATCAAGAAAATTATAATTTTCCAACATACAATAGGCTTTTTGCAGGCTTTCCGGACTGTCATACATAAGTACCTTAATCCAGTCCATTTTCATGACCTCATCAAGTGTGGTTCTTAAGTATACTTGTTTCTCTCTCTCAACATATGGATCCAGTATATGGTCAGGTGTAATTATGTACAACATATCAGGTGTAAATATTTCAACCACCATGTTTTTATAGTATTTCATGCAATAAATAATATATTGCTCAACTACACTCTTATCCATAAGTTCAGTAGCTAAAAATCTTTCTTCTTGAAAATTGTAAATGCCTCCTCCGTTATATAGGATACATGGGCCATTCAGAGTTAAATTTTCTATGTAGGGACGTATATTGTCCTTTGAACGTCCTGTGGCAATAGCAAAGCTCCCACCATTTTTTATAAAATTGCTAATAGCGTCCAAATTCTCCTGAGATATGGAATGCTGAGAATTTATCAAAGTACCATCTAAATCGCTTATTAAAAGGTATTTATTATAATTAAACATATGACCTCACACAAAAACTATATTTTACATGAACTATAAAATATAATATGGTTTTATCTGTCGAAAATCAACATTTAACTAGAAAAACCTTAAAAAAAATACAACTTCCCACATGACAAATTCACATGGGAAGTCTGGTCTTAAGGAAGTTGATTTTTGTACTGTTGATTTGAAATTTTATCTGTTTCTTCCACATATCCCTGATTATCAATTTCATTTGTATAAAACTCTTCGTAATCTGCATATCCCGACATATCCTGAGGGGTGTCTGCACTTCCGTATTTTAGAAGATCATCAAATTGATCCAATCCTTCAAACTCATCATCTTCTTGTTTATTCAAGTACTTTCTGCCAAAGGGGTTATCAAAAATTTCGTCATACTGCTGATCCGGCGTATTAATCTCTTCTGCTTCCTTATCTTCCTGACATTCCATGCAAAACCTGGCAGTCGGCATAACTTCTAGTCTATCGGGATTTATATCTTTTTTGCAATTCTCACAAATACCATATGACCCGTTATCTATTTTTTTCAATGCAAGCTTTACATCATTAAGTTTTGTCTGCTCATGTACCTTCAGGGCCAGATTCATTTCAACTGCATAAAGCTCACTTCCCAATTCAGCAGGATGATTATCGTAATTCGACAATTCAGAAGGAGTATAGTTGCTCATTTCTCCCTCGTCCAAGTCTCTCATTTGTTCCAACGCAGTGTCAGCCTTTTTAGCTTCCTTTAAAAGTTTATCCTTGTAATGCAATAGCTGATTCTTGTCCATATGATTCCTCCTATGTTCCACCGTCATCTGACATTCCGACTGCTACTTTGCACAATCTTCACTATATCACTGATAAATTGTCCTATATAAGGAAGATTTATTTTAACTATAATATTTAGGAAGTAAATAGCAATTGCTCCAAGAATAGTAAATCCAATAGCTATTCCAAAGCCTCTAGCCAAACCACTTACAAAATTGGCCCATAGCATTTTTCTCGGATGTTCAAGATAATAAACGTAGTCCACGAATTTCATCTTCTCCATTTTAAGAGACATATTATCAACTTTTTTTGACAGTTCACTAATTAAATGATTGTTGTTGGCCATTTTTTATAAGTACTCCCTTCACATGAAAACAATAAAATAATCTTTTCAATACAATTATGGTTGTTCTGTTTAGCTTTATTTATTCGTACGAAATTTTTCTAAAACATACAAAAAAGCATACTAGCCGAATTATCAAATAAAACGGTTAATATGCTTAAATAATTTTTTTAAAAATTAGTTTGCCAAATCCGCGAGAACCTTTTTAATCAGTCCACTGTCTTCAATGGTACATTGGAAAACCTCTCCAATTCTACGTGGTAAAACAAATTTCAGCTTATTGTCCTTTACCTTTTTATCGTAGAATATCTGGTTGTACACTCTTTCAACGTCCAGACCGGGCAGGGAGACAGGTAGCCCAAGTTTTAATAAAATAGCTTTTACCTGTTCAACAGTTTGCTTACTTAGAATTTCCATGTAATGAGCCATTTTGTAAGCCCCCACAATTCCTATCGATACACATTCACCATGCAAAAGCCTGAAATTTTCCACCGTTTCAATAGCATGACCGAGTGTGTGTCCCAAATTAAGAATCGCCCTTAAATCGTCCTCTTTTTCGTCCTGCTCCACTACATAGCCTTTTATGGAACAGTTCTTTTTAGCAAGGTATTGTAGTACATTTTCTTCGAAGTTAAAAATCTTATCTGCGTTGTAGCTAATATAATCACAGTATTCTTCGTCCAAAATCAAGCCGTGTTTGATCACCTCGGCAAGACCGGCAGAAATCTCTCTCTTAGGCAGTGTCTTAATAGTATTGACATTAATAAACACTGCTTTAGGCTGATAAAATGCACCCACAATATTCTTATGGCCATTGAAATCAACCCCGGTTTTACCGCCAACACTACTGTCTGCCTGAGCCAATAATGATGTAGGTATTTGTACAAAGTTGATTCCTCTCATATAAGTAGCAGCAGCAAAGCCTGTTATATCGCCCACTACACCGCCACCAAGCGCCAGCACAATACTGTTTCTGTCCAGCTTGCACTCTATCATTTTATTATAGATACCATAAACTGTCTCAAGTGTCTTATTATTTTCACCGGGCTTCAGAACGTGTTTGTTAACCTCTATTCCGCTGTCTTCTAGTACTTTCATACACTCATCAGAATAATAATTATCAACATTCTCGTCAGTAACCAGTAAAGCTTTGTTACCCTGCCTGAATGATAGAACAGTTTTTCCAAGTTCCTGAAAGTCTGTCGCAATACAAATAGGATAGCTTCTTTCCTTTAAATTTATAGTATGTCTAATCATAATACGTCTCCCAAATGGATATGCTTATTTAACCTACTACATCAGCACATCTCTTACAAAGTGTCGGATGTTTTTCGTCCTTGCCTACAAATTCGCTGAACATCCAGCATCTTTCACATTTATCTCCCGGTGCCTGTTCAACGAGAACTTTTATTCCCGGCATTTCCTCTCCCTTTTGTGCTACGTCAGGAGCATCAGCAAGATTTTTGATTTCAACAGCCGAAACTATAAATACAGTAACAAGTTCGTTTTCAATGCTCTTGATAAACTCAAGATTTTCTGCGTCTGCATACAAGGTTACTTTTGCATTAAGAGAATGGCCGATTGTCTTATTTGCCCTTGATATTTCCAATGCCTTTGAAACATCTGACCTAAGCTCGAATATCTTTTCCCACTTTTCTGCCAGCACAGTATTTATATACTTTTCATTTACCTGAGGCCAGCTGTTCAGCTGAACACTTTCTGTGTCATCTTCTGCTCTGTGAGGCATAAACTGCCAGATCTCCTCAGTTGTAAATGCAAGTACCGGAGTAAGCATTCTCACCAAAGACTGGAGTATTTCATACATTACAGTCTGTGCTGCTCTTCTTTCCTTTGAGTCAGCATTTGAAGTGTAAAGTCTGTCCTTGATTATATCCAGATAGAAGTTACTCATGTCAACAACACAGAAGTTGTGTATAGCATGGAACATCAAATGGAATTCATAAGTTTCATAAGCCTCATTAACCTTCTTTATGAGGTTTGTCATTCTCCCCAATGCCCATCTGTCCAGTTCATTCATTTCACTGTAGTCAACACTGTCTGTGTCAGGATTGAAGCCATTTATATTACCCAGAATATATCTTGCAGTATTCCTTATTTTTCTATAAACCTCTGATAACTGCTTCAACAAATCCTTTGAAATTCTAATATCAGTTGTATAATCGGAAGAAGCAACCCAAAGTCTAAGTATATCTGCTCCGTACTCCTTGATAACATCTGCAGGGTCAATGCCGTTTCCAAGTGATTTGGACATTTTGCGGCCTTCACCGTCAACAACATAACCGTGGGTCAGTACCTTTCTGTATGGTGCACTTCCCTTAGTAGCAACAGAAGTTAGCAGTGATGACTGGAACCATCCTCTGTGTTGGTCACTTCCTTCAAGGTACAGGTCTGCCGGCCAGGATAATCCTTCTCTGTTTTCCAGAACCGCTACATGGCTGGAACCTGAATCGAACCAAACATCCATAATATCTGTTTCTTTTGTAAATTCATGATGTCCGCATTCACATTTAGTTCCCTTTGGAAGAATTTCTGAAGCGTCCATTGAATACCATGCGTTTGATCCCTTTTCTCTGAAAAGATCAGCCACAGCCTTTATTGATTCATCAGTAATCAATTCTTTACCACAGTCTTTACAGTAGAAGATCGGAATAGGCACACCCCAGATACGTTGTCTGGAAATACACCAGTCTCCCCTATCCCTAACCATATTAGTTATTCTTTCCTGGCCCCATTCAGGCACCCATTTAACAGTCTTGATAGCTTCAAGAGCATCATCTCTGAACCCGTCAATGGATGCAAACCACTGTTCGGTAGCACGGAAAATAATAGGATCTTTACATCTCCAGCAATGAGGATATTGGTGAGTAATCTTTTCAGAAGCTAAAAGTCTGCCGTCCTCGGTTAATTTTTCAATAATTGCGGCATTTGACTTCTTGTAGAACATACCTGCGAACGGTCCTGCTTCTTTAGTCAGGAAGCCCTTGCTGTCAACAGGAACCAATACAGGAATCTTATACTTCTGGCATACAAGAAAGTCTTCCGCACCATGCCCCGGAGCAGTATGAACACAACCTGTACCTGCTTCAAGAGTAACATGGTCTCCAAGGATAACAATTGAATCTCTATCCAAGAACGGGTGCTTACAAAGAATGCCTTCCAACTCGCTTCCTTTGAATTTTGCAACAGTTTCATATTCTGTTATAGCAGCCGCTTTCATAGTATTTTCAACAAGTTCTGCTGCAAGTACATAATATTCGTCGTTTGCCTTTACAACAGAGTATTCAAATGACTCGTTCAAGCAGATTGCAAGGTTTGCAGGCAAAGTCCATGTAGTTGTTGTCCATATTACAAAGTTAATCTTTTCCTTTGGTGCAACATCTTCAAAAATTCCCTTGTCATCCCTTACCTGGAACTTAACATATATTGAAACAGTAGTATCGTCGGCATATTCAATTTCAGCTTCAGCCAGAGCAGTTTCACACTCAGGACACCAGTAAACAGGCTTTAATCCCTTGTATATATGACCATTCTTAGCCATTTCACCAAATACTTCTATCTGCGTTGCTTCAAACTCAGGTTTCAGAGTTATATATGGATGCTCCCAGTCAGACCTTACACCCAGTCGTTTGAAAGATTCTCTCTGTATATCCAGATACTTCATGGCAAAGCCTTCACAGGCCTCTCTGAAAACAACCGGGCCAACTTCGTGTCTCTTCAATCCCAGTTCCTTTATAGCTCTCTGCTCAATAGGAAGTCCGTGTGTATCCCATCCCGGAACATATGGAGTATAGTAGCCTGACATACTTTTATACTTGACAACGATATCCTTTAAAACCTTATTCAATGTTGTTCCAAGGTGGATACCTCCATTTGCATACGGCGGTCCGTCATGAAGTATAAAGGAAGGCTTCCCCTCCGCTTTTTTCAATTGCTTATTATAAATGTCCATGTCTTCCCATTTTTTCAGGAAGTCAGGCTCCCTTTGAGGAAGATTTGCCCTCATGGGGAAGTCAGTTTGTGGTAGATTTAAAGATTTTCCATAATCTTCTGCCATTTCTAATACCTCCGGTTAAATTTAAATATAGTAATTTAATAATTCTAAAATATAATAAAGCCCCGTTCCAACAAAGGGACGAGGCTATTTTCGCGGTACCACCCAAATTATTTTGTAGCATGAAAATAATAACATGACAATAATCACTTCGTTTTATAACGGCTCATCACCGGCACACCCTACTTCAAATAGTTCTAATTGAATTTCAGGCTGCAACTCATGGATGATTTTCAAAAGCTTGAACCTGCGGAAATCCCACCAATCTCCCGCTCTCTGTAAAGCCAACTGCTTTCTACTCTTTCCAATCATCATATTTAGAATATTAAAACGCATCAATTCAGAGAAAATTTTTCGGCTATAGAAAAATTATCTTACCTCAGCTACGTTTCAACGAGGCGGGATATATGTGCTCACCGCCTAAAAACTAAAACGGTACCCACCACCTACAGAATTGGGGAACATTATTGCCTCGTTATATTAGATTAATAATACATCAACTAACCTGCCTCCGTCAAGGCTACGATTTTAATTTTTACAATCAAAAACTCTTAGTCAATAAAAATCACATATTGCCATTATCAGAATAAGATGAAGTGTAATATAAAAATCAGGAGAGACCGATGAATTTTGACTTTAACGAACTGATTTCTGATCTTAAAATGAATAAGTATAAACGCTTAGGTTCAGGTTCCTGCAGGAACGTTTATGACTTAGGCAACGGGTATGTTATTAAAGTTGCAAAAGATGTCCGGGGGGTTTTACAGAATCAGATTGAGCATAAAAGCTACCAGACACGCAAATCAGGATTCTTTGCTGAAGTAGCTGCCGTTTCTGAAAACTTCAGGTATCTAATAATGGTAAAAGCCAAGAGAATTACTGATATAAGAATTGTTTTAAGATATTATAAAGTACGGAGCTTTGATGAACTGATGAAAGATCCTCTGCTGGACGAAGACCTGGAAAATCA
Source organism: Bacillota bacterium (assembly GCA_023443515.1). Classification (GTDB taxonomy): domain Bacteria; phylum Bacillota; class Clostridia; order Acetivibrionales; family DSM-1351; genus Ruminiclostridium. The sequence continues at coordinate 8,794 of JAEZUC010000011.1, forward strand.
AAAAATAGGCAGTGGCGACCTGAAAAGGGCATCAAGCTGGGGAATCGTAAATGATGTCCCCGTCTTGATTGATTATGGCTTAAATCAAAGCACCTATAATAAATACTACAGAAACAAACTGTTCGGAAGGTTTAAAAAGCTGAATTACTCCTCCTGACTAATTTGTCAGGCACTTTTCCAAAATGGCCATGCCCTCTCTGATCTGGTCTATTCCCGCTGATGCAAAACTAAGTCTTATGAAATCATCACTTCTTTTGTGGATATTATCATAGAATATGCCTGAAGGAATAAATACAAGTCCATTATTTCTACACTTCTTATAAAAGAAATTTGCAGACAGATATCTGGGAAGCTTTACCCAGAAGTACAGCCCTCCGCCTGGTTTTTCAAACTTTATCCCGTACTTTTCCATTTTTTCCAACCCGGCAAACATAAACTCAAATCTGCCTTTGTATATTTCCTTCATGTACTGCAAATGCTCATCCCACTTTTCACTTCTGAAATACAAGTCAAGGGATCTTTGTATCAAGCCGGAGGAAGAAATGTCACTTGTATGCTTTATTTTAGTAAAATTATCAATTAAATTTTCAGGAATAATCATGCTTCCAACTCTTAAACCCGGCATAAGGATTTTTGAAAAGCTCTTTAAATAAATCACATACTCATTGCATTTGTCCAGAGTTTTTAGAGTCATAGGTTTTTCCTTTTCAAAATACAATTCTGACATAGAATCATCTTCAACAATATATAGGTTATAAGCTTTTGCCAGAAGCATCAGTCTTTCGAGCTTTTCCTGACTATAGCATACCGTAGTGGGATTCTGGTATCTTGTCATGACATATATTAGTTTAGGTTTGCAAATACGAACCTTTTTTTCAAGCTCTTCCATGTCCATTCCGTCTTTCTCCATGTTTACGCTTATGATCCTTGCACCTCTTGACTTAAATGCCTCAACAGCACCATCATAAGTAGGAGTTTCAGTAATTACATAATCACCCGGGTTTAAAAGTGCTTTTCCGATAATATCTATACCCTGCTGCGCACCGGAAACTATCTGCAGAAAGCTTTCATTTTCCATTGAAATCGAATATTCTCGTTTAAAATAAGCAAGAATAGATTGTCGCAAAGGCCTATAGCCGTTACTCTCGTCGTAACCGAAGGCAAACCCTTTATCCCTTTCCAGCACCTCATTTATACATGCCTTAAAGGATTCAATAGGAAAAATAGACGGATGTGGAGTTGCATTAGCAAAATTAATAACAGAGTCATCTTTGTACAACCCCATATCGCCGGAAAAGTGTGTATCTTGAGTTCCCCTCTTTGTATCTGATACAAAATATCCGCTGCCTTTTTTTGCTGTTATATAGCTGTTGCTTTCAAGCTGTTTGTATGCATTTACAACTGTGCTTGTGTTTACTCCCAATTGAGAAGCCAAACTCCTGATTGCAGGGAGACGCTCGCCCGGCTTCATTTCACCCTGTGAAATCAATTCCTTGATACTATTAAACAGTTGCAAATATTTCGGCTGACCGTCCTCTCTAAATTGTATCGATACAATTCTCATATACCCTCCAAGTTATGCTTAATATAATTCCTGCCGGTTACATGTATATAAAGTATTAAACTATGTATTGACATTTAAATTTATTTGTGTAAAAATGTACGAAATTTACCCAAGAATACACGCAAGTGTATCGGTACAATTAGTATATTTTAATTTTAAATAAAAGTAAAGGAGTATGTAAAATGAATGAGAGATATGAATTAAACAAAAATCTTGCACAAATGCTCAAAGGCGGAGTAATAATGGATGTAGTAAATGCAAAGGAAGCCGAAATTGCACAAAAAGCCGGCGCTGTGGCCGTTATGGCTCTTGAAAGAGTTCCTTCCGATATTAGAAAAGCCGGAGGAGTTGCAAGAATGTCCGATCCCCAAATGATAAAAGAAATACAAAGAGCCGTATCAATTCCTGTCATGGCCAAGGTAAGAATAGGACATTTTGTTGAAGCTCAGGTACTTGAAGCTCTTTCAATCGACTACATAGATGAAAGCGAGGTTTTAACCCCCGCGGACGAAGAATTCCATATAGATAAACACACCTTTAAAGTTCCCTTTGTATGCGGTGCAAAGAATCTCGGGGAAGCCCTCAGGAGAATCGGCGAAGGTGCATCAATGATTAGAACAAAAGGTGAAGCCGGTACAGGAAACGTTGTAGAAGCAGTAAGGCACATGAGAACCGTTACAACAGAAATAAGAAAAGTTCAAAGTGCATCCAAGCAGGAACTTATGACCATAGCCAAAGAATTCGGAGCTCCATATGATCTTGTGCTATATGTTCACGAAAACGGCAAACTTCCGGTTATAAACTTTGCTGCAGGCGGAATAGCAACTCCCGCGGATGCCGCTTTAATGATGCAGCTTGGATGTGACGGTGTATTCGTTGGTTCAGGAATATTCAAATCTTCAGATCCTGCCAAAAGAGCTCAGGCAATAGTTAAGGCCACAACATACTACAATGATCCGCAAATAATTGCAGAGGTCTCCGAAGAGCTTGGTACTGCTATGGATTCTATTGACGTGAGAGAGTTGACAGGCAACAGCTTGTATGCATCAAGAGGATGGTAATTTCAGAAAGGACTAAAAATGAAAAAAATTGGTGTACTAGGCCTACAAGGTGCTATCTCGGAACATTTGGAGAAACTATCCAAAATTCCAAACGTAGAGCCCTGCAGCGTAAAATATGAAGAAGATATTAATACAGTAGACGGACTTATTATTCCCGGTGGTGAAAGCACTGCAATAGGGAAGCTTATTTATGATTTTAACCTGACCGAACCAATAAAAACCAGAATAAACTCAGGGATGCCTGTATGGGGAACCTGTGCCGGCATGATTATTCTTGCAAAGGAGATAACTAACGATAACAGACGACATCTGGCAGTTATGGACATAAATGTAGTCAGAAACGGGTATGGTAGACAGTTGGACAGCTTTACCACAGAAGTTTCACTGCCCTCGCTTGCTTCCGAGAAAATTCCCTTGGTATTTATCAGAGCACCCTATGTTGTTAATGTGGCTCCACAGGTCGAGGTTTTACTGCGAGTAAATGGAAATATAGTGGCATGCAGGCAGAATAATATGCTGGCCACATCCTTTCATCCGGAGCTGACAAATGACCTTAGTTTTCATAGGTACTTTGCAGAAATGATATAAACACATATTAAAGGGGCTGGCAAAATAGAAAGTTTTTCTTTTTAACACCAATACTCACGTATAGGTTAAATAGGATAAAAACTAATTTTGCCACAACCCCTTTTACTTTATTTCTTATTTACTGTTTTCAATACCGGAAAGCATATCATTTATGTTTTCATTTTTTGACCCTGATTTTCTGGCTTGTTCAAGCTCCTCCTTGGCCTTATCAAATTGTTTAGTATTATAGTAGATAACTCCAAGCAGATAGTGTCCGTCAGCCGGACTTAATTCTGCCAAAGTCTTTGAATTCTCAATACCCTCATCAAGTTTCCCTTGACCTACTTGAGACCTTATTAATGACCATAATACCCGAATCTTTGTATTTTTGTCAGAAGGGTTCAACTCAAGAATTTCCTCTGCCTTTTTTTCGGACTCCGGCCAGTTACTCTGAAGGTCATACTGCTCCAGTGCAGCAAGCTTAGGTGAAAGTACATTTATATCATTATTAAAGCCGTAAAATAACATACCAATCGCAACAACTGCAACAAGTACAATAGCTACAGCTTTTTTAAATCCCGCTTTCACATTTCTTTCTCGGGTAGTATACACCGCTGCGGTAGACAGGAATCCTCCCACAAAACCACCAATGTGTGCATGGTTGTCTATCCTCTTGTTCATAAAACCATAAGCAAGGTTTATTATAAGCATAGTAACAAGATTTACACCATAGCTGCTTTTTAAGAGAGCAGGACGTCGCAGTGAAAAATAAAGCATGGCACCTACTAAACCAAATATTGCACCCGATGCCCCTACAGAGGAATTCAGAGAGAAGGCAAAGCTTGCTGCCGAGCCAATGAACCCCGACACAAAGTAAATAGCCAGAAACCTTCCACGTCCGAATATTTTTTCTACCTGAGACCCTATAATATAAATGGAATAGCAGTTTACAGCCAGGTGAACAATATCAGCATGCAAAAACATAGGCGTTAAAAATCTCCAGTACTGCCCTTCCATAATGAGATTATTTACCTTGGCCCCAAAGGGTTCCAGCTGTTGTTCATAATATGTTCCTGTTCTCATGGCAACAAGTTGCAGCAAGCCATACATAAGTATATTTAATGCAATAATAACATATGTGAGCCATGGCTTATCTGCCTTGAATTGTATCTCAAAGTCCTTTTTTCTTGATTCAATGATGCCTTCTATATCCTGATAACTGGTTTGTCTTTTTTCTAAACCCTTTGAAAAAAATCGTTTACAAGACCTTACCAGTCCGGCATCAAAAGCCGGTACGCTGAAATATTTATCAACCTGTTTTGTAGCCGAATTAATAGCAATACATTTCATAAAGCGTTTCTCAGTGGTAATATCCAACTGACCCTGCTTTATGATTTCAACCTTTTCCAAATCCGGTGTACTGTCAAACAAAAATATCTTGAAAATGTATGCGTTGCTACCTTGGATATTATTAAGCATTGCTGCACCGTTCAACATGATATTCCTGGTCTGTTCTATCCCAAACCTGTCTCCGTCAATAATTTCAACAAATACAGAAGTTCCCTGAATTTCTTTAATCATACTTGCAATACCATTAGATAAATCAGGCATTTGATTGTCAGCCGCAATAAGGTGGTAGTAGTCCTTTTCCACAAGATATCTGACAAGGGAATTAAAAAAATTACTTTTCATTTAAAATAAATCCTCCAACATTTACAGCTCCATATTTAGAAAGTATTTCATCCATAAAGCCAGAAGCCTTTGTAATTACCCCAGCCCTGCCTTTGTATATTCTCAGGGCAGCCTCTATAGACTTGGGTTTATCTGATTTTAATATAAATGGCTGTTTGAGGTAAGTCTGTGCTTCCTTAACAACCTTACTTAGCAGCATTTCGTCAGCTTCAGGGATGTCCATATCAATAGCTATCAACCCATAATCCTCTTCCATCAAGTCCATGGCGGTGTCTGTTACGGAAGATATATCACCTGCCAAAAGGTCATTTTTCAGACTTTCTTCCTTATTAATGTCTATCCATCCAATGTTCGACCCTTTTATGTCAGAAAAAGCAACAGCTTTAGAAGAGGATGTAATAAAATCAACATTTAAAGGAAACTTCTCTGCATAACTTTTACTAACTACCTTTGAAATTTCAGCAATAAATTCAGGTCTTGTTCCACAGCAGCCTCCCACAAGCCTAGCTCCATGCTTAATAAATTCTTGTGCATATTGAGCGAATTTGAAAGGAGTTTCATCGTAAATCAATTTCCCATCTACTGTCTGAGGAATCCCGGCATTGGGTTTTATACTGAATTTCAATCCCGTCTTTCCGTAGCTTTCAGCAATCTTAATCATATATTCCGGCCCAAAGGAACAATTTGTACCAATCATATCTGCCCCCAGCGAATGAAGAATGCAAGCACAAATAGCGGGATCTGAACCCATCAGCGTTTTTCCGTTCTGCTCATATGAGATTGAACAAATAACAGGCAAGTTACAATTCTCTTTCGCAGCCAAAAGAGCAATTCTCATTTCACTAACATCTGTAAAGGTTTCAAAGCTTATAACATCAGCCCCTCCCACAGTCACTGCCACGACCTGCTGCTTAAATGTATTGTAAGCCTGCTCAAAAGTCAATTCTCCAAAAGGCTCCAACAGTTTACCTAAAGGACCTATGGAAGCAGCTACATATCCATTATCCCCCATTACTTCCTTTGCAAGACGAACACCTGCTAAATTAATATCATAATGCTTGTCCTGCAAACCGTATTCGGAAAGTTTCATAATATTTGATTGGAAGGTATTGGACTGAATTACATTTGACCCTGCTTCTCGGTATGCCATATATATATCCTTGACCTTTTCAGGGTTAGTAATATTCCACTCTTCAGGACAAGTCCCTACTCCTAGCCCTTTACTTTGAAGCATTATTCCCATAGATCCGTCAAACACCAGTACTCTTTTTTCTATATCATTTAAGAAAGACATATAAACCTCCATATATAAAAATTGCCAGTATTTAAACTGGCAATTAATTACTTATACATTATTATAATATTCATTGAGTTAATTGGCAACACATACATTATGCAGTTTCAATTGCCGCTTCATCCTCAAGTCCTAATTGGGCAATGGCATTTTCCCTCATTTTGTACTTCTGAATCTTACCACTTGCCGTCATTGGGAAACTATCCATAAAACCAACGTATTTAGGTGTTTTATGTCTGGCCATATTGGCCTTTACTGCTTCTTTAACCTGCTCTTCCGTCAAGCTGCTACCCTCTTTTAGTATAATACAAGCCATTATTTCCTCCCCGTATACTTTGGAAGGAACACCGATAACCTGTACATCCTTAATTTCAGGCAGTGTGTATAAAAATTCTTCTATCTCCTTTGGATAGATATTCTCTCCGCCTCTGATAATCATATCCTTTATTCTGCCGGTAATCTTGTAATAACCATTTTCATCCCTTGTGGCCAAATCACCTGTATGAAGCCATCCGTCAGCATCTATGGCTTGTGCGGTAGCTTCCGGCATCTTGTAGTATCCCTTCATTACATTGTAGCCTCTGGCAACAAACTCTCCGGGAACACCATCAGGAAGATCCTGATTCGTTTCAGGATCAACTATCTTGCATTCAATAAACGGAAGTGCACGACCTACAGTCGAAACTCTGAGTTCAAGGCTGTCACCGATTCTGGTTTGTGTACACACAGGAGAAGCCTCTGTCTGACCATAAGGAATGGTTATATCCTTCATATTCATTTTTTCAACAACTGCTTCCATGACCTTTATAGGACATGGTGAACCGGACATAATTCCCGTTCTTAAAGAGGAAAAATCAAATTTATTAAAATCAGCATGTTCAAGCATTGCTATGTACATTGTAGGAACGCCATGCACTGCCGTGCAACGTTCAGTTTGAATTGCATTCATAACTTTTAATGGTGAATAATAATCAACTGGCACCATAGTTGTTCCATGTGTTACACAGGCCATTATTGCGAGAACCAATCCAAAGCAATGAAAAAACGGAACCGGAATACACAGTTTATCTTCATGAGTAAAGTGCATACAATCGCCTATGCACATACCATTATTAATGATGTTATAATGTGTAAGCATTACACCCTTTGGAAAACCTGTGGTTCCCGAAGTATACTGCATATTAATAACATCATGGCAATCAAGAGATTTACTAATGGCGTAAAGCTCTTCATCTGATATGTCGCTGCCAAATTCAATAATATCATCCCAACTAAACATTCCCGGATGTTTCTCATTACTAACACTTATAATGTTTTTCAGAAACGGTAAATTCTCATTATGAAAATTCCCGGGTTCGGAGTTTTTTAAGTCAGGACACAGTTCATTTATAATCTGTATGTAATTTGAATCCTTGAAACCGTCTATCAGCACCAGCGTATTTGTATCCGACTGTTTTAGCAAATATTCCAGCTCAAATATTTTATAATTTGTATTAACAGTAACAAGAACAGCTCCTATTTTTGCTGAAGCAAACAAAGTAATAAGCCATTCCGGTACGTTTGTTGCCCATATAGCAATATGATCGCCCTTTTTTATTCCCATTTTCAGAAAACTCTTTGCAACTTTATTGCAAAGGGCGTTGAATTCAGAATAAGTTTTTCTGAATGGGCGGTCTGTGTATAATGCACAATCATGATGGGGATATCTATTTGCCATATCGTCTAGTAAACTACCTACAGTAATCTCTATCAGTTTCTCCACAACCAACACCTCCAAGTTAAAATTGTAACCATGTTCATAAATGTTTAATTAAAAAATAAAAAGCCTTTCGTCTCGTATTCATGAGACGAAAAGCTATGTTTCCGCGGTACCACTCAAGTTAATTCCTTAATAGAAATTCTCTTTAAATCATATAACGGTGATAACCGTTTCAGCCTACTTCTTTCAGCCAAAAATGCTCCAGGGCGAGCTTCAACCTTCAAAGCCACTGTCTTTTCACCAACCGACAGCTCTCTACGGACTTATGTACGATTTACTATTCCCATTCACAGCACGTTTTTATTGGAAATTATTAATATAATACTATGTGGGTAAACCAAGTGTCAATACTTTTTATACTTTTATGTTATGCTTAAATGCATAAATAGCTGCCTGAGTTCTATCATTTACATCAAGTTTTTTAAATATGTTCGATATATGATTTTTAACAGTCTTTTCACTTATATAAAGGTTTTTCGCAATTTCTTTGTTAATCATTCCCTCTGCTATAAGTTTTAGAACTTCCACTTCCCGATTGGTAAGATTGTTTACAATGGATTTATCCTGTTCATACAATGTTACTCTGTTAAATTCCTTTACAAGTTCTCCTGTCATGTTAGGCTGTATGTACGTTTGATCGCGGTAAACATTTCTTATTGCCTCTATCAATACAGATGATTCTGCATCCTTTAGCACATAGCCTTCACATCCAAGCTGTAATGTCTTAAAGAGATATTCTCTGTCTTGATGCAGTGTCAAAACAATTATTTTATAATTTTCAGTTTCCTGCTTCAACATTTTTATGGCTTGAAGGCCGTTTAAAACAGGCATATTTATATCCATCAGGATAATATCAGGCCCTACCTTTTTGGCCATGGCTACAGCTTCCTCCCCATTAGAAGCCTGCGAAACCACGCAAATATCTTCCTCCAACTCAAGGATGGTTTTTAATCCTTGTCGTACCATAGCATGGTCATCCGCAATCATTACCCTAATTTTATTCATTTTTGAGAGTCCTCCCCTTCATCCATTAATGGTATATGAATCGTAATCTTTGTTCCTACTCCTATCTGTGAAGCTATATCCACCTCTCCTTCAAGCAGGGCAACCCTCTCTTTCATGCTAAAAAGGCCAAAGCCACCAGTACTTTCAGGTTCAATTGCTTTAACATCTTCTGTGTCAAATCCAACTCCATTATCAGCAATAATTATGTTCAATTTTTTGTTGACATGTTCTAAAAGAATAGAAACTCTTTTCGCTTGTGCGTGTTTAAGTACATTATTCAAAGCTTCCTGTACAATTCTGAATACAGCAAGGGAGATGACAGGTTTAATTTCTTCATTAATAGCAATGGATCTAAGCTGAACATCTATGCCGGTTTCTTCCTTAAATGAAATAACATAACGCTCCAAAGTCGGCAACAAACCTAAATCATCAAGAGCCATTGGTCTCAGGTTGTAAATAATCTTTCTAACCTCCTGAAGACTATCCCTCATAACTTTTTTAAGGTTCTGCAATTCTTTTCTTGCATTATCTATGTCCTTATCCAGAAGGCGTTCACAAATTTCAGCTTTGATAACAATATTTGACATGGATTGTGCAGGACCGTCATGTATCTCTCTGGCAACTCTTTTGCGTTCCTCCTCTTGTGCCTCAATAATCTTTATCCCGAGGAACTGCCTCTGTTGCAAACTATCCAACTGCTCTCCTGCATTTTGCAGATCTCCGCTAAGATAATCCAGTGCGATACCTACATGTCCTATGAGACTATCCGCCCTTTCCAGGGTCTTTATACAATCCTTGATTCTTATTTCTAGATCGTTTCTTCTTCTTATGAGAAAAGTCTCTTGCTCACGCCTCACTGCAAGTTCTACTCGTATATTGTCCGCTGTCTGGTAAGCTTGTGCAAGTTCATTCTGGCTATAACTGTTAAAAGCCTTATTAACATCATATAGTTTCTTTTTGCTAAGTTTTAAGTCATGTTCAAGATTTTCAATAACACTAACGATTTCAAAAACCTGTTTTTTTAGTGTTATCAATTCATCTTCAAGTCTCTTGCATTCTTTTCTGGAATTCTCGGCAATTTCAACAATCTCATTCTTACCTGATTCAAGAGATTTTATTGTTTTTGTAATTATTTCATTCATCTGTACAGATTTATGTTTATAGCTTCTCATATTTTTGTCCAATCCACATATTATCCTGCAAATAGCAGGTGAATATTTTCACACTATAGTATATTTTACCTAATATCTATTTTTCCTACAAGAAATAATATAAAAATATATCATAATATATAAATAATAGTAAATAATGTTCTACATTTAATTTAAAAAATTTATCATATTTTTGAAAATTTAGTGTTGACAATAATAATATCAGCTTTTATAATGTAAAAGTGTTCGGACGGCAAGTCCTTAATTAAATAAGCGCCATTAGCTCAGTTGGTAGAGCACCTGACTCTTAATCAGGGTGTCCCGGGTTCGAATCCCTGATGGCGCACCAAACAGAAACCGCTTACTTTCATTAGTTAAGCGGTTTTTGTTTAGTACAATTTCCTTAATAACAAAAGAGAGCTTTTCAGCTCTCTGAACGTTTTATATTTTTTATTTATTGAGGCATAAACGAAAACCTTGATCGTAGCCCTTACCATTTGGATCAAAATTCCCTCTGAAGGAAACTTCACAGGATTTATCATCGCTGAGCCAGCATCCACCTCTCCATATTCTGAGAGCGCCACTTGCATTTTCCAAAGCCACTCCGTGCCAGTTCCAGCACCATTCCCTTACATTACCCGACATATCATATATCCCTAACTCGTTTGGTTTCTTTGAACCAACAGGTTTTGTTTGATTTTTATTGCTTTGTATTTTCGGCCAGTGCCATTCTCCATCTAATTTTTTATTACCGGAGTTTATCCAGTACCAAGCTACATCATCAATATTGTTACTTCCGCTGTATGTATAATTTTTACTTTCTTGCCCTCCACTCGCAGCATATTCCCACTCTACTTCTGTAGGCAATCGGTAACCATTGGCTTTAGAATTGATAGTTACTGTCCATTTTATATCATCTAAATCGCTTGTATTATTTGGGTCTTTTTTATTTTTGTCTATGTTGTAATATGGCTCCAACCCTTCTTTAATACTCCTTTTATTGCAGTATTCAATACATTCATACCAGTTTACCATTTCTACCGGTAAATTATCACCTTTGTATTGTGACGGATTGCTTTCCATTATATCATTCCATTCTTTCTGAGTAACTTCATATTTCCCTATATAGAAGTCCGAAATTTTAACCTTTTTGTTATAAAGTTGGGACTTCTTATTTTTAGACATCCCTCCTTTGACTAACACAAAATTATCAGATACTTCTTGGTTATTACCGCTTGCTTGTGCATTAGGTTTTTCTTGCGAGCATGCGCTTAAAGTAATCATCATTGAAATTAAAATGAAAATTAATAGTTTCTTCATGGATATGTCTCCTTTAAATGATAAAAATTATAGATTTTAAGTCCCATAAATAAGGCCATTTCAAAAAATTAAGGGTCGATATTCTATATACGGCCCTACTCTTTCAGACTGTCTAGCTGGAGTAGAACACTTCTCTGCTTGTCCCCAGTTTTTAGGAACTGTAGATCCTGTTCTATTTTACACTTCTGAAAATAATATTCAATTAATATCAGGTAAGTTTGTTTTTTATGATATCACTTTTATACATATTTGTAAATATATTTCTTGTAAAATGTTGCTATTTTATGGAAAAAATTGTTCCCTTTTAGGATGACAAAGAATCTCGAACTAAGTTGAGTATATACAGAAAAACCTTCTAAACTGATAGTACAAATAATCCTATAGTGATTCTCCACTTTTGTCTGAAAAATAAATATTTTATTGTTGACATTATCAACTATTGCTCTTATAATATAAAAGTGTTCGGCAAGGCAAGTCCTTGTATATTGAATATGCGCCATTAGCTCAGTTGGTAGAGCACCTGACTCTTAATCAGGGTGTCCCGGGTTCGAATCCCTGATGGCGCACCAAAAAACCGCTTGATGATTCAAGCGGTTTTTGTTTGTCTGAAATAGTTCTATTACTCCATTTGGGCTGAAATTAGTGTTTCTTTCTGCCTTCTGGTCATTTTTTTTATGCAGTATTCTCTGGATAACGCCATAGACTTAGTCTCAGCCTCTTCGTAATACACAAGAGTCACCGGCAGTCTTGCTCTGGTATATTTTGCACCCTTTCCCCGGTTATGGACTTTTAACCTTTTTTCCAGGTCATCTGTATACCCTGTATACAGCGTCTTGTCAGCACATTGCAAAACATAAACGTAATACATTTTCTAAAAAGCACCTCAGACATTTAAGTATTTTAATCTATAAAAGTATTCTTGCAACAGCCCTCACCATACACGAATCAGCCTTTATCTTCAAAGGAAATGCCATTATTTCGAAATTAGCAGAGGTCGGAATTTTGTCCAAATTAGTAAGATTCTCAAGCAAAAGAATACCGTTGCCCAGCAAGTATTTGTGTATTTCAAAAGGAGATCTGTCAGGTGAAGGCGCATCGATTCCCAGTAATTTAATTCCACAGTTCACCAGCATTTCGCAAAATGTCATATCTAGTACGGGATGATCATTATAATAGGTATCCTGCCCGTAAAATTTATCCATTCCGGTATGTACCAGCACAATATTCTTAGATTTCAAAATTTCTAAATGACTGCTTTCCGCTTCTAAAACACTTTTACCGTTTGTATGTATCATGCAAGCAGACCCACAGAAATTCTCCAACGGATAGTTGCATATGTATTCTGGAGCGTCAGTCATGTGCATGGCTCCATCAACATGAGTTCCGACGTGCATCCCTGTTTCCAGCCAATGATTATTATAATGGTGTTTGGAAAATTCATGAGTATGGCATAATCTCACAGAATCATCACCGGGATAAACCGGCATTTTGTTAAATATATCATGAGATAAATCAATTAGTTCCATATTTTACTTCCCAGTATATTTTATAGTCTATATCAATTATACAGCTTTTTCACAATTCGGCAAAATAAATATAAAAGGCTTTATTCAACAGTTATTTAGCCGAATAAAGCCTTTTTACTTATTGTACATTGTAAGTCGTTACAATCCTGCTGGCACCGCTGGTAATTTCGATATTATATGTCCCGGTATCTGTTTTTTCATCCACTTTCCATGTGCATAAAACATTTCCATCCTTACCTGCAGTCAAATTCCTTACACTAGAATAATCTCTTCCGTTAATTTTATAGGATGCAATAATTCTACAATTGGAGCCGGGTGCTACCCTTAGCGCAAGCACTCCTACTTCTCCGCGTCTGATATAAGGTCTTCTTGCAACAATTTCTATTCCCCCGTCAACCTGTGCTTGGAGGTTTATTTGCCTAGTTGCTGCTTCTACACTTCCGTTCTTTAAAACTGCATAATTTATAAAGCCCGGTAGCAATAATGTAATGGCTAAAAAATAAGATAAAATACGTTTCAAATTATCACCTCAAAGTATTTATTTCTTATTTTTCACCATTATTATTTTAATATCAATTGTTCAGAGTAGTAAATAATGTTAATTAATAGTTCTTTGCAAGCATTTGGAAGTATGCTTTCGGATGGTCACATACCGGACACACTTCAGGAGCCTTTTCTCCTACATGAATATGTCCGCAGTTTGCACACTGCCATATTACCTTTTCATCTTTTATAAATACAGTATTACCTTCAACATTCTTCAGAAGTGCCAGATATCTCTCTTCATGTTCTTTCTCAATTTTTCCAACTGCCTCAAAAAGATATGCTATCTTGTCAAAGCCCTCTTCTTTAGCTTCTTTGGCAAATTGGGCGTACATATCAGTCCATTCATAATGCTCACCGTTTGCAGCGTCCTTGAGATTTGTAGCAGTATCGCCTATTCCATCATGTAAAAGCTTAAACCATATTTTAGCATGCTCTTTTTCATTATTTGCTGTTTCAGTAAATAATGCCGCTATTTGCTCATAGCCCTCTTTCTTTGCTTTAGATGCATAGTATGTATACTTGTTTCTTGCCTGAGACTCACCTGCAAATGCAGCCATAAGATTTGCTTCTGTTTTAGTACCCTTTAAATTACTCAATTGAAGTTACCTCCTGTTATATTAAATAATAATTAATAGATTTATTACTGTTATACCACAGTTTCTGATTTTAAAACCACTATTTTTAGAAAAAATCTAATGATAAATTATATCACACAAAGTTAATTTTGATGAATTATGCCAATACTATGTTTGCTGATATGAGTTATAATGTTAAACAAAAAGACATCTTTTCCATAATTAATAATAATATAAAATGGGAGGTTCATTAATATGGATAAATTAAAGAGCAAAAAAGTTTCCGATTCCAGAACTGAACAAATTCAGATACTTATGCCTGAACATATAAACGGCTTTAACCGTCTTTTTGGTGGCAAGCTTATGGAATGGATTGATGTTGTTGCCGCCGTTGTTGCCAGAAGGCATTCGGGCTGTAATGTTACTACAGCATCCATAGACAACCTGCAGTTTAAAGCGCCAGCCTATGTAAATAGTACTATATTTTTACTGGGCCAGATTACTTATGTAGGAAAAACATCCATGGAAGTAAGGGTAGATACCTTCGTGGAGGAACTCAACGGAATCCGTCGCATGATAAACAGCGCTCACCTTGTTCTAGTTGCATTGGATGAAAACGACAAGCCTGTTCCTGTTCCGGGAATAATTTTGGAGACTGAAGAAGAGAAAATAGAATGGGAAGCAGCCAGAAGACGTTGTGAATTGAGAAAACAAAGACGCCGTGAAGATTTTTAAATGTATTGATTAATCTGAATCAAATAAATAGTCCACCATTTTTTGGGGATTGTTAAGGAATTGTCTGGTCACAATATAATGCTCTGTCTCTTCGTATTGAGTAAGCTTAATTCCATTCGTATCAAATGTGAAAATGTCTGCATCCGGATAAGCCAATAAAATAGGTGAATGGGTTGCTATGATAAACTGACAGTTTTGCTTCACAAGCTGATTTATGCGAACCAGCAGTGTCATCTGTCTGGTTGGGGACAGTGCAGCCTCGGGTTCATCAAGTACATACAGACTGTTTCCACCAAACCTGTTCAATACCAGTGACATGAAGCTTTCTCCGTGCGACTGGCTATGCAGGGATTTACCTCCATATGAGTGTATGAATGGGTTTGGTGCAGCCTTATCCAACCTGTCTACCTCACTTGCAACATTATAAAAGCTTTCCGCTCTTAGGAAAAATCCATCTTTAGGTCTCTTTACACCCTTGCCAACTATGAGATTTTTATATAAGGTAGAATGCGTTTCTACCGAGGAAAAATTAAAATTCCTGGAACCCCCCTCAGGATTAAATCCTAGATTTACGGCAACAGCCTCAAGCAGAGTTGATTTTCCCGTACCGTTTTCACCTACAAAAAAGGTTACCTTTTTATTAATTCTTAATGTTCCAAGATTTCTGATAACAGGCAGAGAAAAAACATAGCTTTCATCTGATAAAACATCTTTCCTCAGCTTAATTTCCCTAACATACAAATCATCGAACAAATTTGACATCCTTCATCCTCCATAACTCTAAAGGGCTCATTAATTTCCATTATATATATGTTTCTTCAGTATTTCAAGAACATTTGTTCTGTATATTTCATTTTGCATCCTTTGATTATTTAGGAAAATATGCAATAATAATTATATAAACAAAGACGGAGATGTTTTTTATGAATATAGAATTATTGACTGATATCTTAAAAAATGCCGGCAGCATTGTATTTTTTGGCGGAGCAGGAATGAGTACTGAATCGGGGATACCTGATTTCCGTTCCGAAAATGGTCTTTACATGACATCTGACGGCTCACAATACTCACCTGAAACAATGCTTTCTCACAGCTTCTTTATTTCTCATACCGATGAGTTTTTCAATTATTATAAAACTAAAATGATTTGTAAAGAGGCCAAACCAAATGCTGGACATTTAGCTTTAGCAAAGCTTGAGGAATCCGGCAAACTTAAAGCCGTTGTAACACAGAATATAGATGGTCTCCACCAACTGGCTGGCAGTAAAAATGTTTATGAATTGCATGGCTCGGTTCACAGAAACTATTGTACCAAATGCCGAACCTTTTATGATTTAGATTATATAGTTAATACTAAAGGCACTCCCCGTTGTGATAAATGTAGCAGTGTTGTCAAGCCTGATGTAGTTCTTTATGAGGAGGCTCTAGACGATGATGTGGTAAGCGGAGCCGTAAATGCAATAAGGAAGGCCGACGTTCTTGTTATTGGCGGAACCTCACTGGTTGTCTATCCTGCCGCAGGGCTCATTGATTACTTTAGAGGCAGAAAACTGATTCTTATTAATAAAAGCCCTACTCCCTACGATTCCAGAGCTGACCTCGTAATAAATGCTTCAGTGGGAAAAGTACTTGAGACCGTTGTAAAATCCATTTAACTAATTTATATATTCACAATTGTTTTAGCAAGCATTTTGCCCAATATAACGCCTATAAGGCAAAATACCACGCTCAATACAATATTTGCCACTCCAAATACTGCTTTTCCGTCCTGAAAAAGGTTAACTGTTTCTAAGCTGAAGGTTGAAAATGTTGTAAATCCACCTAAAATACCAGTGGTTAAAAACAACTGTATTTTTTTATTATCAGGACACAAGCCCACTAAGAGCTGTGTTAATAATCCCATCAAAAAAGAACCCAGTACATTAATTATTAAAGTAGCAACAGGAAAGCCACTTGTATTAAACTTGTTTACGAAGGTTGATACAAAATATCTGGATGTTGCCCCAATAAATCCGCCAAGTCCCACAGCTAATGCATTCATTTAAAAATCCCCTTCTTAAAATATTTTCATTCCCTCAGGTTTAAATAACTTTTGAATGTTTAATATTATATAACATATTATGTTTATACTCAAATTCTATTAAATCGATTGTTTAAAATATCCAGATAATTTAGAAATTACATAATTGCACTATCTCCCAAGATATGATAAATTATTTATGCGTGTTTATGCATAATTTCGACTTTTCATGCATAAACAGCTCTCTGGAGAGTCCCAGGTATGGGCGCCGAAGGTGCAAGGCAGTGATTTTCTCATTGCCGGTCTCTCAGGCAAAAGGACAGAGCTTTATAGCTTAAAGTCTTTCTCTTGGAGAGCCAAAACATTCGTTTTGGCTTTTTGTTTTTTCAAAATTTCAAGAAGGGATAGGTTAAAAATAATGTTAGAAAAAATCAGCAGTTTCATTTCTTGGTTTGACGGTATTGTTTGGGGATTACCATTAATTATCTTAGTACTGCTCGTTGGAATTTTACTCACGGTAAGAACCGGTTTGCTGCAAGTCAGACATCTTCCCCGTGCTCTAAAGTATATGGTTAAAAATGAAGAAGGCGGAAAAGGTGAAGTATCCAGCTTTGGCGCACTTTGTACAGCACTTTCTGCCACAATCGGTACAGGAAATATCGTAGGTGTTGCAACTGCAATCGTTGCAGGTGGGCCCGGCGCTTTATTCTGGATGTGGATCGCAGCGTTTTTCGGTATGGCTACAAAATATACTGAAGGACTTCTGGCTATAAAATATCGTACCATCGACGAAAACGGACACGTTTTAGGTGGGCCATTCTACTACATACGAAACGGTATGGGGAAAAGATGGGGCTGGCTTGCAAAGGCTTTCTCATTTTTTGGAGCTGCGGCCGGACTCATGGGTATAGGAACCTTTGTGCAGATTAATGGTATATCTGATGCAGTACGCAATTATTTTGATCCAAAGGATATGCATACAATATCTATTATGGGAAAAAGTTATTCATGGGCAATAGTATTAACTGCTGTTATTGTTACTTTGTGTGTAGGATTAGTTATTATTGGTGGTTTAAAAAGAATAGCAAGCGTATCTGAAATCATAGTTCCTTTTATGGCAATTTTTTATGTTATAGCTACACTCATAGTTGTTTTTGTAAATATAAAGGCTATACCCGATGCTTTTGTTCAGGTTTTTCAAGGTGCATTCGGGCTCAAAGCTGTGGGTGGCGGAGCAATGGGTGTTGGAATAAGTGCAATGCTTAATTCCATGAGAATGGGTATTGCCCGCGGTATTTTCTCAAACGAATCCGGTTTGGGAAGCGCCCCTATTGCAGCTGCAGCCGCTAAAACACATGAACCCGTACGTCAAGGTCTGGTTTCAATGACAGGAACATTTGTTGATACAATTATTATATGTACAATGACAGGTCTCTGTATTATAACCACAGGTTCATGGAACATAGGACTTAAAGGTGCCTCTGTAACACAAAACGCATTTAAAGAAGGCTTCGGTTTTGCACCGACACTGGGTTCCTTTATTCTGATGATAAGCCTGGTGTTCTTTGCCTTTACAACAATTATCGGCTGGAACTATTACAGTGAACGTTGTATGGAATATCTGACAAACGGTAATATGAAGGCAGTTAAAGTTTTCCGCTGGCTGTACATTTTGGCTGTTTTTGCAGGCCCCTTTATGACAATAGAGATCGTTTGGAATATATCAGATATTTTCAACGGCTTGATGGCCTTTCCAAACTTGATTGCACTGATAGCATTAAATGGTGTCGTTGCAGCAGAAACTAAAAAATATTTTGATAAGATAAAGGAAAAAAAGCTTAGTTAAGTTTTGATTTCAAGAGTACAATGTAAAAATAAAAGCAGGCGTTTATCAAAATATTTGAAAACGCCTGCTTTTGCTGGTCGGAATGACGTGACTTGAACACGCGACCTCTTGCACCCCAAGCAAGCACTCTAGCCAAACTGAGCTACATCCCGATAACGCGAAATTAATTATAGCACACAAGTTTTAGAATGTAAAGACTAAACAGTATTATTGTACATAAAAAAAACCGGAATGCATTTTACGCAATCCGGTTTTTTTTATTCTTCTTTTGGTTGTAATTCACTTATATGATACGTAATACATTTTGAAGCTTTTGGTACTTTAGTAATTTTGGGTGTTGTATTAATCACAGCAGCAGCTGTTGTGGTTTTAGCACGCCCTGCTTTTTTGGCTTTTGCTTGTAAAAGCTTGCTTAAATTTGTACTACAATGCTTGTTACTACAACTTCCATTAATGATCATTGACCCACACTTGCAGAATTCTACCATAATATTCATCCCTTCAAGTCTTGTATGAAATATTAGTATAACACAAAAAGGGTCATAAATGTAACTGTAAATAAATGTATTTAGACACTACTTCTTATTAACTAGTTTTAAAGTGATTTTGAAATTCACATTACTCTTCCGCTTGGTTTTTATTTTATTAGTAAATGCCCTATTTTTGTTTCTAAGCACCCTAATAACCGGAGAAACTTTCAAAACCTTATGTATCATTTTAAAAACCGCCTTATCAACAATATCTTAGTTAATACATCGGCATTTTTAGGCGAAAAAAATAGCCTCTAGTTAAAACCAGGGCTAAAGTTTGAGTAGTATCCTATTTAAAACACACAAGGTTAATATCGCTGACCCTTTTTAGTAATTAATCTATAAACTACATATCCAGCAATAACAAGGATTGCTAATGGTATTAATTGTTTTAGTATGAACCCTACTATACTAACCGCCGTTATTAGCAAAAATATCGCTACTATTATAGTTATAATTCTTTTAGTTTTATCATCCATAAACCTCTTACCTCCGTCTTTAATATAGGTAAATTATACACCTATATACATACTTTTGTCTATAAAAATTTAATTATTTTGATTGAAATATTAATTTTTTTAATATTTCAATCAATTTCATTAATTTCGATAACCTCTGGCTATCAAATTTATTGATTGTATTACAGAATCCACTTCAGCATTTGTATTAAAACAGCCTACACTCAATCTTACAATTCCGGAATTTAATGTTCTAAAATGTGAGTGTGCCAATGGTGCACAATGGAGACCTGCTCTACATTCGACCTTAAACTGCTTGTCAAGTTGATAACTTACTTCTGTAGAATCCACTCCCTCGAAGTTAAAAGCCACTATCCCACTGTTTTCTTCGACACTTCCGGAGCTGAACATCTTTATATTATTAATACGAGATATTCCATCAAAAAGTCTGACGGTTAGTTCATCCTTTTTTTTACGAATTTTATCAATACCCTTTTTTTGAATAAACTCCAATCCAGCCCCAAGTCCTGCGATACCCGGCGTATTAAGAGTCCCGCTCTCAAGTTTGTCAGGCATTATTTCCGGCTGGTACAGCAATTCAGACCTACTTCCTGTACCACCTCTCATTAATGGCTTAAGCTTTATTTGCGATGCTACATATAATCCGCCTGTCCCCTGTGGGCCCAGAAGTCCTTTATGTCCGGGAAACGCCACCATATTTGCATGAACCCGGTTTATATCCAGTTCTATACTTCCGAGTCCCTGAGAAGCATCTATAAGATAATTTATGCCGTTATCACGGGCTATTTTACCAATCTCCTCTACAGGCATAATAATTCCGTTAACATTTGAGGAAAGCGTACATATAATTAGTTTTGTTCTTCTGTTTATACTTCTTCTTATTTCCTGTGGATCAACCCGTCCAAGACCGTCAGCACTCACAATAGAAAGTCGTACTCCCCCGTATTTTTCAAGTGTCTTCAATGGTCTTATCACTGAATTATGTTCCATGCAGGTTGTTATTACGTGGTCCCCGGATGAAAGGCTTCCACAGATTGCTATATTCAAGGCCTCTGTTGCATTTTTTGTAAAGCTAATATTCAGATTGTCCTCTATTTTTAACAGGTTTGCTATGCGTTCACGGGTAGTAGTTACAGTTGTAGCGCTGATAACCGACATTGTATGACTACCTCTGCCCGGATTGGCACAGTAAGTTCTCAAACATTTGTCCATTTCAACATATACAGCTTCCGGTTTTGGAAAGGAAGTAGCTGCATTATCCAGATAAATCATAATATACCTCAACTATTTTAGGTTTATTACAATGTATGATATCAATAACCCTTTAGTTCTATTTCTTTTGTACTAAATATTATCTATTGCCTTCCTTATCCTGATTATTACAGGTATTGCAATGAATCCACCTATCAATGCCGTTACAAGCTGTGGCCAGCTGAACATAGCTAACAGCTTTTGTGCAAACTTTGGAAACTCAAAAATATTCAGGAACAAATTAATAGAGCCATACAAAAATCCAAACTTTAAAATTGAACCTAAAATAACACCTGCGTATTTGTTTCTGTTATATAAAAAATAAAATACTATCACCAATATAAGGTTTGCTACCGATATTACGGGAGCATATAATAGTAGTGCTGCCGCCAGCGCTGCATGGTTGTTTATTAGTGATGTAAATGGAGATAATACGGCAATTACCACCCCTCCTCCGATTCCGGCAGTCATTGCAGCTATAAGAATACACATATTGACCAGCGGGCCAACTATAAAATTACTATAAGGAAGACTTCTCCCAGCCATCTGCACCACAACTACAACTGCAAGAAGTACCGCAGTTCTTGTAATCATTCCAATCTTGTCATTTTTCATTTTTATGTCCCCCTTTGTAATAAATAATCAAATTTAATAAAATGAATAATATATTGAATTATTGTATAAATATACCACAAAATTCTGTCTATTAACATCATTTTAGCAATGTGCTTAACTAAATTCCTATTTTCTATAGACTTTTCAATTGAAAAGTAGCATAATAAATCTAGAATTTTCACATAAATTGATTGATACTTTCTTATAAATTATCAAATTTTGCTTAATAAAATCATAGAGAAGGGAGTAATACGAAAATGAATATTTCTATTACCAAAACTACAAATCCTAAACAAAAACCCGATATGAACAATTTAGGATTTGGAACATATTTTACAGACCATATGTTCATTATGGATTATACTGAAGGAAAAGGCTGGCATGACCCCCGAATAGTGCCATATGCCCCTCTTGAAATGGACCCTGCTTCAATGGTGCTTCATTATGGTCAAGCTATTTTTGAAGGTTTAAAAGCATACAAAGCGAATAATGGTCAGATACTTCTTTTCAGACCTGATAAAAATATGGCAAGAGTAAACAGTTCAAACGACCGTCTTGTTATACCTAGAATCGACGAGGAATTCGGTGTACAAGCCATCAAAGAACTTGTTAATGTTGATTCAGATTGGATTCCTGATGCTCCGGGCACGTCTTTGTACATACGTCCATTTATTATTGCAACAGATCCATTCCTGGGTGTAAGGCCTTCGGATACTTATAAGTTCATAATAATTCTTTCACCTGTTGGAGCTTATTATAAAGAAGGTATGAACCCTGTAAAAATATATGTTGAAAGCAACTATGTACGTGCAGTTAAGGGCGGACTCGGATTCGCAAAAACTGTTGCCAACTATGCATCAAGCCTTAAAGCTCAGGTTGAAGCAAAGCATTCCGGATATACTCAGGTTCTTTGGCTGGATGGTATCGAAAAGAAATATATAGAAGAAGTAGGAACAATGAATGTATTCTTCAAGATAGACGGGGAGATTATAACTCCATCCCTTGAAGGCTCAATTCTTCCGGGTATTACTCGTATGTCTACTATTGAACTGCTGAAAAAGTCAGGATTAAAAGTTACTGAACGCAGAATATCAATTCAGGAGCTTTATGACGCACATGCGGCAGGAAAACTTGATGAGGCATTTGGTACAGGTACAGCAGCTGTTATTTCACCTATAGGCGAATTTAACTGGGACGGAAATGCTATAACTGTAAACGGTGGAAAAATAGGACCTGTAGCTCTACAGGTGTACGATACAATCACCGGAATTCAAAGCGGAGAACGAGAAGATACTTTTGGTTGGACACAGATAGTAAAATAATTAATTTTTGATTGGAAAAGCCGTTATTTTCAGCTCATGAAAATAACGGCTTTTTAATTTGCGGTTATAATATAAATGGTACAGGTATATATTAGAAAAGGACATTCTGATTAGTGCGGTACCGTTTTAATATGAATTATTTTATATTTTCATCATTTATTGCCTTTGCTATAACCTTCTATTTTTGCAATAAAAGTAGAATTTTTCAATATATAAAAAGAATCTTTTTACCTCTTTGTGCTGTATTATTTATTATAGCTCTCATAGCTTTTCCAAAGACGGCTGTCTCTTCTGCTTTAAAAGGTATTCACCTGTGGCTGGAGGTAGTTTTCCCATCACTTTTTCCATTTTTTGTGGCTTCCCAACTGCTAAACCGTTCGGGATTCATAGGGTTTGCAGGCATCATTATGGAACCGGTAATGCGTCCGCTTTTTAATATACCCGGGTGTGGTTCTTTCGCGCTTGCTATGGGTATTGTAAGCGGTTATCCGATAGGTGCTTCTATTACAAGCGATATGAAACGTCAGAACCTGATATCTAAAACTGAGGCCGAGAGACTTCTGACCTTCACTAATAATTCAGGGCCCTTGTTTATTATGGGAGCTGTAGCTGTAGGAATGTTCAATATGCCGGTAGCAGGCTATCTTCTATACATTAGTCATGTCGCCGCCTGTCTTACCGTAGGGTTCATTTTCAGATACTACAAATGCTCTGAAAAAAGCACAAAAAAACCTTACTTAAAAATGTCACAAAAAATTAGAATTGAACTTAAAAAGCTAAAAAATTCTGATATAAATCCATATACTCTTTTTGGTGAATGTGTAAAGAACTCCGTATCCACGATTTTAGCTATAGGAGGTTTTATTATATTTTTTTCAGTTTTAATAAATATTCTGATTTCATGCGGGATCAGCGGATGGGTATGCAGTACAGCCCCGACTGTTCTTGGTAAATTGGGTCTGGGACAGCAGATATTAGAAGGGATTTTTTGTGGATTCTTTGAAATAACTACCGGTGCAAACCTTATAAACTCAGCAAATGTTGATTTAATTATAAAACTATGCACAGTCAGCCTGATAATAGGTTGGGCAGGTCTTTCGGTGCATGCTCAGGTTTTAAGCGTAATAAACGGGTCTGATATCAGCGTAAAACCATATATAATAGGCAAAGCTCTTCAAGGGATTATTTCCTGTATATATACTTTCATAGGCTATAAATTATTCAGCAGTAGCATCCATAAAACATCTTCTGTATTTGCCAATTCAGAAAAGGTATTTTCAGACAACTGGAAAAGCATATTACAATCCTCTCTGCACTCTGTCTTGTCAATATCAGTAATTATGCTGTTGATTTCAGTTATTTATTTATGTACAACTACTTTTGTGTCAAGGAAAAATCTATTTTAATTCTTCCCTGTTGGTTCTGATAACCTCAGCAGCTTCAGAAAGTATGTCCTCTACTTTATTAAGAACACCGTCAGCGTACTCTCTGGCACCCAAACGTACTTCTCTGGCATTTTTTTGGGCAACAGCAATGATTTCGTTGGACTGCTCATAGGCTTTTTTAGTTATTTCATGCTCGTCAACAAGAGATGCAATTTTATTTTCAGCATCCTTCATTATATTGTTGGCTTCCCTTTGTGCTTCCAGCAAAATCCTCTGGCGCTCTTCCTTGACCCACTTTGCCTGCTTTATATCGTCTGGTAGCTTCAGGCGCATCTCTTTAATTATTTCAAGTATTTCTTCCCTATCCAGAAGACATTTTCCTGAGAACGGTACACTTGGACTTTTCTCAACAAGTTCCTCCAATGTTTCCAGTATAGTTAAAATTTCCATATCATAAACCTCCCCGGGTTATTTGAGTTTAAATTTATCAATAATGTCTTTTTCTATACATTCAGGTACCAGCCCACTTATGTTCCCTCCATGTCTGGCAAGTTCCTTTACCATACTTGAGCTTAAAAAAGAATAGTTTATACTTGACATCATAAAGAGTGTTTCAATGTCCGGTGCCTGATTTTTATTTAATAATGCCATCTGAAGTTCATACTCAAAATCAGATACAGCCCGTAGCCCTTTAATAATTACATTAGCGTTTTTTTCCTTTACAAAGTCAACCAGCAATCCTGAAAAACATTCAATTTCAACATTTGAATTATCTTTAACTACTTTTTTTAATAAGCTAACCCGTTCTTCAATAGAAAAGAGAGGATTTTTGCTATGATTTATTAATACTGCAACAATAAGTTCGTCACAAATTTTTGAAGCTCTCTCTATTATATCTAAATGACCATTTGTAACAGGATCAAAACTTCCGGGATATATAAATGTGTTCATTATTTTATCATCCTTGAAATTTATATTCTTTTGTAAAAAGTTAATTTTGTTTTTCCATAAATCTGCTCCCTGGATACACAAAGTGTTCCTGTTTCAGTTGGCAGCTGATCTTCAATATCTGTTTCGACAGATATTAATACTTTTTCATCCAAAACTCCATACTTTTCAAGACTTTGTAAAATATCCGGTACAATTTCTTTCTTATATGGAGGATCTAAAAAAATTATATCAAACTTTTTACTTAGTTGGGAGAGTTTTTTCAGTATTAATTGTGCTTCTCCCAAAAAAACCTCCGATTTATCCGTTAATTTTGTATGTTGCAGGTTTCTATTGATTATGTCTGCACTTTGTTCATGCTGGTCACAAAATACAGCGCTGTTTGCCCCTCTGCTCAATGCTTCAATTCCAAGACTTCCGGTTCCCGCGAACAAATCAAGTACATTTGAACCGGGTATATACGGTGCTATTATATTAAATAAATTTTCTTTTACCCTGTCTGTAGTGGGCCTTGTGTTCATCCCTTCCAAGGTCAGTAACTTTAAACCTTTGGCACTTCCTGATATTACTCTAAGCACGCTAATCACACCTAACTTCTATTATGATAATGTAACCTTGTCCCCAAAATAAACGGCAAGGTATTTTTTTAATTCGTTATGGTTCATAAGCCCCGGGTCAATCTCTATTATCTCCATTGCACTATCCTGAGCCAGCTTTAGTATTTCCATATCCTTATAAAGATTTGCTATTTTTAATTCGGGGAGACCGTGCTGTCTGGTTCCGAAAAACTCACCGGGGCCTCTAATTTCCAAGTCTTTTTCAGAAATCACAAAACCATCGTTTGAGTGAGTCATAATACTCATTCTTTCTTTTGCAACCTTTGAATTTGATTGGTTAAACAATATGCAGAAGGACTGCTCATCCCCTCTGCCTACTCTCCCTCTCAATTGATGCAATTGTGCCAGGCCAAACCTTTCTGCATTCTCTATTACCATCACCGTAGCATTTGGAACATTTACACCAACCTCTATTATTGTTGTTGAAACAAGAATACTGATTTCACCTGAAACAAATCTTTTCATTATATCTTCTTTTTCAGATGATTTCATTTTCCCGTGAATAATACCTACATTTAAATCACTGAATATACTTTTGCTCATATCTTCTGCAGTTACTACTGCGGATTTTGCCTCAATCTCCTCGGATTCCTCAACAAGAGGACAAACTATATATACCTGTCTTCCCTCTTTTACTTTTTCCCTTACAAATTTGTTGATTCTTTCTCTCATGGCTTCATTTACAGAGTATGTTTTAATTGGTTTTCTGCCGGGCGGAAGTTCATCTATTATTGATATATCCAGGTCCCCATATAAAATCAGTGCCAGCGTTCGAGGAATTGGCGTTGCAGTCATAACCAGCACATCAGGATTCTGACCTTTTTCCGTCAATATGGTTCTTTGGCGAACACCGAATCTGTGCTGTTCATCAGTAATAACAAGACCAAGCCGTTTAAATTCCACATAATCCTCTATAAGAGCATGTGTGCCAATGACTACGTCAGTTTTTCCTTCTTTCAGATCTTCTACTATCAACTGCTTCTGCTTTTTAGTCAGACTGCTGGACAATAATTCAACAGATATACCACAACTGTCAAATAAGCCCTTTAAGGATTTAAAATGTTGTTCTGCCAATATCTCCGTGGGTACCATTAAAGCTCCCTGATAACCACACTTAACAGCTTTAAACAGCGCCAAAACTGCAATCATTGTCTTTCCTGAACCCACATCCCCCTGCACAAGCCTATTCATTACACGAGAACTTTCCATGTCCTTTTGAACTTCTTCAAAAACCTTTTTCTGTGAATTTGTTAGCTGAAACGGCAAGGACTCAATGAAGCTTTCCATTTCGTCTATGTGAGTATATTTTATACCCACTCTCGTGTCGGTTGCAAGGCTCTTGTAGGATAAAAGCCCCAATTGCAGCATAAACAGTTCTTCAAAGACAAGTCTGAACCTTGCTCGTTCAATATCTCCGGCAGAATCCGGAAAATGTATTTGATTTATCGAAAAAGTTTTGTCGGCAAGCTTGTACTTTTCTCTGACTGCTAAAGGTATCATATCTTCCAGCTCAGCATCTTTTATTCCCTTTATTGCCTCGTTTAAAACCGTTCTTATTATGTTCTGTCCTAAATCCTTTGTGGAAGAATAAACAGGTAGTATTTTCAGGGTTTTTTTCATGTCTTTGGAACCAGTTTTTTCAAAGACAGGATTTACGATTTGAAGTTTATTTAATTTTCTTTCTGTTTTTCCGAAAAATATATAGTTTTCTCCAATAGTCAGAGAGTTCTTTACATATGGCTGATTGAACCAAATTGCTGCAATCTTGCCGGTACTGTCTTCGATGAATACTCTTGAAACGGTCATACCTTTTTTGGGTCTTGTTACGCTTACGTTTGATACAACAGTTCCCTCAAAAGAACACGGGACACCAGCTAGAAGATCGGCTATGTTCTTTATAGTGCTTCTGTCTTCATAGTCCCTTGGGTAATAGGTAAACAAATCAAAAATATTGTTGATATCCAATTTTTTGAATAGTGCCTCCCGTGATTCACCAACACCCTTTATATATCTAATTGACTTTTGTTTTAAATCGTTAATTGTTATTTTCTTCATTACAACCTCTTTTGTAAATTGCACTAACAATATCTTGTTAAGTCTCAGGCTATGTAAATTAAATTGTACCATATTTTTCGACATAGAAAAAGGGTACATGGTCCTGTATATTGCATGAATACAAGTGTATTCTGTTAGCTACTGCAATTGATATTACTTTTCAATTAAAAAGACTTGCAGTATATGGCTTTTGTGTGTTAAAATAGTTATTGCTTGATGCCGAAATTGAGAAAATAAAATTCTCCAATAATAAAAGGAGGTGTAATATATGGCAATGTGTGAAGTATGCAGTAAAGCAACAACTTTTGGTAACAACCGAAGCCATGCATTAAATGCTACTAGCCGTACATGGAAACCTAATGTAAGAAAAATAAAGATAATTGATAATGGCACACCAAAATCAGTTAACATATGCACAAGGTGTCTTCGTTCAAACAAAGTTACCAGAGCTATATAATTTGATTACGTTAAATTTCTAAAAAATAAAAAAGCGTTATAAGACGCTTTTTTATTTTTTACGCTTTTCTTTCTCATCAGTAGAATCAGCCTATTTTAAATACCTTCTTTAATATGTTTCCAAAAAACTTAGGCACTTTTACGACTACTATTTTCATTATTACACTCCCCCTGAATAGCTCTTACTATCTATCATATTCCGTAAAAAGCACTTTCGTGATAAAAAAAGTTGTCTAAATCAATATTGTAGTGAATAGATATATACGGATAAGCTATTTTTTCCCAAGGGAGTGGTCAGATGTTTTCTCTTTTTCATGCTAATCAAAGGAAAAAACTTGTAATGTTAATAGCATTTATTGTATTCACTGTGGGTATTATTTCATTTTTCCGTATCTTTTTTAAAGAGAACTCTTATTATACAATAACCGTTAACAGCCAAATCTCTTTTTCTTATCCCATGGATTTCTCAATAAAAAATGTATATGCCAGCGACCCTGCTTCTGCCCCTTATGTTCAGGCAAGCAACAGTAAATATAAGAGTTTTATTGATTATAAATCGCCTGAAGATAAATTCCATTTCAGCTATCCTTCAAATTTCAAACTGTATCAGCAGGCTTTTCCAGGCAGTGAAATTCTATATCATGTAGATTTTCAGAATAAAAACGATAATGCCTTTACAGGGTTTGTTCAGGTTTGGAATCTGCCATATGAACTCAGTAAATTTCTTGAGGAATCAAAGGCGAACTCCCTTACCGATTTTATTAATTTCAAATCCAAAGAAATCCAAATCAATAAAATGAAAGGATATTTCTGGGAGTATACGGTAAAAAGCTCCAAAGAAAATTATAAAACACTTGAAGTATTCCTCTCAAAGGATTCCAGACTATATAGAATCAGTTTCTATATCCCTGAAAATGAATATACAAACGAAGACCTTGATATGTTTTGGAAAATGGTAAATTCAATGAAAGTAGATTAACCATTTTTTTGAGCAATCATAATACAGTTTCTTCCATTTTCCTTTGCCTTGTAAAGTGCATTATCTGCATCTCTGATTAACCCAACCTGATTTGAAGAGGTTTCAGGATAGCATGCTATTCCAAAGCTTGCAGTAACAGAGGCTGATATAAGATTGTCTTTTATTACATTTCCTGCAATCTTTGTCCGCAGAAACTCTACTTTTTCATGGGCTTGCTGTATTGACGTCCGAGGTAATATAAGTACAAATTCTTCTCCCCCGAACCTTGCAATAGTATCGGTTCCCCGCAGATTATTTTTTACTGTTTGTGCAACTTCTTTCAGTACTACATCACCAAAAAGATGACCATATGTATCATTAAATATTTTGAAAAAGTCGATATCAAGAATTACAAGAGATAGATTATATCCTTTTTCCACCGCCATTTTAAATTCAGCTTCAAATTTTTCGTGGAAGTAGACACGGTTGTAAACTCCAGTCAAGCCATCAACTGTGGCCATCTCTTGAAGGTTGGCATAAAGCTCTGCATTTTCAATGGCCATACTTACCTGTTTTCCCATAGTTGTAAGCAGTCTTAGATTTTCGGTATTAAATGTATTGTTATTCCTGTGTTCAATGAGTGTAAGTCCGAACTTTCTGGATTTCAAGCTTAAAGGCACGCACATAAAAGAACCTATCTGTCTTGTCTGAATAAAATCGTATTTGTCAGGATCAACCATGTTTTCTATAAAAGGCTTTTCATTTTGCAATATGTCTAATAGAAGCTCACAGTTAACATTATCCGCCAAAATTGCCAGTTCTTCTTTATTAGTTATATTTGTAAACTGTACTTTAAGTCTGTTTTTCTTCTGGTCAAACAATAATATGGTAGAAAAGTTTACGCCCATTACACCTATTATTACATCATTTACAAAATTAAGTAACTCGTTTATGTCCAGAATGGAGCCTATGGCCTCACTTACCTGCTGAAGGGTATAAAACTCTGCAATGCTGGACGTAAGTCTCTTATTTGTATCTTCCAGCTTAAAATTGGTTTCCTTGAGCTTTTCATATTGGTTTTTTATTTTATCCCTGGCAGAAGCAAGCTGCTCATACTTCTCACCCAATTCAATAATTAACCTATCGTTTTCCTGTTCATTTTTTAAGTTCTCAGAAAAAGTTTTAGAACTAATACTAAATATACAAAAGAGTAATATGTATATACACACAATTCTGAAAAGATTGAAGATTAATTTTTTAGCATCAAAGGGCTCTTCTATGCCATATAATGTGAATATATATAATATTTTGATTAGGGCACTAAATCCCAGTAGAGTGTAGGCTAACTTTTTACCTTTGTGAACGCTTATAAAAAACAAAGGCAAGACAAGAGAAAGGTACTCTATACCATCCGAGAATGGTAATAAGAATACTGATGTCAGAAAGACTTCAATAGTCCTGAATACGTCAAACACTTTATCTGAATATAAATTTATATTGTTTACAAATATAATTTTAACAATATTCAGAGTCAGAATTGACACTATAAATACTGTCATAAAAATTTTGTTGTTAAAACGAACATTAGCATCAGTATAAAGTTCCTGCTTGAAAATCAATGCAGAAAGCAGTAATACAATAAATACCCAATAAAGGTTAATCATAACCTTTTCATATTTTTGTATTTTATTCATATATTTCCTTTCTAAACTACAATCGCATATTCTCCCAATAAATCTCTATATTATCTCCCGGAGAAATTGTATCGGTAAAATTTGCCTGACTCCCATTTAATTTTAATACGATATTTCCTTTAGGTACTGACAAATCAAAATTAATATAGTTAAAAATATCTACAAAAATATACTGCCTGTTTTCTTTCAATTCAATTCTTTCACCGTTAACAATTATAATAAAGCCTTTTTCGGACATAGGGACAACGTTGTTTTCCATATAGGCCTGTTCCAATTGGTTTATTGATACAGAATCAGTCTCATATTCCTCTTGTTCTTCCTGTTCCTCCTCAGCAGGAGCAGGCAACACTTCTGATTCCTCATGTTCTGAATCAGTTATCCTGTCGCCGTCCTTTAGTATGTATTCAGGATTACCAAATTCCCCATTTACCCGAAGCAAACTGCTTTCAAGACCCAGTTCAAATTTAGTTATGAAGTCTTTTAGTGTGACTATTTCCTCTATTTGAACCTTATCACCGTTTTTTATAGCTGCATCAAAACTGCACACCTGCCCGTTAATTGAACAATATGGTACTAGTTCTATCCTATCTTCGTTCAGAAAGACAGTAAGTCCTCTTGGGTGTTTAACATAGTCAGCTATTTTTTTTACTGCGTCCATACCAATGTATGAAGGCTTTATATATATGGAATCATTATTGCTAATTCGGGTATCAAGACTTGCCAGCTCATTGTTAACAAAAATTTCAGCAGCCATTCCATGTTCACCCTTAATACTCATATCCTTATCGTTTAGTTTGAACTTCAATGACTTACCCGATCTGCCAATAAGCTTGTCAGGATTGTAGCCTACCAATATTAAAGCATCTGCCACACTTAGTTTTTTGGAATTGAACAGCTTTATTTTATTTTCATTTACAGTAACAGTCATAAAATCCTGACCTCTTTGCATATGCGCCATCATAGCTATACCAAAAGGTGTGATGGATTCAGGCCCTGTTAACTTCTTAATCTTGGTCTTTATGTTTTGTATTACATCCCTCCCTCTTACTGCAACTCTGTTATCCTGAAGTCCCAACCCTTCGGCTATCCTGGTTGTAAGCCCCGGTATCTGGCTTCCTCCTCCAATGAGGAACACTGCATTGGGAGCCTTCTGATTAAACTCCATGATTTTGTCGCAAATACTGCCTGCCAAAAAGTCTACAGCAGGCTTTACTATTTCAATGGCCTTCTGGTGTGTAATCTCATATTTATTTCCAAGTATATCCGTATACTTTATATTTTCTGTACCCGATGATATAGATATTTTTATTTTTTCAGCTGTATTAAAATCAACCAAAAATTCCTGAGCAATTTTTTCGGTTATCTCATCTCCTGCTATTGGAACCATGCCGTACGCAACTACAGAGCCGTCTCTGGTTAGTGCAATATCCGATGTTCCGGCACCTATATCAACCAGAACCAGATTTAAAAGTCTTAAATCCTTTGGAATAGTTACATTTATTGCAGCTATAGGCTCAAGCGTCAGACTTATTACCTCAAGTCCAACCTTTGACATAACCGTATACAAACTGTCCACTACAACATGAGGCAGGAATGTAGCCAGTACTTCCACCCCTATTTTCTTACCTTTATGCCCTACAAGTGACGAAATTACATACCCATTAAGAAAATAATTTACAACACTGTATCCGACACAATAAAAGGTCATTTTTTCTTCGTTTGATATTTCATTATCAAGTTTAAATTGTGCATTCTGAATAGCATCAACCTCCATACTGCCGACAATTTCCGATGTTATTTCACGTCCCTGTTCAATATCGTATTCCAGTTTTGTCTGACTTGTTTTCAGAACCCTACCTGCTGCTGCTATGGCTACTTTTGATAAAGTTACCCCAAGTGTCTTCTCAAGTCGTTCTTTTACTTGTGTTATTACTTCGGCTACCTTTTCAATATCATGTATTTGTCCGTCCAACATGGCACGACTTTTGTGTTCACATATTTCAGCCGCTACAACCCTGAAACACTCCTTTTCATAAAACCCCACTATACCTATAACAGTTCTTGTTCCAATATCAAGAGCAAATATCAAATCATCTTCATTAAATGTTTCTACTTTTGTTTTTGTTGTCTTCTGTTTACCAGGCATACCTAACCCCCATGTATAAAAACAGTCGTGACCCTATTTCTTAGAATAATAACTGCACAAATGATTTATTTCACACTTTTCGCACTCAGGTTTTCTTGCATTGCACACAGCTCTTCCATGGAAAACCAGCTTATGGCAAAAATCTGCCCATTTATCTTTCGGAATAATCTTCTGTAAATCATATTCAATCTTTTCAGGGTCTTCATTCTTTGTCAGACCCGTCCTGTTTGAAAGCCTTTTAGCATGGGTATCAACAACAACTCCCTGCTGCCCATGTATCTCATATAAATAAAGATTTGCTGTCTTACGCCCTACTCCGGGCAATTCAAGGAGTTCCTCCATATTGTCAGGAATTTTCCCCTTGTACTTCTCAGTAATAATTTTACAACTGGCGATTATATTTTTTGCTTTGTTTCTGTAAAACCCCGTTGATTTAATATCTTCTTCCAGTTCCTTTACATCTGCATTTGCAAAGGCCTCTGAAGTGGGATACTTTTTATATAAATCCTTTGCTACAATATTCACCCTTGCATCAGTACATTGGGCCGCAAGCTGAGTAGAAATCAAAAGCTGAAGCGGATTATCATACTGCAGAGAACACTCCGCGTCAGGATAAAGCCTGTCAAGAACTTCTATCATCTGCAGAACCTTTTCCTTTTTTTTCATCGAATGTTATACCTTCTTTATAGTATGTTATTTATTTTTGTTTTCTACTGCTATTTTATATAAATCTAAGTACTTAATACAAGGCTTCTTCCATGAAAAATCACTTTCCAGCGCCCTTATAACTAATTTTCCCCAATCCTGAGTCTTTTTGCAATAAACCTCTATTGCCCTGTCTAAAGTTTCTTCAAATGCCTTTTCATTAAATTCAGTGAAGGAGAACCCATTTCCGTTTTTTCTATCCTCATCATAATCTATTACAGTTTCAGCCAGGCCACCTGTAGCCCTTACAACAGGAATTGTACCATATCTGAAACTAATAATCTGCCCTAAACCGCAGGGTTCGAACCTAGAAGGCATTAAGAACATATCTGCTGAGGAATATATCTTTTTAGCCAGCTTTTGATTGAACTCCAGAAACACCGTAACATTGTCGGGGTACTTTTTTTGAAGTTCCTTAAATGAATTATGATAGTATTCATCCCCAATTCCAAGAACAGCCAGCTGTATATCCTTTTGTTCTATAAACCTGTCTATACATCCCATAATCAATTCCAGACCCTTCTGGTGAGTCAGCCTCGTAATAACTGCTAATAGCGGAGCATCACTTTTTTCTAATCCGAACTCTGTCTGAAATTGTTTTTTGTTTTCCTTTTTGTTCCATGCAGTCTTAGAGTCAAAGCCTATATATATGTCCTCGTTCTTTCCGGGATCAAATTCTTCGTAAGATATTCCATTCACAATCCCAAAAAGGTCTTTTTTTCGGTTATTAAGTATACCTTCCATTTTCTCACCGTATGCAGTTGAAAGAATTTCCTGTGCATACTGTTGGCTGACCGTATTTATTTTATCGGAATAAACAAGTCCGCATTTCATAAAACTGAACATTCCATAAAACTCTGCC
Source organism: Bacillota bacterium (assembly GCA_023443515.1). GTDB lineage: Bacteria > Bacillota > Clostridia > Acetivibrionales > DSM-1351 > Ruminiclostridium. Next base: position 43,478 of record JAEZUC010000011.1, read on the forward strand.
TTCTCATAGGTAAAGAAGTCTTCCTCCACGTTAAGAAAACCACATATATCAGCACTGAAATTCCCTTGATACTCAAGATTATGAATAGTATAAACCGTAGCAATATCTTTATAAAAATCCTGTTTTTCATATTTTTCTTTCAAAAGCAGGCATAACGGGCCTGTATGCCAGTCATTACAATGGATAATGTCGGGCTTAAAGTTTATATATGGCAACATTTCAAGTGCTGCCTTGCACAGCAGTATAAACCTTTGCGCATCATCCTGGTAGCAATATATACCGTCTCTATAATAATAATGATAGTTTTCTAAAAAATAGACCTTAACTTCTTTTGAGCCTGAAACCGATATGCAACCTTCCTTAATCACACATGTTTCTTTTCTTTCTCCCATTTCAACAGAAAAATCGGTAACATAAGCCATTTCCGCATCAATACTCTTGTATCTGGGCATGAGTACTCTTACATCCTGCCCCAGCAACGTTAACTCCTTTGGCAGAGAACCTGCTACGTCAGCTAACCCGCCAGTCTTTGCAAAAGGGTCAACTTCTGCGGATACAAAAAGTATTTTTAACTTTTTATTAGATAAATTCAATTGAGCTACCTCCAAAATGTTAGTTGTTAATCAGCTCTTTAATCATACTTATAAATAAATCTGATATCCTTGGGTCAAACTGAATCCCCTTACATCTTTCAATTTCATTTATTGCTAATTCCATTGTCATACCCCTTCGGTATGTTCTGTCGCTTGTCATTGCATCAAAGGCATCAGCTATACATAATATTCTTCCTAATAGACTGATTTCCTCACCCTTCAGACCATTAGGATAGCCCCCGCCGTTATATTTTTCATGGTGTTCCAGAATTGCTTTTAATCCATTTCTTAAAAACTCTACATTCTTTAGTATATTATAGGAAATCAGTGGATGCTTTTTTATTTCTTCATATTCACCATCTGTCAGTTTGTCTGATTTATTAAGAATTGAAGCTGATACTCCTATCTTTCCTATATCGTGCAAAATAGCCGCATATCTTAAGTCCTGTATAGTATCTTCGTCCAGCTTCATCCGGGTAGCAATCTCACATGAAATTTCCATTACCCTCTGGCAATGACCACTGGTATAGGCATCCTTTGCCTCGATTGCATTTACTAAAGACATAACAGTTTGAATATATCCTGTATTAAGGCTTTCTGAGTACTTCAGAAGCTCTTCATTTTTTTGGCGAAGTTCGTCCTTGGCTCTATTAAGGCTTTCAATATTATTGTTTAAATCATCGTTTACTGCGGCTGTTTCCTCATAAAGAGCTTCTATTTCTTGCTTCTGTAGATATACATCATTTATCAATTGAGACTTGTACATGGCAACAGCTGCATAATTTGCAAGGCTTTGGAGGAATATAAGGTTTACTTTTTTAAAAGAATACTTATTCTTTGTCTCAAGAAAAATAACACCCAACTGTTCATCTGATATGCTGAGTGGTATCACAAGCTTGTCTCCTAATATACCTCTTCTTTTGATCTCAATTCCACACTTCACAACCACCGAGTTTGTATTAAAGCATTGTGTAACAACAGAATCCTCTTCAAAATATTTCCCTACTTCTCCGAATACCATTTCTCCCAATTCATATTTACAATATATATCTTGAGAATTTACATCTTTAAAACAAATAAGGCACCTGTCACACCCGGTAAACTTTTTAAATACATCGTATACATATTTAATTATATTTTCAATTTCAATTGTAGAGTTAAATTTTTCAGACGTAACACTTAAAGCTTCCAACTGGTTCTGTTTTTCCACAAGTAGTTTCAATGTCTTAAAGTAGCTTTTTCCTGCTATTGTATTGAGTAGATACTCGTTTTGCTTGAGATACCCATATTTTTTTATATTTTTTCTGTTTTTTCTATCAATAACATTATATTCACAAATATCATATGCCAAAAATAAAATACATAAACAAGCACTTATAGCCAACGGTTTCTCAGCATTCATATAAATTCCGTAAACAAAGCAAGGTAAAGCTATAGCGCATATAATTATTTTTACTAGATGTGAATGATATTTGCTTAAGTTCATATATGCCTCCAGCATTTTATATAATTCCAGAAAAATCCTTAGATTATATATCTAATTGTAAAATTTTTTTTCCTTCTTAGCAATACAATTTATTTATTACCTAAATTTTTTTTTATTTTCCTATAATTTTGTAAAAATATAAATATTAAAGAAAGCTGCCCCATGAAACAATAAATTGTTCACAAGACAGCTTTCCATATAAATGTTATTTACTTTGTTTCACCTAATTTAGCCTGAACGGTTTTTGTATTTCCATCTCTAAATATTTCGATCTTCACCACATCTCCGGGCTTCATCTTATTCTTGATTTCCTCAAGCTCATCATAAGACTTCACTGTTTTATTGTTAAATTTGGTTATTACATCGCCCGGCATTATCCCTGCTTTTGCAGCTGCTCCAAACAGTTCAACATCTGCCACATATACGCCTGCCGGCATATTATTTGCCTTTGCAATATCTTCGGTGTACTGGTTATTAACTGTAATTCCAAGATATGGTTTTGCAATATAGGTTTTAGTCATGAGTTCGTCTGCTATTCTTTTAGCTTCATTTACGGGAATGGCAAACCCAAGTCCTTCAAATCCTGTTGCAACCATTTTTACTGTATTTACACCAATAAGCTGTCCCTTGATATTAACCAACGCACCACCGCTGTTTCCGGGGTTTATGGCAGCGTCTGTCTGAATAAGCCTGATCCTCTTTCCTCCATCTAACTGAACGGTTCTGTTTAGCCCGCTAATAACACCGTATGTCAAAGAACCCATGTATTCAAGGCCACCCGGATTACCTATTGCAATGGCAGGTTCCCCTATTTTAATGTTATCTGAATTACCAAATTCAATAACAGGTAGATTTGTCTCATTTATCTTCAAAACAGCAAGATCAGTTTTAGAATCGTAACCTTTAACTGTAGCAGAATATGGTTTGTCTATTCTGTTTGGGAGGAACACTTCTATTTTCGCATCACTTCTTACGCCTCTGGTTTTATCATTCAAAGCACCTTCTATTACGTGATGGTTTGTAAGGATGTATCCATCAGCACTTATGATTATTCCTGAACCTTCACCACCCTCACGTTGAATCCCGAATAGCTCGTTGGAATTCTGATAAGATGTTTTTATACCAACTACTGACGGACCAACTTTTTCTGCAACACTGGTTACGGCTGATTCTCCGTTTTGAACAATTTCAACTCGTTTTAGTTCTCCGGTAGTATTGGGTTGAGTACTTTCTGTTTTAAGGCCAGGGAAATTGTTTCCAAGATATTCTTTTATATGTGGCTGCACGACAGGTGCTAAAAAAAGCATAAGCAACGCAAGAAGTGCTGCTCCCACAAGCGAGCTTGCAATAGATACCAATACATATTTCCATGCATTTGACTTTTTAGTATTTGTTTTTTTGCAGCTTTCCCTGTAATAATTATTGTAAGCCTGACCGGATACCCCCTGTGTTTCCCAATTGCTACCTTTTCCGTTTAAATCTGAAGTATCAGCTTCTTGTTCTCCGTTGTGAGACTCTTGTGCATTTAAATTGATATTATCTGTAACGGTATCCTGACTAGTATTTGCATCTGCGATACTGTCCACCGGCTCCCACTTCTCACTTGAAGGACTCATTATTTCATACTGGCCATTACTATTTGCGTTGTCCTCTTTAGTTGTATTTACAGACTCCTGTGACTCTGTACTACTGTTTACTTCATAAGTGCCGGTATCATTCTTCGGCTGGTCACTAATGGAACCATTTTCATTTATCTTATCGTCTCTATCATCAATCATTATGAAGTCTCCCCTTCCTTTTTCTATAGTTTTATTTTAATAGTGTATTTTTAAAAAAGTATGAACAAAGTGTTAATCTTCGTTGTGACTTTTGTAGTAATCAAGCGTAAAAGTAAACTTTGTCCCTTTTCCCATTTCACTTTCTACCCAAATGTCCTGCTTATGTTCAGTTATAATATTTTTAACTATTGCTAAGCCCAGACCGGTGCCTGTTTTATCCTTTCCTCTGGATTGATCGGATTTGTAAAATCTGTCCCAGATTCTTTTTTTATCATCGTTACTTATACCGATACCGTTATCTTTAACTGATATATTAACCTTCTCTTTATTCTTTGCAGTTTCAACAATTATCTTACCATTTTCATTTGAAAATTTTACGGCATTGTGTAACAAATTTATAATAACTCGTTCAATTGAGTCTTTATCAGCCAGCACTATCATGCTGTCTATATCAAAATTTGCTTCAATTGCCAAATTTTTTGAGGTAATCAAAGTTTCCAGCTTAATGACACAAATTCTTACTAATTCGTTTATATCAAAAGGTTTCATAGATAACGTCAACTCACCGGATTCCATTCTGGCAAGATCCAGAAGATCATTCACCAACCTGTTGAGCCTGTTAGTTTCATCCCGCACAATAGTTAAGTAGTCTTTTTGCTTTTCAGGAGGTATAGTACCATCAAGGATTCCTTCTATAAAACCTCTTATAGAGGTCATTGGCGTGCGTAGTTCGTGAGAAACATTGGCAATAAACCCTCTTCTGAGTTCTTCCAGCCTTTGCAAATCTTCAACCATATGATTAAAACTGTCTGCAAGCTGACCGATTTCATCCTGTGAACTGACAACTATTCTTTTTTGGAAGTCTCCCCCTGCAATTATTTTTGCTGCATTGTTAATCTGTTTTAAAGGACGTGTAAATCTGATTGAAAAAATATAAACAAGAATTATGGCAAGAATTATGGCTACTCCACCCGAAATAAGAAATAGGCTGAATACCGAGGTTCTTACTTTCTGAATTGCAGGAACCGGAGTATGCAGGTAAACGGCCGCTATAGTCTGCTGCCTTCCATTCATTGGTGTTACTTCAAACGGCATCTGGATGGTAAGCCATGAACTTCCATATTTTTGGAAAGCTTCATTATTAAAAAAGCCAAAAAAGTTTCCTGTTTCGGTATGGTTTTTACCATTGTTATTCATTACTTTTAAATACTGCCTTAAATCCGGCAGCTTCGGATATCCCGAATCATCTATGTACTGCTTCAGGACATCATTTATTTGATCATCACTGGATACAGATATAAGTATGTGCCCCGTATTATCAACAATCCAAATAATAGAATTACTCGAAACACTGTACATCTCAAGGGTTTGACGAAAAATACCCTGAACCAGTTGGTTGTTTTTATTTGGTAGGTAATAGTTGTAGAAAAAGTCCCTTATATTTTCTGCACTCTCACCAAGAGTTTCCGTCTGCTGTTTTGTAACAAAACCATTCAAAAAATAGTACAAAAATCCACCTGTAACTACGTAGCTTAAAACAAGCAGTCCTATAAAAACCACCACAAGCTTCTGAAATATTGTCTTTTTAAATCTGATCATTACTTCACCTCAAACTTATAGCCAACACCCCATACGGTCTTTAGCTGCCACGGCTGACCCTCAAGATCTATTTTTTCACGAACCCTTTTTACGTGTACGTCAACCGTTCTGGAATCTCCATAAAAATCAAATCCCCAAACGTGTTCCAGCAACTGTTCCCTGGTAAAGACCTTGTTTGGATTGGATGCCAGGAAAAACAAGAGTTCCAGTTCTTTTGGAGGAAGTTCTAGTAGATTGCCCTTTAGCCTGATTGTATAATTACTTTTATTTATAATAAGGTTTGGAAATGCAACTTCCAATGTGTCTACTTCCTTATGCTCATACCTTCTCAATACTGCCTTTACCCTTGCAACCAGCTCTTTAGGCTCAAAGGGTTTAACCATGTAATCGTCTGCCCCCAGCTCCAACCCTAGGACCTTGTCAAAGGTTTCGCCTTTGGCAGTAAGCATAATAATGGGTATTGAGCTTATCTTCCGTATTTCACGGCATACCTGCCAACCGTCAATTCCGGGAAGCATAATATCCAGAACTACCAGACTAGGGGTCTGTATTTTAAAGGTATCAACAGCGCTAAGTCCGTTATAAGCATATAGGACTTCATATCCTTCTTTTTCAAGGTACAACCCTATTAACTCACATATATTTCTATCATCGTCAACTATTAATACTTTACTTTTACTACTCATAAGTACTCCTTGTCTTTGTAAGTAAATTTTTTTCCATAAAATTAATTTAATTATATCAATTCCGCATAAAAAAAGTGAAGAATTTTAAATTGTTAACAAAAAATTAAAATCAGTATTATTGATAAACATAAAAAAACCTCTTTATTCATAGGTATAATTTTACCTGTTAAATAAAAAGGGTTAAACCATATTATCTTTTAGTTTTTTACATTAACTGGCCTAAAATTATTATTGTACCAATAATGCCAAGAACAGTAAGCACACACCAGAATGCCATAATATTTTTTATTATTGATAACTTATCATCAATGCTATCAAGTTTTTGAATGGATTTTAAAGATATATACTCAGATAATTCTTTATCCGTAATTTCTTCTGATATTTCGGTATAGAGATGTAAATTTCCAACAGTATCTTCTGCTACTTTGTAAAGTTGTCTGATTTCATCAGGATTTTGTTTATATTTTTTAAGTACTTCTTTATTCTCAGTATCTGATAGGTAAATACGCCGGCATGTTAATTCTTGTGTTTTTATAAAATCTTCTTTAATATTCTTAATATAACTATTCATCTGATCCCCTCAATTTTTTATATAAAATGATATTTCCGTATGATGTGTAAATTGGCTAGTAAAAACAGTATATGTAAATTATTTCCTCTATTGTATAGTATATAGTAAACTATTTCAATATATATAAGATACACAAAAAAACTCCTCGATTCATGTTTTAAAATCGAGAAGTTCCATCTTGTCGTTTAGTTTTTTATTTTTACCTTATTAGCTTACCTTCAATTCCAATCTCAGCTTATCGGCAATCATAGCAATAAATTCTGAATTGGTAGGTTTTCCCTTGCCGATATTTACTGTATAACCAAACAGTGCATCGATAGCCTCAACCTGGCCTCTGCTCCACGCCACCTCAATGGCATGGCGTATTGCTCTTTCAACTCTGCTTGGAGTAGTATTGTATTCTTTTGCAATACTGGGGTATAACAATTTTGTAATAGAATTTATAACGTCAAGATCCTTTACAACCATCATTATTGCGTCTCTTAAATACTGGTAACCCTTAATATGTGCAGGCACTCCAATTTCATGCATGACGTTTGTTACTTCAACTTCAAGGCTTCTTGAAGTATTATTAATATGTGCAGGCTTCTTTTCTGTGATAAATGTATCACTTTTGTGTTGTGATATGGAAGAATTCATTGATGTGGAAGTGCTAGCTGAAGGCAAATATGTGTTATCCTTAAGTTGTCTGATTCGGCTTACAAGAACATCCATGTCAAATGGCTTCACTATGTAGTACTCCGCACCTAATGATAAAGCGCGTTGGGTAATCTTATCCTGTCCTACGGCAGAAAGAACAATAAATAATGGCTTTTTCTCAAGATTGGATGACGCTATTTTTTCCAAAACGCCTAAGCCATCCAAATGAGGCATTATTATGTCCAGAATTGCTATGTCAGGAGTATTTTGAAGGATCAAATCAACTGCTTCGAATCCATCTCTTGCGAGACCCACAACCTCAATGTCCTCCTGGTTGGATAAGTACTCGCATAAGATGTCACCAAATTCTCGGTTATCATCTGCGATTAGGACTTCTATTTTTTTACTACTCAAACTGAAAACCCCCCATGTTTTTAATTTTTCCATTATATGTCATGAATCTATTATATTTTGAACTCGACATAATTTCAAGTTTTTTACACCAAATTGCCAAAGAATTATTTTTTTAGAAATTTTAAAATCCGCTCTATAAGTATATAGTAGCATATATTCTTCCATAATAAAAATTTTATTTTAAAATAAAAAACATTATATTATTGCCCAAAAAGAGAAATAAGTATAATGTTTTCATTTATATTTTATGTTACTTGCTGACATTTTATCTGTAAGTTATCCTGCTTTCATTTGTTTTTCCTGTTTTCCCGGTGAATCGGAAATATTTTTCAACATCCACTCTATAAATATACCGTAACCTCTTGTAGGATCATTAACCAATACGTGTGTAACCGCACCGACTAATTTGCCGTTCTGGATAATGGGACTGCCCGACATACCCTGAACTATTCCTCCGGTAGAATTCAACAATCTCTTGTCAGTTACTTTAAGCACCATTCCCTTTGGGCCACTGAAAGACTGTCTTGAAACCTTCTCTATCATTATTGTGAATTCTTCTATTCTGCTTCCTTCTATATTTGACAAAATTGTTGCAGGCCCAACTTTTACTTGTCCTCTCAAACCTATAGGATATAATCGCTTTTTGTCAATATGCAAATCTTTAAACATTTGCCCATATATGCCACATTCCGCATTAGTAAATATATTTCCCAATGGAGGCTTGTTTTCCATAAAAATACCTTTAAGCTCTCCAGGTGTTCCCTGCTCACCTTTTCTAACAGAAATAATATTTGATTCCATTACTTCTCCGCTGTTAACAGGCATAAGCGTTCCGGTGTCAGCATCCGTTATCCCATGCCCCAACGCACCAAATCCATGTGTTTCCGGATCATAAAAAGTCATAGTTCCTATACCTGCTGTGCTGTCTCTTACCCATAACCCAATGTGGTATTTCTTGTCATTCACGCCTTCTATCGGATTTACTGTTGTACTCATAAATTCATTCCCACGCTTGAATTTAATTGTAAGTTTGTCTCCATTACTGTTATCAATCTGGTCAATCAGATCTTTGATACCTGACAATTTTTTATTATTTACTTCATATATGACATCTCCTGTCTTTATACCTCCTTCTTTGGCAGGTGCAGTCTTGGAACCGTCAGGTTTATCCACCTCACTTAAACCTATTACTAAAATACCATCCATTTTAATTTTAACCCCTATAGTATTTCCGCATGCAACAAGCTTTTTGCTAGGAATTATGTCTACTTGCATAGTCTTTAACGGTATAACTCCAAATGCTTTGAAATTAAGCTTCACCGAGCCTCTCTTTTGTGTTTTAAAAGAAAGGGGTGATATTAATTCCAGGTAATTCCCCTGAGCCTTTATATCAGCATTATTAAGTTTTAAAACTGCTCTGTTATCAGCCTTTATATTTACAAAATAGAAGCTTTTAAAATTGTAAATATATTCTTCTCCCTCCAGAAGAATAAGCTTTTCTGGAATTACGGAAAATGCTTGCAAGTAACTGAGTGTAATAACACAAAAACAAACAAATAATAATACAAACAGCTTTTTTTTATTTGATTTGATATAGTGCATTTATTTTCACTCTCCCGATATTTAAAATATCTGTACGGCTGCTTGCGGATAATAAAATCACGCCTGTTAAAGCGTGATCTCAAAATCATAATCATAAGTTAACCTTTATGCATTTTTATTATTCAAGCAAAAAAAAACATGACAGGTAATTAAAACTCAAATCCGTCATGTTTAGCTACTTTCGATTTTTGGAAACCATTTCTATGGTTATTTTTTTTTAAAATTCTTGGCAGAATGAAGTAATTCTTCTGCATGTTTATATGCTATGGAAGTTATGTCAGAACCTCCTATTATTCTTGCTATTTCCTGAATACGGCCCTTTTCATCCAAAATTCTTACGGTAGTATATGTATTTTCACCGTTTGAATTTTTTTCAATATAAAGGTGATTATCGGCCATACAGGCCAACTGGGATAAATGAGTCACACAAATAACCTGATGGGTTCTTGATATGTATGACAATTTTTCTCCAACCTTTTGAGCTGCCTTTCCGCTGATCCCCGTATCAATTTCATCAAATATCAGTGTTGGTATAGAATCCACATTGGCAAGAATAGTTTTAATGGCAAGCATTATTCTTGACATTTCCCCACCTGAAGCTATTCTGCTCAGTGGTTTTAGAGGTTCTCCCGCATTACTTGAAATCAGAAATTCAACATTATCTAAACCGTTTTTGGTAAAATTATGCTTTGTTTCGTCCATAATTATATTAACCTTGAAACGCGCATTTTTCATTTCAAGATTTTCCAGTTCAGCTGTTATGTTGCTTTCAAGAACCGATGCGGCATTTTGCCTTTGCGAGTGGAGTTTAACCGCTGTATCCTGCATTTTTTGAATTATTGAAGCCAGCTGCTTTTTTAAGTCTTCAGCAAGGCTTTCACTCTGGAGCAATTCATCATATTCAAGCTGAGACTTTTTAAGAAAGTCCAAGGCCTCCCTGATACCTGCCCCATACTTTCTCTTAACCCTGGTAATAATATCAAGCCTTTCCTCTATTGCAGACAGTTCACCGGGATCAAAATCGCCTTTATCCCTTCTTGTCCTCAAGTCTTCGCATATATCCTCAAGCTGGTAAACTACTGATTCAAGCTTTTCGGACAAAGGAAGAAGCCCTTCATCATACTTTTGGACGGTTGCAAGCTCTGAAAGCGCTTTATTAATATTATATAAAGCTGATTTTCCGCGGTCTCCGCCTTCACTCAGCAATTCATACGAACTATGTATGGAATTCATTATTTTCTCGGAATTAGCGAGTAATTGCCTTCTTTTTAACAGGTCTTCATCCTCGCCCTCCTTGAGTTTGGCATTTTTTATCTCGTCAATCTGAAATTTCAGCATATCCATCCTGCGTTCAATTTCACCTTTATCTCCGACAATGCCTTTAAGTTTGGATTTTACTGATTTATATTCCTCAAAGAGACAGTGGTATTCAGACTTAATCTTCTCAACAGTTTCTCCGCCGAAAGCATCCAGTAGATCAATATGTGATTCTGTTTTAAGAAGCGATTGATTATCATGTTGACCATGTATATCCAAAAGAAGCTGTCCTACTTGTTTGAGTACCGAAACATTTACCAATCTTCCGTTTATACGGCACGTATTCTTTCCGCTCAAGGTTATTTCCCTTGATAGGATTAAGTTGCCATCCTCATGTTCGATACCCAGTTCATTTAAAATGTCATTTATATATGTACTGTCATATTCGAACACAGCTTCAATAAATGCCTTTTCTTTTCCATTTCTAATTATGTCCCTGTTTACACGTTCTCCGAGGACAGCATTTATTGAATCAATAAGAATGGACTTTCCTGCGCCGGTTTCTCCTGTAAGTACATTCAGCCTCGGTGAAATCTCAAGACTTATCTTATCAATAAGTGCAATATTCTGGATATCTAACTGTAACAGCATACAAAACACCTGCCTGTGTAAAAAAATAATTTATGATTTTATCATTTTGTTAAATTTATTAACTATGTCCTCAGCAATTTTTTCAGCCCTGCAAACCATGATTAGCGTATCGTCTCCAGCTATTGTCCCAAGAATTTCAGTCCATTTAAGAGAATCTATTGCCGAACCTGCCGCTTGCGCCATGCCTGACAGTGTCTTTACAACAACTATATTATTTGCATAATCGCTGGAAACATAGGCTTCCGTAAGTATTGTAATTAATCTGTTTGAAACCTGATTTTCAGACTGAGCAAAAGCAGAGTATTTGTATTTACCCTCAGGAGTCATAACCTTAATGAGCCTAAGTTCCTTAATATCACGGGAAACTGTAGCCTGAGTTACATCCATTCCCTGTTCCTTAAGTCTTTCTGCAAGTTCTTCCTGTGTCTCAATATCGTTATTATCAATAATATCCAAAATTTTGGCGTGTCTGTTGTATTTCATCATTTACTCCTCTTTTCTCTCGTAAATTTTACTTCTTAGTACTGTAAAAAAGTTCTTAGAATTTACCCTGATTATTTTTACAGTACTGTTAGTTTTCTCTATTTCCAGGTAATCTCCACCTGTTATTTCAAGATTTTTCTGTCCATCCACGGTTACGATAGCTTTGTGCTCAAAACCCTGTGATACACATATTTTTATTTTTCTCATATCTGATGTAATTAATGCTCTTGATGACAAAATATGCGGACAAATTGGAGTTATGATAATCAGTCCGGATGTTGGCTCAACTATCGGCCCTCCTGCCGATAAAGAATAAGCCGTTGAACCTGTTGGAGTAGCCACAACTATGCCGTCTCCCGGGTACATCTCAACAAGGTTATTATCAATATAAGTACTCAGATGTAATATTCTAGGAATACCTCCCCTGGAAATTACAATATCATTTATTGCCACGTCCTGGGCAACCAACTGCCCGTCCTTGTACAACTTCGAGGATAACATTATTCTGTCTTCTAAGCTGTACCTGTTATTCAATATATTTTCTACTGCTTTGTCTATTTCTCCTTTTTCAACATCGGTCAAAAACCCAAGAGACCCGAGGTTAATTCCTAACATAGGCAACCCGTACAAATATGCGGTTCTGGCTGTTCTCAAAAAAGTACCGTCTCCCCCGAGGCATATGACCATATCGCAATTATCACAAATTTCAACTACATGGTTGTCAATATCATCCATTTCGAAAGAACCGTCATAAGTAGGAAATACTGCTTGTCCGCCGTGTTTTTGAATACTTTCAACCAATTGATTTGTATACTCTAAACCTTTGTCTTTTTCTCTGTTGGTTATAATTCCGATTTTTTTCATAGTCGTCAGCCTCCATGAGCCGTGCAGTAACATTGTAGTTTTTTCTTTTTTTAAACTTTATCAGATTTTTCAGCTTTTTACCAGTGTGTTGTGCGCTTCAGCAACCACACTTTCTACAAGTTTATTTATATCTACCGGTTCTTGATTTTCTTTTTTTGTTGAATACAATAAGTACTCTATATTGCCTTCTGGACCTTTTATGGGTGAAAACGATAATTCCTTTATAAATAAATTGCTGGCAGTAACAAAATTAATTATGTTAAATATTACTTCCTTATGAACGGCGCTGTCCCGCACTACACCATGCTTGCCAACCTTTTCTCTCCCTGCCTCGAACTGAGGTTTTATCAGACACACCAGCTCTGCTTCTTCCTTCAAAAGTGCCAGAACTGCCGGTAATACCTTTGTAAGTGATATAAAGGAAACATCTATGGATGCAAAATCAGACAAAAACCCGATATCCTCCGGCTTAACATACCTAACATTCGTACGTTCCATACATACGACTCTGGGGTCATTTCTCAACTCCCATGCCAGTTGACCATACCCTACATCCACTGCAACTACCTTTACTGCGCCGTTTTTCAGCATACAATCCGTAAATCCGCCTGTAGATGCACCTATATCAAGACAGGTCTTATTTGCAAGTTCTATATTAAATGCACTTATAGCTTTAGCAAGCTTTAATCCTCCCCTGCTCACATAAGGATTAACATTTTCCTTGATTTCAATCCCACAATCAACAGGGACTTTTGTACCCGGCTTGTCCTCCCTGATTCCATCAATCCATACAAGACCTGCCATAATGGCACTCTTGCATTTCTCACGGCTCTCAAACAAGCCTTTATTTACAAGTAGTACATCCAGTCTTTCCTTTTCCAAAATATATCCTCCAAAAGATTTATTATAACGTGGTATTATTTAACATGTCTATTATATCATTTGTTACAGAGTCTGTGTCTAATCCGAGTTTTTTCAGAAGTTCTTCCCTTGAACCCTGGGGTATAAATTCCTCCGGAAGGCCTTTTATAAGAAGACGTGTTTTAAAATCAAGGCTGTTCAGAGTATCAAGTACTCTGGTACCGAATCCGCCCATTACACAATTGTCTTCCATCGTTACCAGATTTTTATACTTATTTGCACATTCCTTTATTAATTCCACATCCAAAGGCTTTACAAATCTGGCACTGACAACCCCCGCATCAATACCTTGCTCTTTCAACTTTTCAGATACTTGTAAGGCTGTTTCAACCATACTTCCAACAGCTAAAATACACACATGCTGTCCTTCTCTAATTACTGCTCCCTTACCCGGTATCAAAGGCATTTCCCGTCCGATTAATTCCTTTCCTCTGCCCCTGGGATACCTGATGGCTATAGGCCCCGTATGTATGTTTATGGCATAATCAACCATTTGTCTCAGTTCAAAATAGTCAGCGGGAGCCGTTATGGTAAAATCAGGAATATGATTTAAAAAAGATAAATCAAATTGGCCCTGATGAGTTTCTCCATCCTCACCTACAATCCCGGCTCTGTCCACACCTATAACTACATGCAGTTTCTGAAGGGCTACGTCATGTATTAACTGGTCATATGCTCTTTGTAAAAATGATGAATAAATTGCAACAACCGGCACCATACCGTTAATAGCCATTCCGGCAGCTGACGTAACTGCATGCTGTTCGGCTATACCCACATCAAAAAATCTTTCAGGATACGTTGAGCTGAATCTGAATAAACCCGTTCCCTTTGCCATTGCTGCTGATATGGCAACCACTCTTTTATTCTCTTCGGCTACTTCTAAAACCGCCTCACCAAAAACTTCTGAATAGTCAGGTAATTTCTTACCATAGGTTTCACCGGTCTCCACCTCAAAAGGTGCTATCCCATGAAACCTGTCGGGACTTTCTTCGGCATAGGAATAACCCTTTCCCTTCTGAGTACATACATGAATAAGTACGGGACCTTTTATTTTTTTTGCAGCCTGAAAAGTTTTACTTAACTCACCAAAACTATGCCCATCCACAGGCCCATAGTATTTATAACCCAGTTGCTCAAAAAATACTCCCGGCGTAATCAGGTATTTAACTGTACTTTTTAGTTTTCGTACAGCCTTTCTGGCCCTTTTACCAATATTAGGCATTTTATCCAGAAAATTATCTATATCCTCTTTTGTCTTTGTGTAAACAGGTTCAGTACGCAGTTTACTAAGATATCGTGACATGCCCCCTACATTTTGAGCTATGGACATCTCGTTGTCATTTAATACTACTATAAAATTACTTGCCAGTCTTCCTGCATCATTTAAGGCTTCATAGGCCATTCCACCCGTCATTGCTCCATCGCCTATCACAGAGATTACACTGTAGTTTTCCTTCTTTATGTCCCTCGCACGGGCAATACCAAGGGCTGCCGAAATAGATGTACTGCTGTGTCCTGTATTAAAACAGTCGTGTACACTTTCACAGGTTTTTGGAAAACCGGCTAAACCTCCCAGTTTCCGTAACGTATCAAAATCTGTCTTTCGTCCTGTCAATATTTTGTGGACATATGACTGATGTCCTACATCCCATACAACCTTGTCAGTAATTGTATTAAAATTATTATGAATCGCAAGTGTCAATTCAACAACACCAAGATTAGAGGCTAAATGCCCCCCTGTTTTTGAAACCTTATATATAAGAAATGTTCTGATTTCTTCTGCAAGAACCTTTAACTGTTCAATCTCCAAGTTTGCTATATCTTCAGGAGAGTTTATACTATCCAAATACCCCACTTGTATTACTCCTTTATAGTACCTTTGTTAGTGCATTTTTTTTTATTATTCCATTTCCTCTTCTTTTTAAAATTTAGTTTTCCAAAAAGAAATTTTATAACAACTGCAACTTTATATATAATGTAATTACTATTCTGTAATGCTACAGATTTACCCAGTGCTTTTCCTCCTACGGTGAGGGATGCAACCATCGCTGTAATTGAAAGCCCAAAAATAGAGTTTTGTGCATCAGTACCGCCACCTGAAAACTTGTATACAATGAAGGCAGCTGCCGTACCGCTTATTACGCCGCAAATGTCCCCTACAACATCGTTACAGAAATTTGAGACCTTATCGGCATTCCTGATTAGCTTTACAGCCTGTTTTGCACCATATAGTTTCCTTGAAGCCATGGAATGAAACGGTGCCTCGTCGGCAGCTGTTGCAGCTGTACCAATTAGGTCAAACAATATACTTATGATTATTATAACAAAAACAATAAGAAATGAAACAACGGTGGTAGCATTACCTAAAGTTTCATTTGAAAAAAAAGACATAAAAATAGAAATGAAAAAAGTGATTATCGTTATTAAAAGTGTCCAAACCCTTGTTTCTTTTTTAGAGCTAATTACGTTAGCCCTGAATTTAACTCTCTTTTCATCGGCTGGATGTTTATAATTATCTTCCACACCAATCCTCCAGATTTATTAGAAAAACAGGTGGCAGTTTATTGAGTAAATTTTGCGGCTTAGGTCAGGCAGGATTTCCCTGACATGTGCTGGAATGTCGCCAAACCAGTGGTTTCCCTTTAAACACGTCACCGCACGTCTCCGTCCACGGGGCCTGATTACCACTTAGTCCACACTTTAATCCCCAATAAACCACTTATTAAGAACAGTCTAGGGGTTTTCCCCAGCAGTCAAAATGATTCCTAGCCTCTTTTGCAAAAAAGGTTTCAAACAGCAATAATGCTTATATATCGGCCAATACATGAAGCATCTGATCCATTATTCACCGGATTTCACTCAAGGCAGGCTACACTGTTCACAGCCATCATAAAGACACCGCATAACAGGTTTAATCCCTTTTCGTAGTCGAGGTGGCAAGCAAAGCTTGACTTTTCTTCCACAAGTAAGGGTCTCCACGGAAAAGGGGTCCACGCCCGCATGCCATTGCGGATCGCCCCTAAGCCTTAACTCCCAGCATCAACCCACCACTGGGCGTAGCAAGCCGACACAAGGAACTTCATCGATGTGCCCTTAAACGGATTTTTAGGCCCGTCTTCAGAATCATCAGTACTGACTAGAATACTGCGCCACCCTGTTTTTTTGTCAAGTTAATTATTCCATATAACATAAATGCTATCGAAACAACATTATAACATAAAAACTTTGATAAACAAAGAGAATATTATTCCCCAAATTTATCTTATCTGTCCCTTACAACCAGCGATAATGCCAGTTCTTTCAAAAACTGTGCCTTATGTCCGAAGGTGTCAAGACAGGAAATACCTTCTTGAGTAACTGATTCCAGAAGCTTTTTTGACTCTTCAAGTCCATACATGGTTACATAAGTTGATTTATTGCATGAAGAATCGTTACCCGGGTTCTTTCCCATATTCTCAACGGTTCCTTCTATGTCAAGTATATCGTCCTTGATTTGAAAAGCTAACCCTAAATTTGCTGCATATCCTGACAGAAGCTCAAATTCCCTTTTATCGGCACCGCATATTACTGCCGAAGCTTCCACAGGCGCTTTTATTAACGCACCTGTTTTAAGCCTGTGCATTGTTTTGAGCCTATGGTTTTCAATGGTTTTTCCTTCTGATTGAAGATCAATTACCTGACCTCCTACCATTCCCAATGCCCCTGCATACTTAGCAACTATTCCGGCCGCCCGCATTTTTTCAATATTTCTTGATTCAACTGCATCATGAATCATTGTTTCATACGCCATATTTAAAAGTGCATCTCCCGCAAGTATTGCCATGGCTTCGCCAAACACCTTGTGGTTTGTGGGCTTTCCCCTTCTATAGTCATCATTATCCATAGCAGGTAAATCATCGTGTATCAGTGAATATGTATGAATCATTTCAATGGCACAACCGTAATTTATCACTTCATCAAAAGGCTTTTCAAACATTTCTGCAACAGCAAGTGCCAGCAAAGGCCTCAATCTCTTACCTCCGGCTAAAAGGCTGTATGACATGGCTTCTTTTATATCAGGACAGTACTCATTCACTTCCGGCAAAATATTACTAAGCCTCTCTTCAATCATATTCACATATATACTATATTTTTCCTTAAAATTCATATTTCCTCCAAATTAAATGTTAAATTCTTTTTCTTCCAAATTACCCTCTTCATCCTGAATTAACATTGTTATTTGTTTCTCTGCTTCATCAAGCTTTGCAGTACAATATCTGGAGAGTTCTATCCCCTGCTGAAAGCTGGTAATGGACTCCCCAAGTGTAGCTTCACCCTTTTCAAGCTTCACAACAATTTGTTCAAGCTCTGCAATAGCCTCCTCAAAGCTCTTTTCAATTTTAACACTTTTACTCATATATTTTTCCCTCTCTTACCGATATAACGTCACATTCTACTAATCCGTCATTTATCAATATTTCCAATTTATCTCCTGTATTAATCTGCTCTACACTATTTACAACATGTCCTTGAGAATTTTTTACAACACTATATCCACGCTCCATTATTTTCAAAGGACTCAATGCGTCCAGCTTTCCTGCAAGCATTCCAAACTGTGACTTCTTATCTTTAATAATAGATTGATTCTCTCTTACAAGACTTTTTACTAAATTGTCTAGTGCCTGCCTTTGCTGGTTTACCCTGTCATAAGGCTGTGTAAAAAAAGGTCTTGAATTTATTTTTTGCAGTTGATTCTGCAACGCGGTGACCTTTTTTACAAGGGCATTTTTCATTCTTATATTATAACTTTCCAATTTATATAACAAAACTTCCATATCAGGAACTGCAAGTTCAGCCGCAGCAGAAGGAGTCGGTGCCCTCATATCCGAAACAAAATCACATATGGTAAAATCTGTTTCATGTCCAACGGCAGATATAACAGGAATACTTGATTCATATATACTTCTGGCAACAATTTCCTCATTGAATGCCCATAGTTCTTCTAAAGAACCGCCTCCCCTGGCCACAATAATTACGTCAACCTTATTATGCTCATTGAGTCGCTTTACAGCTTCAGCTATCTGGCCTGCAGCCTGTGCCCCCTGAACGGCTACAGGATACAGAACCAGTTTCATTTTACTGTTTCTTCTATAGGTAACATTTATGATATCCTTGATAACTGCCCCTGTTGATGATGTAACAACACCGATACTTCCGGGTAGCACAGGAATATTTTTCTTTTTTTCCGGGTCAAATAACCCCTCCCGCTGCAGGCGCTCTTTCAGTTGTTCATAGGCAATATGGAGAGCACCCACTCCATCCGGCTGCATATTGCTCGCATACAGCTGATACTGCCCGTCTCTTTCAAAAACAGAGATATAGCCGGATACTATTACCTTCATGCCGTTTTCCGGAGCAAATCTCAGTGCAACCGCCTGTGACTTGAACATAACGCATTTTAAAAGGCTGTTTTCGTCCTTTATGGTAAAATACATATGACCTGTATAATGGTGCTTAAAATTGGATATTTCACCCCTAATAGACACATCGGATAATATAAGGTCACTTGAAACAAGCAGCTTTATATAATTGTTTATGTCAGAAACCGAATATACTGTATTCATTTATCTTATAACTCCTATATTTTCAAAAAAGGATAATGTAAAATGTATCACATTACCCTTTAAAGCTTCTATTATTCAGAATCAATGTCACTTGTGGCCGTTTCCTTTGGCAGATCACTCTTTGAGACCTTTGCCAAAAGACCGTTTACAAACGCTCCGGCATCCTCATTGCTATACTTTTTTGCTAATTCAACAGCCTCATTTACTGAAACACTAAATGGTATATCATCCCTGTACAAAATCTCGTAAATTCCTATTCTTAAAACTGATAAATCTATTTTGGATAAGCGATTTATTTTCCATCCGGTAGCTTTCTTTTCTATTATACCGTCCAAAACCGGCGTTTTTTCGTATACCCCATCAACGATTCCTTTAATATATTCCCTATCGTTTTCAGTTAAACTTTCGTCTTCCAGGGCCATGTTAATTTGTTCGTCTCTGTCAGTTTTCTGTATTTCCAATTGATACAACAGCTTCATCGCAGATTCCCTGGATGCACGGCGTCCCATTGAGAATTCCTCCCTTAAATTAAGTTATTTCTGTCTATCTGTATGTACCGGGTGGCAATATCCTATCCAGAAGATTTTTGATATAGTCTTTGTCCTGGTACAATTTTTTTCCAATATAAAACCCAAAAACAACACACAATACTATAAACAATGCCTTTAACAATCCAAGAATCAATACAATAACTGCAATTGCAAAACCAATTGCGGCTCCAAGTATTTCTCCCTTGTGCTGATTGTAAAATTCGGTTAATACCTGTTTATCCATGGTAACACCTCCAATTGTTACTCAACTCTTGCTGATTTGTAACCAGTGAAAATGCTCTCCACTAAAACTCTGACACTATCGACCTGCACTCCAGTACAGTCTTCAACAGCAGATTTTATTTTGTGCTGCATATCTTCAGACAGGAGCGGAATATTTATGTCAGGAAGAACAATTGCTTTCACAGTGATGCTTACACTTTCGCCTACTTTTGTAACAAATGCCTTGGAATCACGAATTCCGTTAAGCTTTCTTGATGTGGCCAATGCAATGTTCTCAATTGAGTTTAAAGTAATCCTGATATCGCCGTTTTTATTGTATTTGATTATAGCTTTCTTATCTCCTTCAGGCTTAAAACCGGAAAGAAGGAATGTCAAACTCAAACAGAAAAATATTGAAGAAACAATGAACATTATAATGGACGGATTTCGATATCCCAGCACATCGTTATATAAGTATGTATAAGCCTCCGACAATATGTCAGACTTGATTGTTACAAGCATAGCGAACAAAGAAGCGATTGTCAGGAAAAATGCATATACTGCTAATAGTACACGTAAAATTATGTTCATATTAACTTCACCTCTATTCTTTTATTTTAAGCATACAATACCATAAATTCGGTAATTAATTTCATTATATTTCAATTATGTATAAAAATCAAACGTATATGAGAATGTTTGGATAATTATCATTCTCATATACTTTATTTAATTATTTCCAATAACACCGGTATTGATACCCTACTTAGTTTCAGAATCCTTTTTTATCTCCTTCTCAAAGTTAACTCCCTGAATGTGAATGTTAACCTCAACTACATTGAGTCCTGTCATTTCCTGCACTGTGCTTTTTACCTTGTCTTGTATATCCCAGGCTACTTCAGGTATTCTTGCACCATATTCTACTATTATATATAAATCTATAGCTGCTTCTTTTTCTCCAACCTCAACTTTTACACCTTTTGAAAGGTTCTTTCTTCCGAGAATTTCGGCAATGCCTCCTGCTATACCACCACTCATTCCCGCTACTCCCGGAACATCAGTCGCAGCAATTCCGGCAATAATGGCAACAACTTCTTCAGATATTTTTACAGAACCATAGTCATCAATTATATTATTTTCTTCCATAATATACCTCCATTATATCAGTCAGGCAATATTACAATTTCTTCTGGATAACAGCTTGTAAAATTATATCACTTCAATCCTTAATTATCAATCAATACTAGTATTTAAAATAGAAGCTGTTTCTAAACATTTGGAATAATGAGGCTGCCCGTCTCTGCAATTCACAAAATAAAAAGGTTATCTTTTTTCAAGATAACCCTCAGTTTAGCTAATTTATTTTTTAAAAATACAAGAATCAGAACATATTCTTGATTATAATCTTATCAAAAGGAACATTTCCCTGTCTGGCAACAATGTCAACTATTTTTGCCTGATCTGCTTTAGATATCGCAGGAGCTTTTACAACAACATCTACACTTCCGTCTTCAGAAAATAATGCAATTGCATCATTAAAACCTTTTTCTTTGATCAGTGTTTCAATATTGGCCTCCTTCTGAGATGTTTCAACTATTTTCATCATTTTTTCATACGCCTTGGATTTTGCATCCTTGCTGGCCATATCATCTTCATATAAACCTTTCATGGTTTCAATGTCCTTGTCTCTTGTAACATCCCTATCCATTTTGGCCTGGGCAAAAAAGTTGTTTGCTTCCTTTGATGCGGTTGCTGTTTTTTCTTCATCCCCGGTTGCTGCAGTGTCAATATTTCCCTTGTCTGATGCATCCTGATTATCTACATATACTGCATCGCCAATTTGAGCGGAGTCATCTTCGCTGTATTGTGAGGTTTTGTTGTAGTTGTACTGCAGATAGCCTGCTACTAACAGCATAAGTACAAGGGAAAGCACAATTATTTGTTTTCTTTTTAAAAAATTCATTACATAGACCCTCCTAACAATCTTTTAGTTTATTGTTTCTCCTTGGCTTTTCACCTAAAGGATTTTGCTCGTCTCACACATTATGTATATTCATGTATTTTTAAGTTTATTTCTATTTTTTTAAATTACTTTTTATTTCTTTCAAAAACCTGTATCTTGTGGGAAGCCACCTCAAAAAGTGCTTCCGTAGCTTTTGCCAGACTACTTCTGACTTCTGCATCTCCGGCCCCGTCCGCAACTATGACAACACCTTTTACTTTCGGAAGCAACTCCTTTGTTATGTATGGTTTTTTTACCCCGTCGCTTTCTTCAAAAATGATGCTGTTTTCCCTGTCTGCCTGTTTAACTGATCTCGTACCTCCTTCCTTGTCTTTTTCCTGTGTGTCGCTTGTACTGTTTTTGGTGTTATAAGCCGGTACGGATTCATTACCGGAATAAAAGGTTACCATAACACTCACCTTGCCTGCTCCTTTTATTTGAGTGAGGATAGATTCCAGATTTTTTTCCAGTTTATCCTTTGTTTCACCTTCCTTCTGGCTTAATGTTTCCACAGCCTCAGTCCCGTTTTTAGGCTGGGGGATAACCTTCTCGTTTTTCTTTGTTGTGCCTTGAAAAAATACACTGCCTGCAATGAGTAAAATAATGCCTATAATTGCAACTATTACGGTATTCTGAATTATCTTCTTACTCCCTTCAGCAGTTATTCTTTTTTTCAGATCCGCTATAAGCTTACTAAATTTATACATTTATATTCCCTCCTGCACCATTTATTCCGAAAATTTATAGGGTTATCCGAAATAATTAATTTACTGTAACAACAATACTGTCCTTTCGTATTTCAAAGGATTTAGTTATGGCCTGTTTTACTTTTTCGGTTATTTTTTTACTCTCTTCATCTGCAGGTGCTTCTACTGCTTTATTCTTTTTACCCTTTATAAAGGGTAATGAAATATCAATCTTTTTAACAGGCATTATGGAATTTATTTTTACACTGTCCGATTGCTTTTTGCCACGTTTTATCTGCAGATTTACTTTAGTTATTTCACCGAATTTATTTGAAGAGTAGTCCTCATTGATTTCAACATCAGCTTTTGCTTGAGAAACTCCTTCTATTCTCTGTGCCTGTTCCTGTATACTGTTAATGACTTTTTCCTTGTACACCTGAGATACCTGTTGCATCTGCTTGTCCTTAAACAGTTTGCTACTTGCTTCCAGTTCATTTTTGTCAATGTACATGCTGTCGGATATAACATTCTGTCCAAGGTCAAAGTTCTTATTTTTGAGGGCTAAAAACGGGTTTATTACAGCAATAAGCAATATGAACCCTGCTATAAGGCTTATTATTTTCTTTATTTTTCCTGACGGCATTATTATTTCAAATAAAACAAGGATGATCGTAATTGTTACAATGTTGATTATCCAACTCCTTAAAAATTCCAGCATCCGAAAATCCTCCCTTATCTTATAGCTGCAGACATGTTTGTTGTGCTTATTACAATTGTTATCGCTATTAGAAACATTACTGCTACAGCGGCTGTTACTCCCAAAATATATGTTAAAGACCCCGACATATCATTAAGGCAATTTGTGATTTTCTTATCAGATATAGGCTCTACAAATGCACAGGCCAGCTTGTACAACACAACCATAGCAAGTATTTTCAAAAGCGGAGCAAGACATATTACCAGGATTCCTATCATGGCAATGAGTCCTGAAGCATTTTTAATTACCAGAGTACATCCTACAACCGTATCAGCTGCATCTGCCAGATACTTTCCAACTACAGGGATAAAGGTCCCCAGTGCAAACTTTGCTGTTTTACTCGTCACTCCGTCTACCACTGCCCCCATTGAACCCTGTATTGATACGATCGCTATAAATATTGTAAGGATAAGCCCCAGTCCCCAGGTACATATTTGTTTCATAAAGCCTGCAAGCTTGGTTAGCTGTATCTTGTCGGAAATGTTATTTACGATATTAAGTATGGTCATAAGAAAAATCAAAGGAATAAAAAAATTCTTAATTGCTGTTGCCCCTATTTCAATCAACATTACCAGTACAGGTTGGAAAACACCTGCCGAAGATATACTTCCTGATGTTGCCAGTAGTGTAATTAGCAACGGTATAATTGAATGCATAAACGACACCATATTATCAATGATATCCATACACATTTTCATTGCTGTACTGAAGCTTACCATCAATACCGAGACCAATACTATATAGCACACAAAAAAAGCAATTTCGCCTACGCTTTCACTAAGAAATGAATTTTGCAGGTTTTTCAGTATTGCGCATATAATGCAAAGGATTATTATCTTTATTAATATATCTACATTTAAAAATACTTCTTTCAGAAGATACCTGATTATTCTGTTAATAACTCCTGTGAAGCTGAAATTCAAATCTCCCTTTGCTGCCTGAGATACAATTTTTCCGGGATCGAAATCCGGAAAAAGTTCTTGTGAATCTTCCCCGTAGTACTTCCTTACATTGTCACTTATACCAGAGTTATCCTTTAGTTGATCGTCAAGAATCTTTGCATTTTCAGTACCGCTGTCATTTTTTCCCTGCACTGTCTCTGCATGTATACAAAAAGGGAAGAAAACTGTTATAAGTAATAAAACTGCAAATACAAGTTTTTTAAGTTTCATTGGTAAATTTCCTCCAAGGCTGAAAGCAGCCGTTTAACGTGATGTATGTCGGATACCATGCTATGGCATCAGTTTTACTACCAGGTCCAGGAGTGATGTTATTATTGGTACTGCCAGAACTACTATGGTAACCTTACCTGCAAGTTCTATTTTAGATGCAATTGACGACTCTCCGGCATCTTTGCAAACCTCTGCACCAAACTCTGAAATATATGCAATTCCCACTATTTTAAGCAGAATAGCAATATATGTAGAGTCTATGTCAGCCTTCTGACTGAAGGTTTTTATAAAATCTATGACTGCGGATAGCTTGACTGCCACTAACATAAATATGAGAATCCCGGTAATAATACTTACCTGCAAAGCAAGCTCCGGTTTTTGTGCTTTTATGACAGATGAAAGTGCTACCGCAACTATACCAATACAAACAATCTGAAGTATGTCCATATCATATGTACCCTCGTATCCATAATGCTTTTGTTAGAACTGAAACATGGTTTTTACCGCCTCAAAAAGACCCGCAATCTGTTTTGATACCATTAAGAGGACAACTACTATTCCTGCCAGAGTAGTCATCATAGCCTGTTCTTCCCTTCCACATCTGGTTAAAACCTGGTTTAATACCGAAACTAATATGCCTATTGCTGCAATTTTAAATATGAGATCGACTTCCATAAAACTCCACTCCTTTGTACCTAAAATAATACAACTACTATTGCCAATCCGCTTAGTACTCCAAGGCTTTTGTACATTTTTTCATTTTTTTGTCTCATCTGCTCTGCTTTCATTTCCTGAAGTTTCAGTTGGGATGAGACAAGCTTTATATTGTTAATCTGGCCTTCCAGATCTGAACTGCCAAGCATTTTACCGAAAGTAATCAAGATGGCCTTGTCTTCCTTATTCAAACCCAGTTTTGAGTAGGTGTTCTCCACAGCTTTTTCCCATGCGGTGTCTGCTGTTATTCCGGGCAAAGAGAGGTTTTCGGCCGCTTCCTTGAATATCATAGATGCATCTGTTTTGGAGCTTGTATATATTCTCTCAAAGGACTGTGCCAACAAATTTGACAAGTAGCTTATCTCATTCTCCAGCATTTGCAGCAGTACTTGAAGCTCTCTTAATACTTTAGGTCTCTTCGAGCAGTCTGCTGCAAGACAAAAACCTATAAGGCTGGTGGCACATATGAGGAGTACAGAACCGATAATTTTTATAATCATTTCATTGCTCCCTTCACGACGATAGCCGATAAATAGGCGCCAAACCGACATCTACAACCTCTTCCAAGGTGCCGGGCCCATTTCTGGAACTAAGTACTATGTACCTTTCAAATGCAGCTGATTTAATCAAAGAAAGCAATTCATCCCTCATTTTAAGCTCTGTTATGTTATAACCGTGTGCTGATGCTATTATTTTTATGCCCGAGTTCAGCACCTTCAAAATTGCCTCCCTGTCTCCATGTGTTCCTATTTCATCTGTGATTATTATTCCTGGCGACATGCTCCTTAAAAGCATTTCCATACCCAAGGCTTTAGGGCAACCATCCATTACATCCGTTCTATATCCCACATCACTTTGGGGAACACCCTTGCAGCATGCAGCGATTTCAGACCTCTCATCAACTATTCCAACCTTCAAACCTTCAAAGCCGTATTCCGACTCTCCGCTGCTCAACATTCTGGCTAGATCCCTGAGTATAGTAGTTTTTCCACATTGGGGTGGCCCTATGATAAGTGTATTATATATGTCGGAGTTGTTTTTAATTATGTAATTTATTATATGGGTCGCACATCCCTTGACCTCTTTTGCTATACGTATGTTTATCCCATTAAAATCCTTTATATTTCTGATTTTACCATCCTGAAGTACAACCTTACCGCTGATACCTACTCTGTGTCCCCCACGCAAAGTCAGATAGCCTGATTTTATTTCATCCTGATATGCATAAATGGAATTCTCACTCATAAGTTCCAGCGTTTTGACTATCTCCCATTGGTCTACAATATATGCCTCGTTTAATGACCTTGTCAGCCTGCCATTTCGGGTCACAAACCAGTCTTTGTTTTTATAAAAAGTCATCAAGGGCTTTCCTGCCCGCAATCTTATTTCTTCCAGATTGTTCAGTTCATTAAGGTTTATGTTTTGAATTACAGCCCTGATACCGGGAATAAGAAAAGGCAGTATTTCGCCTTCAACAGATTTTGTTTCAGAAAATTGTGCGGTAGTCATGTGTTAATCATCTCCTTGCTTTTCTTTTGTTAACACGTTCTCGTGTTAAATACCTGCCTGAATGTCATATACGAAATTGATTTATTTATATATATTAGGCTTTGTCCAACTTTATGACTAAAAATAAAAATAGATAAAAACCCGATAGAACCTTTTTATGGCTCTATCGGGTTTTTGTTAAAAACTAGTTGATGTTTTAAGTTTACTGTTACCTCAAGGACACCTTCTTATTCATTAGTCTGCCTGTCATATAGAATAGAACAAATACCATTATTACATCAAATGCATATCCGCCCAGACCAATAACCATATTCGAAGGATTCGGGTTATTATTTACGTTTTCCATTAAATATCCAACCATATTCTGCGTAGTTATGGAAATATCAAAACTGCCTGTCAGACTGACGGATAGTGAAAAAGGAATTATTATGGTAAGTATAGCCTCTACTATCTTTAATGCTACATTTGTAGCAAGGAACAGTAAAATTGCTGCTCCTGCTGAACCAACATTATAAAATGCAGGACGATTTGCCATGGTTATTGAGAAGTAAATCTGGCTCATCAAATACAGTATTGATATAAAGACCATAGGTATAATTGCATATATAAACTTCCCCATACCAGTTCTTTCTATTTCATCCAGAACTGATGACCACACTTTTTCATCAACCCCCAGCCCGTGTAATGCCACATAGAATGCTCCCAAGCAAACTACAACGCTCATTATCATCCAAACAAAAGATACTATTGATTTTGCAACAAGATGAAGATGCGGTTTTAATGGTAATGTAAAGCTCAGATATCCTTCGTTTGAATAAAGGTTTTTATAGAATCTAAGGCATATGACTACCAAAGTTACAACAAATACTGCAATTCCAACCAATAACAGAAGCACTGACGATGTTACCGTAAACCACCCCAACTCCAGTTTTTCGGCTAACAAAGACAATCCCGCCAAAACTGCTGTGATTGCATAAAAGAAAGGTATTATTCTTGATGTGTCTTTAATCTCATATTTTAACAATTTTCCTAACATTTGAACACCTCCTCAAAAAGCTCTTCTACTGATTTACCCTCTGTCTGACGAATATTATCTACCGTATCATCTACCAGAATTCTCTTATCTCCTACCATGATTACTCTGTCAAATATTCTTTCAACATCGTTTATGAGATGTGTTGAAAGAAGAACTACAGAATCCTCTGAGTAATTGTTCAGAATAATGTCAAGCATTGCTTTACGTGATGCGGGGTCCAGTCCTCCAAGAGGTTCATCAAGCAAATATACCTTTGCTTTTCTTGACATTACAAGGATCAGCTGAACTTTTTCCTGCATGCCCTTTGACATGCTTTTAATCTTTTGATTAGGATCAAGCTTGAATTGAGAAAGCATTTGCTGTGCCTTCTCCTTGTCAAAGTCAGAATAGAAATCTTCGAAAAAATCCAAAGCCTCCTTAGCTTTTAAATTTTCACCAAGATAAGTTTTTTCAGGTAAATAGGACACAATGGATTTTGTAAACTCGTCAGGTGCTCTTCCGTCAATAAGAACCTGTCCTTCATAATCCTTTATAAGACCTGCAATTATCTTGATCATAGATGTCTTGCCACATCCGTTAGGCCCTAACAGTCCGACTATTGTCCCACTTTCCAATGAAAGAGACACATTTTCCAGAACCTTCTTTGAACCATACTTCTTATTCAGAGAATTTATTTCTATTACCTTACTCATTATTGAGCCCTCCTTTTTCGATATCAGCTAATCTGATTGATACTACATATATTATTTCTTCTTTCTTGTAACCCAGCTTCTTCATGAGGTTGTAGTAATTCCCGGTATACTCTTCAGCCATCTCATCACGTGCTTTTTTTATTTTTTCCTCGTCCTGTGAAACATATCTTCCGGATGTCCTTTCGGTGTACAGCAGGCCCTCCCTTTCAAGCTCAGACAAGGCCTTTTGCATGGTATTGGGATTAACTGAAAATTCTACAGCCAGTTCCCTGACCGATTGAAGTCTTTGCCCTGCTTCCCACAGCCCTGATACAATCTTTAACTTTACTTCATTCATTATTTGTATATATATAGGAACATTTGATGAAAAATCATTTGCCATCAATCCACCTCCTGTTGCAGCTATTTATCATTGTCTTCATCTGCCTTTCCCCATGTAATCTTATAACTTCCGGAATGTTTGTGCCCTTGGACTTTCAGTTTGTAGTCGCCTGCCTTATCCAGTGTTACTACAAATGAGGATGTAGGTACATCCTTCCCCTTATAGACACTTTCTCCATCTTTATCAGTAATTGAAATGTCTAGCTTTCCTTTGTTTGAGACAATATCCACATTTACGTCAATAGGATTGGCCTCTTTTACTTTAATAGAAGTGGCTTTGTATCCGTTAAATCTTTCATAGCTCATGGACATCATATTTGGGGTATTATTCTCAACAGATTTTAAAGTGCTATAGCTACCATAAGTACATCCGCTTATTAGCAGTAGTGTTGCTACAATTACAAATAAAATCAATTTTCTATTTATCATTAACTACTCCCCTTTAAGTTGTATTATTGTATTAAGTGATTAATACAATAATACAACTTAAATATACCTGTGTCAATATCAAACCACAAAAAAAAGCTTCCAACAAAAATTTGTTGGAAGCTTTTAATACTATATTAAATTAGTTTTCATCATGATCATGTCCGCAACCGCAACCACATCCATCATCATCACATTCACAATCCCATTCCAATTCAATCTTCTCGTGGCAATGCGGACATTCTATGGTTTCAGCATCTTCATCGATCATTTCAAGATCAACCTCGATTTTTTCTCCACAACTAGGGCATTCAATTTCTTCAAACTCGATGTCATCCTCATCATAAATAAGTTTTTCAATGTCTGCAAGACCCTCATCTATACTGTCTACCTGCTCACCAAGGTCATCTTGAATTTCCTCAATATCTTCAATTGCAAGTGAAATGTCATCAAGTACATCGATTATAGCGTTTAACAGCTTTCCTTCATTGGTTGAATCGTTAATCTTCATACCCTCTGCCAAACCTTTAATGAATGCTACACGTTCGCTTATATAGCTCATATTTACCTCCTCATTACCACTTTGGTATTTTATTATTTTACTCTTTCCATGTATTCATTTGTTCTTGTATCAATTCTTATTATATCTCCAGTGTTAACAAAAAGAGGCACTTTTATAACAAAACCTGTTTCAACTGTAGCAGGTTTTGTTGCACCTGTAGCAGTATCACCTTTAAACCCAGGGTCTGTTTCTGTTACCTCAAGCTCTACAAATGTTGGAGGCTCGATACCAAATACATTTCCTTTATGTGAAAGAATTTTTACAATATCATTTTCCTTAACAAGATTCAAAGTATTTCCAATGGTTTCCTTGTTTATAGGAAGCTGTTCAAAGGACTCAACATCCATAAAGTAATATAAATCTCCATCATTATATAAATACTGCATATCTTTTCTTTCGATATGAGCTTTTGGCATTTTGTCTGTCGGATTGAAAGTTCTTTCAACTGTTGCACCGGTTATTATATTCTTTAACCTTGTTCTTACAAACGCAGCTCCTTTTCCCGGCTTTACATGTTGAAATTCAACTACCTGAAATATATTATTATCCAATTCAAATGTTACGCCATTTTTAAAATCACCAGCTACTATCATACCTTACCTCCATAAATATAAAAATGCATATAACTTTATTTTATCTTTAATACTATCCTAGTTTATATTAAATTAATTTTCTCTATTAGGCAAGAAAAATTTTCAATTTAGTGATAAAAGTCAATAATTACACCGAAAAAGTCTGATTTTGGCTTATATAATAATCAAGTCCTTTGTAGATTTGGTTAAAACAAGAGGGTTGTCATCCCTGATTATTATAGTATCCTCAATTCTTACTCCTCCAAGACCCGCAACATAGATACCCGGTTCTATTGTAACTGCCATATTGTTTTTCAGTACTTTATCCCCTCCCGGTGAAAGTCTTGGATTTTCATGTATCTCAAGACCCAAACCGTGACCAAGTCCATGTCCGAATTTTCCTTCAAATCCCTTGCCATAAATTATATCCCTTGCTATTTTGTCAACTTCCCTTCCAGTTTTGCCTTGTACGGCACCTCTCTCTGAAGCTACTTGGGCCTCCAGAACTATATTATAGATATCAATCATTTTTTTATCAGGCTGTCCGAGAAAAACGGTTCTTGTTATATCTGAGCAGTAATTGTTATATAATGCACCAAAATCCATTGTGATTGTATCACCGATTTCCAGTTTCTTCTCGGATGCAACTCCGTGAGGCATGGAAGATCTCAGCCCTGATGCAACAATTGTTTCAAAGGAAGCACCTGATGCCCCTAATTTCTTCATTTTGTATTCCAGTTCCGCAGCAACATCCAACTCAGTTATACCCGGCTTTATAATGCCAAGTATATGATTGAATGCACCGTCTGCAATCTCAACAGCCTTGTTTATAGTTTCTATTTCAAAGGAGTCCTTTATACTTCTCAGCCTTTCAACAACAGAACCAATACCCTCCAATTCTGTACCCTTGAATTTGTCGTTAAATGCTTTGTATTCCGAATAAGTCAGACTTTCGTCTTCAAAGCCCAGCTTTTTAATTCCCTCAGAGTTTAATATTTCAAGGATAGTATCTTTTATATCAGTCTTATGCTCAACTATTTCAAACATAGGTGCCTGCTTTGCTGATTGTTCCATATATCTGAAGTCGGTCAGCAGATATGCCTTTTTATCTGTAATTACCAGGTTTGCCGAGGTGCCTGAAAAACCTGAAAGGTACATATAATTTTCTCTTTTTGTAATCAATGCACCATCTTGGCCAAGGTTTTTCAGTTCCTTTCTGAAAGTTTCTAGCCTATTTGATAATATTTTCTTGTCAACCATTTTTATATTTACCTCCATAAATCCCTATTATTAATTATCTATATATACTTACATGGTTGCCGCAGCATGAAGGGCCAATATGTAGCTCATCTTTCCGAATCCGCATATCTGTCCTACACAAACGGGTGCTATCATGGATGTATGTCTGAATTCTTCCCTGCTATGTATGTTTGAAAGGTGTATCTCTATTGTAGGTATTTCAATTGCCTTTATGGCATCTCTTATTGCTATGCTGTAATGTGTATATGCTCCTGCATTTATTATTACTACATCGTATACACCACGTGCTGCATGAAGTTTGTCTATTATCTCGCCTTCATGGTTTGATTGAAGAAAATCTGACTCTAACCCAAGCTCCTGAGATACGATATTAACCTCTTTTGCAATATCCAGCAATGTTTCACTGCCGTAAACAGCCTTTTCCCTGATGCCTAACATATTCAGATTAGGTCCGTTTAAAACAAGTACTTTTTTCATTTTAACCTCCATATTGTTTTATATAAGGAGCTGTTGCAAAACATAAAGTTCTTCTGTTTTAATACCGATACTGCCGTATAGAATTGTATCAATGCTACTTCCAAGCTTCCATTGATACAATTTATACTTTTTAGTACAGGTTAAAATTATAGAAATAATATTGCGACACTCACTTATTTATTACTTTAGAATAAGTTTTGATTTTCTAATATGCCATAATAAATGTCCTTCATTTCTATAGCATCCTCTGCCATCATTCCTCTTGATTCGCAAA
Source organism: Bacillota bacterium (assembly GCA_023443515.1). Taxonomy (GTDB): domain Bacteria; phylum Bacillota; class Clostridia; order Acetivibrionales; family DSM-1351; genus Ruminiclostridium. Next base: position 75,897 of record JAEZUC010000011.1, read on the forward strand.
TAATCACAGGTTCCATTTGCCTTTTAACCAGTATGGGTGCAAGATGCTGAAATTCAGGTCCAAATTGCTTGTCAGCAAAATTCCAGTGTTTTTTTTCTCCACCTCTTGAAAACTCTATCCGGCTGAAATGGCAATGGATTTTTTTAGTTCTTTCCTTACCAATGGATTTTTCTATAAAATCTATAACCGTTTCAAAGTCTTCCTGAGAGTTCAGTATTCCAAGGCCTCTGGCATGGATATGCCCAAAATCAATAGTAGGTATCAACCTTTCATCAATTTTGCACATTTCCATTATCTCTTCAAGTGTTCCCAGTTGGTTGTGCTTTCCTAAAACCTCGGGACAGATACTGATATCACCAAAGCCTGCGGCATCAGATATTTGCAAAGTCTCTTTAAGAACCTGTAATGCCAGTTCAAGGGACTTTTCTCTGCCTAGTTTGCTGGTAGACCCGGTGTGAACAACTATTCTCTTTGCACCCATCCATTTAGCAACCTGCAGAGTTTCCATGATATATCTCTTGGAGTTCTCTCTTTTGTCCTCTTCTTCGCTTGACATGTTTATATAATAGGGAGCATGGATGCTGACAAAAATGTTGTTGCTTTCTGCCTGTTGACCTATTTCTCTGGCAGTTGCCTCTCCAACCTTTACTCCTTTTGTACAGGAATACTCATATGCATTGAGGCCTTTTGATGCAAGCCACGCCGGCATTTGCACCGAGGACTTGAATCCCTCTTCATAAAAGCTGTCCGAATTTCCAGATGGTCCGAATCTTATCATGTCCTTTTCTCCTAATACCCTTATTTACTTTCAAGGAATACTTTCATAGCCTTGTAACTCATGTAAACATCTATTTTACTTGATATTTCCACTGGAGAGTGCATTGAAAGTATCGGTACTCCGCAATCAAGTACATCAACTCCCAGGTTGGCAACATGCTGTGCTATTGTTCCTCCACCCCCCAAGTCAACTTTACCCATTTCAGACGAGTGCCATATAATGCCTTCCTTATTAAACAGGTTTCTGATTTCCGCTACAAATTCGGCATTGGCATCACTTGCATCATACTTACCTCTTGAACCTGTATATTTTTGAAGTACTACACCATTTCCCATGTATGATGAATTTGATTTTTCATTAACACTTGCATACGTTGGGTCAACAGCAGCATTAACATCGGCTGAAAGCATTTTTGAATTTTCAAGACACTGATTTGTTAAAATGTCTGAGTAATTATCTACTGCTAAATATAGTAATTTTGATACAAAATTCTTAAGAAGGCTGGACTGGGCTCCGGTATTTCCCATACTGCCGATTTCTTCCTTATCTGTAAGTATGCACAATGCTGTCTTATCAGTCTTTCCAAGATCAAGCATTGCTTTTACAATGGTAAAAGCACAAACCCTGTCATCCTGTCCGTAAGCGCCTATCATACTCCTGTCAAGTCCGATATCCCTAGCCTTGAAAGCAGGCACTGCTTCTATTTCTGCTGATATAAAATCTTCTTCTACTATCCCGTATTTTTCGTTTAAAAGCTTTAATATATTCAGCTTGATTTTGTCTTTTACCTCATCGTCCTTTAAAGGTATTGAGCCAAGTAGTATATTAAGACTTTCGCCTTCAACGACTTCTGTAGCTTTTTTCTGCATCTGCTCCTGCGCAAGATGAGGAAGTAAATCTGTAATGGTAAATACAGGGTCTTGATCATCCTCTCCTATGCAAATATCCACCTTTGTACCATCAGCTTTGAAAACTACACCATGTAATGCATAAGGAATGGTTACCCATTGATACTTTTTTATACCGCCATAGTAATGAGTCTTAAGAAGTACCATACCTGAGTCCTCATAAACCGGATTTGGCTTTAGATCAAGGCGTGGGGAATCTATATGCGCTCCTACCATATTTATACCCTGAGTCAGCGGTTCTTGTCCCAGTACTGCAAAAACTGCGGACTTCTCCTTGTTTATGTAGTACACCTTAGCACCTTGTTTCAATTTCGTACCCTTTTTCATAAGTTCAGTCAGATTTTCATATCCAGCCATAACTAACTGGCGTTCTACAACTGAACAGAATTCACGTTCTGTTTTTCCGTCATCAAGATATTTCTTATATTCATCACATAAGGCAAAAGCCTGCTGAACCTCTTTTTCACTATGTTCCCATGCATTTTTTTGTTTATAGGTAAGCTTTTCTTCTAATAATTGACCCTGAGTCTTTTCTTTATTCATACTCTTAGCCTCTCTCTCTTTTGACTTTTCGTTTAAAATGTAGATAATAGTAATTAGTATAGTTAATAACGCATCATACCTTATAGGATGGTTAATTTTAGTTTTATTATACTTTTCAAAGGAGAAAGTTACAATGCATGACAACCATATTCATTCAAAATTTTCTACAGATTCACAAATGGACGCTGAAGAAGCCTGCAAAAAGGCTGTTGAAATCGGGCTTGAAGGATTGGTTTTCACAGACCATGTTGATTACGACTACCCTGATTTTGATGAGAGTTTTTTAATTGATTATAATGAGTATTTTTCCTTTTTTAGTAGGTTAAAAGATAAGTGGAAATCAAAGCTTGAGGTACTTATAGGTGTTGAAATGGGTTTTCAGCCTCATGTGGTGGACAAAATCAATGATATATTGAATTGTTATGACTTCGACTTTGTTATTAATTCAGTACACATAATAGAACATAAGGACCCTTACACCGGGGCCTTCTTTGAAGGGAAGACACAGCAACAGGCTTATGAAAGATATTTGAAAGAAATCTTATGTTCGGTTAATGCCTATGATAACTATGATGTCATAGGCCATATAGGTTATGCTGCCCGATATGGCAATTTTGAGGATAAACCTCTCAGATACAAGGATTACAGTGATATAATAGATGACATTCTAAAAGCAGTCATAGAAAAGGGAAAAGGTATTGAGCTGAATACCTCAGGCTTACGTGGGGATCTTGGCCGTCCAATACCTGGTTATGATGTTTTTAAACGTTATTTTGAGCTGGGCGGAGAGATTATAACAATCGGGTCGGATTCACACTTTTCGGAACATCTTGGACATAGCTTCAAGGAAGCATTAGAACGCTTGAAAAGTATTGGTTTTAAGCAAGTTGCTCATTTTGATAAAAGAAAACCTGTTTTTGAAAAGATTTGATTTGGGTTGTTGCAAAACTAGAAAGTTTTTCTGTTTAATACTGTTCCTACCGTATACAATTGTATCAATGATTGCTACCAAGCTTCCATTGATACAATTTATACTCATAGATACAGATTAAGACAGATAAAAATTAATTTTGCAACAACCTCTGTTTAATCTATTTGTGTATCAGGTCTATGGAACCCAGTACAACATGTGCTACTCCAAACCCAATTACGCCTGCCCCGATTGCAACTGCTGTATCACGCTTCTTCATGCCATGTTTTTTCATGTCATAACCTCGCATTGCCAGCCCTGTTGCTGTAACAGCCGTCCCTAATACTGTTGGAATCAATCCTTCTTTCAAAGTAAATCCCTCCTCCTGCTTTTTAAACAAATACTTATTTAATGTCTGCACATAAATAAAATATATGTTGGCAAATAAACAGTATCAAAGAAATCCATGGTTCTTAGCCCATTTTTCTTTGCTTTGGTACATTTTTTCAATTTCAGCAGGAATTTTGCCTTCAACTGTTTTCAAAATATGTTTAAAAAACACAAGGTCATTATATGTAACCAGGGGATAATCATCTGTCGTGAATACACCCTGTGGCGTAACCCTATACCATAAATCACCGTCAGGTCGTATCCACCTGCTACTGGTCAGCTTTATGGAATTAAGCATCTCTAAAGCTATCTTATGACTTTCTTTATCACCGGTCAGATTGTAGTACAGAAACATTACCTCTGTTTCCGCAATAAAATGGTTGAGGGAGGTTGGATTAATTTTGTTTTTACCGCTGATATCCATATAATCAGGGACAAATATTGCTTTCCCTACTTTATACTGCTTTGTCTTATAATATTTTTTATAAAAAGTTATGTATTTATCCAGCTTGTTAAGTACGTATTTATCCGGATAGTCCTGATATATGTATATCAGTGAAGTCATAGTATCCGAATTGAACCTTGTATCATAGAAATTGTAACCAATGTTATAATCCGACTTCAGCCATTCAGACATTGGCTGTGTTGGTATGTAGCCGTTCTTACCTATTGAATCGGCAAAGGCATACATTGAATAGACACCTACTGTTTTAAAGAGACTTCCTTTATCCAATACCCATTTACACGCCCTTACCTGAAGACCGGCAGGATTTTTAAAATAAGTTCTTACGCTGTTTGAACGGGGAACATAATTGTACATGTTTTCCCTGTAAACTCCGTCGCTGAAAAATATTGTACCAGTCTCAAAGTCCATTTTCAGCATTGTATTAAAAGCTGTTTTATGACTCCAATCAACCATTGGATTAACAGATAAAAGCCAGTTTCCTCTTATTTCCCTTTTTGCAATTGAGTTTAAGGTTATCTGTGAGTTGAATCCATCTTTTGTTTTTGTCAGAACATTGTCTGCCCTGTACTTGTATATTTCGCATACTGTGGAGCCTAGTCCTTTTGCCACGATGGTTTCACCGAACTTAATATATCTTTTTGCACCTTCCAGATATGTAACTTTATTTGAGAGTGTTACTTTGCTTGGTGCTTTTTCTCTTTTTAAAACAAATTTACCCTTTTGCTTTGGAAAAGTCAGTATATCCACATTTGCCTGCTTAGTGTATGCTTTGATATCATATTTTAGCTTAATGTTATCTTCGTCTGAATAGTAGTTAACAAAAAACATCCAGTTATTGTTATCACTCAGACTTTTCAAGGTTAGATTTACATATCCTATTTTTTTCCCACTTTTATACTGTATTAACCTATAGTTCTTGGATGTCATATATTTGTATTTATCTATATATGGCTCCTGAACTACATATTTGACATCTGACCGAGTATTGTACAGAAATACTCGGAATTCCGGGTTTTTGTCACTGTCGGCATCAATTTCTACAGTTTGAACAATAGTGTCTTTAATAATGTGATCAGCACTATAGCTGTTGTCTACATGAAAAAATACTGCAATATAAACTACTGCTAGAAACAAAATGAACAACCTATTTTTCTTCATAAATACCCCCATTTAAATTCTATGCATATATTACCAGTTTATTTATGTAAATTCAACCATGTTTTTCATATTACACAAAAATCTCCTATCATAGCCTGATAATGAGCTTTGATAGAAGATTTAATATAAAACTACGTTAATTATTAATCGATCGTACCGCCACCTACAACTATGTCACCGTCATAGAAAACAACCGATTGTCCCGGGGTAATGGCTCTTTGAGGTGTATCAAAAACAACCCTTATCGTGTTTTTATCGATTACATTTATTGTTGCAGGTGCTTCTTTTGCCGAATATCTGATTTTTGCATTCACCCTCATCCCATCCATTGGTTTCTCAATTGATATAAAATTCAGGTCTGAAGCCGTCAACGTTTCGGAAAAAACCTCACTGTCATCTCCCAGAACAACAGTATTATTTTCAGGGTTAACGGCTACCACGAACATTGGTTTTCCAAAGGCTATTCCAAGTCCTTTTCTTTGTCCTACCGTATAATGAACAATTCCTTTGTGATTACCAAGTACATTGCCCTTTGTATCTATAAATTTTCCGGGAACTATTTTCTTGTCACTGTTCTCACTTAGAAATTTTCCATAATCGTTATCGTGTATAAAGCAAATTTCCTGACTGTCAGGTTTGGAAGCCACAGACAGTCCTATTTCCTTTGCAATCTCTCTGATTTCATCCTTTGTGTAGTCACCCACCGGCATAAGAGTATGGCTTAATTGCTGCTGATTTAAATTATACAGTGCATATGTCTGATCTTTTCTGTCGGTAACTGATTTCTTGAGAATAAATCTTCCCGTTGCAGCATCCTGCATCACTTTTGCATAATGTCCTGTGGCAATATAGTCTATTCCCATGGAAAGTGCCTTGTCCAGCATAGCCTGCCACTTAACATGTCTGTTGCAGGCAATACACGGGTTTGGTGTTCTTCCTTTGAAATATTCTTCCTTAAAGTATTCAATAACTGTTTTATTAAATATGTCCTTAAAATTTAAAACATAATAAGGTATGCCTAATTTGTTTGCAACCCTCCGGGCATCATCAACTGCTGAAAGTGAACAGCAACCACCTTCCGACTTCTGCCTCTCTTCATCCATGTCCTGCCATATTTGCAGGGTTACACCTATAACCTCATAGCCCTGTCTCAATAAAATGGCGGCAGCTACTGAACTGTCAACGCCGCCGCTCATACCAAGCATTACTTTCTTTGAACCCATTATCTATCTCCTGCACAAATTCTATTCTTCGTCTTCAAAATCTTCCTCACGTCCATGACTGTGGTGACAAGCTGAACATTCTCCTGTACAGTCCTGAGCTTCATTTGGGTCAACTAATCCGTTTCTTTTTCTGTAGTCAAACAATGCAGCAGCAATAGCTTCTTCTGCAAGATTTGAACAGTGCATTTTTGCCGGAGGTAGTCCGTCCAGAGCTTCTGCAACAGCCTTATTAGTGATTTTCATCGCTTCTTCAACTGTTTTACCCTTAACCAGTTCAGTTGCCATACTGCTTGTTGCAACAGCCGCCCCGCATCCGAAGGTCTTGAACTTTGCATCAACAATTATATTATCTTCTATCTTAAGATACATTTTCATTATATCCCCGCATTTAGGGTTTCCAACCTGCCCTACACCATTTGCATCTTCTATTTCCCCAACATTTCTCGGATTCGAAAAATGGTCCATAACCTTTTCACTATACATTTTACATACCTCTTTTCCCTATATATTAATATGTTTAATTAATTTACTTCTTATCTTTTACTGCTTCCCAAAGAGGTGACATATCTCTTAATTTGGTAACCATCTGAGGTATAACCTCAAGTATATAATCAACGTCTTCCTGAGTATTTTCATCTCCAAAAGTAAGCCTCAGTGATCCATGTGCAATTTCATGAGGCAAACCAATAGCTAAGAGAACATGTGAAGGATCAAGTGAACCTGATGAGCAGGCTGATCCGCTGGAACCGTATATTCCCTTCATGTCAAGCATAAGAAGAAGGGATTCTCCCTCTATAAACTCAAATGAAATATTAACGTTACCGGGCAGTCTGTTGTGTCTGTGTCCGTTTAGCCTGATATAAGGAACTTTTGCAAACAGTCCCTCTATAGTTTTTTCTCTGAGCTCTATTAGTTTTTTGTTGTATTCATCAAGGTTTGCAGTTGCAAGCTCCATTGCTTTTCCCAAACCTATTATTGCAGGAACATTTTCTGTACTGGCTCTTTTTCCACGCTCCTGATGTCCTCCGTGGATAAAGGAAGAAATCTTAACGCCCTTCTTTATATATAAAGCTCCTATTCCCTTTGGTCCATAGAATTTATGTCCCGATAATGAAAGGAGATCGATATTCAAATCTTTAACATCTATTTTTACATTTCCAACTGCCTGTACCGCGTCGGTATGGAATAAAACTCCCTTTTCCTTTGCGATGGCACCGATTTCCTTTATAGGCTGAACAGTACCTATCTCATTATTTGCAAACATTATACTGATAAGTATTGTATTTTCCTTTATTGCATTTCTTACCTGTTCGGGTGATACAAGTCCGTCACTGTCTACAGAAAGATATGTTATTTCAAAGCCTTCACCTTCAAGGTATTTGCATGAACTCATTATTGCCGGGTGCTCAATAGCTGATGTTATAATATGGTTTCCTTTTTTCTTGTACGCTGCAGCTATTCCTTTCAGCGCCCAGTTGTCGGCTTCACTACCTGAGCCTGTAAAGTATATCTCTCTGGGTTCTGCACCTATTGCCTTTGCAACCTTTTCTCTGGACTCCTCAACAGCTTTCTTGCTGTCACGTCCCAAACTATATATAGACGAAGCATTTCCAAAATGCTCGCTGAAATACGGTTTCATAGCCTCAAATACTTCAGGTTTAACATATGTGGTTGCTGCATGATCTAAGTATACTGTTCTATCCTCCATCAATAACACTCCCTTTTATATATGTGAAAATTGTATTTATTTTAATTATACCCCTGCAAGAAGCAACAAAAACAGCTTATATGTAGTAAATATAATCATTATTGGTTTTATTCTCCAAATCAGAGACAAGGTCAGCCAGAGTTATTGAATCAACTACCTCGTTAATTTTATCTCGAATCTTGGCCCATACATCTGCCGTAACACATTCATCAGCTCTGTCACAGCTGGTGGGAACATCCGGGTCAATGCACTCTACCGGACATAGTGTTCCTTCAAGAGACCTCAAAATATCACCAACGGTTATTTTATCTGACGGCTTCGCTAATAGGTAGCCACCTTGAGCCCCCCTTATACTTTTAACAAGCCCTGACTTTTTTAGGGATGAAAATAACTGTTCCAGATAGTTCTCAGAAAGTTTTTGCCTTTCAGCAACACTTTTCAAAGAAACCTGTCCTTCACTTTCATGTGCAGCAAGATCAACAATAGCCCTGAGTCCATACCTTCCTTTTGTTGATACTTTCACTTTTACCTCCACCCCCTTATAAAAATTAATTTAGGCAATCAGCTTTTTATTTTATGTCTTAAAAAGCTAATCACCTCAATTCCAATTAAATTACTATGATTTAATCAGATGTTAACACATTAACAAAGTTAATGCAAGTATCCGTAAATTCTTTTATTGTTTTATTTTGGCTAAAAAAACGAACTATAACACCTTGTCTTGAGCATATAATCAATTTCATCAATACTCTTGCCGTTTGAGCATACTATAAAAACTCCGTAGCCCGTATTGCCTGTACCATCATTTGAATTGACGTTATCTTCGGTAATTGCCGAGAAATCAAAGCTTTTACCTTGATAAACCACCGCATCCACGGGCTTTTTATAGGAATACAGGTCAACAACCGTATATCCTCTTCTCTTTAATCCCTCTGCAATATCCATAAGATTTGAAGAAACCGCAACAATCATAAATCCACCTCAAATATATCCATAGTCTGTACCAGGATATTATTTGCTGTGGATTTATTATTATTCTTAGTTTTATTTGTTTTATTTATTTTTTGCTTCCGGCTCTATTTCATTATGTCCGGCAGTATCTGCAGCATTTCTGCTTTCTCTTGCCAGTCTTGGCTTTGCAAACACATAAAAAATAGCTATTATTAAATACAATGCCACGCTTGGTACAATTAAAACATGGAATATTGCGATATTTAACAGCAACAGTACAAAACCTGCAAGGAGTACCCATGCTAAAACTCTCTTAAAAGTACTTGTTTCCACTTTTTTACCTCCATTTTTCAAGCCACTCTTTTATTCTGGCTTCATACCCGTTTTGAGTGGGGTTGTAATATATTGTTCCCTTCATTTCCTCAGGGAAAAACTCCTGTTTGACTATGTTGTTTTTATAGTCATGTGCATATTTATACCCTATACCGTATCCCAGTTGCTCCATCCCTTTTGCCGCCGCATTTCTCAAGTGCATAGGAACACTTCCGGTATTTTTTGACTCTACATCTGATAATGCCTTGTTAATTGCCATATATGCGGAATTGGATTTGGGACTGCAAGCCACAGTTACCGCCGCATGAGCAAGTATTATCCTTGACTCAGGCATACCTATCATTTTAACTGCCTGGGCTGTAGCTACGGCCACTTGTAGCGCCGTGGGGTTTGCCATTCCTACATCCTCAGAGGCACATATAATTATTCTTCTTGCAAGGAATTCAACGTCTTCACCTGCATAAAGAGCCCTTGCCAAATAAAAAACAGCTGCATCGGGGTTACTGCCCCTCATTGACTTTATAAAAGCACTGATATTATCATAATGCTCTTCACCGTTTTTATCAAAGCGAATAGCTTTTTTTTGAACGCACTGTTCTATTGTATCAATCCCAATGTATATTTTTCCGTCTTGTCCAAGCTCCGAGGTAAGAACTGCCAGCTCAAGAGAATTCAATGCGGTTCTTGCATCTCCCGAACTAACTTCGCAAAGGTAATCCAGGGCTTCATCGGTTATATTAATCTCGTAGTTGCCCAACCCTCTTTCTTTATCCTCAAGAGCATATTTTAACAACTCTCTGATATCATCACTTTCAAGAGGTTTCAGCATAAATACCGTAGATCTTGATATTAATGCCTTATTTACTTCAAAAAAAGGATTTTCCGTAGTAGCACCAATAAGCACAATAGAGCCATCCTCAACAAAAGGAAGCAGTGCATCCTGCTGAGCTTTGTTGAACCTGTGAATCTCGTCTATAAACAATACTGTTCTTCCATTCGGATTCAGCAGTGTGTTTTGTGTATCAGCCGCTATTCTTTTTATGTCCGCTACACCTGAGGTAACGGCATTCAGCTTTTCAAAGCTGGATTGGGTTGTGTTTGCTATTATTCTTGCCAGAGAGGTTTTTCCTGTCCCCGGCGGGCCGTACAAAATGATAGAGGTTATTCTGTCAGCCTTTATCATCCTGTAGAGCATCTTGTCCTTACCGATTATATGTTTCTGTCCTGCGAATTCATCAATTGTTCTTGGTGACATCCTGTATGCCAATGGTTGTATCCTGTCTCTCATATTACACCTTTATTTTGTGATTGTAAATGACTTCCAAATATCATTAATCTCTTTCACAGCCTTATCAGTTGCAGTCAGGTCAGGTAAAAAGCTCATAAAGAAATATGAATAGCTTCCTTTTTCGAATACGTGAATTTGTGCAGTCCCATACAAATCCTGTTCTTCATCCTCAACTCGGTATGTATAGTTTCTGACTTTTGCTCCCTTGTCCGAAGTAGTACTTTTTGAGGTAAGTTTAAAGCCTTCCGAAGTCATAATGGAGCTAAAATAAAATTTTTCTTTGTCAGGTAGACTTTTGGATTCAGCAGTATTTTGTGTAGCTTCAATCATTATAAACGCATTTGAAGTTGGATTGCTGAATGTTATAGTATTAAGCATACCCATATCAGTCCAGTATCCCGGTATCTTTAAATTCCATTTATAGGCTTTATTTGCATAATTAAATAGTTTGTCATTTGGAGATACCCTGTCCTCCTCTTTTGAATCGTTAAAATCACTTATTTCGTCAATCAGCTTATCCTCCTTTTCGCTAAAGAATGATATTTTATCAACGGCATTCAGATATTCCCTTATTGCTTTTGAATATTCTTTTTCGGGAAGCTTTACTGAGATTTCGTATACAAATGAACCTTTTTGAAAGTAATATTCGTCAATAACGCAACTTTTCCCCCCCTGTTTTATCTTGAACTTGAGGTTTTTAGCATTTTCTCCCGCTAAAGTTCTTTCTCCGGCACTTACAAAGGTATATACTTTTGGGTTGAAGTTTTTGTCATAGCCCTTTTTAATATTTTCCACGTACTGACCCAATGTCTTCTCTCCCAACATGTTTACGGCAATCTTAACACAGTGTTTTGTATCCGGTCCTAAATAAGTTGCCAGCTGGTTACTTGAAAGCTCAAGATTGTTCCAGTTAGCAGGAATATCCATTGACCATGAAAGGTATTTATTGCGAGATGAGAATGTTATATAGTTATAAAAGCTCACCTTACCGTTAACTACTTTTGAAAGATCCTGTATTCCTTTTACATTACCTTTGTAATCAAGATTAAAGGATTTTACTATGTCTGAGTAATACTTGTCTGCCATCAGATGCTTTGAAGACACACTTCCGTCGTAACAGCCTATTGTCAAACAGTAAAAATATTGACCTTTATCATATACCCTTGTTCTTGTGGGCTCATCGTACTCTGATATACCTGAGCACTCAAAATACGGAACTTTGGCTTTTAAGTTCAAATTTGCTTCTTCTGTACTGTTCTCAAGCTTGAACGTGTTGAAATACTGTGTCAATGTCCTGCCACTTTTAGCTTCGGCCCTGATTTCAAAATACAGACCTCTACCCTCGTTTGTCAACTGAATAATATCAGACTTATAGCTGTTGGATATAACTCTTGACCCGGAAGGTACACTAAGACTCCATCCAAAAAAGCTATTGCCTATCCCTGGTGTACTAATACTTCCCGTTAGAAATGACAAATCGCTTAAGGCACCATCGTCTTCCAAAACGATTTTAGCAGAGCCCCTAACACTGTCAAATATTACAGTTACAGGAAAATTTGATTCTATAAAATCTAAGGGAACCATGGTACTGTTATTTTTCTGAACAGGAGCAACCGACATAGTCTTTTGTTCGTAGTTTGATGTGTATCCGGTTTGAGCTATAGTTATCTCAGTCATATTTCCGCCGTAAATAATTCGTTTACTATCCTCCGTGGTTTTAGTTACCTCAGCTCCTATTGTATCAGCAAACAACTCCAGAGGCATCATAAAAGTACCGTCGTTAATATATGGTGCATCCGTTATGTTAGTATAATTTCCATTAACGCAAGCCTGATTGGTACCCGCCCGGAATTCTATTTCCGTTTTGTCATCGTCAGCTGCATATGTACTTGAAATGCTTGTCAAAAGCATTGCCAAAACAATGAGAGTACTTATATATTTCTTAATTTTCATATTTGCACGTCCTTATTTTTAGTATTATTTTTCTCCAAAAGTAACAGTAATATTGAACTCTCTGTTGTCACGCTGTAGTTTAAATTCAGCAATATCGCCCGGCAGATACTTCTTCATTTCTTCATTGTAATCTGTGGTTGAGTTGACCTTTACACCATTAATGGAAATCAATTTATCATCAACTTTGATATTATACTTCTGGGCGGGGGAGCTTTTTTCAATTGATTTTACAGTTACTCCTGAGGTAGTATTCGGCAAGCCATATATTGAAGTTATACTGTCGGTAAAAACAATGCCCATATATGGTCGTCTAATCTTTCCAAACCTTTCAAACTGGTCTATAGCGTATTTAACAGTATCTATGGGTATTGAAAATCCCATACCCTGTACACCTATTCCTGCGTAAACCCAAGAATTTATTCCTACTACTTCTCCTTTTAAATTAACCAAGGGACCACCACTGTTTCCAGAATTAATAGCTGCATCGGTTTGCAAAAACCTGTACTGCCTGTTTTCTGATCTGTTCATTCCACTTATTATACCTCTTGTAGCCGAATTTCTCAGCCCGAAGGATAAAGGCGTTCCTATAGCAACAACCTCATCTCCCACAGCAACTTTTGAAATATCACCGAAAGTTGCGGGTTGCAGACCGCCCTTGTCAATTTTTATCTCAGCCAGATCAAGGTCATCATCAATAGCCTTTAGCCTAGCCTTGTATGCCTTAGAGTTTGAAAGAACTACAACAATACTCTCCATATCCTTTACCACATGAGCATTTGTTATTATGTAACCGTTACTGCGATATATAACGCCTGTACCGAATACGATATTATCTGAATTTTCATTATATTCGTAACTGCTTTCTTTCAATTTTCCGATTATTCCAACAACTGATGGGCTTACTTTTGATACTACATTTGATATTCTGTCCGAAGAATTTATTTCTACGGAACTGCTACCCTGTGTTATAGTAACTCCATCCAAATGAGAGGATAAAGCATCAACTGAAACATACTGCTTACCCTCTATAGTTCTTATTCCGCCAGAGAGTTCCTGTCCGTTTATACTAAGCGTAGTTCCGGCTGCAAAAGTATTTGCAGTGCATATAATGAAAACCAAAACAAGAACTGAACATTTTACCAAATTTATTCTTTTCATTTTTACCTCCGTATGAGATTTTCTTTTGTAAACCATGGTCTGAAAATGCTATAAATGCTATTTGAGTAATATTTTATCATTATCCTTACATGAATACAATTAGACGAATCTGTAACCTTTTACATAAAAACATCAGTCTATAACCAGCTCCGCCCTTTCAAGAGGAATGTATGCCAGCTTGTCATCAATACGCTTACTTTCCATAAGGGAAATTGATTTGACCTTCACAGTAAGCTTCTCAATTTTTGTATTTTCTGCCAGACTCCCAAAGTCCAAAATTTTTACTTCCCTTGCCAAGGTTATGTGAGGATTATAGTTTCTTTCCTCCTTTGGATATCCCTTTTGAGACAGAATGGTTTCCATTTTATCGTAAAGTTGCTGAAGCTCCGGACTTTTTTCTAAACCAACCCATATTATACTTCTATTCCTTTTTGCGAAGCTTCCCATTTTGTTTAACTTCAGCTGAAATTCCTGAAACTGAGCTGTATCTCTTAATACCTGCTTTAGATTTTCAACCTGCTCCGTGTTCTGTTCACCTATAAATCTCAGAGTCAGATGGAAATTGTCCTTTAGAGAAAATTTCCCTGTAACACAATATTCTTTAACTTCCTTCTGAATTTCTGACAAATAAGTCTTTATATTATCATCAAATTCTATAGCAAAAAATACTCTCATAGCATCAACTCCACTTTTATGTTTACGGTAAATTCTACCATAATATATGCAATTTATCATCATTTATCTTTATTGCATATATTATAACTAAGAAATGCATCTGAAGCTTAAAGATTCAGATGCACTCAAATTTCAAGTTGTCTTGTTTTGGCTTATTGATTTTACTTTATCTACAAAGATATCTGTTAATTCATGGGCAAATTCTTGGGTATAACCTTCTCCTATTACCTTACAAACAGGCTTTTCCGCATCCGGCAATACGAGAACCCACCCCTTTTCACCTACTACTTTAACTCCTTCAACTGTTTCAACACTATCAGAATTTTCCTCAATAATAGCTCTGATTACCTTCCCTTTTGCAGACCAGGAACACTTTACTTCTTTTTTGATAATATGAAAATCAGGTATTAAGTCTACTATACTTGAAAGGCTTGTTTCACTTAACGCCATATAATCTATTATTCTGACAAAAGCTTCTATGGGGTCAAAATTCATTGCAAAGAAATCCAGCATACTTTCGTCATGCTTGTCCTCAAGTATCCTGCTCATCAACTCTTTCGTGGAGGTCTTCGTTCTTACAACCCTGTCTTTATCTTCTCCTGCCATTTTTTCAATTACAGTGCTGGCATTTAGTGGAACTATCACCTTGCTTCCGGCTTTTGATTTTAAATGGATGTATGAAATAAGTGCTATATACAAGTCGTCAGCTATTATTCTGCCCTTTGTATCTACAAGAAATATCTTATCATATGAGTTTGCAAAATAAACTCCTACATCAAAGCCTCCGTGTCTCACTACTTGCGAAAGCATTTTCAAATCGGAAAAAAGGCTTTTTCGTTTATCATGGGTTTGTTTTGTATTAACAAATTCGTACCGGCAACTCAATTCATTTAACAATGAAGACACTATATTCTTCAAATCACCGGAGGGTGCCACTAAAGCTATTTTCAAATCATGATTTTCTGATATCGTATGGTTAATTATACTGCGTATATAGAATACTTTATGGTCTGGCACATTAATGATTTCTTTTATTTCATCCGCCTCACATCTGGCAAAGTCTTCCCTGATATAGCAGTTTTCAATTTTTCTTTCTTGGTTTCTGGAAATATTTCTTCCCAGATTATCCAAAATGTCAATTACAATTCTGCCTTTTTTGTTCCCTTCTGAAATATGAATGCCACCGACCAGATTATAATAGCGTACGGCAGACCTGACAACCGGCAACAGAGATGTTCCTAAATCATATACCCCTGCACCTGCTGAAAGCGCTCCCGATACACAGGCATTTTTTATCATTTTTAAATAATCGGCTTCATCACAGCTGACAGCCAGTCCTGCACCCTTTTTGCATACAGCGCCGTAGGCTGCGGCCAATCTGGACGCAAATTCAGGTGTTATATCTACGTTGATTTCACCGGAAATTCCTCTTCTCCCAAAAAGGTTTTTGGAATACCTGGAACCCCAAACAATGTTTGAACATACTTCGGTACCCATGTCAATGTGCTTTTCCGGCCAGATTTTTATTCCCGGCTTAATCAAGGAATTTTCACCTAAAATACAATTCTCACCAACAACCGTACCTTCAAAGGCTGCTGTTTTCTCTCTGCATTTTACATTACTGCAAAGTACGCTTCCTCTTAGCTGTACATTGTTTTTCAAATTACAACTATTCCACAGAATACTTCTTTTGGTGGTGCTACCTTCACCAATATGGCATTCATCTCCTATTATGGAGTATTGCCCCAGTATACTGCCATCCTTTATAACAGAATTTCTTCCTATTAATACAGGTGGTTTGATTATAGCTTCTTTTGATATTACGGCTCCTTCCGAGACCCAAACTCCTTGTCTGATTTCCCGGGCATCAATGCTTACGTTAACCCTTTTATCCAAAATATCAGCGTGTACTCCAACGTAGGCATCCAAATCACCGATATCACACCAGTAATCCTGAGTTACAAAACCATACATCGGCTCTTCTTTTTTCAAAAGGATTGGGAATAAATCCTTGCTGAAATCAAAAACTACTCCTTTTTCGAAATAGTTAAGTACCTCAGGGGACAAGACATAAATACCTGTGTTTACAGTATCGCTGAAAACCTCTCCCCAGCTCGGTTTTTCCAGGAATCTTCTGATTTTTCCGTCTGCAGCTGTTACCACAACTCCATATTCAATGGGACACTCAACTTTCTTCAAAACCAAGGTGGCAATGGAAGAGTTCTTTTTGTGAAACTCAAGAGCCTCTTGCAAATTGATATCTGTCAGAGCATCTCCACTTATAACTATAAATGTCTCATCCAAAAATTCCTCGGCATTTTTTACGCTTCCTGCTGTGCCAAGGGGAACATCTTCTGTAAAATATTTTAGGTTGACTCCAAACTCACTTCCATCGCCAAAAAAATCTTTTATCTTTTCCGGCATATACTGCAAGGTTACCGCAATATCCCTGATCCCATATTTTTTCAAAAGCTCAATAATATGCTCCATTACAGGCTTGTTGGCAATTGGCACCATAGGTTTTGGCCTATTACAGGTCAGCGGTCTTAGACGTGATCCCTCTCCACCTGCCATAATCACAGCTTTCATCAGATCCATCCTTTCAAAATGTTTTTGTATAACCTTTTGGTATATCCAATTAAACTGCAAAATTTGAATGAGAGCCTATGGAACTGTTTTATTTATTTGTTCCAAATATGATAATGAAATTATTTTTACCTTATGGATAGAAACTATTCTAAATAGGTTCACGGAAAATTTGGTAATGGCAATTTGTTTGAAAATTTATAAAAGACTGTGCCATATATTGACACAGTCTTTTTGCATTTTATATATTTTTAATCAAGTTTCAAAACGCTCATGAAAGCTTCTTGTGGAACTTCTACGGAGCCTACCTGACGCATACGTTTCTTTCCTTCTTTCTGTTTTTCAAGGAGCTTTCTCTTTCTGGTAATGTCACCGCCATAACATTTTGCCAGAACGTCTTTTCTGAATGCCTTAACGGTTTCACGTGCTATTATCTTTCCCCCGATACATGCCTGAATAGGTATTTCAAACATCTGCCTCGGTATTGATTCCTTTAGTTTTTCCGCCATTCTCCTGCCTCTTGTCACTGATTTTTCACGGTGGACAATAAAAGACAAAGCATCAACGACTTCACTGTTTAACATGATATCCAGTTTAACAAGGTCGGATTCCCTGTATCCTAAAAGCTCATAGTCAAAGGATGCATAGCCTTTGGTTCTGGATTTCAAGGCATCAAAGAAGTCATATATTATTTCATTTAAAGGCATCTCATAGGTAAGCATAGCCCTACCCTCATCAATATAGGACATATCCTTGTATAACCCTCTTCTCTCCTGAGCCAACTCCATAATGTTTCCTACATATTCTGTAGGTACCATTATTGTTGCTTTTACCACGGGTTCCTCCATCATATCTATTTCGGTAACCGGCGGAAGATTGGTAGGATTATCTATCTCAATAACATCACCATTTGTAGTAGTAACTTTATATATAACACTTGGAGCGGTTGTTACCAAGTCAAAATTGTATTCCCGCTCAAGCCTCTCCTGAATTATCTCCATATGAAGCAGTCCAAGGAACCCGCATCTGAAACCAAACCCAAGGGCAACTGATGATTCAGGCTCAAAGGTTAGTGCGGCGTCGTTTAGCTGCAGCTTTTCCAAGGCATCACGAAGATCACCGTATTTTGAGCCGTCAGCCGGATAAATACCACAGAATACCATGGAATTTACCTTTTTATATCCCGGTAGAGGTTCCTTTGCAGGATTGTCCGAAAGAGTTATGGTATCACCTACACGGGTATCCCTTACGTTCTTTATACTTGCAGCGATATATCCTACATCACCGGCCTTTAATTCATCGGCAGGAGATAGTCCTCCGGGTTTCAGATATCCCAACTCGGTGACAACAAATTCTTTTTTTGTGTACATCATTGTTATGGTGTCGCCCGTTCTCACTGTTCCTTCCTTCACCCGCATATAAACAATGACACCTTTGTAACTGTCATAAAAAGAGTCAAATATCAATGCTCTAAGGGGTGCATTTTCATCAGAATCGGGGCACGGAATCATATGAACTATTTTTTCAAGAACTTCTTCAATGTTTAACCCGTTCTTGGCTGATACCATTGGGGCCTGCGAAGCATCAAGACCTATTACGTCTTCTATTTCCTTCTTTACAACATCGGGTTGTGCACTTGGAAGATCTATTTTATTTATAACAGGCATTATTTCCAGATTGTGCTCCAATGCGAGATAAACGTTTGCCAGGGTCTGGGCTTCTATGCCCTGAGCTGCATCAACTACCAGTATGGCACCTTCACAAGCTGCAAGGCTCCTTGATACCTCATAGTTAAAGTCAACATGTCCGGGAGTATCTATTAAATTGTAAATGTATTCATGACCGTCAGAGGCTTTATATACCATTCTGACCGCTTGGGCCTTTATGGTTATCCCACGTTCTCTCTCAAGCTCCATATTGTCCAGAACCTGTTCCTGCATTTCTCTGGATGTCAGAACCCCGGTTTTTTCCAGCAATCTGTCTGCAAGGGTTGACTTACCATGATCTATATGTGCTATTATACAAAAATTTCTTATATATTTCTGTCGTTCACTAGGCATCTATTACCTCCAAAGCTTTGATTCAATATAAAACAGATTATGCGCATTTAATTATACCATATACTTTTAAAGGTGCAATATAGTGTTTTGATACTTATTGTTCTAAAAAATAAAGCTATAGTCACCACTTTTGCAGGCGACTATAGCTTATGACCTAAGTTCAGAATAAAATTACTCTTTAATATCTGAAATCTCAAAGTACTCCTGATCCTTCACCTTGCTTATGGACAGAGTTACTATTGTGTCAGGTGACTTGCCCGTAGAGGTAGCCCAATGGAGTGTTATCTTAAATGTACCATCGCCGTTGTCCTTAACATTGTATGTTGTTACCCACGGGCTGGATACTCCGGTTACCCAGTTCATTTCTTCAAATCTCGTCTTTTGAGCTATCCTTAATTGTGATGACATTAATCCGTACTGAATTACTCCTTTGCGTTCTTTTACAGCTTTTGCATACATATCCGCACATTCTTTTGCACTGTCAGCTTTCATAAACTCCGTGCTCTGTATGTCAAACTGACTTGGGGTTACGGTTGATTTGGTAAAGAGCCGTAAACCTTCTCCGTCATAACTTACATCCTCTTTTAAAACCTCTGAAAAGTATGATATTGGTACATACATTACATTCCCTACTATTTTTGCAGGAGTAAGCTTTATTTTTTTAGAACCTGTAGTGTAATATGTGTCTACATTATTCTTAATATATCCACCTGCTATGCTTGCTCCCTTTTTTGAATCCCAGCCTACCTTGTAGCCAAGGATTTCAGCAGTTGTTTTGAGAGGCACCATTAATACATAGTCTTTTTCAAAGGTTTTGAACTGAGTTTTCAGGCTTGTTCCGTTTAGTCTTATTCTCTCAAGGGGTTTTGCATTTATCATCTGATTATAGACGTCATCCTTAAGCAATCCTTTAAGCTCTTTGGCAGGCATGCTGAATCTTGCTATCCCCCCTGCATATGGTCTTAGTTCATATACTCCGAAGTATATTACAAGTCTGTCACCGTCAATATAAAACTGGTAATTACTCTTTGCTTTATCTACTGTAGTCTTTGCATCATCAAAGTACATATCTTTTTCTTTATCTATTGACTTTTTAATTTTATCAAGAATTACTTTCTTGTAGTTAGAATTAGGATTAAACAAAGAATTAAAAGAATATATTTCACCTGATTTGGTATTCACAGTGTAAGATTCCAGTGTAGTCATACCATGTGCACCACCTGTGTACACATATGTATTCCTAATCAGGGATAGAATATCACCACTTGTGTTATAATCAAATAATGAATCTATGGAGGCCATAGGAAGATTATGTTCTCTCGGGGGCATATCTTTTATGTATTCATCCAAATACACCTGTTCTCTCCTGATAAATCCGATAGAATCAAGGTTCTTATTTTGGAGTGTATTATTAATTTTTGACGCTGAAGCAAAACCGCTTAAAACAGGATATATTATCTTGATGGAACAGCTACCATCTATTTTTTCTATTTTTGCCGTCTCAACTTTTAAAGACGATTCTGAGTCCGCAGAGACGGATGAAATACCTGTAGCAGCCGGGAATACAGTTAATGCAAATACAGCAATCATAACAAATAATAGTGCTTTTTTCATTATGTCAGACCCTTTCTGTTTTTTAATAATTTATAAATGTAGCTTAGCACATTCCAACTACATAATGGTAACAATATGGTTACACTAGCGGTCAGTAACAAAAAAAGCTTTTACTTTTAAGACATTATCCCTTAAATACTTCAAGTTCAGGTCAAAATAATTATTTAAAAAGGTTATCCGATATATATCAGGGTCAACAGGTGCTATTTGCAGAATTTCCGTTCTGGGTTCACCATAGTAAATATAACTTTTACTATAATCAACTGCTAAAAGTCCGGATACAATTATCAGCACAAATACTGCTGATACAAGTGCAATTTTAAATCGGTACAGTCTCCTTTGCTTGAATCTTGTTTTTCTTGGCATATATAACCCCGTATCTTTGTTATTTCTGGTTTAAATGCGTCTTAAAATAAACCCTTATTTAATTATTTTTAACAATTCGAAGTTATTTTAACCCTATTTCTTTTTGAATATAACATCATTTATAGCCTGGGCCAGAAACGATGTACTGCGGACACATTCGTCAATTACATTCCCGTCCCCTCCGATTTCAACTATAACCGAGCCATTCATTAAATGCTGATTGTACCTGTTTTTACTTACATAGATCGGCTTTGCTATTCCGGGACATATCTCATTCAGTCTGGCTTGGACTTTAATTGCAAGTTTCAGGTTCTCTTTCCACCTTGGGTTGCTGAGCTTGGCATCTGTACCGATAACAAACATTATCTCCGCTACATTTTTACCGTTAATTTTCTTAACTGCTCGCAGCTTCCCTCCGCTTGCAGCATCACGATGGAGGTCTATAGCCATTTTAAAGGAAGAATACTTATCAACATAGTCTGTCAGTGTATTAAGCGACTTTACATAGGAACTGTTGTAGTCGGCATCATGTATAGTCGTATTATGAAGCACATCTATATTGTACTTTTGGAGATTATTTATCAAAGCATTTCCAACCCTGACAACGTTGTATTTATTGTTGGTCGTTCTCGAAGGGGTATTGCTCTTCCCTATTTCGTCTGCACTCTTTAAAAAACATTCAGTTGTGTGGGTATGATAAATTAATATCTTAGGGCCTTTTTTGTCGGGTGCAAGCTTTAAAGGCTCATTTAGCAGTTTTTTTATATCTATTGTAAAGCCGGTTTCGTTTTTAATGTTAATTTTTCCACTTGAAACAATAGGATTATTTTTTTGATCATTCTCTTCAACATCACCCTCAAAGGTTATGCTGCTTGATGCCTCTTTTAACTGCCCTGCGGGAGTATCTGGAGTCTTTTGTTGTACATTTCCCTGCGGATTAACAGGTTTTGTCTGTGCATTTTGTATTTTGTTAATCTCCTGCTGTACTTTTTCAGACGCTGGAGGTTGATAGCTTTTATCATAAAACATCTTAAAATATGGATAGTTTGTATTTAATATTGTAATAGGATTGTACAGGTCAATTCCAAAAAGCTTAAAAACAAACTCTTTTACATTATCGGACGATTCTGTTGATGCTGAAGATTTGGGATTAATCTGTTTAAAATCAATGGGTATATTTATCTTCCCGTTGGCTAATGTAAAGGCTAACCCCCCCAGTAAAATACCTCCGATGGCACACAAAACTATAGGTAGCTTTGTCAGATTACCCTTATTTCCTTCCAGATAGGTATTATCGTAAATAGTATCTCTCATAGCGTTTGACCTCCATATCTGACTGCAAAATCTTATAAATTTCGGGTTATAAAAACTATATTCATATAAAACAAAAATATTACTTGCTTGTACATATTTTTAAAACTTGTAACGCATTCATGGGAAATATTGTAATATAATTTAGTACTATTTATATGAATTAAGTTCTAAAAATAGTCAATTCTAAATATACCTTATAGAATATATATTGAAATGGGGGAAGATAATTTGAATTTTTGCACAATTAGATGCTGCATTTGTGAAAGCGTGTTATTAAACCTTCCTGAAGAAGAAATAAGCAGATTGAACGGACTTACTTTCAGATGTGAAAGCTGCGGGCATAAGCTTCTACTTGACGGAACAAATGTATCACAGGATATGAGTGCCGATACAACCAATAATTTTTATAAATACGACTTGAATATCTAACCAGCCGAGAGTGCCTTTATCTGTGAGAATACAGTAAAGGCACTCTTTTATATAAAATCTCTTTTCTTCGTTTTCCACCCCCTTCATGTTAAGAATATCTTAAGAATTTTATCAATAGTTCCGTAAGATTGTCCTGCTATTATTTGTAATGTAGCTTATAGCTATATTTTACATGTCTAAAAACCTAATAAAAGGATGTGATATAATGTTTGCGTTGAATTAATTCAATTATATAACAACTTTAGCAACAAACTTTTGGAGGTAGATTTTGTGAATATTCTTGTTTGTGATGATGATAAGGAAATTGTGGATGCCATCGAGATATATCTGAAAAATGAAGGTTATTCTGTTTATAAGGCATATAACGGTGCCGAAGCTCTTTCTGTATTTGATAATTGTGAAATACATCTGGTTATTATTGATATAATGATGCCTGTAATGGATGGAATCCGTGCCACTACGAAAATTCGTGAAAAATACAATATTCCTGTCTTAATGTTAAGTGCAAAATCAGAAGACACAGACAAAATCATCGGTTTAAACATGGGCGCGGATGATTATGTAACCAAACCCTTCAACCCCCTTGAACTTCTGGCCAGAGTAAAATCACTGCTTAGAAGGTATGTATCCTTGGGCAGCTTTGTTGCAAAATCAGGTGTATTCAAATCAGGAGGCCTTGTTATTGACGATGACGCAAAGGAAGTAAAAGTTGACGATAAAACTGTAAAGTTAACACCTGTAGAGTATAAAATTCTGAAATTTTTATGCGAAAATGCCGGAAAAGTGTTCTCTATCGACCAGATATATGAGCAGGTGTGGAACGAACCCTCCTTTTCACCGGAAAATACAGTTGCTGTGCATATAAGAAGGATTCGTGAAAAAATTGAAATTAACCCGAAAGAACCAAAATATTCAAAGGTGGTGTGGGGAATTGGATATAAAATTGAAAAAATATAGATATTCTGCCTGGCTGAAAGCTTTGGCAGTTATATTATGTGTTGCCGGAATGCTTACAGCGGCATATGGGCTGGAAAAAGCCCCTTATTTCGATACCGGAATTCAGAGTAAGGATTTTAAGCGAAGCATGTACCTTAGGGACATTCTATCTGAAACTTATACTCTGGTTTATGACGTATCCGTCAAATATAAAAATGAAGAAAATATAAAATCAGGTGCTTGTGTGGATAAGGATGTTTTAAGCCACAGAAAAGACCGACTGATGAGTGATAAACAGATGGAGATTAACCGAATAAACGATTATTATCGTTCATTGTTGGGCAATTATACAAGCGGAAAAGAAGATTTTAACGATACCCTTGACTCTCAGGATGAAAAAAATCCTGAAGTACAAAAATTTCTGGATGATAGAAAAAGTGAAATTGATAAATTAGAAAATGAGTATAAAACAAAGATATATGATATAGAAACGGGTTATATCAAGGAACAGCTGGAAGATTACCGTATAAAACTGGATACCTTGAAGGCAACTAAAGGAATCTTTTACGCTGTTAAAACAAATGGCGTAGTAACTTTAACAAATAACAGTAACAATGACGTTGCAGATTTCTTCAATTCACTCCCAGTAAGTTTCCAGTTTAAGCAGTCAGATACCAATAAGGAGCTTGATGAATTTCTTTATGCTGGTAATATCCCCTCAGATACTGTTATCTTTCTTGGGTTATCTCAGAAGCGATTTGATGCAGAACTGTCAGCCTATAACCAAAATGTTAGGGAAGGACTATCAGGAATCAAATTTGTAGTAATAGGAATAGGGGTCTTTTTAATTGCCCTTTCCTATATTATTTATGCGGCTGGAAGAAGCAGACGTAAAGACGGGCTCCTGCTTATTCCTATAGATGATATATATCTTGATGTTGCCTTGGCAGTTTTAGCAGGTATCGTAGTTTTATGCCTAGCGACTGTTTTTGAATATGGGCGGTACATAATATACAAAAATAGTTCCTACTATAATGTAAATATTTTGACTGTTTTGTTAGGTATTGCAATAACCATTGGAACACTTGCGGGAATCGTTTTTGTAACTATGTTTGTAAGGAGATTTAAGAGGCATGAAGTCATAAAAAGTACTCTGATATATAAGATTTGTATATGGATAAAAAACAAAATTCTCTTTGTATATGATAGCAGTCCTGCAGCATTAAGACTGATCCTCATTTTTGGTGTATATGCTGTTGCCACATTGGTTGGCGTAGCCCTATTGTTTACAGACTCATTTGGCATACTGCTTGGGTTGGTTATGATAGTCGGTGTTAATGTTACAGCAGTCTATTTACTTCTAAAGGCCTTTAAGAGTCTGAAGGTTATAACAGAAGGTGCAAAGAGAATCCGCTCCGGGGAACAGTCAACAAATATTCCCCATCAAAGAATCCCTGAATTCAAAGAGCTTTCCGAAACAATTGACAGTATAGCTGATGGTATGAAACACGCCGTCAGCAGTCAGGTAAAGGCTGAGAGGATGAAAGCCGAGTTGATTACCAATGTCTCTCATGACCTTAAAACTCCATTAACATCTATAATAACCTACGTTGATTTG
>JAEZUC010000027.1 GCA_023443515.1 Bacillota bacterium
AGGCAGCTTTACATACATAATTGGAAATATAACAGATTTCCTATGCGTCCATTAGGCTGGAAATCGCCTAATGAGACGCTCCATTATTTTTTTACTAATTGTGTAACGCATGTTTGACAAACCAACACATTAAGTTTTTGCTATGTAATATTGATTTTATTTTTTTATTAAATTAATATATAAAGCGAGAAAAAAATAATCAGACATCCAATAGTCACAATCGTATACTAGAATGTAAATACAATAAACAAGTTGTATGTTCAGTATAAATTATTATTAACCATATATTTTTGAAAAAATTCAGGAGGTATATTTATGTATTGTAGAAATTGCGGAAACGTTATGAATGATCAGGCTGTTGTATGCGTTACGTGTGGAGTCCCTACAGGAAAAGGGAATAATTTTTGTCCTTTATGCGGTGAAGCAACCGATTCAATGTCTCAGGTATGCATGAAATGTGGTTTTAGTTTAAGCAACTATGGGCAGCAAAAATCAAAGTTGGCAGCCGGATTGTTTGGAATTTTCCTGGGTGCATTCGGTGTTCACAGATTTTATCTGGGTTATATAGGAATTGGTCTTGCGCAACTATTACTGACTGTTTTATCATGCTTTATATTCTCGCCGATTATTTGGGTATGGGGACTTATAGAAGGAATTTTGATTCTTGCAGGTTCTATTAACAAGGATTCTAAAGGTGTTGCATTGAAAGATTAACATAAGTTTGTTTGGCAGATAGGAATTATTGATTCCTATCTGCAGGCCGGAAAGTGAATTATTTTCCAATCAGTTTTTTTAGTTTACCTGCCAGAGAAGTATTTTTACGTTCTCTCCAACTGGTAATATATCTGTCTACCTCCTGGAAATGCTTGTCCATTTTGATTTCCAGCTTACGGGAAGTATTTTCAACACAAGCTCCAAGTTCAACCTTGGAGCTATGGATTTCCTTTGAAATATGTTGGCGTGTATTTATGAATTCTTCGGCAACATTATTAAAAAGTTGCTCTTTAATACCGTTTAAAGCTTCCAGTATCAAGGACAATTCAGCACCGCTCAGTTCCTCCAATTTCTTTGAAACTACGGCAGGAAGTTGTTCAGCAGGAATAGGAATACTTATATCTTTTGGTCTGATAATATTTTCGTCCTCAAGAATTTTTCTGATTGCCTTCAACTCAAGACCCTGGTCACGCATTGCTTTTATCTGGTACATTACGTTTGCAAGTTCAGTAGTGTAAAAGCGTCTTCCTCTGTTATCCTTGGGGATGTTTAGCCCAAATTCCTTTTCATAAAACCTTAAAGCATGATCTGTTATATTTAAAGAGGTGCTTAGCTCTGTTATAGTATATCTTTCCTTGAGTACTTCCATGGATTTATCTACCCCCCTTTTACTATGTCTAAAAACATGTATAATTGTATTTTGATAGTACCATAAGACGTACTTGGTGTAAAATATTTACATATTATTTGCCTAGTATTTCCAATAGGCCGGTTATATCGGATGGAAGTTCCGCCGTGAATATAACTTCTTTTCGTGTAACAGGATGAATTATTTCTGTTCTGTATGAATGGAGGGCCTGCCGGGAAATGTATGAATTTGTATTTTCTGAATAAAGAGTGTCTCCATAGATAGGAAACCCCATTGCATGACAATGAACTCGTATCTGGTGTGTTCTTCCAGTTTCAAGAATAAAGCCCAGCAATGCCGAATTATGCGAAGGAAAGCTCTTGAGAATCTTGTAATGTGTTATTGAGGGCGCTCCTTCTTCAGAAATATGCCTTAACATAATACTACCCGGCTTTCTGGCTATGGGTAGATTAATAGTGCCTTCATTGTTTTCAGGTATACCTTGTACAACACCCAAATACTCTTTTTTAAATAACTTGGTATGCATTTGCTGTATTAGCATTTCCTGTGTAAACTGGTTTTTAGCAAAAATAATAATGCCGGAAGTCTCTCTGTCCAGCCTGCTGACCGGTCGTACCTTTTTTGTAATGCCTTTGCTCTTAAGATAGTACACTATCCCGTTAGCTATGGTATTGTCGGGATGGTAGCTGGTAGGGTGGACTACTATACCGGGTTGCTTATTAAGAACCAGCATACATTCATCCTCAAAAATAACGTCAAGGGGTATATCCTGGGGTTCAATGTGCTCACATTCCTCCTCCAGATCAAGTATAACCTTCAGCTTGTCCTCCGCTTTTACAATGTAATTAACTCTTTCGGGATGTTCGTTTACATAAATCTTTTGCTGCAACTTAAGCTTTTTTATAAGCCTTTCAGAAAGCAGAAGCCCACTTTTTAAGACGTGTTTTAGAGTCTTTCCTGCTTCCTGCTCACTGACTATCTTCTCTAATAACATTAAAATCCTCCTGACAATAATGGCAGATATAAATCCACAAAGTATATATCGCTTGATATATTGTACTATAAATAGATTTTGATAGGCAAAAGTTTTATAATTAACTTGATAAACCAAAACAAAGTAGATAAAATCATGTATATATAAACTACGAAAGAGGAATTTTATCAATGGATTTTCAAACAAGAGAATATTTAAAACAGCATTTTGAAATAGATGACAGGATTATTGAATTGGCGGAACAGGCTGAAAATGATGCTCAGAAGGTATTCGCACAAATAGATGAAGTTAAGCAGTTGAACCAGCTTAAAGTAATAAAGGCTATGCAGGAAAACAAATTAAGCGATTCCCATTTCAACGGAACAACCGGCTACGGTTATGATGACAGGGGTAGAGAAGTTTTAGACAGTGTTTATGCGGACATATTTCAAACCGAGGACGCTCTTGTTCGCCATCAGATAGTATCAGGTACCCAGGCGCTGGCCCTTTGCTTATTTGGTAATCTCAGACCCGGAGACGAGTTGGTAGCTGTTACAGGCAAGCCCTATGACACTCTTGAAGAAGTGATTGGGATAAGAGGGGAAAACTGTGGTTCCCTCAAGGAGTTTGGGGTATCCTACAAACAGGTTGATTTGAAGAATGGGAAACCTGACCTGGAAAATATAAAGCAAACAGTGTCTGAAAAAACCAAAATGGCAATGATTCAGCGCTCTAGGGGTTATTCCTGGAGAGATGCGCTGTCTATTGAAGATATAAAAAATGTTATACAAGCAGTTAAAGCAGTAAACAGTAACATAATTGTGATGGTTGATAACTGTTATGGGGAGTTTGTTGAGTCTACTGAGCCAACTCAGGTAGGAGCGGATATAATAGCAGGTTCCCTGATAAAGAACCCAGGAGGCGGGCTTGCGCTCACCGGAGGTTACATAGCAGGAAAGAAAAATCTTGTGGAACAGGCGGCATTCAGACTTACTTCTCCGGGACTCGGCAAGGAGGTTGGCGCTTCTCTGGGAAACAACAGGCTTATGTTTCAGGGCTTATTCATGTCGCCGCATGTAGTGGCGGAAAGCCTCAAGGGTGCTGTATTTTGTGCAGCACTTATGGAACGGGCAGGCTTTGAGACAATGCCATCTGTTGAAGGGCACAGAAGTGATATAATACAATCAGTAAAGTTTAATAATAAAGAAAGCCTTATTGCATTTTGTCAGGGTATACAGAAGGGCTCTCCCGTAGATTCATATGTTACACCGCAGCCTTGGGATATGCCTGGGTATGATGCCCCTGTAATCATGGCTGCAGGAGCATTTGTACAGGGGTCATCCATTGAACTCAGCGCAGATGCGCCTATAAAAGAACCTTATGTGGCATACATGCAGGGCGGTCTTGTATATGAACATGTAAAGCTGGGTAATATTATTGCTTTGCAGAAGTTGTTCGAACAGGGAATAGTAAAATAGAGGCAGGCTGAAACAACACTAAAGAGAAGGTAATAGGTGGGGTGAAACAAATGGGGAATTTATTCAAAATCAAGGGCATTAGAATAGGCACACTGATTCTGGGAATCTTTCTACTGATATATCTGCCATCATTGCTTTACATAACGTTTGGCAATACTATTGAAAAAGATATTTTAAAAAACGGTAAAATAGAAGTAGTTCAAAATGTGGACGGTATTTTAATAAGAAATGAAAAAGTTATAAATTCTCCGGATGACGGTAACTGTGTTATGGATGCTGTGGAGGGTGAAAAGGTTCCGGCTTTTTACAGAATAGCAACTATTGTCAAAAATGTTCCCGTTTCAATCTACGAGGAACTTAAAAAAAAGGAAATGCAAATAAGCAGTGCACAAAAAGCTCAAAAGGAGAATCTGGGAGTATTCTCCAGTGACATAATAAAACTGGATTCAGAAATAATAGAAAAGGTAAAGAATCTGGGACAACAATCTTTAAGAGGCAGTTTGGTTGAAAGCTATGATACAATGTCGGATATTGACAGTGTTGTTTATAGAAAATCAGATATATTTGGTAATAACAGTAAATCTGCTAAATATATAAGCAGGCTGACCAGTGAAAAAGCTGAAATTGAAAGAAGATTAAACAATAACGTCAAGGAAGTAAGGGCAGGTTCTGCGGGACTGATATCCTTTGCAATAGACGGTTACGAAACACTGCTGACTCCGGATTATATAAAAAATGCTTCACCGGAGGATTTGGAAAATATTACTGTTAAGGATACAAACAGAGACTTTAATGTGGTTGATGTAAAAAAAGGAGAGCCTATTGCAAAGCTAGTAAAAGATTTGGATAATTACATGGTTGCAGTAGTGGACGAAAAAAATGCAAAGGATCTGACAGAAGATAAACAAGTAACCCTGAGAATCAATGATATAGGATACAGTATGGATGCCCTTATAAACTATAGTTCAAATGTTATTAACGGTAAAAGAATAATTTCATTTATGTATAATACCGGGTTAAATGAAACTATAGGTATGCGCAGGATAAATGTTGATGTAGTATTTTCAAGCCACAGCGGCTTAAAGGTTCCCCGTAGCAGTTTGCAGAATATAAATCTTAATAAACAAACGGCCAAAATATGTTTATTAAAGGGGAATACGGCTACGTTTAAAGAGGTTAAAATAGTAGGGGTTAATGATGATGCTGCAATAATTGATAATCCTGACGGGGAGTCATCAGTTGCACTATACAACACATACATACTAAATCCCAAAAACATACAGGAGGGACAGATAATTGATTGATGAAACTATAAAACAAAATCTGGACGACATATATTCCAGAATAAAAATCGCAGCTGAGAAAAGCGGCAGAAAAGCAGAAGAAATAACGCTTATAGCAGTTACTAAAACTGTTGATGTTGCTAGAATCAGGAATGTTAGTGAATACGGTGTTCCTGATTTCGGTGAAAACAGAGTGCAGGAACTGCTGGAAAAGTACGATAAATTTGATGAATCAATAAAATGGCATTTGATAGGGCATTTGCAAACAAATAAGGTTAAATATATTATTGATAAAGTTCACATGATACATTCTGTAGACAGCTTTGAACTGGCAAAGGAGATTGACAACCGTGCAGGTAAAGCAGGCAAAAAAATGAATATACTTCTGCAAGTGAATGTTTCGGGAGAAGAAACCAAGTTTGGAATAAAACCCGAAGAAGTTAACCGGTATGTTGAGTTTATTTCCCAATTGGAGAATGTAGCTCTAAGGGGAATGATGACTATAGCACCATTTGTAGATAATACCCAGGAAATAAGACCTATCTTTAAGAATCTTTACGACATTTTTATTGACATAAAGAATAAAAAAATAGATAATGTTAGTATGGATTATCTTTCCATGGGTATGAGCAACGATTTTGAGGTTGCTATCGAAGAAGGTGCAAATGTAGTCAGAGTCGGAACAGGTATTTTTGGAAAGCGTAATTATCCACAAAGGTAGTAAAAATGAACTATAGACAAAAAATATATTTACAAAAGACTCAGGGGGTATTTGAAAATGTCAAAACTTCTTAACAAGGTATTTAATTTCGTTGGCTGGGAAGCTGTTGATGAGGACGAAGATGAATTTGACGAGCTGGAAATGAATAAAAAGGAAGAAGTGAAAGAAGAACCTATTCAAACACACTTCTTTAACGGGTCAAAAAAACAGCAGGCAGGTAAGGTTGTAAATATTCATACAGGAAATCAGTTTAAAATGATTGTAGCACAGCCGAATACTTTTGATGATGCACAAGATATTTGCGATCACTTAAAAGACAAAAAGCCTGTAGTTATAAATCTTGAAGGTATTGAAAAGCAGGATGCTCAGAGAATAATTGATTTTTTAAGCGGTTCCGTGTATGCACTTGACGGCAGTATTCAAAAAGTTTCCTGTGATATTTTTGTTATAGCTCCAAATAATGTAGATGTTAGTGGCGATTTAAAGGATGAAATAAGAAACAAAACCGTTTTTCCGTGGGCTAAATAGTTTTGTCTCTTGCATTGGAGGACTAATTTAGATGGATTCAGTTTATAGAGCTATAAATGGCGTATTGTTTGCCTTTGAGATGGTTTTGGTGGCCAGAGCAGTTCTTTCATGGTTTCCCATATCAAGGAATAACAAATTTGTAGATTTGCTTCATGCTATTACCGAACCGGTACTATCACCTATACGCAATATGCTTAACAGGTCAAGTATATTTAATAATTCCATGCTGTCTATGATGGATTTTTCTCCAATTGTCGCATTTCTGCTTATTGAAGTAATTAGAAATGTAATATTCAGTATATTTAGAGTTTTTTTATATTAGGATTATATGGATAAAAACGAATTATTAAAGATGGTTTCAAAATTAGAGGATAGGGTGCTGGTTTCACGCTTGTTGGACAAGGTAGAACAGTGTCGTTATTCCTCTTTTGCGTATTCAGATTTTCTTTCTCCATATGAAGTTTCTGTTTCTAAAAAGGTTTTGGACAGGGTTAAGGATATTTTTTATCAGTTTACAGGTGGTTATGAAGGAGCAGAAAGGGCTATAACTGTAATAAGCAGTGATTTTATTGAGGAAGGAATTCCTTATGGCACTCCCTTAAGTTTGTTGAGAATAACACCTGTTATTGAAAATAAGCTTTCTCATAGAGATTATCTTGGGTCATTACTTGGATTGGGAATTAAGAGAGAAAAAATCGGAGATATACTTGTTAATGAAACATTCGCAGATGTTTTTGTTATTGATAAAATAGCGGAATATATATTATACAATTTGGACAAAATTGGTAATGTAAAGGTACAGTGTGAATTATGCGATATATATCAATTTACTCCGCCCCAGAAGAAAGAGCGGAGCATAAATACCACGGTAGCCTCTCTGCGTGCCGATTCCGTTGCGTCTAGCGGATTTGGATTGTCAAGAACCAAAGTGATGGACTATTTTAGAGCACAAAGAGTTAACGTAAATTGGGAACTGGTTCAAAGCCCTTCCAAAATGTTGGTTGAGGGAGACGTAATATCAATACGGGGAATGGGAAGAATTGTTCTGGAAAAGGTTTTGGGAAACACCAGAAAGGACAGAATCAGCATTGTTATAAAACGTTTCGAATAATAAGATGTCTCAAGAAAGGATGACCATTTATGAATTATACGCCGAATGATCTTGATAATATAAAATTTAAGAAGAATTTTATGGGTTATAATGAAGATCAGGTTAACGAAGTATTGGACAGTGTAATACAGGATTATGAGCTTTACATAAAAGAAAATATAGAGCTTAAAGATAGGATTTCAGTACTAAATGAAGGTATTCAGCATTATAAAAATATTGAGGAATCTCTTCAGAATACGTTAATAGTAGCACAGCAAACCGGGGAGGAAATAAAGAAAAATTCCTATGAAAAGGCAGAAAACATTATCAAGGAGGCGGAATTAAAGGCTCAGAGGATAATTAACGATGCCAATCAGGAGGTTATCAAGATTCGGTTTGAGTATGAAGAAATGAAGAAAAGGCTCCACCTTTTCAAAACCAAGTCTGAAACACTTTTGTTGTCTCAGCTGGAATTGTTGAAACAATTGTTCCACACAGATACTGATATGGAATAAGCAAATAAAAGATTAAAAATGTGAGGCCCTTAGAAACAAGATAAAAAGACTTGTTTCCAAGGGTTTTTGTGTGCTGATGGAATAATCATAGAAAATATGATATAATTACAAACATATTTTCGATTAAATTCTATCATTTAACAATAACTGTGGGGTGTTATCGTTTGCAGGTTAAAAAAGTAAAAAAGAAGAAAAAATATAAACGAGTTGA
The DNA here is from genome assembly GCA_023443515.1 of Bacillota bacterium. Taxonomy (GTDB): domain Bacteria; phylum Bacillota; class Clostridia; order Acetivibrionales; family DSM-1351; genus Ruminiclostridium. Next base: position 8,163 of record JAEZUC010000027.1, read on the forward strand.
GAGCGGTTTTTCAAAATATAAAAATGAGATTTTAGGCCTTATTCTATTTGCTTTCGGAATTCTGGCTTTTTTCAGTTTTATTTTTACAAAATCCATGGGTGTTTTCGGAAAAGTTATAACAAATGTTATACTTGGATTTCTGGGGGTAACTGCCTATGCAGTTCCTATTGTATTGATAGTGTACGGTGTAGCTATGATTTTTAAAATGGACAGCCATAATTTTAAGTACCGTTTAATATACTTTGGAGTCCTTTTAGTATTGCTTTCTGCATTCTTTCAAGTATCTGTATTTGATTATGAAGAATTTTCAGGGAGAAATTTGTTTTACAGTATTTCAAAATTTTATGCAGACGGTAAGGTATTGACCGGGGGAGGTATACTGGGAGGCCTTTTGAGTCTGCCGTTTTTGATGACATTTCAGGTTTTGGGAACGGTCATAATTCTTACAACTATATCAATTATTGATGTTATTTTGCTTACGAATGTATCAATGGCGGCGTTCCTTAAAAATATTTCCCTATACTTCTCAAATAAAATGAAAGCAGCCAATGAAGCCAGAAAGATAAAGAAACAAGAGAGAATGAATGCACTTGAGGAAGCTGAAAATGAAACAGAGGTTAGCGAGGAAATACCTGATAAAAAACAAAAAATAATTAATTTTAAAATAGAACGGGAAAACCGTGGAAAATCAGCTAAGAAGCTTGAAAATAAGGCAGAAATCCCAGAACCCGAGACAGAAAATGTTGAAACGGAGGAGGAGACGGAGACGGAAGAATTCACTGTCAGCCTCACCGGGTTTAATGATGCTGCAGATGAACTGGTAATATCCGATATTAAGGATTCAGGATTGTGCCCTGACAACGATCCTTTTGATGATTTGGAGAATCAGAGTGTTCCTGATGAAAATACAGATGGTCAAATAAATCAGTCCTCAGAAACAGAAACGGTTGCAGCTTCTGAAAGTGACCAGGAGGAGCTTGTTATACCTCAGACAGAGATACAGAAGCCAATGATTTACAATTACCCATCAACGGATTTACTGGATTCAAATAAAGATGACCTCAATGTTAAGGCATTAAAGAATGTTGCACTTGAAGGTGCAAAAAAGTTAGAGGATACCTTAAAGAGCTTTGGAGTTGATGCCCGTGTTATTAATATCAGTCGCGGGCCTGCTGTAACCAGATATGAAATACAGCCAAGCCCCGGAGTAAAAGTAAGCAAAATTGTAAATCTGTCGGATGATATAGCACTTAATCTTGCAGCAGCAGGCGTGAGAATTGAAGCACCGATTCCGGGGAAAGCTGCTGTGGGAATAGAAGTGCCAAATAAGGAAATGTCAGCAGTACTCTTAAAGGATATTATTGAATCAAGAGAATTTTCAAATCATTCCTCAAAACTTGCTTTTTCAGTAGGAAAAGACATTTCAGGGGAAACGGTTGTTGCTGATATAGGGAAAATGCCTCACTTGCTTGTAGCAGGTGCTACGGGTTCCGGAAAAAGTGTATGTATAAACAGTTTGATAATGAGTATATTATTCAAGGCATCGCCTGAAGAGGTTAAGCTGCTGATGGTTGACCCGAAAGTTGTTGAGCTTGGCATTTACAACGGTATTCCTCATTTGCTGATACCCGTGGTTACAGACCCCAAGAAGGCTGCCGGAGCTCTTAATTGGGCTGTACAGGAAATGGTAAACAGGTATAAGCTGTTTGCAGACAAGGGAGTAAGAGATTTAAAGGGATATAATGCAATGTTAAAGGCAAATGACGAACAGGGCATATTGCCTCATGTTGTAATTATAGTAGACGAACTTGCGGATCTTATGATGGTTGCTCCTAATGATGTTGAGGATGCAATATGCCGTCTGGCACAGATGGCAAGAGCAGCCGGAATGCATTTGGTAATTGCAACACAAAGACCGTCTGTAGATGTAATTACCGGGGTTATAAAGGCTAATATTCCTTCTAGAATTTCTTTTGCCGTATCGTCGCAGGTGGACTCAAGAACAATACTTGATATGAGCGGAGCAGAAAAACTTCTTGGAAAGGGCGATATGTTGTTTTATCCCGTTGGTGAGCCAAAGCCTCTGAGAGTAAAAGGTTCATTTGTATCTGATACAGAAGTGGAAAGAGTAGTAGAATTCATCAAAACCCAGGGTTATACCTCATATGATGAAGATATCATTGAAAAGATCAATGACCAGGCCACAGGAAAAGACGATAACCCGGGAGATAATGATGAACTGTTGAATCAGGCTATAGAGATGGTTGTTGACGCCGGACAAGCATCAGTTTCACTGGTGCAGAGAAAGTTCAAAGTCGGTTATTCGCGTGCTGCAAGAATAATAGATCAGATGGAAGCCCGAAATATAGTTGGCAGGTTTGAGGGCAGCAAGCCCAGACAGGTACTGATTTCAAAACAGCAGTGGATGGAAATGCAAATGAATCAGAATGACAGGCAAAAGGCAAACCAGTAGAATTACATAATTTGGATAAAGAATAACAAATGTCTGAAAAGTATGAATTGTTTAATCGATTCATACTTTTTGTGTCTCTGGTATTTCCCGTCCGGTATAAATGTGCACATATTCTCATAACTATTTTATAAAAACAGTCCTACAGCGGACTAACTAAAGAATTTATAAAATACGTGGGGGTGCAAAATGTTTATTTTAACTACCTTTAATGCTTTTTTAATGGTTTTACTTCTTTCTTATGTATTTTACAGGCTTTTAAAAACTAAAAAAGCTGTAACGCTAATTTCCTTTACAATTCAGCTTTCATCATTAACAATAGTGATTCTTTCTTTAGCAAATGATGTAAAAATTAGTAATAGTATGGAACTTTTTTATATTGGATTCGGGATATTAATTCCGTCATGTTTTATTATACGAGATTACAGGTTGACAATAAAAAGTCACAGAAATACACAGATACATGAGGATTATATAACTGTCGAAAATAAAACAATATCTCAAGCTGAAAATAGTTTGCCGGAATCCTCATTTGTCAGTACTCCCCAGATATGCCATAAGGTTATGGACGTGTGTGAAAATGAAGATTTTGTTGATGATACTATTGCTGAATTTAATTTGCTGAAAGATGATTTATTCCTGGGTATCAAAAAGAAACTAATTCAAGCAGAGAATGGATATAATCAGGGGAATTATGATTTTGCATTTGATATATATAAAAGTATGCTGGACATTAGCCAAACTGCGGGAAACCTGTTTTTTAACTATGGAAATGTATGCTTCAAGAAAGGAATGTTCAGAGAGGCCATCTCTTACTATAGGAAGGTACTGGAGCTCAACGGCTCAATGACAAAGGTGTATATGATTTATGTTAACCTCGGTGTAACATATTTTAATATGGAAAAACCGGAACTTGCTTTGGAGAACTTTTTTAAGGCTCTGGAATTAAATCCTGAGTGTCCGGCGGCAAAGGAAGGTATAGGCAGGGTATACACAGCAACAGGCAGGCAAGCAGAGGCGGTAATGTACTATGAAGAGCTACTGAAAAATGATGATAGCAACTATGAACTATCATTAACTATGGGAAAACTTTTAGTTGAACTGGGCAATATAGAAGAGGCAAAAGAACGTTTTGAAACATGTATTAAGAACAACTCCCGGCAGGCAGATGCATATATCCTCCTTGGAAGGTTATTTATGTCGGTAGGACAGTATTCCGAAGCCATTAAGGTCTTTAAAACATATATAACAATTAATGACGCTGATTATACAGGACACTACAACCTTGCAGAATGTTATTTTGAAAATAAAGAATACAAAAATGCTATTGCTGAATATAAGCAGACCATAAGTCTTAACCAAAAAAGTCATGAAAGTATGTACAAGCTGGGTTTAATTTATGATGAAACTGATGAAACAGAAAAAGCGATAGATTGTTACAGAGCTGTAATTCAGTTGGAACCCGATTTTGTGGATGCATATAACAACCTAGGAATAGTTCTTGCCAGAAGTCAAAGACATGTTGAGTCCCTTGTAGCATATACTGCGGGAATTAAGGTAAATCATGAGAATTTCAGACTTTATTTTAACATGGGTGTTGTTTTGTTTGAGTTGAGACGATATGAGGACTCTGCAGATGCTTTTTCAAGAGCTGCTGAGTTGAATCCTGAGGACAAGGATGTTTATTACTATCTGGGTGCTTCATTAACCGAATTAAAGCAGTATGACGAAGCAATCAAGGCATATGGAAAAGCACTTGATGACAGAATGGAGGAGGGCGAATTGTATTATAATATTGCAGCTGTTTATGCATTAATGAAAAAGCAGGATATTGCGATAGACAATTTAAAAAAGGCTGTTAGCAAGGATTCTGATATAAAACGGGAAATTTGCAGGAACAGCGTCTTTGATTATATGAGGACAAACTCTGATTTTGTGGAACTGGTTTCGTAATTATTGTTTACTATAACCTTATTTGTGTTAAAATAACATAGAAAATATCAAAAACAAATAAGGTGGTACTAACACAAATGAGTTTTTTACCCATAAGTTTTGACGACATGAATGAAAAAGGCTGGGATCAGCTTGACTTTCTATATATAAGCGGTGATGCCTATGTGGATCATCCCAGTTTTGGACATGCTATAATAACCAGGGTCTTGGAAAGCGAGGGTTTCAAGGTTGGAATAATTGCTCAGCCTAACTGGAAAAACAGTGAGGAATTCAAGAAGCTGGGAAGACCGAAGTATGGTGTACTAATATCCTCCGGGGTTATAGATTCAATGGTAAACCATTACACGGTTAGTAAAAAGAAGAGATCCACAGATCTGTATTCTCCGGGAGGAAAAGGAGGATACAGACCTGACAGGGCTGTTATTGTATATGCCAATAAGATAAAAGAGATATTCAAGGATACACCTGTTATAATCGGAGGAATAGAAGCCAGCCTCCGTAGATTTGCACACTACGATTATTGGGATGATAAAGTCAGAAGATCCATTCTTGTAGACTCAAAGGCTGACCTGCTGGTTTACGGTATGGGCGAAAAGCCGATTACTGAGATTGCCAGACTTTTGAAAAAAGACGTTCCCGTCCATAGTATAAAGAATTTGCGTGGCAGTGCATATCTCGCCAGATACGAAGAACTTCCTGCTGAAGTCAGGGAGGCAGTTGATTCAAAGGGAACAAAAAAAGTAGCGGTATTACCTTCCTTTGAAGACGTACAGGAAAATAAAAAAACATATGCGGAAGCCTTTAAAATACAGTATAACGAACAGGATGCCGTGAGCGGAAGAATATTGGTCCAACCCCACGGCGACCGTTATCTGGTTCAGAATCCCCCCACAATGCCTTTGTCAACAGCTGAGCTGGACAAGGTTTATGCCTTGCCATACGAAAGGACATACCATCCGGTCTACGAAAAATACGGTGGGATTCCTGCCATTAATGAGGTAGAGTTCAGCATAACAAGTCATAGAGGCTGCTATGGCGGATGTTCTTTTTGTGCCTTGAATTTTCATCAGGGAAGGGTAATTCAAAAAAGGAGCCAGGCATCAATAGTAAATGAGGCAAAGAAGCTTACATGGACACAGGGCTTTAAAGGGTATATACACGATGTAGGTGGCCCTACAGCCAATTTTAGAAATGTGGCATGTGAAAAACAGCTTAAGAGCGGTGTTTGCAAAGAGAAACAATGTCTCCATCCGGAACCCTGTAAAAACCTGGTAGTAGATCATTCAGAATATCTGCAACTTTTACGTAAACTTAGGGCACTTCCTGATGTAAAGAAAGTGTTTATCCGCTCAGGAATACGTTACGACTACTTGATGCTTGACAAGAATGACGACTTTTTTACGGAATTATGCGAGCATCATGTCAGCGGTCAGCTTAAAGTTGCACCGGAGCACGTGGTAGACAGGGTTCTGGAAAAGATGGGAAAGCCCAGGAGACAGCTGTATGATAGATTTGTGAAGAAATTTTATGACATAAATGAAAAAATTCATAAGGAACAGTATCTGGTGCCTTATTTGATTTCGAGCCATCCGGGGAGTGATTTGAATGCTGCCGTGGAATTGGCTGAATATCTGAAACAGCAGGGATATATGCCTGAACAGGTTCAGGATTTTTACCCCACCCCGGGAACACTATCAACCTGTATGTTTTATACAGGTTATGATGCAAGAAACATGAAGAAGGTATATGTTCCAAAAACTCCTAGAGAAAAAGCCATGCAAAGAGCCCTTTTACAATACCGTAAAAAGGAAAATTACCATCTTGTTATAGAGGCACTGAAGGAAGCACATAGGGAAGACCTTATAGGATTCGGCCCCAATTGCCTTGTAAAACCTCTCAGAGGCAGACAGTATAATAATACGCCTAATAAGGGGAAAACAGCCGGTGATGGCAGTAAAGCCAAAAATTCAAGGAGAGAAAATAAGTCGAATACTGTCAAAAGTGGAAAAATAAAAAACCAAACACATAGGGAAAATAGTAACAAAAATAGAAAACAAAGTAGTAAGACAGCCTATACAAATGCTAAATCAAAATCGGGTGACATGAAAAATTTGACAAGGAAAAAACGATAAAATAAAATGTAATAGTTACAAAAAAATATAAATACTTAGGAAGAAGGAAAGGAAGAAACCATGTCTGCTAAAGTTTTGAGTGGAACTGAGCTGGCGGCGAAAGTTAAGGCTGAGTTGAAAGCAAAAATAGACGAAATGAAGTTAAAGGGTATAAATCCAGGACTTGCAGTTATCATTGTAGGTGATGACCCTGCATCAAGAGTATATGTAAATCACAAGAAGAACGATTGTGCTGAAATTGGTATTAAATCATTCGAATATGCACTTCCTGCAAGTACAAAAGAAGAAGAATTGCTGGGGTTAATTGAAACTCTGAACAATGATCCTGCTGTAAATGGGATACTTGTCCAACTGCCGATTCCAAAGCATATAAACGAAGATAAGGTTATCGCAGCAATAAGCCCAAAAAAGGATGCTGATTGCTTTCATCCAATGAATGTGGGAAATCTTATGATTGGAAAACCTGAATTTTTGCCATGTACTCCCGCCGGAGTTGTTGAACTGTTGGAAGAGAATAATATTGAGATATCAGGCAAAAACTGCGTTGTAGTAGGCAGGAGCAATATAGTAGGGAAACCTCAGGCAATACTGCTTCTTGCTAAAAATGCAACAGTAACCATATGTCATTCAAAGACCGCCAATATAGAGGAAGTATGCAGAAGTGCAGATATTCTGGTAGTTGCCATAGGAAAATCAGAGTTTATCAAGCCTGAATTTGTAAAGCCGGGTGCAGTAGTTATTGATGTAGGCGTGTCAAGGGGAGCAGACGGAAAGCTGGTTGGAGATGTACAGTTTGCGGAGGTCTCCGAAATAGCGTCTGCAATAACAAAGGTGACAGGCGGAGTAGGGCCTATGACAAGAGCAATGTTGATGAAAAATACATATAAGGCGGCATTGCTACAGAACGGTCTGTAATTTCCTTGGTCAATAATAACAAAAACGTAAAAGTATCGTGTATACTTTTCATTCTTGACATAAAAATTAAATAAGTTTACAATTAAATTGATTATGGAGTAAGAGCCAGTTCGTATTGTAGAGTTATATAAATTGATCATTAAGCTATTTAGGCTAATATATATGCAGGTTTGTTTTATTAATGTTAAAAAAGCTTCAGCTGGGATTATTGTAAAAATTCTGGTATTATGCATAGTTTAAATGACATATATAGTAAAACATCTCATATGTTTGAATAATATACATTAATTGTATCGACCATAGCCCATATCCCGCTTAGTTATTTATTATATTGTGCCATTCTACGATACATAGACCTTTTTAGGTTCATTTCTGCTTTTATTCCAGTACTAATTGCGAATTATGAAATTTGAGCTTTGAAAACTGAATAAAGAGGAGGTGTTTAAGATAATAGTTCATATTTTAATTGGATTGGCCTGCGGATTAATTATTGCAGTTATTGCTTCTAAAATATTTTATGATAGAGGTTTTGAGGCCAGAAAAAAGCAGGCAGAAGCCCAGATAGGCAGTGCCGAGCAGGAGGCCCAAAGAATTGTTGGAGAGGCTTTAAAACAAGGCGAGAATAAGAAGAGAGAAGCACTTCTCGAGGCTAAAGAAGAAATTCATAAAAGTAGAGTTGAACTTGACAGAGATATCAAGGATAGACGAAATGAGTTTATGAGGCAGGAAAGAAGGCTTGTTCAGAAGGAAGAAACTCTCGACAAGAAAGTAGAAGCTCTTGAACAAAAAGATGAAGCTTTGAATAAAAAGGTGAAGGATATTGAAGTTTTGCAAGAACAGTCCGAAGAGCTTGTTAAAAAGCAAACTGAAGAGCTGGAAAGAATTGCCGGATTATCTGTAGACGATGCAAAAGAATACTTGCTTCGTAACATTGAAAACGAAGTAAAACATGAGGCTGCGGCTCTTATAAAGGAAATTGAGGCTAACGCTAAGCAGGAAGCAGATCGTAAGGCAAAGGATATATTGGCAACTGCAATTCAGAAGTGTGCTGCCGATCATGTATCTGAAGCTACTGTTTCTGTAGTACCTTTACCTAATGATGAGATGAAGGGAAGAATTATCGGTCGTGAGGGTAGAAACATCAGGACTCTTGAGACCTTGACAGGAATTGATTTGATTATTGATGATACACCTGAGGCTGTAATACTGTCTGGATTTGATCCTATCCGAAGAGAGGTTGCCAGGTTAACTCTTGAGAAGCTTATTCTTGATGGAAGAATTCACCCAGCAAGAATTGAAGAAATGGTTGAAAAAGCTAAGAAAGAAGTTGACAACACCATTCGTCAGGAAGGTGACAATGCAGCATTTGAAACAGGCGTGCACGGATTGCATCCGGAACTTGTAAGACTATTGGGTAAACTGAAGTTCAGAACAAGTTACGGACAGAATGTACTTAACCATTCCATAGAGGTATCTCATCTGGCAGGTATAATGGCTGCTGAACTTGGTGTTGATGTTCCTCTGGCAAAAAGAGCAGGGTTGTTGCATGACATTGGAAAGGCTATTGACCATGAGGTGGAAGGTTCCCATGTTACTATCGGTGCTGATGTAGCTAAGAAGTACAAGGAAAGCGCTGACGTGGTAAATGCCATTCTTTCTCACCACGGTGATGTAGAGGCAACAAATGTAGTTTCAGTACTTGTACAGGCTGCAGATTCTATTTCAGCTGCAAGACCGGGTGCGAGAAGAGAAACACTGGAATCCTACATCAAGCGTCTTGAGAAGCTTGAAGAGATTGCAAACTCCTTTGAGGGAGTTGAAAAGTGTTTTGCAATTCAGGCAGGAAGAGAAATCAGAATTATGGTTAAGCCTGATGTTGTAAATGACGCAGATATAGTTCTCAAGGCAAGAGAAATAGTAAAGAAGATTGAGGATGAGCTTGAATATCCCGGACAGATTAAAGTTACTCTGTTGAGGGAAACTAGAGCTATTGAATATGCAAAATAATTAATTAAAATAAAATAAAAAAGCGTGGATTCCACGCTTTTTTATTTTTATCATGTTTACTGTAAAGTGTTACTTTTTATTGACATATGTATTATAATTGTTATAGATTACGGCATTACGTACTTAAAAATGAATGTCTGTACATAATAATAATAGCTTAATAATTTTTGGAGGCAAAGAATTGAAGATACTTTTTATTGGTGATATTTTTGGCAACCCGGGAAGAAAGGCTGTTAAGGAATTCGTACCACAGCTGAGAAAGGAACTGGGAATAGATTTTTGTATTGCCAACGGCGAAAATGCGGCAGCGGGTAGCGGAATAACCTATCTAATAGCTCAGGAACTTTACAAGTCGGGTGTTGACTGTATTACACTGGGAAACCACACCTGGTCTAAGAAGGAGATTCTAAATTTTATAGACTCTGATGAAAATATTATACGGCCGGCAAATTTACCCGGAAATGTTCCGGGAAGGGGATACACCATCCTGAAATCTAATGGAAAAGAACTAGCTGTATTGAACCTTATGGGAAGGGTATACATGGATAGCATTGACTGTCCGTTTCAGGTTGCAGACAGGGAATTGCAAGAAATAAAATCCAGAACCAAAGTTGTTTTTGTAGATATGCATGCAGAAGCTACCTCTGAAAAATGTGCTCTTGCCTGGTACCTGGATGGTAGAATATGTTGCCTTGCGGGTACTCACACACATGTACAAACCGCAGATGAGAGAATTTTACCCTGCGGTACTGCATTGATTTCCGATGTTGGAATGACAGGGCCTTATGACGGAGTAATCGGTGTTGACAAGGAATTGATCATAGAAAGGTTTATTACCAGAATGCCTCAAAAATTTGAGGTAGCTAAAGGTAGGGTACAGTTTTGTGCGGTTCATCTTGAAGTTGATGAAAAAACCGGAAAATGTAATAAAATTGAGCGTATATTTAAAGTAGCAGATTCTTTTGATGGAAAATAACGGGGGCTTAAATGATAGAAAGCAATGAAAAAATAACTTTAAAACAAAAGAATGACTTAATATATATGCAGTTCAATAACTTTAAAGAATATGCGGATATACTTACACATTGTTTTACTACAAGACTTGGAGGCGTAAGTCAGGGAGAATTTTCTTCTTTAAACCTTAGCTTTAATAGGAATGACAAAAGAGAAAATGTTTTATATAACTACAAGCTACTGGCTGATGCAATCGGAGTTGATTACAATAAGATGGTTCTGTCGAACCAGATACATGATAACAGGATAAGAATTGTAGGGGCTGAGGACGCAGGCAAAGGTCTGACTGTAGAAAGTGGCATTATAGGCTTTGACGGCCTTTCCACAAATCAGGCGGGTATACCTCTGGTAACATTTTATGCTGATTGCGTTCCCGTACTATTTCTAGATCCGGTAAAAAAGGCTATAACGTCCGTTCACTCCGGTTGGAAAAGTACGGTAAAAAATATAGCATATGAAGCTTTAGTCCTTATGAAAAACGCCTATAACAGCAATTATGAGGATATTCGTGTAGCTGTGGGGCCTTCCATTTGTAAGAATTGTTTTGAGGTTGGCAAGGAAGTATACGACAACTTTTTAGAAAAATTCAGTTGGTGTGATAAATATACAGATTACAGAAACGGAAAGTACTACATCGATTTACAAAGAGTCATAAAACAGGTTCTGACCGATGCCGGTATTCCCGAGAAAAATATTATGATAAGCGATGTTTGTACCAAGTGCAATACAGATATGTTCTTCTCCTTCAGGGGGGATAACGGAAAAACGGGTGGCTTGGCAGCAATTATGATGCTTAAATAACAAAATATATATGATAAGATTGTTTGTTGGAGAAAAATAATGACAAAATCCTTGAAACTTATTTCTTTACTGATAATTACAGGACTAATACTATCGGCATGTACTGTTAATCTTAATAAAAAATCTGCAAATCAGGTTGAGGATATTTATGAAGGTAAATATGATGTGTTGGACAAAGGCCCTGAAAAAGGCGGGTCTATACGTTTGTTCAGTACACCAGTGGATACTTTGAATCCAATTCTGACAAAAAACCGATATGTTCAGGATTTTTTGGGTTTGGTATTTGAGGGACTTTATAAATTAGATGAAAAGCAACAGCCCGTACCTGTTTTAGCAGAAAGTGCAGTCACTTCAGCCGACGGATTGAAGCTTACATTAAATTTAAAAAAAGGTGTTAAATGGCATGACGGATTGCCGGTTAAGGCTGCTGATGTGGTATTCACAATAAATAGCATAATGGATGCAAAGAACAGCAGTGTATATGCTGCGAGTTTACAGAACATTGCTTCTGTATCAGCAGGAAATAATAATAATGTTGTAATTACATTGAAAAAACCTGACTCATTGATGATATACAGTATGACTTTCCCTGTTATACCAATGCATTCAAAGAAAAATCTTGAACCTATAGGTACAGGGCCTTATGCCTTTGTATCATATAATGTAAAAAACGGAGTTAAACTAAAAGCCAACGAAAATTGGTGGAACAAAGGCGACGCACAGGTAACGACTCCATATATACAAGCTGTAGAGGTTAAAATATTTCAGGATACCGGCAAAGCTACTACTGCCTTCCAATCAAGAGATGTTGATGTAGTAATGGCTGATTCCGGTGAATATAAAAAGTATATCGGGCGTACTGACATTTCTCTTAAACGATATCCCGGTAAAAACTATGAATTTCTATCGCTGAATATTACAAAAGGGCCAATGGCAAACAAGAATTTGAGAAGCGCTGTTGCGGGCTTTGTTGACAAGAAGAAGCTGATTGATGCTGCGGCATATGGCATAGCTGTTCCGGCCGAGTTACCTGTTTCCCCAAACTCTTGGATAAACCAGTTGGTAAATATGGAGGAGTATTCGGATTTAAAAAAGGCAAAACAGATAATGACACAAAGCGGATATGTTCTATCCCACAATAAATATGTAAGCAAAACAAACAGTAAAGCATTTTCGTTAAAGCTAGTTGTTAATCAGGAAAATGAATTAAGAGTAAATACGGCAAATGCTTTAGCCGCTCAGCTGGCTAAGAATGGAATAACTGTAGAGGTTGAAAAGCTTACCTGGGAGAACGTGCAGAACAGAATAAAATCCGGTGCATATGATATGGCTTTGCTGGGATACAAAATTTCATCAAAACCTGATTTGTCTTTTGCTTACTCTACTGAAAATATAAAGACCGGGCTTAATACGGCGAAATACAGTAATCCCGCCGTTGATGGGTTTCTTCAGCAGATTTTAACTGAATCTGACGTTGAAAAACAGAAGAGTTTATATACTAACCTTTTAAAAACTGTTCTTGACGAAAGGCCGTACATAGGCTTGTATTTTATCAATGAGGGCGTAATGTGCAGTAAAAATATAAAAGGAGCTGTGAATCCTAATGTATGGAGCAGTTATAACGATTTTTCACAGTGGTATTTACCGCAATAATCATATATTAAAATTGAATGGAGGACAAATATGCTTTGGGCGTTGATTATTATAGTGGGATTTGCAATTGACAGACTAACAAAGGTTTGGGTGTTGGATAAAATTGAAGGTAATCCCGTCACCGTAATTCAAGATTTCTTTTACTTGAGACATCTTGAAAATAGGGGTGCTGCTTTTAGTATTTTACAGGGTAAGACAGTTTTTCTTATATTAATGGTATCCATAGTATCTTTGGTCATGCTATACTTTCTCATAAAGCATAAGCATAGATTTTTGCGCCTTACATTGTCTATTATCCTGGGGGGTGCTTTGGGTAATTTGTACGACAGGATTTTCTACGACGGAAGCGTGGTGGATTTTCTGGAATTTCATTTTGGTTCTTACGTTTTCCCAACCTTTAATGTTGCTGATATATTGGTTGTAGTAGGAACAATTCTTCTTGCTATATATATATTATTTATTTACAAGGAAGAAAAACCTGAATCTGTTCAAGCGGAACAGGTCAAGGATGAAACAAAATAAAACAAATCACATATGTTTACGGAGGTTGCTTTGAAAGAAATTATTTTGGAATGTGATACTGACGGAGTAAGAATTGATTCTTGGCTTGCGGGAAATCTGGAAGATTATTCGAGATCCTATATCCAGAAACTCTGTCTTGATGGTAATATATGGGTAAATGGAGTACAGGTAAAGTCAAACTACAAGGTGAAGCCGGATGACAATATAAAAGTAAATGTACCCGACGCTGAAATTCTTGACGTAGAACCCGAAGATATCCCACTTGATATTGTATATGAGGACAAGCATATTATAGTTATAAACAAACCAAAGGGAATGGTGGTTCACCCTGCTGTGGGAAACTACACCGGAACCTTGGTTAATGCCTTAATGAAACACTGTGGGGATAGTTTGTCCGACATAAACGGTGTTATAAGGCCCGGTATTGTGCATAGGATTGACAAGGATACTTCAGGCTTGCTTGTTGTAGCTAAAAGTAACATTGCACATGAAAGACTCTCTGAAAAGCTTAAAACACATGATATAAAAAGAGAATACATTGCAATTGTGGATGGCATTATATATGAAAACAGTGGAAAGATTGATGCACCTATCGGAAGACATCCCGTTGAACGAAAGAAGATGTCTGTCAATACTGACAACGGCAGAAATGCTGTTACTCACTTTAAAGTGCTGGAAAGATTTCAAAATGCCACCTATATTGAATTAAAACTAGAAACCGGAAGAACCCATCAGATAAGAGTGCATATGGCCTATATAAATCACCCTATTATCGGGGATATGGTTTATGGCAGAAGAAAGCAAAAGTTTAAAACAAAGGGTCAGGTACTACATGCATGGAGACTTTCGTTCCAGCATCCTGTAACAGGTGAGGAAATGAAGTTCGAGACAGCAGTGCCTGAATATTTTCAAAGTATTTTAAGCCAATTGAGAGAAAATCTATAGACAAGCAGTTCTTGTTATGGTATTATTTCATGTAAAAAGAGAGTTACCTTTAAATTAGTCCAGAGAGGCTATAAGGTGAGATTTTAAAATATACTTGCATTTATGTATAATCATCAAAGTATGGTTGTATTTGTATATGTTAAGCTTCTTGCCTTATGGCAGGAAGCTTTTTTAGCAGGTAGGCAAAATCGGCGAATCAATTGCACTTAAATGTTCATATTAAAATAAATGATGTAAAAATGAGAGGAGACTACCTTATGGGACATAACGAGTTAATGGACGAAAATGCAATAGCAAGAGCTATAACAAGAATTGCCCACGAAATTATTGAAAAAAATAAGGGAGTGGAAAATCTGGTCTTGATTGGAATTCAGAGAAGAGGAGTTCCTCTTGCAGCCAGAATAGCAAATAAAATAAAAGATGTTGAAGGTAGGGAAATACCCGTAGGCATTCTGGACATTACATTGTACCGGGATGATCTTAGTCTCTTGGATGAGCATCCAATTATAAACGGTACAGAGATAAACTTTGATATTGCAGGAAAAAAACTGGTTCTTGTTGATGATGTTATTTATACAGGAAGAACAGTAAGAGCAGCTATAGATGCTCTTATGGACATCAACAGACCCAAAATGATTCAGCTTGCGGTACTTATCGACCGGGGACACAGAGAACTTCCCATAAGGCCTGACTATGTAGGAAAGAACGTGCCTACATCAAGAAGTGAAATAGTCCATGTCAATGTTTTTGAAATTGACGGTTTAAATAATGTAACTATAACTGGTAAGGAATAGGAGAAAGAAATATGAACTTGAAATCCAAAGATTTACTGGGACTGAGGGATATTTCGGCAGAAGAAATTGAGTATATTCTGAACACCGCCAAAACAATGAAATGTATTGTTACATCTAACAACAAAAAGACAGCACATCTACAGGGAAAATCAATCATTACACTATTCTACGAAAACAGCACAAGAACAAGACTTTCATTTGAACTGGCTTCCAAATATATGGGAGCCAGCGCCGCAAATATATCCGCATCAAGCAGCAGTGTCCAAAAGGGCGAAACATTAATAGACACAGGAAAAACAATTGATTCTATGGGCTCGGACGTAATAATAATGAGACATCCCATGTCCGGGGCACCGCATCTTCTGGCCAGAAACGTAAAATCCTCAATAATAAATGCAGGGGACGGTATGAATGAACACCCCACACAGGCATTACTGGACATGTTTACGATACAGGAAAAAAAAGGTACATTAAAAGGCCTGAAGGTGGCAATTATAGGAGATATACTTCACAGCAGAGTAGCCAGGAGTAATATATGGGGGCTGACAAAAATGGGTGCGGAGGTTAATGTATCAGGGCCTGCCACGTTATTGCCCCCTGAGATTGAAAAAATGGGTGTAAATGTTTTCAGCACAGTTCAGGAAGCAATGCTTGATGCTGATGTTGTAATGGGCTTGAGGATTCAGTTGGAACGTCAGAAGAAGGGATTGTTTCCTACAATAAGGGAATACGCAAGATTTTTCGGATTGGACGATAAAAGGTTAAAGCTTGCCAAGGAGGATGCAATAGTACTTCATCCCGGCCCTGTAAACAGGGGGGTTGAGCTTTCTACTTCAGTGGCAGACGGGGAACAGTCTTTCATAAATGAACAGGTAACTAACGGAGTAGCCGTCAGAATGGCACTGCTATATCTTTTAACCAGGAGGGGAAGCGTAAATGAAGCTACTAATTAAAAACGGACATGTTCTGGACGTAAAAACAGGCATAGACAGTGTAACGGATATATTGGCAGTGGATGGCATTATTCACGATATAGGAAGCGAAATAGATGAAACCGGTTGCGAAGTAATTGATGCTTGTGGCTTGTATGTAATTCCGGGTCTGGTTGATGCTCATTGTCACCTGAGAGACCCCGGATTTGAGTATAAGGAAGATATTGAGACAGGAACGAGAAGTGCGGCAAAGGGCGGGTTTACCTCAGTTGCATGTATGCCCAATACCAACCCGGTGTTGGATAATGAGGCAATGATAAAGTATGTAATAAATAAGGCGAAAACAGATGGTATTGTAAATGTATTTCCCATTGGTACTGTGTCTAAGGGCCTAAAGGGAGAGGAACTAAGTGAAATCGGGGAGCTCAAATTTGCAGGTGCGGTTGCACTTTCAGATGACGGTAAACCTGTGGGCAACTCCTCATTAATGAAAAAGGCAATGCAATATGCCTCAATGTTTGATATAACAATCATTTCACACTGTGAAGACCTTGACCTTGTGGACGAAGGACTTATGAATGAAGGCTACCAGTCATCAATTCTAGGCCTAAAAGGCAATCCTGCTCCTGCTGAGGAGGTAATGATTGCAAGGGACTTGATACTGGCAGAGTACACAAAAGCAACAATTCACATAGCTCATGTAAGTACAGAGCTGGGAGTTGATTTAATAAGAAATGCTAAAAAAAGAGGTGTGAGAGTTACGGCAGAAACTTGCCCCCACTATTTTACACTTACGGATAATGCCTGTGAGGGTTTTAACACAAATGCAAAGGTGAATCCTCCCTTGAGGACGCAAAAGGATGTAGATGCAATAATTCAAGGCTTGAAGGACGGCACAATAGATATTATCTCAACAGACCATGCACCTCACCATATAGATGAGAAAAATGTAGAATTTAAAAACGCCGCAAATGGAATGGTTGGTTTTGAAACAGCCTTCCCGCTGGCAATAACCTATCTTGTAAAACCCGGACACCTTACCCTCCAAGAACTTGTATATAAAATGAGTTTTAATCCGGCACAAATGCTGGGACTAAACAAAGGTACCATTGAAATAGGAAAGCTTGCTGATCTGATGATTTTTGATATGAATGAAGAATATAAGGTAGATATTGCAAAATTCGAATCAAAGGGAAAAAATTCACCGTTTAACGGGTTTTTACTATACGGTCAGCCTCAGTATACCATCGTAGGCGGAAACCCTGTTGTGAGAAAAAAGGTACTGTTGTAAAAATTATTATGCATTGGGCTTTAAAATAATAATTTTTAAATGCCCGGAAATGGAGATAAAAATGTTTATTGACAGACTTATTGAGAGTATTCAGGAAAAGAATAATCCGACTGTTGTAGGGTTGGACCCAAAGATTGAATATGTACCGGCTTTTATTAAAGAAAAAGCCTTTAAGGAATATGGCAAAAACTTAAAGGGAGCATCCGAAGCTATTCTAAGCTTTAATAAAATGATAATTGATTCAATATACGATGAGGTTCCGGCAGTAAAACCACAGCTTGCTTACTATGAAATGTATGGAATCGATGGATTAATAGTTTTTGAAGAAACCTGTAAATATGCTAAAAGCAAGGGCTTGATTGTTATAGCAGACGGAAAGAGAAACGATATTGGCACAACTGCTGAGGCTTATTCAAAGAGTTTTCTTGGTGAAACAGAAATAGACGACGGAGTAAAACAAAAGGTTTTTGATGTAGATGCGCTTACAGTCAGTCCGTATCTGGGAATTGACGGAATAAAACCTTTTATCCAGGACTGCACAAATTTTGACAAGGGAATATTCGTGCTGGTAAAGACATCCAATAAGTCCTCGGGGCAGTTACAAGACCTCGTAACTGAACAGTGCAAAAGCATTTATGAAATAATGGCCGGATATGTACATGAATGGGGTAAACCCCTCACCGGGAAATATGGCTACAGCAGTGTTGGAGCGGTTGTGGGGGCAACATACCCTAATCAGGCCAAATTGTTGAGGTCAATAATGAAAAACGCCTATATTCTTGTTCCGGGATACGGGGCACAGGGCGGAACAGCAAGAGATTGTGCAAATTCCTTCAACAGAGATGGACTTGGTGCCATTGTTAATGCTTCAAGAAGTGTAATTTGTGCATATAAATCAGAAACATGGAAGAATGAATATACAGAAGAGAAGTTTGCGGAAGCTGCAAGAGCAGAAGTTCTGAGAATGAAAGAAGATTTGAACGCTGCACTTGGCAGATAAATAATAAGACATAGAGGTGAGTATATGAAGGCTTTTTTATTACTGGAAGATGGTACCATATTTGAAGGTAACAGCTTCGGAATGGAAGGAAAGGTAGTTGGAGAAGTAGTTTTTAACACAGGTATGACAGGTTATCAGGAAGTTCTGACAGACCCGTCCTACTGCGGACAGATAGTATGCATGACTTACCCCTTGATAGGCAACTATGGTGTAAATATTGATGACATTGAATCCTTGAGACCTCAGGTAAAGGGTTTTATAGTCAGGGAGCTTTGCAAAACTCCAAGTAACTGGAGATCAATTGAAACCTTGAATGAATATTTGAAAAGAAATGAAATAACAGGCCTTGAGGGCATTGATACAAGGGCATTAACCAGAATTTTGCGTGACAATGGTACCATGAAGGGTACAATAATTACTGCTGAACAGTTAGAAAATATACAGGAAGAACTTGCAAAAGTAAGCAGCTATACGGTGAATAATCCCGTACTGCAGGTAACCACAAGCGAAATAAAGCACTACAAAGGAGAAGGCTACAAAATAGCACTACTGGATTACGGTCTGAAACAAAACATTGTCAGATCATTGCTGAACCGTGGCTGTGATGTTTATGTTTTTCCGGCTACAGCCACTGCAGAGGAAGTTTTGGGAATAAATCCCGATGGAATAATGCTCTCTAACGGACCTGGAGATCCTAAGGATTGTCAGTTCCAAATAGATACCATAAAAAAGCTTATGGGTAAAAAGCCAATGTTCGGAATTTGTCTGGGCCACCAGCTCACAGCACTGGCAAACGGTGCAAATGCGGTAAAACTCAAATACGGGCATAGGGGCTGTAACCATCCTGTAAAAGATATAGAAAAGGATCTCACCTACATTACTTCTCAAAATCATGGGTACACAATTGTTGAAGAATCACTTGATAGAGAAACCATGACTGTAAGCCATATAAATATGAACGACGGAACTATCGAAGGTATAAAATACAAAAATGCTCCGCTTTTCACTGTGCAATTTCACCCGGAAGCATCACCGGGGCCGGGGGATACAGCATATTTGTTCGACGAGTTTATTAAAATGATAGATTATTCAAAAAATAGTTTATAAAAGAAGCTGGAGGATATTACACATGCCTAAACGTAATGATATACATAAAGTATTGGTTATCGGGTCCGGCCCGATTATAATCGGTCAAGCCGCGGAATTTGACTATGCCGGAACTCAGGCGTGTCAGGCTCTCAAGGAAGAGGGAATTGAAGTTGTATTAGTAAACAGCAATCCTGCCACCATAATGACTGATACCAATATAGCTGACAAGGTTTATATAGAACCCCTTAAAGCGGAAGTAGTAAAAAATATAATAAGATGTGAAAAACCTGATAGCATCTTACCCACGCTGGGAGGCCAAACAGGCCTGAATCTGGCGATGGAACTTGCGGAATCAGGTTTTTTACAGGAGCAGGGAGTAAAGCTTCTGGGAACAGCCACTGAAGCAATAAAAATGGCTGAAGACAGACAGGACTTCAAGGATACAATGGAACGCATAGGCGAACCTTGTATAGCAAGTAAGGTTGTAACAACAATAGAGGATGCGGTAGAATTTGCCCGTGAGATTGATTATCCTGTTATTGTCAGACCTGCATACACCCTTGGCGGTACCGGTGGAGGAATCGTCTATAATGAAGAAGAACTCAGGGAAATCGGAGAAAACGGACTAAGACTCAGCCGTGTTCATCAGGTTCTCATTGAGAAATGCATATCCGGTTGGAAGGAAATAGAATACGAGGTAATGAGAGACAGTAAGGGGAATGTTATAACTGTGTGTAACATGGAAAACATTGACCCTGTTGGAGTCCATACCGGAGACAGTATAGTTGTGGCACCTTCCCAGACACTTGCAGACAAAGAATACCAAATGCTAAGAACCTCTGCACTGAAAATAATATCAGCCTTGGGAATACAGGGAGGCTGTAACGTACAGTATGCTCTGCATCCTACAAGCTTTGAATATGCGGTAATAGAAGTAAACCCAAGAGTTAGCAGATCGTCTGCACTTGCATCAAAAGCCACCGGATACCCGATAGCAAAGGTTGCTTCAAAGATTGCCATAGGCTACGGACTGGATGAAATAAAAAATGCAGTAACAGGGAAGACATATGCTTGCTTTGAACCTACTCTTGACTATGTTGTAGTAAAAATACCAAAATGGCCATTTGACAAATTTGTCAAGGCGAAAAGAACACTGGGAACCCAGATGAAGGCAACAGGAGAGGTAATGTCCATAAGCAGCTCTTTTGAGGCGGCTCTAATGAAAGCTATACGTTCACTGGAACTGGGAATATTCACACTTGAGCAGGACATTTACAAAAATCTTGAAGGCAGTGAGATAGTAAAAAAGCTTCATGACATAAACGATGAAAGAATATTTGTTATAGCAGAAGCAATAAGACGCGCTATAACAGTTGAAGAAATTCATGAAATAACAAAGATAGATTATTTCTTCCTTTGCAAAATTAAAGAGCTTGTATTGATGGAAGAAAA
Organism: Bacillota bacterium; assembly: GCA_023443515.1. Classification (GTDB taxonomy): domain Bacteria; phylum Bacillota; class Clostridia; order Acetivibrionales; family DSM-1351; genus Ruminiclostridium. Next base: position 29,133 of record JAEZUC010000027.1, read on the forward strand.
GCTTAAAACCGTAAGCAGAGAACAGCTTGACAGGGATATTCTTAAAAAAGCAAAGAAAATGGGCTTTACAGACAGAATAATCGCAAAGCTTTCAGGGATTCCTCAAAAAGAAGTAACTGAACTAAGAAAGCAGAAGAGTATTATTGCGGCATACAAAATGGTTGACACCTGTGCTGCTGAGTTTGAGGCGGTAACACCATACTACTACTCAACTTATGATGATCATTCTGAGGTTAAGAAATCCGATAAAGAAAAAGTTATGGTATTGGGTTCCGGCCCTATAAGGATAGGACAGGGAATAGAGTTTGACTACTGCTCTGTTCACTCTGTATGGGCATTGAAAGAACTGGGGTATGAAACCATAATTGCAAACAATAACCCTGAAACTGTAAGTACTGATTTTGACACCGCAGACAGGCTTTACTTTGAACCACTGACACCTGAGGATGTGGCAAATATAGTAGAAGCAGAAAATCCAAAAGGGGCTATAGTACAGTTTGGAGGACAAACTGCTATCAAGCTCACAAAGGCGCTGGATGATATGGGAGTTAAAATATTCGGTACTGAAGCTAAAAATGTAGATGCAGCCGAAGATAGGGAAAAATTCGACGAAATACTTGAAAAGACAGGTATTCCAAGACCTCAAGGTAAGACCATATTCACTCTTGACGAGGCTATAGCTGCAGCAAACGAACTGGGATATCCTGTACTGGTAAGGCCTTCCTATGTACTTGGGGGACAAGGTATGGAAATAGCCTACAATGACAAGGATGTTAAAGAGTTTATGGAGATAATAACCAGGACTGTTCAGGAACATCCTATACTGGTTGATAAATACATGATGGGTAAGGAAATAGAAGTTGACGCTATATGTGACGGGGAAGAAATATTAATACCCGGTATTATGGAACATCTTGAAAGAGCAGGTGTTCACTCAGGTGACAGTATATCCGTATACCCTTCACAGACCATAAGCGACAAGATTAAAGAAGTTATAGTTGACTACACTGTAAAACTTGCAAAAGCCTTGAATGTTGTAGGAATGGTAAATATACAGTATGTTCTATACAACAATCAGGTTTACGTAATAGAGGTAAATCCAAGGTCAAGCCGTACAGTTCCGTATATCAGCAAGGTTACAGGAATACCTATGGTAAATCTTGCTACAAAGGTAATGATGGGCAAAAAGCTTAAGGATTTCAAGTACGGAACAGGTTTATACAGAGAACCGGGATATGTTTCGGTAAAAGTTCCGGTATTCTCCTTTGAGAAACTTCATGAGGTGGACACAAGCCTTGGGCCCGAAATGAAGTCTACGGGAGAAGTACTTGGAATAGCTGACAATTTCCCGGAAGCATTGTACAAAGGTATTATAGCATCCGGAATCAAGCTTCCAAAGCCGGGCGACGGAATACTTATGACAGTAAGGGATACTGATAAGCCCGAACTGATTCACATTGCAGAGGAATTTGAAAAGTTGGGCTTTAACCTCTATGCAACAGGTAAGACTGCCAATATGCTCAATAACAATGGAATAGCAACAAATGCGGTAAGAAAGCTGGATGAAGGCTCACCAAACATTATTGAGCTCATTCATGCAGGAAAGCTGGCAATGATAATAAATACACCGACTAAAGGCAGAAACTCGGACAGGGATGGTTTTAAGATAAGAAGAAAAGCCGTTGAAATGTCAATACCATGTCTGACCTCACTTGATACTGCAGAAGCAATAATTAAATGTCTCAAGCTCGGCAAGACCGAAGGAGAACTTGAAGTACTGAATTTAAGCATATTTGACGAGTAAAAATACCGGAGGGTTAATATGGGTAAGATTCTCAAGGAACAGATTATAAGCACACAAATGCTGTGCAAGGATGTTTTTAAAATGACTATCAGGTCTGACTATGTTTCTTCCAATGCAAAACCCGGTCAGTTTGTCAATATCAAATGTGGCGGGTTGGATACAATGCTGAGACGTCCTATAAGCATTTGTGATGTAAATAAATCTCAAAGTACGTTTGATATAGTTATTCAGGTAAAGGGCAGCGGTACCGAAAAACTTTGCAGTATGTGTCAAGGGGAAGTTGACATAATGGCGCCTCTGGGAAATACCTTTATGATAGATGATAAACATAAAAATATATGTGTTGTTGGGGGTGGGATAGGGACCTTCCCCCTCCTTTATCTGTTAAAATCTTCCCAAGCTGTCAACAAGACTGCTTTACTTGGGTTCAGAAGCAGGGAAGCAGTTGTACTAGAGGACAAATTCAGAGCTGCAGCAAACACAGTGGAAATAGCTACAGATGACGGATCATATGGGAAAAAAGCCTTTGTAACAGAACTGCTGGAGGAGACAATTAAGTCTCAAAAACCGGACATAATATATACCTGCGGACCTGCTGTAATGATGCAAAAGGTTGCATTTATTGCAGGAATAAACGGAATACCATGCCAAGTATCCATGGAACAGCGTATGGGATGCGGTATAGGAGCATGTCTGGTTTGTGCCTGCAAGACTAAAAAAGGTGATGACTGGGGTTTTGGCCACGTTTGTAAAGACGGGCCTGTATTCTGGAGTACAGAGGTTTGCTGGGACTAAATGGGAGGTTTGTTTATGTCAAATAAGATAGATTTAAATGTGAATATTGCAGGAGTGCATTTTAACAACCCTGTTATAATGGCATCAGGTACTTATGGTTTTGGAAAAGAATACAGTGAGTATGTAGATTTGAACCAAATCGGAGGTATTTCCGTAAAGGGACTTACTCTAAAGGAAAGAAAAGGCAACAAGCCACCCAGAATAGCAGAAACCCCTGCAGGTATACTTAACAGTGTAGGGTTACAGAATCCGGGAGTTGAAAGTTTTATAAAGGAAGATTTGCCGTTTTTGAGAAATTACAAAACCAAAATAATTGCAAATATTGCCGGAAATACTATAGAAGAATATTGTGAAATGGCAGAAATAATAGGCAATTCAGATGTAGATGCCATAGAAATGAATGTGTCCTGCCCCAACGTTAAGGCCGGGTGCCTTGCCTTTGGAACTACACCTAAAGGCATAGAGGAAATTACAAGTACAGTAAAAAAATATTGTAAGCAACCCTTGATAGTAAAGCTAACCCCAAATGTTTCCGATATTAAGTCGATAGCAATGGCTGCCGAGGGGGCAGGTGCTGACTGTATATCACTTATAAATACAATATTGGGACTTGCAATTGATATAAATAAAAAGAAACCAATTTTAGCTAACAATTTTGGAGGCCTTTCAGGCCCTGCGGTGAAGCCGATTGCTTTACGTATGGTATATGAAGCTGCACACTCGGTTAAAATACCTGTAATAGGAATGGGGGGGATTAGCTCTTGGGAGGATGCTATAGAATTTATGCTTGCGGGTGCTTCAGCCATAATGGTCGGGACTGCAAACTTTGTTAACCCTTTGGCTCCAATAGAAATTGTTAACGGAATTGAAAAGTATCTGGAGCGCCATGGACATACAAGCTTAAATGAAATTATCGGAAAATTGGAACTGAATGACTGATTAATTTGATATAATACTTACTGTTACATTATATTTATAGTATTGGAGGTACTCATGAAAACAAGGCTTATATTTGTAAGACATGCTGAAGCAGAAGGAAATTTCAACAGAGTATTTCACGGATGGTATGACAGCAGGATTACCGAAAAGGGGCATAAACAGGCAAAGGCAGTAGCAGAAAGACTCGCAGAGCTGCCCGTTGACATTATATATTCAAGTAGCTTGACAAGAACCCTGCAGACAGCACAGTATATAGCGGATGTTAAAAAACTACCCATTATCCGAACAGACAAAATGAAGGAAATTAACGGAGGAGACTGGGAGAATGTTGCATGGGAAGTCCTTCCGAATATATATCCCAATGAAAACTACACCTGGGAAAATGAACCCCATACACATCAAATGCCAAATGGTGAGAATATGGAAGAATTCTATAACCGTCTTTTAAAGGAAGTTATGGATATAATCGCACAGAACAGAGGAAAAAATGTATGCATAGTTACCCATGGCACCGCTATAAGGGCAATGCTTTGCAGGTTTTATGGAAAGTCTCTCAAGTATATGAAAAATGTGCTGTGGCATGACAATACATCAGTAACCATTGTTGATTACAATGATGAAATTGATGAGTTCCAGGTTGTTCTAGAAGGTGGTATTGAACATTTAGGTGCAGAGCTGAGTACTATTCAGAATCAGGAATGGTGGAAAAACTACATGGAGTCAAGGCAAAAAAATAATTAAGATTTTGGGGGAAGTTAAAATGGAAAAAAGCAATCTTATAAATTGGTTATTTAAAACCAATGCTGTAAGGATATGTCCGGAGAACAAGCCATTTTGGTATACGTCATCCAAGATTGGCCCTTACTACATAAATACACATTTTCTTTATGGCAATGAAGAAAAGGCAAATAGTCTTTTGAAGGTAATTGATGTATGCAAAGAAAATAAAATGGACTGCTCAGAGATAATACTTGAACTTGCCCATAAAAACTTTGAGACTGACGAGATATACAGAGGCCTCATAACAATGATGTGTGAGTATATAAAGAGTAATATTGATATAAAAAATGTAGGATATATTTCAGGTGGAGAAAGAAGAGACTGGTTTTTTTCACTGATAATAGCAGATATACTTAAACTACCGCACATAACAATATTCAAGGATTTGACGGCTGTATTGTATAGAGATGGGGTATCTTCAGAGGTAGCTGACCTTGGAGGAGCAAATGTACTTCATATTGCAGATATTATAACAGAGGCGTCCAGCTATGTGCGTGCTTGGATTCCGGCTATTAATAAACTAAAAGGTAATTTGAAATACAGTCTTGTGGTAATTGACAGATTACAGGGCGGAACTGAAAAGCTAAAGGATGCAGGTGTTGAATCACACGCACTTATGAACGTGGATAAAGGACTTTTTGACGGTGCGCTTTCAGGGGGACACATTTCATCAGAACAATACAGTCTGCTTATGAAGTATCTGGAAAAACCTACAGGTACAATGAAAGAGTTCTTAATAAACCATCCGGAATTTCTGGAGAATTCTCTCAAGGCCGATTCTAGGACAGCTGAGAGGGCTAGGATTTGCATAGAAGAGGATATTTATGGTCTGAAATAAATAATTTCTGAATACATATACCTTTGAAAGAATATTTGATTCAATAAATAACTCGAGAGGGTTGGAGTGATTTAATGAAGAGATTTGTATTTATAGCATCCATAGTATTGGCAATCGGCTTTATAGCATTATTATCTTACAGCCACTTTGCCTTTCAGGATGCTTTTTTCTTTCTTAGGGGTGAGGTTAAAATTGACAAAGTAATTTGTCATGGGGATATGGATGGAGATGGAATCCCCGATAATGATGATATAATACAGGGTGCCAGAAGGGAGATAGCCAACAGAACCAAGTATCAAAGTACTTATTACGAGGGTGGATATCCACCGAAATCAGAAGGAGTATGTACCGATGTTGTGTGGAGAGCATTTAAAAATGCAGGTTACGATCTGAAAGCACATATGGATACTGATATTTCAAGAAATACAGCAGACTATAAAAGTGGTGTAGTTATTCCCGATCCCAATATAGATTTCAGACGTGTAAAGAATCAATATGTATTTTTTAAGAAGTTTGCTACCAATCTTACAACAGAGGTAAAACCCTTTGACAGGAAAAACTTGTATGAGTGGCAGCCCGGTGATATAGTAATATTGAAAAACAGTGACCATGTTGCTGTTATATCGGATAAGCGCAGGAGAGATGGAGTACCCGGTATAATACACAACTCCAGCACTTTTCCCGTGGAAGAAAACTTACTTTTAAAATGGAGCAAAAATGGACGGATAATAGGACATTTCAGGTTTCCGCAAAATGATTTGGAATAAAAACGGAAGAAGGGATTTGGTGTGGCAATTCAAAAAACAAATGTAATGAGAATTTTGGATAGTGCAAAAATAAATTATAATTTTTATACATACGACAGTAAGGGAGAGGCAATTGATGGTGTTTCAGTAGCAGAAAAAATCGGACAACCTGTCGAAAGAGTTTACAAGACACTTGTAACCAGAGGAAACAGCAAGAACTATTTTGTTTTTGTAATTCCCGTGAACAAGGAACTCAACCTCAAAGCTGCTGCAAAAGCAGTGGGGGAGAAGTCGGTTGAGATGATAAGAGTTGATGAAATCAACAAGATTACCGGTTATATCAGGGGAGGCTGTTCGCCTATTGGTATGAAAAAGGACTATAAAACAGTAATTGACAGCACTTGTCAAAATCTTGATAATATTATTTTCAGCGGTGGTAAAATAGGTTTTCAGGTTGAGGTAAGACCAAAGAATTTGATTGAATTTATTAAAGCGGATGTAGAAAGCATAGCCGAATAAAAGGAGATTATCATTATGGATTCAAATGCAGTAATAGCAGTTGGAGCAGTACTATTATCAGTTTACCTCTCCATACAGGAAATACTTAAATACCGGTTAAAGAAGGAGAAAATCATAGCTGATGCTATGGTTCGTGCTGAAGAAATAAAGGCTAAAAATCAGTTGGAAATTGAAAAACTCATTCATCAGGATAGCTGCGAAAAAGTCACTATTATTTCTAATACAGAAGATGCCATAAATAATGACGAAAATCTTAATAACCATAGAAGCCGTATAAATGACAGCTTCTAGCTTTGAGTGACATTAAAAAATAAAAAAATTGTTTACAATTAAATACAAATATTATAATATATACCTATAATAATTTATTAGGAGGGGTATATATGAAAAGACATCTTGTAATTCTCTTGGTTATGTGTATGCTCTTTACCAGTTGTTTTTCTATGCTGGTAATTCAGGCAGAGGGGTCGGAGGATCTTCCTGCACCTCAGGACCGTTATTTGTGGTCAATAGCAGCAAATGACAACGGATTGTTTGCTGCCGTTGGTGATTACGGTATTGTTAGGTTAACAGATAACGGAATTGATTGGAAGGATATCCAGCTCCCAACGGATTCTCAGTTGAATTCAGTTGCCAGCAGAGGAACTCAGTTTGTAGCAGTAGGTGATTTTGGAGCAACTTATACTTCAGAAGAAGGTTTTGACTGGAAAGAGGTAATGCCTCCAAAGTTTGATTACAATCTTACTTCTGTAGTATCAAACGGAAAAATTTTCGTTGCTACAGGAAGCAATGGAGCGATTCTTTACTCAGAAGATGGATATAATTGGGTAAAGGTTGAAAAAACTTACATATCCTATAAAGAGACTATACCCAATATTACAAGTCTCGTATGGAATGGTAATGAATTCTATGCTTTAACTGATTTGGGGACAAGCCTTACATCAGATAATGGAATTGATTGGAAACAGCAACAAATCTATACGCCAGTTGATTCCAAATATGGCTTTTCATTAAAAAATGTAACTTGGGGTAACGATATGTTTGTTGCCACAGGTGAAAAGGGTACAATCGAAGTATCTTATGACGGCGTTTACTGGAAGCCGGTTTTCCAAGACGAAAAAGCATCCTTCAGAAATATAATTTGGAGTGAATCCGAAAAGGGCTTCTTTGCAACCGGAACACGTGGACTCATTAGTTTTTCAAAGGATGGTTTCGGATGGGATAGAATATCAAAAGAAGATTTGTCGCATTATGCATTTGAGCATATGGCGACATTCAGAGATATAGACATTGTTATAGGTGGAGGCGGATTAATAGCCAGAATCACATATCTGAATCACACCGTTGAAGTTGTAAATGCAGGAGCAGATGACGGTTATCAGCTATATGATGTCGCCACTGACGGCAAAATTCTTGTAGCCGTTGGTACTGACGGAAGAGTAAGAAGATCAACTGATGGCGGTTTAACATGGTCATACTTTAACCTTACTACAATTGATGACTTAGTTGATATCGATTACGGTGGAGGAGCATTTGTAGCAGTTGGCCCTAATGGTACTCTTATCAGGTCTACTGATGGAGGGAAAAACTGGTACGCACCTATAACCGGCCTTGGTAATAATATAGAAGGTGTTACATATTCAAATGGAAAATTTATCGCTGTTGGAAGCAACGGACTTATTCTTACATCCAATGATGCAGGTGCTTCATGGAACGACAATGTTGTTACACCTCCTGTTAAATTGAATAAAGGTGAATATAACGGAAGAACCTATGTTGTTGTTGGAAACAATGGTAAAATATTTACTTCTACTGATGGAGTAAATTGGACTGAACAAGCGTCAGGAACTACTAAAAACCTGACAAGCGTTGTTTGGGACGGCAGTCAATTTATAGCAGTGGGAAGCAACGGTACAATACTTACCTCGCCTGATGGCATAACATGGTCAACTTCACTTTCAGGCTTAAATACTAATTTTACTGATATTACTACTGTTGGTGAAAATACATGGAACAGCGGTTACAGAATTATTGCAACAGGCCTTTCCGGTAAGACATATGGTTCTAATGATGGCAAAAAGTGGTTTCCTCTAGCTTCACAGGTTTCAACCAATCTCAATGGAACAGTGTGGTTTGGCGATAAATATGTTTCAGTAGGATGCCATGAATGTATTACAATATCCAAGGATGGATCAATTTGGACTCAGGTGCTTGGACATTATTAAAAAGTATTTAAGTCCTTATTAAGGCCGGTGGCGTAAGCTGTCGGCCTTATATAATATATTTTATAGTACCTTCTCCGAAAAGCCGGTTTATCTCCGGCGTGAAAAATTCTTTAACTTCATTAATTGATTCCTTGGGATACACATATTTACCATAACCAAACTGACCGAATTTAAATTTTCGGTTTTCGTTTATCATATCCAGAGTTGTATCAGGGAATATCTCTAAAATCTTATTTTTGGCTCTTTCGGTATATCTGTGTGTTATTATTTCAAAGCTTGCATCCTGTGCAATATCATCATCAATGGTACTTCTGAGTTTTAACAATAGATTTTTATAATCCTCTTTCCACCCTTCATAGAGAAATACCGGTGCAATTAAAAACCCTACCGGATATCCGGCTTTAGATACCTTTCCGACTGCTTCTATACGTTTATCAGCGGAAGCAGTTTTGTGTTCATACGCGCTTATAATATTCTGAGTATTTACACTAAAGCGTATTTCGGTATGTTTATTGTGATCCAGGTCAAGAAGGCTGTCTATATCTGTGAATTTGGTTACAAACCTGAAACGGGCATTTTTTTGGTTTGCAAAAAAGTTTATGGAGGCCTTTAAAGCTCCGGTGTAAGGTTCGACGGGAACCGGGTCTGAGGTTGCAGCTCCTTCAAATATAGTATCTTCCGGGAGTCTTTCCTGTATATATTTATCTGCACGATTTAAGATGTCGTCGATGTTTACATAAACTCTGACGAAGGGTTTGTCTCCTAATTGTGTATTGAGATAGCAGTACTCACATTGTCCTATGCAGCCGCTTACAAGGGGAAGCTGATAATGTGCAGAAGGCTTACAGCTCTGGAAGGTCAGGCTTTTTTTCACTCCTACTACAAGGGTTTGCTTGCCATGCTTGTAAAGTGAGCTGGCATCTTCTCCTGGAATACAGGATTTTACCCTGTTCAATGCACATTGACTTATCTCAACCCCTGAAGAACTGAATTGGTCGAATAGGCTTCTGCCCAGTTCATAATCAAGGGCTCCTGTTTCAAATATTACTCTTTGCGGTTTAAACATAAAAAATCCTCACACATTGTTTTTGTTATTGTGTGAGGATGCCTTTTGTATTATTCACATTTTTATATTTACTATTTCCAGCCATTGTTGTAATCATTGTCATCTGGTTCTGTTGTATCAAGGCCGGAAACATCCGGTTTGGGAAGCTTGATTCTTTCTGAATACAAGTAGGCGCAAACCAGAGATGTGATAGGCATTGTAAAAAGAATACCTATACTGCCTACCAACGACTGAAGTATTTCAACAACTATCATTTCCTTGTTCAGAAGCTCTAAAAGTGAACTGTTATATGAAACCAGCAGCAAAACAACTGAAAGGGAACTGCCTATATAAGCAAGTATAAGTGTGTTGGCCATTGTCCCCATTATATCTTTTCCAATAGCTATTCCCGACTTTACAAGCAAACTGAAAGGAGTATACTCCAGTTTCTCTTTCATTTCAGCAAGTGAAGCTGCAATTGACATGGATACATCCATTATAGCACCTATTGCTCCAATAAGAATGGCTGCAAATATTATTGCCTTTAAATCTATGGGGTGTTTGGTATTAATACGGAGCAGATAGAGGGATTCTTCGCTGACAAACCCCGTAAGCTTTAAAAACCTGTCCATTAAAGTAATCAGAATTCCTGATATAAGGACTCCTACCATACAGCCAATACCTGCAGCCAGACTTTTCTTGCTGGCTCCGTAAACAATAAGCAAAGTCATACAGATGATAAAAAGGCAGGTTATTATTGACCATATATAAATGTTGAAGCCCTGTAATACAGCAGGAACAAATACTGCAAATATAGCAGCAAATGTAAACACAAGAGACAATATTGTATTGAAACCTTTAGATCTTCCAAATATCAGAAGCAGGATGAAAAAGATTATTCCCAGAACCAAAAGTGCATTAGTTCTATGGTATTCAGCCATGACCCAATCATACTCAGAATCCTTGTTGTCCAGCTTATATAAAATTACTTTGTCTCCCGGTTCAATTTCTTTTTGCGAGCCACCCGAGAATGGGTCTATGGTTTGAAAAGCGTTAATTTGCTTGCCTTTGTCTTTACCTGATAAAAGTTTTGCCGAAAAAGCAATATCCTTACCTTGATTTGGGCTGTCTCCACCCAGATTATATTCGGTTTTACTTGTTTTTATTATTTTAATTACACTTGCACTCTGGGCCTCAACACCGTCAATAGCTTTAAACATATCAAGATTGTTGGTGGTATATCTGTTCCCTATGTACAATAGCACTATGGAAATAACAATAGTAGAGATGTATATTAGATTTTTTTTATTTATGAGCTTTTTTAAGTAGTGTGCTTCCATACAAGTCTCCTCTTAAAACTTTTTAAAGGCAAAGAAAACTGCACCTAAAATACATATGAAGGATAAGATGTAATTGAGCTTGAAACTCTCTTTTAGATAAAGTACTGAAAAAACACCAAAAACAACCAGTGTTATGGCTTCCTGAATAATTTTAAGCTGAGCGGTGTCAAAGTTCTTGGACGCTAACCTGTTAGCGGGAATCATAAAGCAGTATTCAAAAAATGCTATTCCCCAGCTTATCAGAATAATAATAGGAAGGGACGCTGAACTATTTTTAAATTTAAGATTACCGTACCACGCAAATGTCATAAAAATATTTGAAACTATCAAAAGTAAAAAAGGCCAGAATTTAATTATTGAAGACATATATATAACCCCGCTAGTATTATGCTTTTATGGTAATGCATAAATAACATTATAATCTATTATTCATAATTTTCAACAGTCATTGACATATTTGTCCTCATTAATATGACAAATAGATTGAAAATTTTAACATAATTAGTATAATATTAGTATGGTATTATATATTTACCGGCAAGTGTTTTATAAATAATATAGAGGATAGCCAGCAGCCGGGTGCTGATATATAAGGGCTTGAGGTAGTATAATGACATTAAAAAATGTAAAAAAGGTTATTTTGGCAGGCTTTGCATTTGTGGTTATTCTATTGTTTTTTGGAAGTAACTTTGTTAAAGCAGTTAACACTGAAACATTTGAGGATGTCCAACCAAAAAAGAATATCTTGATACTGCATTCGTATAATGAAGGCTTGGAATGGACAAGTGATCAGAATACCGGAATAATTGAAACTATTGAGAAGGAATATCCAAACACTAGTACATATGTAGAATACATGGATTGGAAAAATTATCCGACTGCTACTATACTTTCTTATTTATCTGACTACTTTGAATTCAAATACAAACATAAACGTCTCGATTTGATAATTACTACTGACGACGCAGCTTTTAAGTTTGCATTACTCAACAGAAAACAATTGTTTTCCAATGCACCAATTGTATTTTCAGGAGTTAATCAGGAAAATCTTGCGGAAATAGCCAAGCATTATAAAAATTACACCGGGGTTATTGAAAATATCAATCCTACTGAAACTTTCAGAATAGCTTTGAGAATAAATCCCAACTTAAAGAAAGTTTATGTGGTCTTTGATAATTCCGAAAGCGGTTTATCGACAGGCCGGTTGGTAATGGATAAGGCCAAGGCAATGAATCTGGAACCCATACCAATGAATAGAATGAGCTTCCATGAGCTTTTGCAAGAAGTCAGTAAACTGGATAACACAAGTATAGTATTTTTTGCAACTTATTACAGCGATGCAAACGGCAAAATGTTGGAATTTAGTCTGGCATCCAAAGAAATAAGCAAGTTCAGCAGTGTACCTGTATATCACCAATATGACTTTGGGCTGAACAAGGGCGCATTTGGCGGAGAATTGTTAAGTGGCAGGCTCTGTGGAAACTATGCCGCAAAACTTGCATTGAAGATATTAAAGGGAGAATCTGCTTCTGAAATAAAGGTTATATCCCCTAAGGCAACAAGAGTGGTGTTTGACTATGAGCAATTAAAGAGATTTGAAGTACCTGTATGGAAACTGCCTAAATCTGCTCAGATAATAAACAAACCATTTTCATTTTTTGAAACTTACAAACGTCTTGTTTTGTGTGTTATAGTTGCATTTACGGTACTGACCCTGTTTTTGATTATTCTGCTGGTATATATAAGGAAAATCAAAAATATTCGTAAACAATTATATATGAGCAACGAAGAACTTACTCAAACATACGAGGAATTAGTTGCATCGGATGAAGAGTTGAAGCATCAACTGGAAGAAATCCGTTCCATACAAAAAAGTCTGTCTCTAAGCGAGGAAAAGTACACTTTTCTGGCTATGCATGATATCCTGACAGGTCTTCCCAACAGACGTTCGCTGATTGAGGATTTTACCAGACTTATGTCCGGCAATAGTGTAAAAAAGATTGCATTACTTTTTATTGACATGGACAATTTTAAATATATAAACGATACAATGGGACACGAATTTGGCGATGAACTAATAAATGAAGCAAGCCAAAAACTTAAAACTGCTCTTAAGGATTTCAGCACCTTGTACCGCCTGGGCGGTGATGAATTTATCCTGCTTGTAAATGATATTGAAAACCAGTTTGAGGCAGAGGATTTTATGTGTCAGGTTCTTCAAAGTTTCAAGGATGAATTTGAAATCAGAAACAGCGTTCTTCATATCACTTTCAGTATCGGAGCAGCACTATATCCTGACCACGGCAACAGTATAGAGGATTTAATCAAATGTGCGGATATAGCAATGTACAAAGCCAAGGAACAAGGCAAAAACAGGTATGTGCTTTACGATAAGGACATGGATAAGGCTTTTTCCGAAAGAATGACTATAGAAAAGCTATTGCACACAGCTATGGAAAAGAATGAATTTGAGGTATATTATCAACCCCAGTTTGATTTGGAGACACAAAAAGTAACCGGCCTTGAGGCGTTGCTCAGATGGAAAAGTTCAGAACTGGGAAATGTGTCGCCTTTAAAATTTATTCAGGTTGCAGAGGATACTCATTTAATTATACCCTTAGGAGAATGGGTGCTGAATCAGGCTTGCGCCTTTATTAAGGAATTACACGAAAAGGGTTTTAAGGACTTGACTGTATCAGTTAATATATCAACAATACAGATTCTCCAGTCGGGCTTTACACGAAAGATTATTGATATAATGCAAAGTCACAAGCTTAATCCGGAGTGTATTGAACTGGAAATTACCGAAACGGTTTTGATAGAGTCATTTACTACTGTTTACAGAAAACTGAACAAACTTAAAAAAATGGGTATACGAATAGCGTTGGATGACTTTGGTAAGGGATATTCTTCGTTGAACTATTTAAAACAGCTTCCAATATCTACATTAAAAATTGATAAATCCTTTATAGATAGTGTTTCAATAGACGAGGAAGGAAGGACCATTACCCGCCACATAATAACACTGGGAAGATCACTGGGCATGACTATTATTGCCGAAGGCGTGGAAGATAGGGAACAGCTGGAATACCTTAAAAAATATCAATGCGACAGAATTCAGGGATATCTATTCTCAAAGCCTCTACCTGGAGAAGATGTTAAAAAGCTGTTGAATGTATAATTACTCAATAAAGATTCACAACGACCATGTTAAGCCTTGAAATACAGGTTTACATGGTCGTTTTATGTTTAATATCCAATTTCTTGACTTATTTAATTTAATTGGTATAATAATTATGTGCATATGCACATAATTATTATGAGGTGAAATTAATGCCAAGACCAAAAAAATGCAGAAGGGTTGGTTTTATACCAGGTAATCCTTGCTTTCATCCCGAAGTTAAAAGTCAAGTTCAGGTTGTTTTGAGTATTGAGGAGGTTGAGGCCATCAGACTTGCAGATTATCTGGAAATTGGTCAGGATGAGGCTGCAGAAAGTATGAATGTTTCCAGAGGAACATTTCAGCGTATAATAAATTCTGCAAGGAAAAAGACGGCAGATGCATTGGTACACGGGAAAACTATCCGGATAGACGGGGGAAATTATCAGGTTGAGTCAGGCAGAAGCTGCTGCAGGAGACAGAGCGGGGAATGCAGCACTATAAACTGTGACAGGTGTAAAGGTTGTATGGACTGTCACAAACCAACAAATATATAACGAGGTGAATTATATGGTAGACAATGGATGTGGTTGTGGGGGAACAGATTGCGGTTCAAGTGATTGCGGAGGCAGTTGTCCTTCCGGAGGTAGCCGACCACAGAGCTTTTTGGAAAAGACCCACGAACTCAATTCAATTAAAAGAGTTATCGGGGTTGTGAGTGGCAAAGGCGGAGTAGGAAAATCTCTCGTTACGTCAACCTTATCGGTAATGATGAGAAGAAAAGGCTATGAGGTAGGAGTGCTCGATGCGGATATTACAGGGCCTTCTATACCTAGAATATTCGGAATTAACCAAAAGGCACAGGGAAGCGAGCTGGGTATTTATCCACAAACTTCCCAAAATGGAATCAAGGTAATGTCAGTTAACCTTACGCTTGATCAGGACGATGCCCCGGTTATATGGAGAGGCCCAATTATAGCAGGAGTTGTAAAACAATTTTGGACTGATGTAATATGGGGAGAGGTGGACTATCTGTTTCTGGATATGCCACCGGGAACAGGGGATGTCCCTCTGACCGTATTTCAGTCAATTCCTTTGGACGGAATAGTTATTGTTACTTCCCCTCAGGATCTGGTTTCCATGATAGTTAAAAAGGCCTACAATATGGCAAGGGAAATGAATATTCCTATTCTGGGGATTGTTGAAAATATGAGTTATTTAAAATGTCCTGACTGCGGTAAGGAAATAAGTATTTTCGGCAAAAGTAAAATCAATGAAATAGCAGCAAATCTGGGGCTGAAAGTACTGGGTAAAATGCCAATAGATCCTTCTATTGCAGAATTATGTGATAAGGGTGAGCTTGAGAAAGTAAATCATGAACATTTGGCAGATGCTGTATCGTATATCGAAAATAATTTACCTGTTGGAAAGGAGAACAAGACAATGAAAATTGCAATTGCAACTGAAGGAAACAATATTTCCTCCCATTTTGGAAAGTGTGAGTATTTTACAGTCGTTGAAATAGAGGATAAATCTATAAGCAACAAGGAAGTAGTTAGTACAGAAGGAAATCAGCATGGGCTTCTTCCCGGCTTTCTGGCTTCATTGGGTATTAAGACCGTTATAGCCGGTGGAATGGGAGATGGCGCAAGGCAGAAGCTTGAAGAAAATAATATTGAGATTATATCCGGAATCAGCGGAAATATAGACGAAGCCATACAGTTATATATTGGGGGGAACTTGAAATCAGCAAGTTCCGGATGCTCAGGTCATGAACATTCACATGAACATAATCACGGTGAGGGTGGCTGTAGCTGCGGAAACCATTAAAAATATAGATTTACAAAAAAAGCATAATAACCTTGAAAATTTTTTTGGTTATCATGCTTTTTTCGCTTTATATCTGCCTTGTCATAAACTGAACGGCAATACTGACAACCGTTACAGTAATCCAAACCAGTAAGCCCAGAAGAAGTGGTTTAAAACCTGTTTTCAGCATTTCCTTAAAATTTGCATTTAGTCCTACAGCCGATAAAGCCATAACTATAAAAAATTTGCCCGTACCTGAAAGAAATGAAACTGCCCAACTGTTAAATACGCCAAGTGTGTTTAACAGAGATGCTGCGAGAAAACCGGCGATAAACCAAGGGAAAATACCCTTGAAGCTGTATGAAACCGTATCGCTTTTTGCTGCTTTTCTTTTTCTGACTATTGTAACTGCTGCGTACAACAATGATATAGGTATTATCATTGTTGTACGGGTCAGCTTGACTATGGTAGCATATGCTCCCGCTGTATTGCTGAAAGCATAGCCGGCTGCTACAACGGAAGAAGTATCATTTATAGCTGTCCCGGACCACAAACCGAAGGCTGTATCAGAAAATCCCAATAAATGCCCCATAGGAGGGAAAATTAGGACGGCTAAAATATTAAAGAAAAAAATAGTTGATATTGAATATGCTACTTCCTTTTCTTCGGCTTCTATTATGGGGGTTACAGCAGCTATGGCTGAACCACCGCAAATAGCTGTTCCGACTCCGATCAGGCTTGTGAGATTAAAAGGTACCTTTAGAAGCTTACCGAAGCCGTAGGCCGAAATGAAAGCAAATGTAAGGGTAAGCAACATGACATACAGGGATTCAAGGCCAGTTTTCCATACTTGTGTGAGACTTAAACCCGTTCCGAGCAAAATAATTGCATACTGAAGAATTTTTTTTGACGTAAAATTTACACCGCTGACAGACCATGCAGGTTTGCCTATTGTGTTGTTAATTATTATACCCAGTAGTATTCCGAAAACCGGGCCTCCTATAATTGGAAAAATACCTCCCAGCCATGTTGCAGCAAGCGCTATTACCAATGCCAGTGATATTCCGGCAGTATTTTTTCTTACCCAGACCATAATTAATCCTCCGAATTTTGATATCTTTATTTTAATACCGTATATACATAAATACAAATTATGATTTATTATATATCTATAAGAAAATTTTATGGATTATAAATGCTGTATAGTAATGGAGGTTTATATGATTGACCCTAAAATTACCACTTTCATTTGGGCAGCAAAACTTAAAAGCTTTACAAAAGCCGCTGAAATGCTTAACCTGACACAGCCCGCGGTTACACAGCACATCAAGCAACTGGAGGTACACTACAAGGTTAAATTGTTTAAAAAAGTGGGAAGACAGATTTATCTGACCGAGGAAGGTGAAATTCTTTTTAAGTACGCAAAAGATCTTGAGGCCAATTCCTTATTCGTAGAAAGAACTCTGAGAAACAAATCAGCTTTAAACAAGCGTTACAACGTGGGAACAACTCTAACAATCGGAGAATATGTACTTCCCGACATGCTGGGGCGGTTTAAACAGGAGAATGAAAACATTGATATCATAGTACATGTTCACAATACTGATGAAAATTTGAAAAGGCTTAGCAGTGGGGAACTTGATTTGAGCATAGTTGAAGGGCTTTTTGACAAAAACAGATTCAAGTATAAAAAAATGAGAGATGATGAGCTGGTTCTGGTGGCTTCCCCTGTAAGCAGTTTTGCAAGGGTGGGAGAAGTAAGCCTTGAAGATGTTGCATATGGTGGAAAGCTCATTTTGAGAGAAAAGGGAAGCGGAACAAGAATGGTGCTTGAAAATAAAATGTCAGACATGGGACTTAGTCTTACTGATTTAAAGGTTTATATGGAGGTTGGAAGTATAGGTGCCATTAAATCCCTGGTTCAGGCCAATCTGGGATATACGGTAGTTTCACTGGAAGCAGTGGATAAAGAAGTGAGGGAGGGAACACTGGTTATAGTACCTATCAAAGGAATAAAAATCATGAGGGAATTCAATTTTATATATACGGATATAAGCCAAAACTCATTTATACAGGAATTTATGGACTATATTACGAACTTAATATAAACTGTGGAATAAAATAACTATATTAATATATCGTAATATTTTGATATTTAGATTGACAATGATTAAGTGTTTTATTATAATAAGTATATCCTCGAGGTGCACAAAATTTTATATAAGGGAGTACGTTATGAACACAATTAAAAGTTTTGTACACAAGTGGGCGTGGCTGATGCTTATTTTCTTTTGTATTGCAGGGCTTGTATACCCACAGGCGGGTATTGCAGCTGTAATATGTATGCTGGCTCCTGTAGCCGTATCCTTTTTCAGAGGAAGAATGTGGTGTGGAAGTTTTTGCCCCAGAGGCAGTATGAATGACATACTGATTTCAAAAATCAGCCGTAATAAAAAAGTCCCACAGCTAATGAAAAATATGTGGTTCAGAATATTTTTTCTTGTGGTACTGATGGGAGCTTTTGCAGTGCAGTTATCATTTGCATGGGGCAATATGGTACAGATTGGACAGGTGTTTGTCAGAATGATACTGATAACTACGGGCTTGGCTATTATTCTGGGTGTAATTTACAGTCATAGAGCATGGTGTGTTTTTTGTCCTATGGGTACCATGGCCTCTCTAATTACAAAGGCTGGCAATGGTTCGAAAGGTAAAAATGTAACCTTTGATACGCAAAGGTGTGTTAGCTGCAAGCTATGTTCCAAATCCTGCCCTATGGACATAGATGTATTGAAATTCAAAAGTCATGGAGAGGTTACACACCCCGACTGTCTGAAATGCGGAGAATGTGTAATAAAGTGTCCTAAAGAGGCACTCAAAATATAGTTTTAAAGATAGTCAAGGAAGGGAAGGTAACAATATGTCGGCTATTAAAGCTAAAAATAATTATATAGGTGTAAACGGCAGTAGAATGAATTGTGCACAAGCAGTTCTCAGTGCTTTTAAGGAGAAATACAATATCCAGGAAGACTTGGTTGAACGCTTTAGAAACTTTGGGGGGGGAAGGGCACCTGACGGCCTTTGCGGTGCTTACTATGCTGTTAAGTATATTTTAAGCAATTATGATAAGGAAAAGGTTGAGGAACTGGAAAAATATTTTCTTGAAAATGCGGGAGCCTTGCAGTGTAGCAATATCAAAGGTCTAAAAAAGCTCTCCTGCGTGGGGTGTGTTGAAAAAAGCTCTGAATTTCTGGAGAAACTTGATTAATATCATAAAGGGACTGTTACAAAACAGAAAGTTTTTCTGTTTTAACACTGGTACTCCCGTATAAAAATATATCAATGATTGCTTCCAAGATATTTGCAAGAGTTTCTGGTGCTCATTTAGAATGTTTTTACCTGTCTATCATAAGGTGAGCATATCATCGTGTAGGTTTTCCGGTAAAATATCCATGTTCAACCATAAACAACTGCAAATATCTTTAACCAAGCCTCCATTGATACAATTTATACTCTTTAGTACAGGCTAAACCTTACTTTATTTCATAATTTCCCAATTCAAAATTCCATTCATATTTTGAGTATAATGAAGGTGATCCAGCAGCTTTAGCATATAAACAATAATTTCCTATTTTAAAACTTTTATTTTCAATGTATCTTGTTGGTACACCAAAATCAAAAATAGTACCGACAGTTTCTAGAGCATAACGAGCCATTACTTTTCTGGCAATTTGCTCTGTTGCATAATAGCGGTCACTGTAACCATTTTCTATATGATTGTTTCTATTACAACCAAAGAGATAATATGGATTATCTGCATTGGGTAAGGAATTATATACTTTATCATCATAATTATGGGTAATTACAGTCCAATTATTTTGGTATCTTTGTTCAAAGGCGCTATGGCTAAATACATCCGTGGCACAATGCAAGGCCAGTCCAAAAACAAATATTTTTTTGTATTTACATAATGTGGCGGGGTCTAGGTTTTCAGTATATATGCCAATTTTCCTGAATATATTCTTCCACTCAAAACCACCAATTCTGTCATAAGTAAAATAATCGTTCAAGGCTTGAGTATCATTGTTTGATAAACCTGGAATGTTTGTGGCTGAAGCTTTCTCTGGAGTTTCTCCTTTTCCAAGGCTAACTGCAACATTTGTTATGTATATATAGCAACTCATATAATTACTGTTTTTAAAACCTCCATGAAGTGATGTCTCCCCATAAGGATAATTGTAACAAAAATATCTACCAAATTCATTGTCAGTATCTCTAGCTTGAATATCTGCAAATGCGTATCCGAATTTTAACACTAATTGTTGTTCTGAATTGTTTTTAAGTTCATATAAATTATTAAAATAATTAGGATCACTAGAAAGTGGATTATCTAGTGCTATTTGTATACCTGTAGTAGCCAAATTTTCACGGTCATTGCCATTCCAGGCAAAAGCGTTAGTGCTTAATGATACTGTAGTCGGCTGTGTTATTGTCAGTATAACTAAACTTAATAAAGCAGTACAAAATACTATAATTAATATTACTAGAATAGAAATACTCATTTTGCCTTTGAATCTCATTTTTTTTGCCATTTCGGCAGTTTCATTGAAACTTATTAATGTCTCGGTATTTTCAATACTATTTTCTGAATCATTCTTGTTTTCTATTATATCGTTGATTGCCTTTACACTCTTTTTTTTCCTATCTTCATTGCATAATGAACTAAGTATTAAAAACATTGTAAGGGAATACTTGTCCTGAGTTTTTGCAACTTTAATTTTCTTAAAATTACTCTCAGGTATCCTACTTTCTACATCATTAAGGCACTTATCTATATATTCAGTTTGCAAATTTTGAGATTCTAACTCAAGTAATAAATATTTTGACAGTCTCTTAATATCTTTTTCATAAGGTAATGATTTGGAATTTTTCCAATTACTAATCGTAGAAGGTGTAACTCCTATTCCTACAGCTAAATCGACATCTTTAATCCCCAGGTTGGTTGTTATTTCCCTAAGCATATTACTAAAATTGTGTACATATTTTGCCATGCGTTAATTGAATTTGTAACTTCTGTTTTCTTCAACATCTTGTGGTTGAAGGATTAAGGTCAGTTTTTTAGGAATAAAAATAATGCCAAATATTCTAAAAATGGTATATAATCGATATAAGATAGCTA
>JAEZUC010000042.1 GCA_023443515.1 Bacillota bacterium
GGCAGCTTTACATACATAATTGGAAATATAACAGATTTCCTATGCGTCCATTAGGCTGGAAATCGCCTAATGAGACGCTCCATTATTTTTTTACTAATTGTGTAACGCATGTTTGACAAACCAACATCTGGAAATTCCTTAACTTATCCAATAACTCATATGGAACCTTGAGGCCACCTCTTCCAAAGCCCAGCTCAATTCCGGGTTTAAAGCTTCCGTGAAAATCGCTGCCGCCTGTTACAACCAGTTCATGCTTAATAGCAAGCCTTAGGAAATTCCCGGTATCCTCTTTAGTATTTTCACCATAATAAGCTTCTATACCTCCCAGGCCATACCCTTTAAGTTCTGCCAGCAGCTCATCAATCTCATTATAGTTTTTTCTTAAAAAAACTGGGTGGGCAATAACAGGTATACCCCCTGCTTTTCTTATAGCCTTAATTCCATCCTCAGGCTCAAGCTCAAATCTTTGAAAATATGCAAGACCTTCCTTACTCAAATAAATGTCAAAAGCTTCGTCAATGGTTTTTACATATCCCTTTGCCACCAGCACTCTGGCGATATGGGGCCGCCCGGTAATATCACCCATTGCAACGTTCCTAACGTCATCCTCTGTTATTTCAATACCCAGTTCGTTAAGCCTGTCTATGATTTTCCTGTTTCTATCTTCTCTGCCCTTCTTTACAACGGACAATTCTGAACGTATATTCAAGTATTTATCACAATCTGGAAACAAGCCCAAAATGTGCATTTCAGGTTTATATCTTACACTAATTTCTATACCGGGTATAACTTCAACCCCAGACCGTTTTCCTTCCTTGATAGCCTCTTCAACGCCATCCACAGTATCATGATCGGTTAACGCTATTGCTGAAAGCCCTATAGCCTTTGCATGGCGAACAAGTTCTGCCGGGCTCATACTTCCATCTGATGCGGTACTATGCGTATGCAAATCTATAATTTTTTCCATCCAATCATCTCCGTGTCAAGTAATCGGGATTTCCCGTTTTATCTTTTAAGAATTATACTGACTAAACCTGCCAGAATCTTTCTTCCAAACATATTGCAGGCGGAAAAACACCGTTATAAATCTTCTGTAGAATACTATCCATTTTTTTCAGTGAACTACATGTCTGTTCCTGGGTAATCAGACCTTTTTCAAGTGCTTCCGCAAGCTCATCGGCATCAAGTACTTTCATAGTTCCATCTGGCATTAGTTTTACATCCAAAAGCAAATCTATCAATGTAAACCTGTCGTTATCACTATCGTACTCTACGTTGATTATATCACAATACCAATATGCAAACTTTTTATCAGCGTCATAGAAACGGCTTATCTTAATGCCTTCTTTTAAAAAAGTATATGAAATTCCACCGGAAATATCCTTTCTCGGCTTAATTGCCTTCCATCTTGTGATTAATAACTCTTCATCCCTGTATAAAAGCTCATCGCTTGAAATATCAACAGTTTCAAATGGAATAAATCTGGTTCGAAATATACTTGGCTTATTCATTTTATCTCCTAAAATTCATCAAAAAATTCTTATGGTTATTATACATTACAAATACTTATTTTTGAAGTATATATATATTATTATATGTGTAAGGTATTTCCCATTTTGCCACTAATATAACAGTTAATGCTATAATATAGTAAATATTTTTTTACTAAGAGCAGTTCGGATCACGGAGGTTTTATTTATGACGCATAAGAAGTGCTGTAAAAACTGTGAAAGGGGGCTATCCCTACATCTGACAAATGATATATTGTGCAAATACCATGGGGTTGTCACGCCGGACTACGTTTGTTTCAGATATAAGGAGAGAATGTGTCAGACCTCTTCAAAAGAGGCTGGCTTTAAATGTATTCACTGTGAGAATTTCATTGTACATATTGACTCTCCAAATGAAGATGTAGGCCGATGCAAACTCTTCTCCGAAAGAAAATTTGACGGTACGGTGAGAAACGCTTGTTCCAAATTTAGTAAAAAGTTTCTAATATCATAAAGGATTATTTATTTAACCATTAAATGTGTGTTAAATGTTCCTTCAATTATACCGATATAACTAGTGTAGTTTTTACTCACAAATGAAATGAAGCAGGTGAATTTATGAATATTGATATAGATGCAATTTTTAAGCAAAAACTTGCAGAGATAGAAAGTAGGCTGGCTGGTATTCCCGGAATGAACACCGGAAGCTCAGGAAACTCGGATATACCTTTTCAGAAGTATCTGGATAACGTGACCCAATCAGGTTTGCCCGGTTCTCTCGACGGACTTGGGGATAACTCAACACAGGAATCATTTCTGTCGGATTTGCTTGGTCAGCTTGATAGCAGTAGTAGTACAAATAACATTTTAAGAGCTCGTACCGCTTTGGCCAATTCCAAAGCCTATGTACCAACTGATATAACGGAACTGATGAATTTAATCAATATAAATATTGATAATGCATCGGCAAAGTACGGAGTAGACAAAGAATTGATCAGAGCAGTCATTAAGCAGGAGTCCTCCTTTGACCCCACTGCTATTTCTAATGCAGGAGCGCAAGGGTTAATGCAGCTAATGCCCGGTACAGCAGATGGACTTGGAGTAAAAGACCCCTTTGATATTTCACAAAACATAGACGGTGGAACCCGGTATTTAAAGAACCAGTTGGAAAAATTCAACGGAAATATAAGTCTTGCTTTAGCCGCCTACAATGCAGGCCCAAACAGTGTAGATAAATACGGAGGTATCCCTCCATACACGGAAACGCAAAATTATGTTAAAAATGTCTCAGAATATTTTAATCAGTATAAAATGTCAACAAGCAGGTAAATACCTGCTTGTATTTTATTTCTAGCTATTACATATCCTGAATTTAATAACAGCTTAAATAAAGTTATTCACACTATCCACAAATTTATCCACAGGTCTGAAACTCTTATTTCTCAAATGTTCTACCGAGTTTCCACAGAATCTATAATTTATTCACAGTTTTTTATTCACATTTAAGGCTTGAAAGTCCATAACGCCTATGTTTACCGGGTTTAACGGTGATTGTAAAAATAGTGTAAAAAAATGTAATACGGTTCTATTAACTAATATCACAGTGAAAGAGGGCCATTCTTGTCTTTGGAAATACTTGTGGATAACTTTAATCCCGGCACAGCATTTAAATCCATTCCCGCCCTTTTTCCGTTTATATATTCGTAGTAGGCCGCACAGCCTATCATAGCGGCATTGTCAGTACAAAGTATTAAATCCGGATATATTACCTTGATACCTTGTTTTTCGGCTGTAAGCTTCATATCATTTCGCAGTTGTGTATTTGCAGCAACCCCTCCGGCTAACGCTATTTTGTCTATATTCTTCATTTTAGCTGCTACTATAGTATTTCTCACCAGTACATCTACAACCGCCTGTTGAAAGCTTGCTGCTACATCGGGTATATTAATATTCTCTCCTGCTTGTTCCATTCTGTTAAGATAATTTAAAACGGCAGTCTTGAGACCACTGAAGCTAAAATCCAGAGAACCGTCATCGAAGGTTACACGGGGAAATTGTATCGCCTTACTGTTTCCCATCAATGCATTCTTATCAATTAGAGGCCCTCCCGGATACCCGAGACCTATAGCTCTGGAAATCTTATCAAAAGCTTCTCCGGCGGCATCATCCCTGGTCTGTCCAAGAATTTCGAATTCACTGTAGCTTTTAACATGAACAATATGACTGTGTCCTCCCGAGGCTACAAGACATATAAAAGGAGGCTCCAACTCCGGCTCCTGCAAGTAGTTTGCTGCAATATGCCCCTCTATATGATGTACTCCCACAAGTGGCTTGTTGGCAGCAAATGCTAGGGCTTTGGCAGCAGTCAATCCCACAAGTAAAGCTCCTACCAAACCAGGTCCATAGGTAACACCTACTGCATCAATCTTCTTTAAAGAAACACCTGCCTCCTCCAGTGCCTGATGCACAACCGGCATAATTAATTCTACGTGCTTTCTCGATGCGATTTCCGGGACAACCCCACCATATTTTTTATGCAAATCTATTTGAGATGAAATAACATTTGACATTATATATCTTCCGTTTTTTATAACCGAAGCAGCGGTTTCGTCACAGCTGCTTTCTATACCAAGTACCAGTGTATCCATCAATCTTTCCTCCGACTTTTTCATATGCTATATTTTATGATAGCTTAATGGCCTTCAATTATCAAGGACTGGGAAAAGGCCTAAAGCCATCTTTTCATATAAAAATATCTGTATGAATTGCCTCCTTTTAAGGGAAACACTTTATTCATACAGATATTTTATTTATCGTCAAAGTATAAAAGTTGCTAGAATGAGTCTTTGTCCGTTGGATTGTTAAATATACCAAAAGCCGTTAATGCAGCAAAAATAAGGGTTGTCAATTCCTTAAAGCTATCCTCGCTCAAGCCTATAGGTGCAAGAAGGTTAAAGGTTTTCAGTACAAACAATACCAATGCAAAAAAAGCAGCCCATGCAACCGGACTTCTCAACCTGTTCATAAAACACCTCCTATAACATACCATTATAATGTCATAGTACATAATATGAAAAATAGTACTTTATGTTTACTTATTTATTCAGACTAAAAAAGGGTACAAAAAAACATGGAGCCTACGGGCTCCATGCCCCTAAAAAGGAGAAATGCTAATGTTCAATATTATATTACCAAAAAATTCTTATACAATATATAGAAAAAATTTACCAATATAGTAGTTCTAAAGTCCCAAATTTTGTGAAATTTCGATTAATTACTGTTACTATTTACTATTTTTGTAGGACGCTACATATTTTCCCTTTTGATTCTTAACAAAGGGACGATTGCTTTCTGGCAGTTCCCAGAAGCCCTTTCCCTCTTTAATAGCATTATTTTGCAGTTTATCGTAAAAGGACTTTAAAAGGGTATTGGGACTGTAAAAAACTGAAATAGCGTAGCCCTCGTTTACCAACATAGCATTGTAAAAGCTTCCGTCCTCAAGAACCACATGGGCAAGAAGTCTCTCGAACTGATCGGTAGTATCCTCTTCAAAAATCAGCTTTACTGTCTTGTTTGTAAGAGTCTTTTTTGTTAAGTCAGATGCCTCACTTGAAAAAGGCTGTGGCTCAACACCTGATTTCACTGATTCAGGGGTATCTATGTCAAGCATTCTGACCTTATATTCCTCGTTTTTGTATTCTGCACGAAAAGTGTCACCATCCGTAACCTTTGTAACTCGTGCATTTATGTATCCAAACGGTTCAATGCCCTCTCCTGATACTTCAATAATTGAATCGGGAAACTCAATTTTCTCCATTGTCTCAATACTGCTGTATGTACCGGATTTTACATTATCGGCTGTTTTGTTTCCGTCTTGATAGAAGTAGCCCCCAAAGACCACAAAAGCAGCAGTTATTATTGATGCCACAGAAGCTATAGTTTTTTTCTTCATGTATTTTCCTTTCCAATTATAAATATTATGACCTTGATATTCTAACACCATTCGAACTCGCTGAAAAGCCCTGTTCCTATAGAGGGGAACAGGGCTTTTCAGCATTTCAAACTGTATTGGCCGATATCACGTAAGCTGATTCAAATTATGCTGTCTTCTAAAAATCTTTATGTCGCTTGTGCGGTAAGCACCGTAATAGGTGTAGAACTGTTGGGAACTGTTTCGTCCTTTTTTTCTACCAGTTCAATATCAAATACACCCTTCATGACTTCACTGATATTTTCAACAGGTATAACGTCGATATCCATATCTTCGAATATCTCCTGATAATTATCTTTTGGAATAAACACCTTTTTTATACCTGCCGCTTTAGCAGCCTCTACTTTAGCCACAACACCGCCTACAGGCTTTACTTTTCCTTTTATTGATATTTCCCCTGTCATTGCCAGTTCTCCGCTTATAGGTATATTTTTAACCGCAGAGTAAACGGCTGTTGCAATAGCAATACCTGCAGAAGGCCCGTCAATAGGAATGCCTCCGGGAAAATTCAAATGTATTTCATAATTCTTAAAATCAACATCCATATATTTTCTTAAAACCGTTAAAACATTTTCAACCGAAGCCTTGGCTGAACTTGTCCGTTTGAGCTTATGACCTCTGTTATCCATTTCCTCTTCTTCAACAATACCCGTAATTTTGATATTTCCTGCTCCGCTTGCAACGGGGATCGCTGTTACCTCTACATCAATTACCATTCCTGTACTGTCGCCGAAAACAGCCAGACCGTTGATACAGCCTATCTGATTTACAGGACTGACCTTCTTATCAAGTCTGGGACTGTAATGACCAAACTCTATAACCCATTCTATGTCTTTAATATCAATAGTGCTCCTGTTCTCTACCATGGAAACACCACCGGCTATCTGAATAATATTTACTGCATCTCGTCCATTCTGAGCATATCTTGCTACAAGTTCACTGCACCCCGGTTTAAGGACAAACCCTCCTTTTACTGCTGCATTCTCGCATATCTGGCGTATTTCATCAGCACGTAAGGAGCGGAAATGTATCTCAACGCATCTTGACCTGATTGCAGCAGGTATTTCATCAGGAGTTCTTGTAGTGGCTCCTACCAGTCTGAAATCAGCAGGTAGACCCTTTTGGAAAATATCGTGTATATGAGAGGGTATGTTATTGTCCTCGGCACTGTAATATGCACTCTCCAAAAAAACCTTCCTGTCTTCCAGAACTTTTAGAAGCTTATTCATTTGTATGGGATGAAGTTCTCCTATCTCATCAATAAAAAGGACTCCTCCATGAGCTTTTGTAACAGCACCCTGCTTAGGCTGTGGTATTCCCGCAACACCGTAGGCACCCGCTCCCTGATAAATCGGGTCATGTACCGAGCCTATCAGCGGATCTGCAATTCCTCTCTCATCAAACCTTAAGGCCGTTGCATCCATTTCTATGAACTTTGCTTCTTTTCTGAAAGGGGACATACTGTTCTTTTTAGCTTCTTCCAGGATTACTCTGGCTGCAGCAGTTTTTCCTACTCCGGGAGGCCCGTATATTATCACATGCTGTGGATTCATTCCGCACAAAGCAGCCCTCAGCGCCTTTAACCCCTGCTCCTGACCTACTATATCCGATAAAGTTGCAGGCCTTGTCTTTTCCGATAAAGGTTCTGTAAGATGAATATCCCTCATCCTTCTTAGCTTTTCCAGTTCTTTTTTAGACTCCTTTTCTATAGCACTTTTATTTCCTTGTTGATTCTTTAAAAGAGATAAAAAGTATATTCCGATAACAACTGAGAAGAAGAACTGTATAATAAACAAAGTTGTCGTAAGCATCATATCCTCCTTAAACTTGGATAACATCTATAATGATATTATTGGCAACAAGTTTTATTTTATCCAAAAAATATGATAAATTTGAAAATAAAAAAGCAGGACATATGCGTATAATATCACATACATCCTGCCTGTATTAATTAAACTTGAATCAGGAAACAGATTCCTTCTTAACTCTAGTTTTCTTGGCTCCGGCTTTTTTTAGGGATTTACGGTTTTCATTGAGAATCATCTCCGGTTCTGAATGTTCCGCTATCACTTCCTTACCTATAATGCACTTCTCCACATTTGTCATTGAAGGAATATCATACATGACTCCCATCATTGCTTCTTCCAATATGGCACGAAGTCCTCTTGCTCCGGTGTTTCGCTCTATTGCTTTTTCAGCAATAAGTTCTAATGCCTCATCCTGTATTTCCAGGATAACATCATCCATCTCAAATAACTTTTGATACTGCTTTACCAAAGCATTCTTTGGCTCGGTAAGTATTTGAACAAGAGCGTTTTTATCAAGAGACTGTAGAGTTACAACTATCGGCAGTCTTCCTACAAACTCAGGTATAAGACCGAATTTCAGTAAATCCTGAGGAAGTATGTCTTTCAATAATTGTCCAACATCCTTGTCTTTGTTGCTTTCAATTTTTGCGCCAAAGCCTAATGATTTCTTACCTATTCTATTTTGTATTATCTTGTCTATACCGTCAAAAGCACCACCGCATATAAACAAAATATTTGTAGTGTCTATTTGTATAAACTCCTGATGGGGGTGCTTCCTTCCTCCCTGCGGTGGAACTGAAGCCAGTGTTCCTTCCAGAATCTTCAAAAGAGCCTGTTGAACACCTTCTCCGCTGACATCCCTAGTTATGGAAGGGTTCTCCGACTTTCTTGCAATCTTATCTATTTCATCAATGTAGATAATTCCTTTTTCAGCCTTTTCAATGTCATAATCCGCAGCCTGTATAAGCCTTAAAAGTATATTTTCTACATCTTCACCTACGTAGCCTGCTTCAGTGAGAGAAGTAGCATCGGCTATAGCAAAAGGAACATTTAGTATCTTTGCAAGTGTTTGAGCAAGAAAAGTTTTTCCGCTACCGGTAGGACCTAGCATCACTATGTTACTCTTTTGGAGTTCTATGTCTGAGGTCTTTACATCGCTGTTTATTCTCTTGTAGTGGTTGTAAACAGCTACCGAAAGAGACCTTTTTGCTGTATCCTGACCGACAACATACTGGTCGAGAATTTCCTTTATCTCTTTTGGTTTCGGTATCTCGCTAATTTCTGCATCAACCTTTGTGTCTTCAAATTCTTCTTCTATAATCTCGGAACACAGCTCGATACACTCGTCACAGATATATACACCCGGTCCTGCCACCAGCCGTTTTACCTGCTCCTGAGATTTCCCACAAAAAGAGCACTTTAACTGCTTCTTCTCATCATATCTGGTCATCATTGCACCTCAATTATTTTCTTCTAACCATAATATCATCTATAATACCGTAGGCCTTAGCATCATCAGCAGACATAAAGAAGTCTCTCTCAGTGTCTCTTTCTATCTTATCAAGAGGTTGACCGGTTCTTTCACTTAGTATCTTATTAAGCTTATCTCTGGTTCTTAATATATTCTCTGCATGAATCTTAATGTCCGTAGCCTGACCTTTTGCTCCTCCAAGAGGTTGGTGAATCATGATTTCACTGTTTGGCAGTGCAAACCTTTTCCCCTTTTCTCCTGCTGCTAACAGGAAAGCACCCATACTTGCCGCCATTCCCATACATATAGTTGATACATCGCACTTTACGTACTGCATAGTATCATATATTGCAAAACCTGATGCTACTGACCCTCCAGGGCTGTTTATATAAAACTGGATGTCCTTATCAGGGTCCTGAGCTTCAAGATAAAGCATTTGTGCAACAACCAAACTGGCCGTAGCATCGTTAACCTCATCACTCAATACAATAATCCTGTCATTTAATAATCTCGAAAATATATCGTATGATCTCTCACCACGATTAGTTTGTTCAACAACCATAGGTACTAAACTCATATGCATACCTCCCTTATTTAATATATGTTTTGTTATTTGTGATGGAACCTTACCATTGGTATTTATATAATGATACCCAATTTATTAACATTTAAATAACACAAATTAGTTAAATTTTGCATTATCTGCCAAAAGCTTAATAGTTTTTCTGAATGCGATATCATTTTTAACGTATTCAAGGTCTTCAGGTCTCAATGTCTTTTTAAGCTCTTCTACAGGTTGCTTGTATGCTTCAGCTGTTTTTACGATTTCTTCTTCAACATCTGCATCAGTAGCTTCAACATTTTCAACCTTACTGATTTTTTCTATTACCAGCTGAATCTTAACTTCATTTGCAGCTCTTTCTCTGAACTGTTCTCTGAAGCCTTCAAAATCAGTTCCCATAATTTCCAGATATCTCTGGAGATCAAGTCCCTGGTAACGGAGTCTCATATCAAAATCTCTTGCCATGGCATCAATATGCTTTTCAACCATAACGTTTGGTACATCAACAGTAGCGTTTCCTACAACCGCTTGGATAACGCTTTCTTCATTATCACGGTCTGCTTTGTTTTTTGCACTTTCTTCAAGTTTATTTCTCAAGTCCTTCTTATATTCTTCAAGAGTATCAAACTCACTTATATCCTTAGCAAACTCATCATCTACCGTAGGCAATTCCTTTACTTTTATTTCCTTGACCAATACTTTGAATAATGCTTCTTTACCGTCCAATTCTTCTTTGCCGTATTCTTCAGGGAAAGTTACCTTTACATCAACATCATCGGCAACATTCTTTCCGATAAGCTGATCTTCAAAACCAGGAATAAATGTTCCTGAACCTATAATAAGGCTGTAGTCTTCTCCTTTTCCGCCTTCAAACGGAACTGAATCAATAAAGCCTTCAAAGTCGATTACCGCTGTATCTCCTGATTGTATAGGTCTGTCTGAAACAGAAATAAGACGTGCATTCTTTTCAACAACCTTATTGAATTCATTTTCAACATCTTCATCAGTAACGTTAGCTTCAGCCTTTTTAACCTCTACACCCATGTAAGCTCCAAGCTCAACTTCAGGCTTTACAGTAACCTTTGCGGTAAAGATAAAGTTCTGATTGTTTCCTATTTGAACTATATCAATTTCAGGTCTGTCTACTGGGTTAATATTGTTCTCTTCTATAGCATTATCATATGCTTCGGAGCACACAATGTTTATTGCATCATCATAAAGTGCCTGTTCACCGTAATAACGTTCAATAATATTTCTTGGAGCTTTACCTTTTCTGAAGCCAGGTACGTTGAACTTCTTTACATTTTTTAAGTATGATTGTTGCATTCCTGCTTCAAATTTAGCTGCATCAACTTCTATCTCAAGTTGTACAACATTCTTTTCAACATTTTCAACTTTTACATTCATTTAACAAACTTCCTCCCGGTATTTAGTTTTATTTTTATTAATTTTATCTGTCATTGTATCTGGTTGCAATAAAAGCCTAACATTATGTTACACTTAATTCTCTAACACTCAAAAAATTAACCACTCAATTATACCACAAACAATATTACAATTCCAAGTGTAACCTTAATTATATGTTAAATTTTAAACTTTCGCTTATATCAGCCTTTTCGAAGCTTTTTTGTTTGGGAAAACCTACATGATTTTAAAAGGTTTAAAGTTTAAATGGTCAGCCGATACAAGTTTTAAATCAATACCTTCATACTCTCCTTCGATTGCTCCTTTTATACCTTCTCCGTGCAAATGACCGTAATAACACTCTTTTATTTCGTATTTCTTCATTATATCAATAAATCCCGTCATAGGGCTTTTTACCGTAACAGGCGGGTAATGCATAAAAACAATCCTACGAGGAAGTTTCAGTTCCAATGCTGCCTTGACGGATAACTCCAGGCGTTCTATTTCCCTCTTGTATATTTTCTCATCATCTTTTCTAAACTCATCTTCTCCAGGCCCTTTCCAACCTCTGGTACCACATACCGCAATCCCGTCCAATTCAAAGGCATTATTATGCATAAAAGCTATTGTACTCAGGCTGTGTTCCATTAGGTACTTATTAAGCTTTGACGAAGTAGTCCACCAGTAATCATGATTTCCCTTGGAGATTACTTTTTTCCCAGGCAAATCCTCGATAAATTTAAAATCCTCATAGGCACTGTCTATATATGTGGCCCATGAAACATCACCGGGAATTATAACAGTGTCGTTTTCAGTAACATCACTTATCCAGTTTTCTTTAAGCTTTTCCATATAGTTAGACCATCTGCCACCAAATACATC
The DNA here is from genome assembly GCA_023443515.1 of Bacillota bacterium. Lineage (GTDB taxonomy): Bacteria > Bacillota > Clostridia > Acetivibrionales > DSM-1351 > Ruminiclostridium. Next base: position 11,609 of record JAEZUC010000042.1, read on the forward strand.
CATTGGCTTATCTATTCCCAAGGCAAGATGTAGGTCAGCTATCGTAAAAATTGACATAAAAACTTTTCTCTTTCCTTTTATTTAATTGAAATAGTCATAAATCTTTTTTGCTACTTTCTCGCTTATACCGTCTACTTCCTTCAGTTGTGAAATATCCGCCTTTTTAATTGCAGCTACTGATTTGAAATGCTTGATAAGTGCTTTTTTACGAGTTTGCCCTATACCCTCAATTTCATCAAGTTCGGATTTTACATAACGTTTTTCTCTGAGTTTTCTGTTATACTCTACGGCAACTCTGTGAGTCTCGTCCTGTATTTCTGTAATCAGCCTTAATAAAGACATATTCGTGGTCAAATCATACTCATTTCCCATGTAGACCAGTGACTTTGTACGGTGTCGGTCGTCTTTTGCCATGCCTGCTATTTTAAAATTATAGCCTAGCTCTTCAACTATCTGTTTTACGACATTTACATGGTTTAAGCCACCATCCACAAGTATTAAGTCCGGCAATTTTGAAAATTTAGCATTTTCAGTAGACTCTTCCTTTTCACGCTTTGCACGGTTTAACCTTCTGAACAAAGTCTCCTGCATACTTCCGTAATCGTTTTGTTGCTCTATGGACTTCATTTTAAATTTTCTGTATTCCTGACGGGCAGGTCTTCCATTTTCAAATACTACCATAGAGGCTACTATTTCCGATGAGCCTGTATTGGATATATCATAGGATTCAATCCTTGCCGGAGCCTCTTCCAGTCCCAGCAGCTTCACCAATTGAGCCATTCCTTCGGCAGGCACGGTTCCTTCCCTGCTTTGACGCTCTCTGTGAAGCTTCAATGTAATTTCGGCATTTTCTGACACCATATGAACAAGCTTTACCAAATCTCCCCTTTGGGGCACCCTTAAAGTTACCTTAAAGCCTCTCTTTTCAGTCAGCCATTTTGCTATAGTCTCGCTGTCGTCTATATCGCTTTGTATAACAATTTCCGAAGGAACATACTGAACTGTATTGTAAAATTGCTTTATAAACGTTGATAGGGAATAACTCTTGTCTTCATTTGCCTCACCCTCAAATATAAAATGTTCCCGTCCTATGACTCTTCCATTTCTTACAAAAAACACCTGCACACAGAGGTCTGTGGAATCTGCATAATAACCTATTATATCCCTGTCATCCAAATCTGTTGATAATACCTTCTGCGATTCAGACAGTTGCTTTATGCTTGATATTTTGTTTCGTAGCTGTGCAGCCTTTTCAAAGTCCAGCTGTTCTGCCGCATTTTCCATTTGTAGACGTATGTCATTTATTATTTCGTCATACTGCCCGCCTAAAAATCGGCATATTTTCTTCATCATTTCCCTGTAGTCATCTCTGTTTACTCCACCTTGACAGGGAGCCAGGCACTGCTTCATATGGTAGTTAAGGCAAGGACGGGTTTTTCCTATATCTCTGGGCAAATTTTTGTTACAGGTTTTCAGCGGAAAAAGTTTTTTTAGTGTATCTATGGTATCGTTAACCGCAAAACCGCTGGAATACGGGCCAAAATACCTGGCACCGTCTTTTTCAACTCTTCTTGTTTTTAAAATTCTGGGGTACTCCTCATTTAAAGTTACCTTTATATATGGATAATGTTTATCATCTTTAAGAAGTATATTATATTTTGGCTTGTACTTTTTTATAAGATTACATTCAAGCATAAGTGCTTCAACTTCCGAGTCAACCACAATATACTCAAATTCGCTGACTTTGGAAACCATTGCCTGAACCTTCGGGGGATGGTTTGCAGACTGCTGGAAGTACTGTCTTACCCGATTTTTGAGTACAACAGCCTTACCTACATATATAACCACTCCATTGTCATCCTTCATTATATATACACCTGATTTTTCGGGTAATTTTTTCAGTTCTTCCTGAATATCAAACAACTATCTCACCTCTCACCGATTTTTCTGTTAAAAGCACAATGCCGCTTTGTTTCACGCTATAAAAGCGGGAGCAGAAGCGGCATAGGACAAAAAACTGTGACCCTTAATATTCTGAGCCACAGCAAGTAAATCAAATATTAAATAAATTTAAATCTATGTTTGTCTCTAAAATCCAACAGTAAAATATTCTGATATTTCATCTGCTGCTTTTTTTTCGTCTTCTCCGTCAGTTATTATTGTAATAGCCGCATTTCTTTCAACTCCTAATGAAAGCAAACCTAAAAGGCTTTTTGCATTTGCTCTTCTCTCACCCTTTTCCAACCATATGCTGGAACTATACTTGGATACTTTCTGAACAAGCAATGCCGCAGCTTTGGAATCCAATCCTGCAGGGCAGTTTATTGTAACTTTAGTAGATATCATCCTTACGCTCCCCCATTTTTTTATAAACTCGCCAATATATCATCTATTATACCAAAAAACAATATAACAAATCAAATTTATACTAGCTTATTTAGTTCGGCTGGTTTGTTTTCCAAAACGGGTATCAATAATTGTACCTATTCCGAAAAATGCCATTGATAGCTGTAGTATTACGAAGCATATCCCGTATATCAGCATTGCAGTATAGGAGCCGCTTGGTATCATTATTAGAGGAACTATTTTAAGGATACTTATAAGTAAATGCCCTACTAAAAACTGAAGATATATTGTTGTACGGTCATAATTTACTTTAAAAATTAATATCCCCACAAAAATACTGGCAATTATGTCGGCGAACATTAGGAATAATACGTAAAATATGGGTGCAACCACCAAAAACAGAAGAAATATTACAATAATTGTAAACCCTATAACTACAAGCCCGCCCATTATCATACGTCTGGAGATACCTTTACTCATCCTGTAGGACATAGCACGGTATCTTCCGGAAAATATACTTATTAAAATTAGTCCCGCAGCAAGTGTTATTAATGCCAGTATAATCAAGCCGTTTATAATTATACCGTTTGATTTGAACAATGAAATGATATCAACATCTACATTAACTTTAGTACCGTTGATTATTACATCATTATCCTTTATTAATTTTCCCAGGGACACAACATTTCCCTGTATTAATGAGTTATCCTTTATATAAACATCGCCAAAAACAGAAACGATATCTCCGCCTACCATACCATTTATAGCTGCTTTTCCGAAAATAACAATTACACTTCCGTTTACACTGGTCTCGATATCTGCATCCCCAATAACAACGGTAACGTTTCCCATACTTTGTTGTGTTATTGCTTTATCCTCAAAAAAAACCAACTTGTTTGATAATTCAAACTGTGATGCCGATGCAACACAAGGTATAAATATTAAGAGGAGCAGTGAAACTAAAATGGCCCTGATCTTTCTGTTCATTGTGCTCCTCCATTACCCTCTTTTACCATTCGGATAAAGAGTCCTTGTGTTACCAGAAGCAAAATACCAAGTACCAAATATGCATAATAATATGTTTTGTAGATGGAAGCGGTAACACCCACAACAGCTATGACCAAACCCTTTATCATACTTAGTGCTGCTGACATAAAGTCTTTGACAACTTCCAATGTCAGATGGGTCTGCTGTATTAATCCGATAGGTTTATTTAATACTTCCCACATTATGCTTCCGAAAACAATCACAAATATCAGGGAAACAGCTGTTAATAATATATTGTACATAAAAACATTATCACTTTTTTGCTTTTGGTACATAAAAGCTTCTTTTTCAATCCTATTCATAACTTGAAGTTCAAAATCCTCAGGAGGCTCAAGAAACTCTGTGTCCTGTTCGATTTGGGTAAATATCTGCTGCATACTGGAGAATTCTTCCGAACATTGTTCACAACTTTTGAGATGCTGTTTTAGCATTGCCTGCTCAATATCATTTAAGTCCCTGTCAAAATATCTCATTATATAATTTTGTGATTCATTACAGTTCATAATACCTCCTCCTTTCTTGCACTCTCAAGCTTTTCCTTCAACATCAGCCTTGCTCTGTAAAGCCGGTTTTTGATAATTGACATGGGTTCATTTAATATCTTTGTCATTTCTTCATATGACATTCCCCGGTTATGAAAGAGTACTATTAATATTTTATACTTTTCAGGCAATTCATCTATAGCCTTTTTTATCAATTGTGATCTTTGTTGCTTTATTACTGCCTCTTCAGGTGTATCAACCTCACTTGAAACTCCGATTGCATCGTCCAGCGCAACAGTGTCCTGTTTTTTCTTTCTGAGGGTATCCAGACATAAATTGGAGGTGATTTTTACAATCCATGTAGACATTTTAAACTCCGGATTGTATTTATCAAGGGAACGATAAAGCCGTATAAATACCTCCTGACATACGTCATGTACCTCTTCCTTGTCCGATATCATTTTGTATACAACGCTGTAGACCAGTTTCTTGTATCTGGTAACTATTTCTTCAAACGCACTGCTATCACCATTCACGCACTGAGACACCAGCTCTGCATCCGTAAGTGCCAAGAGTTGATTCACCCCCTTATCAAATATCATATAAATTGCTTTATACAATAGTTACGTGAGGAATTAAAATATGTCTGAATTATTATTATCTCTTTATTTTCTTCTTTTTCCTCCCGATGATACTGTGGCGGCAAATCTTCTCAATTTTTCATTCACCAGAGAATTTATGGCCTGGCTCTTTTTATCGGTCAATATTTCAATACCCTGGTCAATGGTTTCAACAGGGTATATATGAAATAGTTTTTTCTTTACGGCATCTATTACTTCGTCCTTCAAAACAAGGTTTTTTACATTTTGGCAGGGTATTATAACTCCATGCTCACCTGTTAAGCCTCTCAGTTTACAAAGTTCAAAAAATCCTTCTATTTTGTAGGCTACACCACCTACTGGCTGTATTTCACCTTTTTGGTTAACAGACCCTGTTACTGCTATTGACTGCTTTATTGGTACTTCCGCCAAGCTGGATAATATTGCGTACAACTCGGCGCTGGACGCACTGTCCCCGTCAACACCTCCGTACATTTGTTCAAAGCAAAGGCTAGCTGTAAGCGATAGTGGAAATTCCTGTGCATATTTCTGACCTATATATCCGCTCAATATCAGAACTCCCTTACTATGGGAGGTTCCGCTTAAATCAACTTCCCTTTCAACGTTGACTATTCCGCTTTCCCCAATGTAGGTTGAAGCTGTTATTCTGGAGGGCTTTCCAAAGGAGTAATCTCCCATATCCATTACTGTAAGTCCATTGATTTGACCAATCTCGCTACCTTCAGTGTCTACCATTATTGTTCCCTCATTTAGCATTTCCAAAAGCTTTTTATCCAAACGGTCACATCTGTAAGCTTTTTCTGTAATAGCCTGCTGAACATGCTTGGCTTTTACAAACTTTGCACCTTCATCTTCTGCCCACATACAGGCCTCACAAAGGATTTCTACTATTTCATTGAATCTTGTAGACAGCTTATTTTTATCTTCTACCAACCATGAGGCATACTCAACTACCTTGGCTACACCTGATTTATCAAAATGAAGTGTTTTTTCTTTCTTGCAGAAGCCACTTATAAATTGGGCCAGCTTCAATATGTTTTCATCAGTTCTATCCATTTCTTCATCAAAGTCCACTTTGACTTTAAATAGCTTTCTGAAATCCTCTTCGTATTCGTAGAGCAGTTCGTATATAGTAGTACTTCCCACCAATATTACTTTCAAATCCACGGGTATAGGTTGGGGCTTGATTGCAGTAACCGCAACTACACCTGTTTGATCCTTCATATTTTCAATTATTATCTTTTTGGTTTTCAATACCCTGTTTATAGCTTCATAGGCCTGCGGATTACTAAGAACATCTTTTGCTTGTAATATGAGATATCCTCCGTTTGCAATATGAAATAAACCGGGCTTTATTTTTGTATAGTCAGTTGATACAGATCCAAATTCGTTTTCGTATTCAATTTTTCCTATGAGGTTGGAATATGTAGGATTGGAATCCAGAATTACCGGAGCCCCTTTTAGTCCGCTATTATCAACCAGTACATTAACCTTATATTTTGTAATGGCTGTTTCCGGTTTTTGCATCCAAGGAATAACCAGTTGTTGCTGTTCTTCAGAAACTTCCTCTTCCTTGAAGTCGTCCAGATTAGCAAGAATGTCCTTCTGTACCTCTTCAAGGTACTTTTGTATTACTTCAAATTCTTTGTATTTTTCTTTTAAATCATCTATATGTACGCCCAGTGCCAGCAGAGCTATTTTATTTTCCCATTCTGACACCTTCTTTTCTGTCTCTTTGTCGTTGTTTTTGAGTTTTCTTATTATATCCAGGGTTTCCTGCTGAAGAATATTTGTTTTTTCATTTATTTTGTCTTTTGTCTCTTCATCAAGACTGCTGAATTCTTCTTCGCTTATGGTTCTACCTTCTATTATTGGAAGAAAATATATCCCCGAACTCCCTGTGTTAACCTTAAAACCGTGTTCTTCAGCATCTTTGCTAAGTTTATCAAGAAGCTCTTCTTTCTTGTCCTCGTACTCATCCATTATTTCTGATTTTTCTTTTTCGTATTGGTCATTGTCAAAAGCATTAACGATTTCCTGTTTAATTATTTTTGTAAACTCGTCCATGTCTTGCTGGAACTGTTTTCCGGTTCCTGCAGGAAGATTTATTGCCAAAGGTTGATTGGGCTGGCTGAAGTTGTATATGTAGCACCAATCATCAGGTATTTTCTGATTTGCGGCAGTTTCACTCAATATTTGCCTGGCAAAACTCGTTTTACCTGTTCCCGTAGGCCCCGACATATATATGTTATAGCCTCTCATTTTCATCTTGAGACCGAATTTCATAGCTTTGGAAGCTCTTTCCTGACCTATAATGCCTTCATAAGTGTCTAACTGTGATGTGCTCTTAAATGGCAGTGATTCAAGTTTACATCTGTTGTCAAGTTCCTGGTATGAAAGCTCTTTTAGCTTTGACATGTTTAACCTCCGCTTTGCATTTTTTATGTTTGAAGCTGATATTTCTAGATACCGTGTTTCCACATTATCAGTGCATCTTCACCGGTATCTGAATAATAACCTTTTCGGATGCCCTCCGACTTAAAACCATACTTTTGGTACAAGTTTTGGGCTGCAATATTACTTTTCCGAACCTCAAGGGTAAGGCTTTTTATGCCTTTCTCACCCGATATTTCAAGTATTTTTTCTATTATAACCGAGGCGGCACCGCAGCGACGGAATTCCGGGTGTACAGCAATATTGGTAATGTGTCCTTCATCAAGTATCTTCCACATACCACCATATCCGATAACCTGCTCATTACACAATGCGACAAAATACATAGCCATATTATTACCTGTTATCTCATCTACAAATGCTTGTCTTGACCAGGGTATTTTAAAACTGAGATTTTCCACAACCATCACACCATCTATATGGTCAACTGTCATTTCCTTGATTTTAAAATTCTTAATCATCTGCTTTTACCTTTTTATTCTCTCTTTCTTGTTCGGCCTGAGACTTTCTTAAATAAAACGGCACCATATCATAGCAGCTTTCCAGTTTTCCTTCCCTAAAGGCTTTTCCGGCCAGTATGGCTACCGAGGATGCTTTTGCTAGTGAAATGCAAGGAGGTGCAATATTTACTCTGTTACCCAGTTCACTTACAAAGTAGTCCCTGTGCATATTACAGGCATCCCCCAGAAAGACTGTTTCCCCTTCCATACTCTTTATTATATCGGCCAATTCTGTAACGGGTATTCCCATGTAGTCGGTAAGCCTTTCAAGTTTACTCCCTATAAATCTATATATGGCGGTAAACACCTGATTGTTACGTGCATCTATCATTGGACAAATAAGATTTTCTGCAAATGGGATATTGTACGCCAGTGCATCGAGGGTGTGTACGCTTATTACAGGCTTTTCTACTGCAAATGCCATTGCTTTTACTGTTGTAACTCCTATTCTAAGTCCCGTAAAGGAGCCCGGCCCTATTGATGCAGCAAGGGCATCTATATCACTTACAGTCAGTCCCGCTGTTTCCATAAGGTGCTGAACCATAGGCATAAGCCTTTGTGAATGTGTTTTCCCCCTGTTGCAGTTATATTCACCTATTATTACATCATCTTCTAATATTGCAGCTGACGCAACATTGGTCGAAGTGTCCACAGCAAGTATTCTCATATTAGCCTCCGCTTAAATCCTGTAGTCGGAATACCGACTGCCGAAAAATTCTATAGTTATTTCTCTTACATCCAATCCCTTTTGAAGATTTTTTTCAATAGTAACACGTATTATATCATGGGGAAGAATTTCAGCAATCTGCTCTCCCCACTCAATTACTGTTACCCCACCGCTATTTATATATTCGTCAAAACCAATATCAAACATCTCATCGGGGTCGGCAATCCTGTATACATCGAAGTGATATAACGGCAGTCTTCCTTCATATTCATTTACCAGATTGAATGTAGGGCTGGTTATATAGGCGTTTATTCCCAAGGCTTTTGCTATACCGTTGGTTAAAGCGGTTTTTCCAGTTCCCAGATCCCCTGACAGCCAGATAACATCGCCGGGCTTAAGAATATTACCTAGCTTTAGTCCTGCCTCAACTGTTTCTTCAAAGGAATGTGTTTCAAATTTATTCATCCTGTTTCCTTTCGTAAATAACAACACCGTTGATTATAGTCTTTTGTACGGTTGTTTTCAATTCCAAAGGATTTCCGTTAAATATAACAATGTCGGCATCCTTTCCTTTTTCTATAGAACCTACCCTGTCACTGATACCTGTTATTTCTGCAGCATTTATTGTTATTGCCTTTAGCGCTTCTTTTTCAGTCATACCTTCACGGACAGCGATTGCGGCACACAGGCAAAGATGATGTTCGGGAACACAAGGATGGTCGGTCATTATTGCAACCTTTAGCCCTGCTTTTGAAAGAATCCCCGGTGTTTTAAGGTTTTGGTTCCTCAATTCTATTTTTGACCTGTCGGTAAGCATTGGCCCGATAATTACAGGAAGTCCCGCTTCCGCCAATATGTCTTTTATGAGGTAACCTTCCGTACAGTGGTCAAGTGTTATATCTACATCAAATTCTTTAGCTACCCTGATAGCCGTTATTATATCATCGGCTCTATGTGCATGAGCTTTTAAAGGTATCTGCTTGTTCAAAACCAGAAGTAGTGCTTCCATCTTAAAGTCAAACTCTGGCTTATCATATTCTTCAGGGTCTTTTTTATAGTCTTCCCAAAGTTCCTTATATTCTTTTGCCTTAAACAGATTCTCTCGCAGTATTGCTGCAGTAGCCATTCTGGTCATTGGGGCCTGATGTTTTTCGTTGTATACTGTTTTTGGATTTTCTCCAAATGCCACCTTCATTGCTACAGGGTGCTTTATAACCATCTCATCTACACAGCGCCCAAAGGTTTTCATCGCAGCAAATTGTCCGCCTATTACATTGGCACTGCCCGGGCCTGTAACAACAGTTGTCACACCGCTTTCATACGCTTCCGCAAAAGATCTGTCTGCATGATACACTGCATCAATTGCCCTCAGTTGAGGTGTCACTGGGTCTGTTGACTCGTTTCCGTCATCACCTTCAAAACCAACTGCATCCTCCCACATTCCTATATGACTGTGGGGGTCTATTAATCCAGGTAATACATAGCCACCATTTGCATCTATCTTCTTTACATCCGGTGTCAGTTGTTCTTTCACCTCTGATACATCCTGACCTACAGCTATTATTTTATCATTATCAATAAGCACGTATCCGTTTTCATAATCAGCTTCTGACATTGTTACTATTTTACCATTATATATTAAAAGCATTTTTACCTCCATATTTATCCAAAACAATACCCTTTATTTTTTAACATCCTAATTTTATTATATTATGACTTCAAACACAATATAATAAATGCTTGGTTTGTGCCTACGCCTTGTAGCTTATACACCTTACAGGGAATTTAATGTGATATATTTTGTAAAAATGAATATAATTGTCTATAGATACCTTTCAGGCAGTTTATAAAAGGAAGTGACCTTAATGGAGGAGTTATCAAAATTCCACACAGTCAGGGGATACCAGCTTTTGATGCAAAATAAAAATCTTCTCACCTCCTCAATGGAAGATTATCTCGAAATGATTTACAGAAACAGCCTGAAAGAAGGCTATATGAGAATTAACACCATTTCAGAGCTTCTGAATGTAGCTGCTCCCTCTGCAACAAAAATGGTTCAAAAGCTAAACAAGCTTGGATTGCTGCAATATAAAAAATACGGAATAATTTTTCTCACAGACAATGGTCGTGAGCTTGGCAAATTTTTATTGGAGAGGCACAATATCATAGAAAGCTTTCTTAAAAATCTGGGAGCAGATGATGATGTTCTTGTTGAAACGGAGTTGGTAGAACACAGTATTTCTGCCGGAACTCTATCCACATTAAATATGTTTAACAAGTTTTTACTATCAAATCCTGACTTAATACAAAAGTTCAGGGATTTCTGTAAACAAGATATCGGATAACAATTCTTTATTTCAGGGGGGCGGTTGCAAAACAAAAGTTTTTTGTTTTGCAACAACCTCTTTTTATTTTTTATTCCCACCTGTAACACTTTTGTATAATGACACATATTTTAGATTAGGTAAACGAAATTAGACTCAGCTAAAGTTATTAGTTAAGTGTAAAAAATGTCTAGAGGTGTTAATTTTGATGGATGAAAGCTTTTCAACGGCTATTGGTTCGCAAGCGGATTCATTGACTGTTGGTAGAGTAATTAGAACGAATAGTAAACCTGCCGGTAAGTTCAGAACAATTCTAAAATTTCTTGGCCCTGCATTCATTGTAAGTGTAGCATACATAGATCCAGGGAATTTTGCTACAAATATAAGCGGAGGTTCCAAGTTTAACTATAATCTTGTGTGGGTAATCTTATGGAGTAATATTATGGCAATATTTTTGCAGTCCTTGTCTGCAAAGCTCGGTATTGCTACAGGATACAATCTTCCTCAGATGTGTGGCAAGGTTTTTCCCAGAAAAGTAAACTGGTGCTTTTGGATTGTAGCCGAACTTGCAGCTATTGCTACAAATCTGGCGGAATTTCTGGGATGTACCCTTGGATTGTACCTGCTATTTCGTATACCCATGGAAGTTGCAGGATTGATTACCGCCGTACTTACCTTTTTTATTGTGTATATGGGCAAATACGGGCAGAGAGTTTTAGAAGGCATTATTTCAGTATTGGTTGCAGTCATATGTATTTCATATACACTGGAAGTATTTCTTGCAAAGCCTGATTGGACATCAGCCGGTCTACATGTTTTAATGCCGTCGATTCCTAATGGTGAAGCAGTAATGATTGCTGTTGGTATGTTAGGTGCAACTGTTATGCCCCATGTAATATTCCTGCACTCACAGCTGGTACAGCAGAGAAATAAGGATTTGACAGAAACGCAGAAAAAAAAGCATTTCAAACTCGAAAGATTGGATATTACAATTGCAATGAATATTGCATTTATTATAAATGCATCAATGGTTATTGTTTCTGCAGCAGTTTTTTATAGAAACGGATTGGTGGTTGAAACAATAGAACAGGCTCACCGTTCGCTATCACCATTGTTGGGAGCTGCCTCCAGCGGTGCCTTCGGGCTTGCCCTTGTTGCCTCGGGACTTTCGTCTTCTGTAGTAGGCACCATGGCAGGTACCACCATTATGCAAGGTTTTGTAGGCCTGAAAATAAACGACAATGTTACCAGGATTGTGACAATGCTTCCCGCCATGCTGATAATCATACTGGGAATTAATCCAATGCAGGCTCTAGTGCTCAGTCAGGTAGTTCTCAGCTTCATTCTGCCTGTTGCCATCATCCCCATGCTACTGATTACAAAGCGAAAGGATCTTATGGGGTCCCTGGTAAATAAACCTGTAACAAATGTTGTCGGCTGGATTATTACTTCTGTAATACTGGCAGCAAATGCGGTACTTTTGGTGCTGACATTCAGCGGAGGGGTATAATGGGTATGTCAATAGTAAAGCCCACAAACGTAAGTGTTTGTGGGCTTTTGTATGTTGAAAATATTATCTTTTGCTGAACTGTGGTGCTCTTCTTGCTTTTTTGAGACCGTATTTCTTTCTTTCCTTCATTCTTGGGTCTCTTGTTAAGAATCCAGCTTTCTTCAATGCTGGTCTTAATTCTTCGTCAGCCTTTAAAAGAGCTCTTGAAATACCGTGTCTGATAGCACCGGCTTGACCTGTAAATCCTCCGCCGATAACTTTGCATATAACATCAAACTTTGTAAGAGTGTCAGTGAGGGTTAATGGTTGTTTAACTATAACCTTCAATGTTTCCAATCCAAAGTAATCATCCAATGATCTATCATTTATTGTAATTTTTCCTTCTCCAGGAACAAGTCTTACTCTTGCAACTGATTTTTTTCTACGTCCTGTACCGTAGTAATATACGTTAGCCATTATTTTTTCCTCCCTCCATTAAATGTTCAAATCAAGTACTTCTGGTTTTTGTGCTTGATGGTTATGTTCAGATCCTCTGTATACTTTGAGTTTTCTGTACATTTGTCTTCCAAGACTGTTCTTTGGAAGCATTCCCTTTACAGCTAATTCAATAGCCTTCTCTGGGTGTTTTTCCATCAAGTGCTTGTACTTGATTTCCTTTAATCCGCCTGGATGAAGAGTATGGTATCTGTAAAGCTTCTGATCCAGTTTGTTTCCTGTTAAAAGTACTTTTTCTGCATTGAGTACTATAACATGATCGCCAGTATCAACGTGTGGAGTGAAAATTGGCTTATTTTTTCCTCTTAGAATGCTGGCAATTTCACTTGCCAATCTTCCAAGTGGCTTACCTTCTGCATCAATAATGTACCATTTTCTTTCAACTTCTTGTGGCTTTGCCATGAAAGTTTTCATTTCTTAATACAACCTCCTTAAAAATCTATAACCTATTTATGTTAGCAGTTAGTTTCAGACTATTCACCAAAAGTAACCGTTTAGGACACTACAACATTTTAATATACAGAAATATGTCTGTCAAGTAGAAAATGCGATGAATTTAATTTACCTCTCATTATCTCTCTATTTTTCTTAATATATCTCCATATCTCTCATATCATCGTCCGCCATTTCACTTTTTATTCACCTTCTAATAAAAAATCTCCATTAGATACAACCCCTGTGCCGGAGCAGTCTTACCGGCCTTTGTTCTGTCAAGCCCTGCAATAATCCCTGGAATTTCAGATTCCTTAAGCTTTCCCATACCAACGTATATAAGTGTTCCTGCTATTATTCTTACCATATTATACAGAAATCCGTTTCCGGAAACCTCTATGTAAATCATATTATCTTCTTTTCTAGATACTTCCATACTATAGATTTCTCTTACAGTACTTCTAACCTGTCCTCCTGTGGCCTGAAATGCTGCAAAATCGTGTTCTCCTATAAAATACTCGGCGGCTTTTTGCATGTCGGTAATGTTAAGCTCAGGTCTTATATGGCATGACCTGTTTCTCATAATAGCTGAAGGATGTGGAGAATTGTAAATCTGATACCTGTACTTTTTACCTTTTGTAGAGTATCTGGCGTGAAATTCATCCGTAACCTCTTCCGATTGTTTGATAACTATATCAGCAGGCAACAAATTATTTATAGCATAAGAAAACTTATCTCCTGGTATTTGGGAATCCGTAAGAAAATGTGCAACCTGCCCGTATGCGTGTACTCCTACATCTGTTCGGCTGCAACCCGTAACCCCCGCTTCTTCCCCCAATAGCTTAGAAATAGCTTTTTGAATTACTTCCTGTACTGTTTTAGCATTTTTCTGCACCTGCCAGCCGTGATAATTTGTACCATCATATTCAATAGTAAGCTTAATTTTCCTCATATATTTATCTGATTATTCCTTCTCTAAAATACCATAAATTCCATTAGTAGTACCCAAGTCATAAATGCTGCCGTTATAACTGTTACTGCCACATCACTTCCCGAAAAACGAAGCTGCTTCATTCTTGTCCTGCCCTCACTGCCCCGATAGCATCTGGCCTCCATTGCGGTAGCCAATTCATCAGCTCTTCTGAATGCACTTATAAATAAAGGAATCAGCACAGGTATAAAGCTTTTTGCACGCTCAATCATATTACCTGAATCAAAATCCGCTCCTCTGGATGACTGTGCTTTTATAATCTTATCTGTCTCATCCAGTAAAGTGGGAATAAATCTTAAAGCTATAGTCATCATCATAGCGATTTCATGAACTGGCACTCTTATTCGTTTCAATGGCCCCAGAAGTTTTTCAATAGCGTCTGTAAGGGCAATAGGCGTGGTAGTATATGTCAAAAGGCTTGCGATTATTATAAGCAGAAAAAGCCTTATGGCCATTTTAACAGCTACATTAATGCCTTCATATGTTATACTTAAGAACCCCAAACTCCAAATTTCAGTTCCTTTTATTGTGAAGATATTTATAATACCTGCAAAAATAACAATAAATAATATTGGTTTTAAACCTTTCAAAACAAATTTTACAGGTATGTTTGAGGATACTACTGTAATAGCAGTAAACAATGTCAACAACAAATATCCCCAATAAGTATTTATTAAAAAAATGAATACCATCATTATAAATGTCAGAATTATTTTTGTTCGTGGGTCGGCTTTATGCAGAAGCGATTCTCCCGGCACATACTGACCTATTGTTATGTCTTTTATCAATTGCCTGTCTCCTTCCACTAGCCTTCTAATGGTTCAAATATTTTACCAACTCTTTTACTGCATCTTCTACTGTAAATATATTGTCATTTATTCCTGGATAAACGGTTTTAAGCTTTTTCATCAAATATGTTATCTGGGGAGCTGAAAGGCCGATTTTCTCTAGTTCGTCAGGCTTTGTGTATATATCTTTTGAAGGTTTATCCATAAATACAGTACCTTCATTCATGACAATTACTCTTTCAGCCAGTTTTGCAATATCCTCCATGCTGTGGGAAACAAGAATAATAGTCATGTTTGACTCTTTATGAAGCTTTGTTATATAACCAAAAATTTCATCTCTTCCCTTGGGATCCAGCCCTGCAGTCGGCTCGTCCAAAACAAGAATCTGAGGCATCATTGCAACAACGCCTGCTATTGCAACCCTTCTTTTCTGACCTCCGGAAATTTCAAAAGGCGATTTTTCAAGAACCGATTCA
The DNA here is from genome assembly GCA_023443515.1 of Bacillota bacterium. GTDB lineage: Bacteria > Bacillota > Clostridia > Acetivibrionales > DSM-1351 > Ruminiclostridium. Next base: position 26,741 of record JAEZUC010000042.1, read on the forward strand.
TCAAGACCCACCGATTGTATCGCCGCCATTACTCTTTCATCTATTTCATTTTGTGAAATACCTAGTTTTAATAGTCCAAAGGAAATATCCTTCTTAACGGTCTCTTCAAACAGTTGATGTTCAGGATATTGAAACACAATACCAACCTGTCGCCTTAACTCCTTCAGGTTCTTTTGCTTTGTATCAATCCCATTAATCACCACTTGCCCCTTCGTGGGCTTTAAAATACCATTAAAATGCTGAATTAATGTTGACTTTCCCGACCCGGTGTGTCCAATGATTCCTATAAATGACCCATCATTTATTTCAATATTAACGTCATGGAGAGCATTTTTTTCAAAAGGTCCTCCGCCCATGTACGTATAATATAAATTCTCAATTTTTATTGGCATGTCCTACTCCTGATAGTTAAAATATCTGTGAATATAATCTCTTTATACCTTATAACATTACAAACTATAATACCATAAATAAGCTATATTAGTGAAGGGTTAAGCATGGTGCTGCTTATCACCCAAACTATTTATTTCAATATTAATCTTGATGAATGAAATATCTCTAATTATATATTATAATATTTATTATTATAAGTTACGGAGGTTGTTAAACTAAATGAGTCAGCACTATTTTACTGAAAACCCTGAATCTGAAATAAAAGAAAAAACCTTTACAGAGAGTATATGCGGTTCTTCCCTTACTTTTACCTCCGTTAGCGGTGTTTTTTCCTTTGAAACTAAAATTGATAGAGCCTCAGAAAATCTTATTAAAAATTTCACTCCAAGTGGCCTGTCTGTTCTTGATGTTGGCTGTGGCTACGGAGCAATAGGACTTTTTATTAAAAGCATATTCCCTAATCAGAATATTACAATGATAGATGTTAATAACAGAGCATTGGAATATACCAAAAAAAATGCAGCAAATAATAACCTTTCAATAGAAGCAATAAACAGTAATCTTTTTAGTTCTCTTGAAGAAAGAACCTTTGATGATATAATATCAAACCCTCCAATAGCCGCCGGTAAAGAATTGAACACCAGATTAATAACCGAATCCTATGGACACCTCTCAAAAAATGGTTCTCTATGGCTTGTAGCCTTTCACAATAAAGGTGGTTCTACACTAAAAAAAGTTATGCAAACAGTTTTTGGCAATGTAACTGATGTAGACAAAAGCGGCGGAGTAAGAGTATATAAATCTATTAAGAAGTAGATTATAATTTTTTTAAAATATCAACAGCTTCCTCTACAGTCAACGGCAACTGTTCCACATTAAAGCCGTAATCTTTAAGACGGTATATCAGTTCAGTAACCTGCGGAACATCGAGTCCCAGGTTTTTAACTGTATCAACATTGCTAAATACTTCTTTAGGAGTACCATCCAAAACAATGCTGCCACTATCGATAATTAAAAGCCTGTTTGCAATTGCAGCTTCGTCCATGTGGTGGGTAATGTGTATTATAGTAATACCCTCCTCTTTATTAAGCTTTCTTAAAACATTTATAACTTCTTTTCTCCCTATAGGATCAAGCATTGACGTAGCTTCGTCAAGAATTATACATTCCGGTTTCATAGCAAGGATACCCGCAATGGCAACTCTCTGCTTTTGTCCCCCGGACAACATATGTGGCGCACTATTCTTGTACTCTGCTATCCCCACTGTCTTTAGTGATTCATCGACCCTCTTTCTTATTTCAGAAGCTTCTATTCCCAGATTTTCCGGTCCGAACGCCACATCTTCTTCAACAGTTGTAGCTATTATTTGATTATCAGGATTCTGAAATACCATTCCGGCAGTGCTCCGAATATCCCATAGATTGTTTTCATCTGTGGTATTTTTACCCCAAACAATAACCTTACCTTCCAGAGGAGTTATAAGAGCGTTAAGAAGCCTTGCAAACGTTGACTTACCAGACCCGTTTCTTCCTAGAATTACTACAAAATCTCCTTTTTGGATTGTAGTACTTACATGTTCCAAGGCCGGAATATCAACATTTACTTCTCCATATGATTTATATGAAAAACTGGCGTTTTCAACTTCAAACATATTTTCACTCATTAAAAGCCTCCAAAATCTACCCTTTTCTAGTTTATACAGTATTCCATTTTGTATTGAGGTATATAAATATGGGGATTAAACATTTTTACTGTTTAATCCCCCACATAATAGTCACTTAGATATATGTTGACACAGATATTTAAGTATATTAAACCAATTCAAGTATAACCATCTCTGCAGCGTCGCCTCTTCTAGGTCCGAGCTTATAGATTCTGGTGTAACCGCCTTTTTTATCCTTATATTTAGGAGCTATTTCATCGAAAAGCTTATCTGTGATGTTTATATTCTCTCCATCAGCAGTTGACGGTCTGTATACCCAATTCATTATAAGTCTTCTTGCATGTAATCTTGAAGCGCTATCAACAGAAACCATATCTGTCTTCAGCTCTCTCTCAACTACAAAATACTTCTTACCGTTCTTTGATGTCTTAGAATCGGTAAGCTTCTTTCCCTTGCTATCAACTTTTGCAGCACTAACCTTAATTTGCTTAGAAGTAAAGTTATCTGCTTCCTTGATTGCTAAAGTGATAAGTTTTTCTGCTATACTTTTAACTTCCTTAGCTCTCGCCTCAGTAGTTTCAATTCTACCACTTACAAATAAAGCTGTTGTAAGATTCTTTAAAATTGCCTTTCTCTGATCCGTTGCACGCCCCAACTTTCTTTGACCTGGCATTACCTATCCCTCCTTGCCTCGTATTTTCACTACTATATAATAATAGCATCTAATTTTTAGAAAAATTATTCTTCACTTGGTGCTAAGAACAATCCAAGTGCCTGAAGTTTTTGAAGAACCTCTTCAAGAGATTTTCTTCCCAGATTTCTTACCTTCATCATATCCTCTTCGGTTCTGTTGGTAAGATCCTCTACTGTATTGATTCCTGCCCTCTTTAAACAGTTATATGATCTAACTGACAAATCAAGCTCTTCAATAGTCATTTCGAGAACTTTCTCTTTTTTGGTTTCTTCCTTTTCAACCATAATCTCAGTATGCTTAGCCTGATCAGACAAATCTACAAACAGATTCAAATGCTCACTAAGTATTTTAGCTCCGAGACTAATAGCTTCATCAGGATTAATACTTCCGTCAGTCCAAACTTCCAGAGTCAGCTTATCATAATCAGTAATCTGACCAACACGTGTGTTTTCAACAGTGTAATTTACTTTCTTGACGGGAGTATATATTGAATCAACAGGAACGACACCTATAGGTTGACCAGCCTGTTTATTCTTATCAGCAGAAACATATCCTCTGCCTTTACTTATTACCATCTCCATGTAGAATCTATGATCGCCATTCAATGTTGCAATATGAAGGTCAGGATTAAGTATTTCTACATCCTGGTCAGTGATAATATCACCAGCTGTTATTGGCCCTTCTCCATTTGCATCGATATAAATAACCTTTGATCCTTCGCCATGAATTAATAATGAAAGAGATTTAATATTAAGTATTATCTCAGTTACGTCTTCTACAACTCCTGGAACTGTGGAAAATTCATGTAACACTCCATCAATCTTTATTGAATTGACAGCAGCACCGGGTAATGAAGAAAGTAATATCCTTCTCAACGAATTACCGAGGGTAATACCATAGCCTCTTTCCAAAGGCTCAACTATAAACTTGCCATAAGTGTTATCATCGCTATTTGATACACATTCAATTCTAGGCTTTTCTATTTCTATCACCAAGAACCCTCCCTTAACAACTTTTTATTTTTTGAGGGCAACTGATTCTAAACGTACTTTTCATAGAGAATTATAAATAATTCTTTCAGTTGCTTCCAAGTTATAAACCCATCTAATATATATTACTTGGAGTACAACTCTACGATTAAGTGTTCTCTGATTGGTAAATCAATGTCTTCTCTTGAAGGAAGAGCTACAACTTTTCCTACCAGGTTCTCTTCATCGAATTCCAACCATTTTGGAACAACTTTTCCACCGGCAATTTCTCTAATTGATTTAACTTTTGGTGAACTCTTACTCTTGTCAGCTACTGCAATAACATCTCCAACCTTAATAAGGTATGAAGGTATGTTAACGCGTTTGCCATTTATTGTAAAATGACCATGTGTAACTAACTGTCTTGATTCAGGTCTTGAAGTACCAAGTCCGAGTCTGTATACTACGTTGTCAAGCCTTGTTTCAAGTATTTGAAGCAGGTTTTCACCTGTTATACCCTTACGTCTTGATGCCTTTTCAAAGTATTCAAAGAATTGACCTTCCAAAACACCATAAAATCTTCTAACTTTAGCCTTTTCACGAAGCTGTATGCCGTATTCTGACATCTTCTTCTTAGCCTGTCCGTGTTGTCCAGGGGCATAAGGTCTTCTTGCAACAGAACATTTATCAGTATAGCATCTTTCACCCTTTAGAAAAAGCTTTTCGCCTTCTCTTCTGCAGAGTCTGCAAGATGCGTCAGTATATCTTGCCATCTAAGTTAACACCTCCATAATAATTATCAATTATACTCTCCTGCGCTTAGGTGGTCTGCAGCCGTTGTGCGGAATTGGTGTAACGTCCTTTATAAGACTTACTTCAAGTCCAGCAGCCTGCAAAGCTCTAATAGCTGCTTCTCTACCTGCTCCAGGTCCCTTTACGTATACTTCAACAGTTTTAAGTCCATGCTCCATTGCAGCTTTTGCTGCAGTTTCAGCAGCCATTTGTGCAGCAAATGGTGTACTCTTTCTTGAACCTCTGAAACCAAGTCCGCCTGCACTTGCCCATGATAGTGCATTTCCGGCAGTGTCTGTCAAGGTAACAATTGTATTATTAAAAGATGAACGGATATGAGCAGCTCCACGTTCAATATTTTTACGTTCTCTTCTTTTTCTGGTAGTTCTTTTAGCACCAGCAGTCTTTGTTGCCATTTGTTCGCAAACCTCCTTTAACTATTTCTTTTTGCCACTAACTGGCTTTGAAGGGCCTTTTCTAGTCCTTGCATTAGTCTTTGTACGCTGACCTCTTACTGGAAGACCCATTCTGTGTCTTCTTCCTCTGTAGCATCCGATTTCAATAAGACGCTTGATGTTTAATGCTATTTCTCTTCTAAGGTCACCTTCAACCTTGTATTCTTTGTCGATTACTTCTCTGATTTTGTTAACTTCATCATCAGTCAGATCTCTAACACGAGTATCAGGGTTAACGCCAGTCTTAGCAATAATTTCATTAGCTTTGGGTCTGCCAATACCGTAAATATAAGTGAGACCAATTTCTACCCTTTTCTCTCTAGGCAAATCTACTCCGGCAATACGTGCCATTTTTACTTACACCTCCATTAAAATTCATGTGCTACCTTACTTGTAGCACTCAAACTAATTCTCCACCGTATGAATCATGATATATTTCAGTGCCATTCCCATAGGCTCATGTCCAAACGATATCGTCAAATATTTAAAATATCAACAAGAAAACAATGAATTGGGAGATTCTTTTGTTCAGCCGCTCCTTGCCGAGATTTTACGAAATTAATAATACTTCATGTGGGTCCAAATTAACCCTGTTTTTGCTTATGCTTTGGATTTTCGCAGATAACCATTACTCTGCCTTTTCTTTTGATAATTTTGCACTTTTCGCATATAGTCTTAACTGATGGTTTTACTTTCATCGCTATATCCTCCTTATAATAAGAAAAAATCTGCTTAACTAGTTTAATTGGGTAACACTTTTATATTAATAAATAATACCTTTTGGTATATATTATTTTGCTCTCCAAGTTATCCTTCCTCTGGTAAGGTCGTATGGTGACAATTCAAGGGTTACCTTATCTCCTGGAAGAATCCTTATGAAATTCATTCTGAGCTTACCTGATATGTGTGCCAAAACCTTGTGCCCGTTCTCAAGCTCTACCTGAAACATAGCATTAGGTAATGCTTCAATAACAGTACCTTCAACCTCTATAACATCATCTTTTGCCAAACTAACACCTCCTCCAAAGGATAAATAATACATTTATAAATTTATTGCTCTTAACTAAACTTTACTGTCAACAGGTACATTATATTCAACAATTGCCTTCCTAATTTCGGCATTTGTGCATTTTTCTCCTGAAGAGATTTTCTGTGCAATAGCTTCGATAACATTATCTGTAATAACCAGGTGCCTTAACTTCTTTTTTTTAGGAGTCTCCAATCTTCTGGATTTTCCATCACTGATGAATACATAATTATCATCCATCAACCCTGTTATTACAAATATTTTTCCTGCGTCCCGCCCTGCTTTAGAAAGTACTACCTGTCCCAGGACTACATTCAATGTAATTCACCTCTAAGCATAAAATTTACACAGTCAAACCAAATATAAATTATACAGGAAAACTAAAATTATAACAATACAATTTATAAAAAAATCTAAAATATTTATTAGAACCTTGTTAATATAACCGGTCCGTTATTAGTAATTGCCACTGTATTCTCGTAGTGTGCAGATAGCGATTTGTCTGCTGTTACGACAGTCCATCTGTTATCTAAAACTTTTACACTATAGCCACCTGCATTGATCATTGGCTCAACAGCAATTGTCATCCCGCTTTCAAGCCGTGGGCCTCTTCTCTTTGTAGCGTAATTTGGTATATCAGGCATCTCATGTAAATTTCTTCCAATGCCATGCCCCACGAAATCTCTTACAACCGAAAAGCCTTTGCTCTCAGCATGATTTTGTATAGCTACTGAAATATCCCTTATGTGATTGCCTACTACCATTTGTTCTAATCCTTCAAAAAAACTCTGGCGCGTTTCATCAATAAGTCTTTGTGCCTCATCAGTCACCGTTCCTACAGGGAAGGTCCTAGCTGCGTCTGCATGATATCCGTTTAGATACACACCAATATCTATACTGATAATATCGCCATCTTTTAAAGGGTTTAAACTTGGTATACCATGAACCACTTCTTCATTGACAGATGCACATATACTGGCGGGAAACGGCTCCATTCCAGGAAGACCTACATCGTATCCTTTAAAAGAAGGAGTTGCATGATTCTTTGTGATATATTCCTCAGCAATTCTATCCAACTCCTTTGTGGTAACACCCGGTACAGTATTTTTCTTAATTAGTTGTAGAGTTCCATATAGGATTTCTCCGGCTTTTTTCATCTTTTCAATTTCAGACTGTGATTTTATAGTAAACATCTTAAATACCTAAAACTTTCATTACACGTCTTGAAGTTTCTGTAACTTCTCCGGCACCTACTGCTATTTTCAGCTTACCAGCTTTATCATAATAATTGATGAGTGGCTGTGTTTGTTTATGGTAAGTTTGCAATCTGTTCAATACCGTTTCTGCAGCGTCATCAGCTCTTTGAATAACAGGAGACTTACATACGTCACATATTCCTTCTTCTTTTGTAGGATTGAATACAACATTATATGTTGCGCCACAATTGTTGCATACACGTCTTCCAGACATTCTCTGTATAATATCTTCATCCTTTACTTCTATTAAAAGAGCAACGTCCAGATATATATTCATCTCCACCAATACCTTATCTAGATATTCCGCCTGAGGTATTGTTCTTGGGAAACCATCTAAAATAAATCCGTTAGCACAGTCGGCATTTCCCAATCTGTCCTTTACTATTTCCACAGTCAGTTCGTCCGGTACAAGTTCTCCTTTGTCCATATACTCTTTTGCCTTTTGTCCAAGAGGAGTATTTCCCTTTATGTTTTCTCTGAAAATATCACCGGTTGAAATGTGGGGAATATTTAATTTTTCAGAAATAGTTTTTGCTTGAGTTCCCTTTCCTGCTCCGGGAGCTCCTAATAAAATGATCCTCATTTATTGTCACCTCTTTACAATTACTCATAACATTAAGTTTAGGGCTTATGACGTATCATAAACCCCAAACCATTTGCTAACCAATCTAATTTTTAAAGGATCTTATTCCAAGAATCCTTTATAGTGTCTCATAAGCATTTGTGACTCGATTTGTCTTACAGTATCAATTGCAACACCAACTAAGATAAGAACACTGGTTCCTGCAAACCATACCCCTTGTACTCCTGTAATCCAACCTATAATATATGGGAATATAGTTATAAGAGCAAGGAACAATGCACCAAACCAAGTTATCCTGTTCAATACCCTTGCAATATAATCAGAAGTTGGCTTACCTGGTCTGATACCCGGTATAAATCCTCCATTCTTCTTCATATTATTAGCCAGCTCAATCGGATTGAACTGAACATAAGTATAGAAGAATGTAAATCCGATAATTAATAATGCATAAAGTATCGCATAGGACCAATGACCTGACCAATTCTTTATAAATCCAGCAAATCCGCCAGTTGCATTAGGTCTTGCAAATCCAACAATTGTTGATGGAAGCATCATGATAGACATTGCAAAAATTATAGGAATAACACCTGCCCAGTTTACCTTTATTGGTAAGTGAGTGCTTTGTCCTCCATAAACCTTTCTACCAACAACTCTTTTAGCATATTGTACAGGTATACGACGTTCAGCTTGGTTAACCCAAACAACGCATGTGATAACAGCAACAAATACAAGAATTATTCCTATTATTGCTAGAATACCTACAGCACCACTACCTAAGTTACCTAAAGTGTAGTTCCTGTAAATGTAGCTTGCTCCATTAGGACCAGCTGACAGTATACCTGCAAAAATCAACATTGATATACCATTTCCAATACCGTACTCTGTGATTTGTTCACCGAGCCACATCAAAAATGCTGTACCGGCAGTAAGTGTAAGTGTTACTGTAATGAAGGTTATAACGTTAAGTCCTGAAATAAGTGCACCTCTAAGACCAATAGTAATGGCTGTAGCCTGTAAGAATGCCAAAATTACTGTTGCATATCTTATCCATTGACCTATCTTTTTCCTGCCCTCTTCGCCTTCCTTTGATAACTGTTCCAATTTTGGAATAGCAATCGTTAACAACTGCATAATTATTGATGCATTGATATATGGTGTTATACTCATTGCAAATATAGTTGCATTTTTGAACGAACCACCACCAATGATATCAATAAAATTAAACAACTGTCCACCCTTTGATATAAGATCAGCAAACCAATCAGGGTTAAGTCCAGGAACAGGTATTCTAGATCCTAATCTGAAAATTAGGAGAAGGCCAATAGTTATTAAAATCTTTTTCTTTAAATCAGGAATTTTCCAGGAATTCTTAAGTGTATCCATCATTCCACTCACGTTATACCACCTCGACCTTTCCTCCCGCAGCTTCTATCTTTTCAGTAGCTGTTTTTGTAAATTTAGTCGCTTGAACTGTTAACTTTTTAGTTAACTCTCCGTTACCTAAAATTGCTACTCCATCTATAATCTTTTTAGCAAGGCCGGAGGATTTAAGAAGCTCTTCAGTTACAACAGTACCCTCATCAAAAATATTCAAATCAGATACATTAACTTCTGTATACTTTTTAGAAAACTCGTAGTTATTAAATCCTCTTTTTGGTAATCGCATATACAAAGGCATTTGACCACCTTCAAAACCTGGTCTAACACCACCGCCGGCACGGGCATTTTGTCCTTTGTGACCCTTACCACCGGTTTTACCATTACCACTGCCTATACCTCTACCTTTTCTATTAGGTAGCTTTTTTGATCCAGGAGCAGGCTGTAATTCAAATAATTTCATTGACTACACCTCCCTTATATTTCTTCTACACAAACAAGATGTGAAACTTTTCTAATCATTCCTCTAATTTGAGGGTTATCATTCTGTTCAACTGTAGTTCCGATTTTACCTAAACCAAGAGCTTTTACAGTTGCAGCTTGACTCTTAACAGCCTTATTTGTGCTCTTCTTTAGAGTTATCTTTAACTTAGCCATTTAATGTCCCCCCTAGCCCAGAATCTCTTCTGCTGTTTTTCCGCGAAGTCTGGCAACTTCTTCAGCTGTCTTTAGCTGAGCAAGACCTTCAATAGTTGCATTAACCATATTAATTGGGTTGTTTGATCCCAATGACTTCGTTCTTATATCACGAATTCCTGCAAGTTCAAGTACGGCTCTTACAGGTCCACCGGCAATAACTCCGGTACCTTGTCCAGCAGGTTTAAGTAATACTTTTCCTGCTCCAAACACTCCGATCGCTTCGTGTGGAATTGTTGTTTCAACAAGTGGAACTTTAATCAGGTTCTTCTTAGCATCTTCAATACCTTTACGAATAGCTTCAGGTATTTCAGCAGCTTTACCCATTCCACTTCCAACATAGCCGTTCTCGTCTCCTACTACTACTAACGCACTGAAACGAAAATTTCTACCACCTTTAACAACCTTTGTTACACGTCCTATATTAACAACTTTTTCTTTGAGTTCTCCTAAAGTGCTGGCATCAATTCGTTGCATGTATTCCCCTCCTTCTCCTTAAAAATCCAAGCCTGCTTCTCTAGCAGCATCAGCAAGCTCTTTAACTCTTCCATGATAGAGATATCCGCCTCTATCAAAAACAACTTTTTTTATACCCTTGTCAATAGCCTTTGAAGCTATTAATTTTCCAACCTCTTTAGCTGCTTCCTTGTTTCCACCGTTAGCAACTTTTCCTTTTAACGCGGCATCAAGGGTTGAAGCGGATACAAGAGTATTACCGGTTGTATCATCGATTATCTGAACATAAATGTTGTTTAAACTTCTAAAAACGTTCATTCTTGGACGCTCAACAGTTCCAGTAATCTTTTTGCGTACTCTCAGATGCTTTCTGAGTCTTACTTCGTTTCTATTTGCTTTATTAATCATTTACTCTCATCTCCTTTCTACTTTTTACCCTTGCCACCAGTCTTACCTTCTTTACGTCTTATAACTTCAGTTTCGTATTTGATACCCTTACCCTTATAAGGTTCAGGTGGTCTCTTTTCACGAATCTTAGCAGCTACTTCTCCAACTACCTGTTTGTCAATTCCCTTAACAATTATCTTGTTTGGTGCAGGAACTTCGGTAACAATACCTTCAGGATCTTCCATTTCAACAGGATGTGAATAACCAAGTGTTAAAACTAACTTCTTACCCTGTTTCTGTGCTCTGTAACCAACACCGTTGATGTCAAGAGACTTTTGATATCCATTGGTAACACCTTCCACCATATTGTTTATAAGTGTTCTTGTTAAACCATGAAGTGCTTTGTGCATTTTTAAATCAGATGGTCTTTCAACAACTATCTGCTCAGCTTCTATCTTTATAATCATATCCTTGTGGAACTGTTTTGCAAGAGTTCCTTTTGTACCTTTTACAGTCAATAAATTGTCGCCCTCTAGTTTAACTGTTACACCCTTTGGAACAGCTATTGGCAACTTTCCTATTCTTGACATGTCATATACCTCCAGTTCTTAAAATTATGGGCCTTTTAATGCCCTTTTCAGACCTTAGAGTATTTTCAAATTCTTTAAATAAGAATTTGAAAATACTTTACCTGAGGATTTATAACTTACCAAACAAATGCCAGAACTTCTCCGCCTATACCTTCTACTCTGGCTTTCCTGTCAGTCATTATTCCCTTTGATGTTGAGATTACTGCAATACCGAGTCCACCCAATACCTTAGGTAGTTCGTCTTTTCCTGCGTATACTCTCAAACCAGGCTTACTAATTCTCTTTATTCCAGTTATAACGTTTTGCTTATTGTTAGTGTACTTTAAGCTAACTCTAAGTACTCCTTGCTTACCGTCACTAATTTCTTCAAAATTCTTAATATATCCTTCTTCCAGCAAAATGTTTGCTATAGACCTCTTGAGGTTGGAAGCGGGTATATCAACTGATTCATGTTTAGCAGAACCTGCATTTCTTATTCTGGTTAACATATCAGCTATTGCATCAGTAATTTGCATATGTTTAACCTCCTTCCAATGATATTACCAGCTTGCTTTCTTAACGCCAGGTATTTGACCTTTGTACGCTAATTGTCTAAAGCATAAACGGCAAATTCCAAATTTTCTAATGTATGCATGTGGTCTTCCACATATTTTACATCTATTGTAAGCCCTAGTACTAAACTTGGGCGTACGCTGTTGCTTTATAATCATAGATTTCTTTGCCATGCCTTCAATCCCTCCTTAGCTCTGGCTGAATGGCATACCAAGTAATTTCAAAAGCTCTTTGGCTTCTTCATCACTCTTAGCCGTAGTTACAAAAACGATATCCATTCCTCTTAACTTATCAACCTTGTCATACTCAATTTCAGGGAATATCAGCTGGTCTTTTACACCCATAGAGTAATTACCTCTACCGTCAAATGAGTTGTTAGAAAGACCTCTAAAGTCTCTTACTCTAGGAATAGCTACATTAAAGAGCTTGTCAACGAATTCATACATTCTTTCGCCTCTCAATGTAACCTTACAGCCAATATTCATTCCTTGTCTCAATTTAAATGCAGCTACTGACTTTTTAGCCTTTGTTACAATCGGCTTCTGTCCGGTAATCAATGTCATATCATTTACTGCTGAATCCATAGCCTTTGGGTTGTCCTTTACTTCTCCGACTCCCATATTCAGAACTATCTTTTCAAGCTTTGGAATCTGCATTCTACTGCTATATTTAAACTTCTCTTTCAAAGCAGGAACTGCTTCACTAAGATATTTATCTTTTAACCTTGCCATCTGCTATACCTCCTTTCGGCAGTGCTATTAACCTTCTTTGTTTTTATCTAATACTATATCAATAATTTCATTACAGCTCTTACAAGTTCTAGCCTTCTGCCCGTTGTCGAGAATTTTCTTTGCAACTTTGGTAGGCTTACCACATTTGTCACAAACCAACATTACATTTGAACTGTCTATATGTGACTCCTGATGGATAATACCACCTTGTTGATACTTTCCTCTAGGCTTTTTGTGCTTTGTTGACATGTTAACGCCTTCAACAAGTACTTGATTAGAAGAAGGATTTACGCTTAATACCTTGCCCTTCTTGCCTCTATCTTTTCCTGAAAGCACAAGAACTGTGTCATTCTTTCTTACATGAACTTTGTTTGCCAAATTAAGCCGCCTCCTTCCTTACAATACTTCCGGTGCAAGAGAAAGAATTTTCATAAAATCCTTGTCTCTTAATTCTCTTGCAACAGGTCCAAATATACGAGTTCCTCTTGGGTTCTTATCATCTTTAATTATAACTGCAGCGTTTTCATCAAATCTGATGTAAGATCCATCGGGTCTTCTAACGCCTTTCTTAGAGCGTACAATAACGCACTTTACAACGTCACCTTTTTTTACAACACCGCCGGGTGTTGCATTTTTAACAGAAGCTACTATAACATCACCTATATTAGCATACTTTCTCCAAGAACCGCCAAGAACTTTTATACACATAAGTTCTTTAGCTCCGGTATTATCAGCTACTTTCATTCTAGACTGAACTTGAATCATAGTGGTACCTCCTTCCAAAATTTCTGCTCAGACTGCACATATATTATTGTGCCTTTTCAACGATTTCAACAAGTCTCCATCTCTTTTCCTTACTCAATGGTCTTGTTTCCATTACTTTAACTTTATCACCAATCTGGCATTGATTTTCTTCATCATGTGCCTTTAGTTTATAAGTTCTCTTAACAATTTTTCCGTATAACGGATGCTTTACACTAGTTTCTATAGCAACAACAATAGTTTTATCCATCTTATTGCTGACAACCTTGCCAACCCTAGTCTTTCTTAAAGCTCTTTCAACCAAGTGGAATTACCTCCTTCCGAATACTATGTCTTTGTGATACTATCAATCGATATATTACAAAGAACATAACTGACGTTATTCATTATGGTTAAGGTTTTATAATTACTTAAGCAAATAGTTATTACTTGTTATTGCTAAGTTCTTTTTCCCTTATTATTGTTTTAACTCTGGCAATGGATTTTTTAACATCCTTAAGTTTCATTGGGTTCTCAAGCTGATTTGTAGCAAGCTGAAATCTAAGCTTAAAGAGTTCAGACTTTAATTCGCCCAATTCCTTGTTCAATTCAACAATATCCTTTTCTCTGATTTCACTAGCTTTCATTTGCTTCACCACCCATTTCTGTCTCGCGGGTTACAAATTTACATTTAACCGGAAGTTTGTGCATAGCGAGTCTTAATGCCTCTCTAGCTGTCTCTTCGGGTACTCCCGCAATTTCAAATAATACTCTTCCAGGTTTTACTACTGCTACCCAATATTCAGGTGAACCTTTACCACTACCCATACGAGTTTCAGCAGGTTTCTTTGTTACCGGCTTATCCGGGAATATTTTAATCCAAACCTTACCGCCACGCTTGATGAAACGAGTCATTGCTATTCTGGCAGCCTCAATCTGGTTGCTTGTTATCCAAGCAGGTTCCATAGCCTGAATTCCGAACTCACCATTACTAACAAAGTTACCTCTGGTAGCTTTTCCGGTCATTCTGCCTCTGTGAACCCTTCTATGTTTTACTCTTTTGGGCATTAACATTACTTAACCCCTCCTTCCGCTTTTCTGTTTCTCTTAACAGCAGGAAGAACTTCTCCTTTGTATATCCATACCTTGACACCAATCTTACCATAGGTTGTATTTGCTTCGGCAAAACCGTAGTCTATATCAGCACGAAGTGTTTGAAGTGGAATAGTACCGTCATGATAGTGCTCAGTTCTTGCGATTTCTGCACCACCAAGTCGACCTGCACACGCAGTCTTGATACCCTTAGCACCAAGCTTCATTGTTCTTGACATAGCCTGCTTCATTGCTCTTCTGAAAGATATACGTTTTTCTAGCTGTGACGCGATGTTCTCTGCAACTAGCTGAGCATCCATTTCAGGAACCTTAATCTCAGTGATGTTAATCAGAACGCTCTTTCCTGTCATTTTCTCTACTTCTTTTCTGAGTTCTTCAATACCCTGGCCACCCTTGCCTATTACAAGTCCTGGCTTTGCAGTATTTACATTAATCTTGACCTTATTCGCTGCACGGTCAATCTCTATTCTAGAAATGCCTGAAATATAAAGTTTTTTCTTTATGAAATTTCTTATTTTAACATCTTCAACAAGATAGCTGCTAAAAGATTTGTCATTAGCATACCATTTTGTATCCCAATCTTTAATAATTCCAATTCTTAATCCATGAGGATTTACTTTCTGGCCCATTACTCAACCTCCTTCTCGCTTATTCTCTTTCCTTTACAACCAATGTTATATGGCTGGTTCTTTTTTGAATTTTGAATGCTCTACCTTGTGCACGTGGCATAATTCTCTTTAATGTTGGTCCTTGAGTTGCAAAAGCTTCTGCAACAAAAAGGTTATCATGATTCAAGCTGTTGTTGTTAACAGCATTTGCTTCTGCTGATTTAAGAAGCTTGTACAAAACTTCTGATGCAGCCTTTGGTGTAAATTTGAGAATACCATAAGCCTCATCAATACCTTTATTTTTTATCAAATCCAGTACAATTTTAACCTTTCTGGATGATATACGTGCATATTTTAAAACTGCTCTTCCTTCATCTTTACCAATACCGAGAACTTTTCTCTCTTTCTTAGTAAGAAGTGCAGGCTTATTTGACTTAGTATGCTTAGCATTTTGTTCAGCCAAAATCTGATCTTTATTCTTTAATAGCTCCTCTTTGGACAATACTTTTTTCTCCAACTGAATAGCCTCCTTTCAGTTCTAATCTTAAACTTAAACTCTCAGTATCAAAAAATTCATTTGCTACCTTAGAGAAGTAGACTTCTCGTTACCGCTATGTCCCTTGTACGTTCTAGTTGGTGCAAATTCACCAAGCTTATGACCAACCATTTCTTCTGTTATATATACAGGAACGTGCTTCTTTCCATCATGAACAGCAATTGTGTGTCCAACCATCTGAGGGAATATAGTTGAAGCCCTTGACCAGGTCTTAATAACTTTCTTATCATTCACTTTATTCATTTCTTCAATCTTCTTCATCAATGAATCAAGCACGTAAGGTCCCTTTTTAACTGATCTACTCATTATTCTAAAATCCTCCCTTCGCCGCCATCTCATAGGATTTGGCGGAGCGGTTAAACCGCTCTTACTTCCAAATATCCCGATAAATTACTTTTGATTTCTTTTCTTAACAATAAACTTATCTGACTTGTTTTTCTTCTTTCTAGTCTTCAAGCCAAGAGTTGGTTTACCCCAAGGTGTAACAGGACTTGGCCTACCGATAGGTGATTTACCTTCTCCACCACCATGTGGGTGGTCAACCGGGTTCATAACAACACCGCGAACTGTAGGTCTGATACCCATCCATCTTTTTCTTCCTGCTTTACCTATTGACACGTTTTCATGTTCTAGGTTTCCAATCTGTCCAATTGTAGCTCTACAATTGATTCTAACCATACGAACTTCCCCAGAAGGAAGTCTTACCTGCGCATATTCGCCTTCTTTAGCCATCAACTGAGCTGAATTTCCTGCAGCTCTAACCATCTGGCCACCCTTTCCTGGTTTAAGTTCAATATTATGAATTAATGAACCTACAGGAATATTCGTAAGAGGCAGTGCGTTACCTGGTTTGATATCAGCTGATTCTCCTGATTCAACAATATCTCCAACACTTAATCCAACTGGTGCAAGAATATATCTCTTTTCACCGTCTAAATAGTTAAGAAGCGCAATATTTGCAGTCCTGTTTGGATCATACTCGATTGTAGCAACCTTTGCCTTGATTCCATCTTTGTCTCTTTTAAAGTCTATAACTCTGTATTTTTGTCTATTACCGCCGCCTTGATGACGAACAGTAATCCTACCATAAGAGTTTCTTCCTCCATTTTTCTTCAGAGGTTCTAGCAATGACTTCTCAGGTTCTACTTTTGATAACTCTGAGTAATCCATTACTGTCATAAACCTTCTGGATGGAGAAGTAGGACTATACTTTTTTAATGCCATCTCTTCTCACTCCTTTTATAACCTGGCTTAATTACTGAGCAACGCCGAATTCTTCGATGCTAGTTTTATATTTCTTATTATTTGTTACAGTCTTACCGCCCTTTGTTAAGTATTCAACAGGCTTTGGATCAGTATCGATTTTAACGATTGCCTTCTTCCAAGCTGGACGTGGTCCTTCGTGAACACCTGTGCGCTTGATTTTACCTTCAAAGTTCATGGTATTAACTTGTAATACCTTAACGCTAAATAATGCTTCAACTGCCTTTTTTATTTCGGTTTTTGTTGATTTAACATCAACAACAAAAGTGTACTTACCAGCACCTATTTCCATATTACTTTTTTCAGTTATATATGGTTTTAAAATAATGTCTTGTGGCAATCTCATTATGCGTACACCTCCTCAACCTTTTCAACAGCTGCCTTTGTTATAATAAACTTATCATATTTCAATATATCAAATACATTAAGAGTATTTACATACGCTGTCTTTACTCCTGGAATGTTTCTAGCAGACTTAACAATGTTTTCATTCTTTGAATCAATTACTATCAAAGCACTTGAATCAACCTTCAAACTGTTAAGTACTCCTACCATTGACTTAGTTTTAATTGCATCCAATGTCAATGCATCCAGTACAAAAATTTCACTTCCAGAAACCTTTGTTGTTAATGCTGACTTCATTGCAATACGTTTTACTTTCTTAGGAAGAGTGTATCTGTAGCTACGTGGCTTAGGTCCTAATACTATACCACCTTTAATCCACTGTGCTGAACGGATACTACCCTGTCTTGCACGACCGGTTCCCTTTTGTCTCCATGGCTTTCTACCGCCACCTCTAACTTCACTCTTGGTTTTTGTTGACTGAGTACCTTGTCTTTTATTTGCTAACTGATTTACTACTACAGCGTGAAGTACTTCATTATTTACTTCTGCACCGAAAACATTATCGCAAAGTTGAATATCTCCAACTACTTCACCTTTCATGTTATATAAATCAACCTTTGGCATGTGTTACTTCCTCCCTTCACGTTATTATTTACCGGATTTAACCGTACTTTTAATAACAAGCAATCCGCCCTTAGGTCCTGGAAGAGCACCTTTTACAAGAATAAGGTTTCTTTCTGCATCAACTCTAACAACTTCAAGATTTTGAACTGTAGTGTTGTCCATACCCATATGACCTGGCAACTTCTTGCCCTTAAATACTCTTGCTGGATTGGTGTTAGCGCTCATGGAACCAACTCTTCTGTGATACATTGAACCGTGAGTTTCTTTACCACCTTTTTGACCGTATCTTTTAATAGTACCTTGAAAACCTTTACCTTTTGATACGCCACTTACGTCTATTTTATCTCCAGATTGGAACATATCTTCAGCTTTGATTTCCTGACCAACTTCATAGCTTGAAATGTCTTCCAGTCTAAATTCTCTAAGATACTTCATTGGAGCAAGCTTAGTCTTGCTGAACTGACCAAGATCAGGTTTGCTGAGTCTCTTTTCTGCAACCTTTACATATCCAATTTTTATGGCATTATATCCGTCAGTTTCAACAGTCTTCTTCTGAACGACTGTTAATGGACCTGCTTCAACAACTGTAACTGGTATAACCAAACCATTTTCATCAAATATTTGGGTCATTCCAATTTTCTTACCTAACATTGCTTTTTTCATTAAAATTACCTCCTATGGTTATTGGTTCATATTTTCTATGAACATGACCTACTGCTACACTGTAGACTAGCTTGACATTTATTACTTTCAAATATTGAAATTATAACTTAATCTCAATGTCTACACCCGCTGGAAGATCCAGCCTCATTAATGCGTCAACAGTCTTTGGCGTTGGAAGAACAACATCAATCAATCTCTTATGAGTTCTCATTTCAAACTGCTCTCTTGAGTCCTTGTATTTATGTGGAGCTCTTAAGATTGTAATAATCTCTTTTTCAGTAGGAAGCGGTACAGGTCCTGAAACCTTTGCGCCTGTCCTCTTAGCAGTCTCAACGATCTTCTCAGCTGACTGATCAAGCACCTGATGATCGAACGCCTTTAGTCTGATACGTATTTTCTGTTTGTTTGACATACATAAACCTCCTCGTACGTTGGATTTTGTCACGTACAACAAGTTTTGTCTGTACACTATGCCGGGTGTTTCATAACGTTTTATATAAAAACCCAGGATCGTTCTTATCCTAATTTGGACAAACTTAACCTGGGCATTTAAAGCGATTATATTACACTTCAAAATGTACAGTGACTTGTCGCCCGGTTTCTTGAATCGGACATTCTCAGCAAAAGTTACCTATTTCTATGAATAGCAATCTCCTGCGTCATCGTATGCCACGCCACAACATTCAATATTTTACTACATA